>NZ_CP042437.1:6008779-6609657 GCF_007971525.1 Mucilaginibacter ginsenosidivorax
AGATCATATATGGCAATGGCATCAAACGCGCTGCCGCCTACCGAGCTGATGTGCACTTCCAGGTCCTGCCCGGCGGCTTCCTGCAGCTGCGTTTGTATGTATGCCGATGATAAACTGCCCGACCCGATGCAATCGGTTTCGGTATCGTATAAGTAGATTTTGTAGCTCATCTTGTTAGAATTGAGATGTTAGATATGAGATTTGAGATTTTTTGTCTGAATCAGAATGTTCAGAATTTTAGAATTTTCAGAATGAAATCCGATTAATGTTTTTAATGCCGATTAGCATAGTTCAAAGGTCGTAATTTGCTTTTGTTTTGGTGGTGACAATAGTTTGTCAGTGGTTGAATTTTGTCTGAACTCGAATTAAACGAATTGGTTGAATTTTCGAATTTTTAAAATTCTGTTGATCCTTTAATTCGATAAATTCCGGTTCAGATGATTGAAACTATACAAATATCGGGACAATGTTTTAATGCGATGGTGACAGTAGTTTGTCAGTAAAGCCGGTTTTTTTGTCTGAACTCGAATTAAACGAATTAGTTGAATTTTTCGAATTTCTTAAAATTCTGTTGATTCTTTAATTCGATAAATTCAGGTTCAGACAACCGAACAATACAAATATCGGAACAATAGTTTAATGCGATGGTGACAGTAGTTTGTCAGTAAATCCGGTTTTTTTGTCTGAACTTGAATTAAACGAATTAGTTGAATTTTTCGAATTTCTTAAAATTCTGTTGATTCTTTAATTCGATAAATTCCGGTTCAGATAATTGAACTATACAAATATCAGGACAATGTTTTAATGCGATGGTGACACTACTTTGTCAGTAAGCTGAATTTTTCTGAACCGGGATTTTTCGGATTTATCAGATTTTTTTTGGATTTGATTAGCAGAATGGGATCAATTCTGCTAATTCTTGAATTCTGTAAATTCTGATTCAGACAACTATTTCGCGCATCCAGCAACCGATTATTCTGTAAAGCAATTCAAAGCCCGCCATATAGTACGCTCATCCTTGCCAAATTTTACCTCGGCTTCCAGCACCGCCTGGTTTTTGGTGATATTGCGGATCTGGATCTGGGCATGAATCCAGAGGTAAATTTCACGGTAGGTAAATATTTTAGTGGTGATAAACCCCGCCTTGTACATGGCCGAAAATACGCCATCGTCGAATAGTGTGTTTGCTGTTTTAATGTTCATGAGCCCCTCCCGTCCCCTAAAGGGGATGCTTTTTTATTGTAGATAAATTGAATAATTAGATTTTGTAACCCCCCTTCAGGGGGCTGGGGGGCTTCGCCTACAGATTCACCCTATCCACCGTTTGTGCCAGGATGTTTTGCTGGTTGTTAACGTCTTTCACGTCCACATAAATAGGGGGGAAGTTGTTGATCATCTGGTAGGCTACCGTATTGGCCAGTTCTTTTACATCATTTACCGGTTGGTTATAATAGCGGTTGGCATTGCCGCCGTCGGTAAATATGCCGCCGATGGCGTAGCCGTTACCCGGATTTGGTGCCGAAAAATCGCGACCGCCGTGAGCTACGTTAATGGCGCTTACCAGGTTGCGGGCCCAGGGGTTGCGCATGGCTTCGGATACTACAACCGCCTCGCCCGAGCGCAGGTACGCGTTGGTATTATCGGTACGACTGTAGCCGGGTAATAATGCTCCCCGGCCATCAGATATGAACTGACCACCCCGTGCAAATTTTGGCGGCTTTTGCGATGCTATGGTGGCTATTTGGATAGCGGTCATGGCTACATCTGCTGCAATGAGCGGTATAGCAGCAGGCAGACCCGTTGTCGACAATGTTTTGGTAACACTCACGGCACCGTTAATAAGTGCCTGGGCTATTTGCAACTTTTGCTCGGCTTTAAAGGCTTTTACTTTTTCGTCGTTTTCTTTCTTTTTGTACTTGGCCTCGATGGCTGCTTTCTGGCTTTTGGTGAGGTTGGTGTTGCTTAACTCTTTAGCCTTATCACTTTCTAAAGCCTGTATTTTGGCTTCGCTGGATGATTTGATGCTGTTGCTGATGAGGGAGAAAGCTTTGGCAGATATTTGCTGGGCCATCTGTATCTCCTGATCCTGGCGTTGTTTTCGGCTTTGTTTATCCAAATCGGCAATGGCGTTATTTCGTTTGGTTTCAATTTTTAATATTTCTTCGCTATTGCCATTTGCTGCATCAATTTCATATTGGGCCTGGTCCCATATTAGTTTCTTTTGTGCAGCCAGTTTTGCTGATGGGCTATTGGCGTTATCAACTTTTGATTGATCGTCATCAATATTGTCCTGATCTTTTTTTAGCTTTTCTTTTTGTGCTGCTTCCTGGTCAATTTTGGCTATTTCCTTTTGGGTTTGGGTTTCAATTTCAGTTAGCTTTTCGCCATTTAGTTTAAAAAGTTCTTGTTTTGCCTTCAACTGTGTTTGCAATTCAGCCACATCAGCTTGCGGATTTGTTTTTTTAGCATCATCTATTTGCTTTTGGAGCTCTTGTTGTTGGGCGGCAATCTCCTTATTGTCTTTTGTTATTTGACTGGTGCTTTCATCTTTTTGCTGTTCAAGAATTTTCTTCTGTTTTTCGGCACCTTCTGCCATGCCTTTAATTTTAATATCTGCCAGCTCTTTTTCCGCCTGTTCTGTTTTGGCTTTGTCTTCATCGTTATATTTTTTTATGATAAGGCCCAAATTGCTATGGTATTCAATTTGTAAGTTTTTGCTCGCGGTATTATAAAGGGTTTGGTCAATTAGTTTATTTTTAAACAGTTCTTTAAGCTCATTTAATTGTTTATCGTAATGATCTTTTGCCGCCAATGTTTCATTGCCGTAAGCATCATAAGTCATTTGCAATTGATGGGTTATTGCAGCTTCGTTTAATTCCTTTGCTCTTTCGGTGGCACTTTTCTTGTCGGATTTTAGCTTATCATTTATTGCCTTTTGTTTATCTTGCCGTTGTTTGTCTTTTTCTGCTGCCTCGTCTTTAAGTTTTTGCAAATCGTCTACGTATTCTTTGGTTTGCTGTAGATCTTCCTTTCTTAGTTTTCGTTGGTTATCACTGGCTTTTTTTATGTCGTCAAATTGCTGCTGTTCAATTCTTCCTTTTTTTAAAAGCTCACCGGCGTATGCGACCCCGTTTTCTTTTAATCCTTTTATCTCATCGGCTCTTAAACTTTTGTCTATCCTTACCTTTTCTATGTTATTGGCCATTTCCCGATTGCTTAGTGCCTTATTCTGGTTATGATATTCGGCTTGTGCAAGCTGAAGGTCTTTTAAAGCTTTTTTTCTTTCGGCAGTGGTCAATTTTTGATTTGTTGCCTGCTCTTTTAAAAGGTCCATGTTGTCTTTAATTTTATCATTGGCAGCATCCTGTACCGATGTGTCGATTTTTAATTTTTCCTGTGCCTGTACAAGTTTATAAGCATCAACTGCGGCATCAGCCATTGTTGTTCCGAGTTTTTTTATGCTGTCGATAGGGTGGGCAATAAAATTTCCCAAATCTTTAAAGCTCGTCACCAAATTAAAAATTGTATCAGTGGCAATTTTTATAACCGCGCTGACCGATGCAAAGGCTCCATTAACAACATCCATAATGGGTTTCACGGTCTGTATCTTTTCTATAAGCGCCGCTACAACAATTAGGATAAGTCCAATCCCGGTTTCTGCCAGTGCTACTTTAAAAGTTCTAAATCCTCCGGCACCTTCCTCTACCCCTTTTTTTAAACCCGGAAACACATTTTTAAGAGCTTCGAGCCTGTCATTGTTAGATGCCATACTTTCCTTATAAGTTGTATAAGCCTGGTTGGCTTTTACAATGGCATCTTTAAATGGCGATATCACAGTTACTGCAGTTTTAAGGCTTTCTGTCAAGGGTTTGAAGTCGTCCGCAGATTTGCCAAGTATCTTTCCAAACGTTTCAGTGGATTGGGTTACTTTATCCACCCCGGTTTTTGCGTTTTCCCAGGCCTTTCCCCAAATCTCAGCTCTGTTCTGCGCTGCAGCAAATGCACGTTCCTGTTGGCCTAATACGGTGTTGAACGTGGTAAGGCTATTATTTGTATCGTCTATTTTTCCTTTGTACTTGTCAATTAAAAGAGTAATAGTATCAAAGTACTTCGTATTTGTTTTTCCGGCTTCTGTAAAATCGGCTTGCTGTTTTTTAAGATCGCCCCACTTTTGATAAAGGTTTTGTAAGGTGACATTTAAGGCATCGGCACTTGCCTGCGTTTGTTGAATCTGTTGTTTAAAATCGTCCATAAGTTTATATGATTAAAATGCCAATAGGCATAATTTAGTTTAAAAAAAACGGCCAAAACTGGCCGCCTGTTTTATTTCCTTTTTTTTACGATGCTGTCAAAGTTGAATTTGAATTCCGGACTTGAAAAAGGATGTCTGAAGTCATCGTTATAATCCGAAAAATCAATTTTTTCAAAACCACTCTTTACAAATGAACCGCTCACTAATACGGTATCGCCCGACTTCATTTCTTTTAATGAGTTTTTAATTGTAGCGTTGGTCATGTCTACCTGGCCATGTAATACGATTGTATTAAACTCGGGCATTTTTTCATTTAAAAACCTGTTTTTGGGTATAAGTACAGTTGTCTGTATATAATTTGGAGGTAAAACATCAACCTCAATTTTGAATACTACAGCATCCCAATTTTTTATTTGTGAATTTAAGGAGTCTGTTATAAAATTAATTATTTCGGCTTTTCCTTTTTTGATCGCTTCATCTTTTTTAATTTCATTATCTGATAACGTAGAAATCGAATCTGCATCATTAACTTTCTTAATTAATGATAACTCTGCAGCAGGCCGTTTATCAAGTGGTATATCCATTGATGCGGAGTTACATCCAAGAAAAAAGATAGATAGAAAAAGTAAATTAGATATTTTCGTAATTGTGTTAAAGCGGGGTTAATTTGATGTGTATTTAGGTTTTGCTAATTTTATTGGTAAAAATAATAAACAGAATTATTAGTTGCAAATTTACTTTATTGGTTATAGAAGAAAAAATAAAGCGGAACTGTTACGGTGAAAACAGCGGCCAGAAGCTGAATCGCATAAAAGTAATTTGTTTCAGATACCTGGTCGAATACTTTACTATTGAATTTGAAATCTCGGTCAGCTTGAAAACATCAACCATTAGCATAACGCAAAACGACGTACTGATATGACTCAATTATAAAAAAAACTATCTTAACATTTTCACTAACACTTACTCTGATTATCATGATAATATTAAAGTCATCGGTATTTTCCAGCGCCGATAAACTCACTCAATTTATAAATGAGAATAACATCAAAAAAGAAGATATTTTATCTATTACTAATATTTTTACAAACGTTAGTAGTGATCGGTATACGCTCTTTTTCTATTCAGATTCAGCGACTGAAATGATAACCCATGGGTGGTTCTCTTAAACGTAAGGCATCACCCCAGCTTCACCAACTCCACCTTAGTAGGCTGCCCTTTGCGCCAGCTGTCAATTTTATTGATGTAGTAGTAACAGCTATCCTGCTCCAGGTAAACGGGTATCAGCAAGTCAAGATCGAGGATGTCGCGCGGTGTAAGTAAAAAATAACGTATTACCTTTTTGGTTTGCTGTAGTATTTTTTCCAGTTCGGGATAATACAGGGTTTTTAAGCCCGGCAGCATTTTGCCCTGGCCGTAGCCCGGCATATCTGCGAAGCATAGGTTGTGTTCGCCGTCGGGCTTGTAAAAATACGGGGCCGATATAAAGTCGTTTACAAACATATCGTTGGCTGCATCGCCATCGGTAAATTTGATGGTTTTGCCTGTCAGCGGTACTTTATTATCTATCAATATCCGGGGTGTAACGCCGATGCTGAAACTGTTATCGTCGGATGTATCGTCAATCATTTTTATCTGGGCAACGGTGCCGCCAATATAAGGCCGGTTAAGGGTGGGGGCAAACTGGCTTTCAAACAAATCGGCAGTGGCCGGCAGGGTTTTATCGGCTACTTTTATCTGCGCGTCGGCAAAGCTTTTGGGCAGTACATTGTCGTCGGTTTTGTATTTCATGTTGTTTACCTGCGCGTAGCCACCCAGCTGGAAGCTTACGGTTTTACCCTGGTCGAGGCATTTGCTTGTCCAGTTTTTGGCGTTGGGGATATTGCCAACAATATCCTTAAACGAGGCAAAATTAATAGTGCGGGTGGTATTATCGGTTTGGCAAATAACGCCAAATCGTTGCAAGGTATCTTTCAGCAGGTCTTTCTGGCTGATATCCGGGAAAATACGTTCGCATTGAACATCCTGCCCGTAAAGTACCGTTTCATTTTGGGCTGTAATTGAAAACGTAGCCCCTGCGTAAATGGTAAAGCTGTAAGGAGCATCGCCATGGAAATCGTATTCTACCAATAACTGCTGGCCAACGCCCATTTCAATATCGGTAGCTTTTATTGCTGTGTTTAAATAGGTTTTGTGGGCTTGGATTGATCCGCCACTGCCGCTATCTCTTGGGGCGTCGTAACCGTCGTTAAAATCAAAAATAGTGGTTGCTAAATATTGCCTTGGCAAGCCTGGGGTATCCAAAACAATGCTGATATCTACACTGCTTTTATGATCGCCCGAGGCTCGTCCATATAAATAAAATTTCGGGATAGTGAGTGCAGCATCAACGGTGATAATTTCTTTTGCATTGTACCGGTTATTGGCATAATGGCTGTTAGGATCGGATTGGATATTGCTAAAGCCGATTTCGCCGCCAGGCTGTAAACCTGAATTTTTTGCCCTCGATACATTGATATTTAAACCATTATAAACAATACTGCCATTGGTGGCGGGTTGGTTTTGGTAATCGGCACCATGTACAAAATTATCGTTGCTGAACTGGGCAATAAGCAGCGGGTAAACCGGATTGCTTAATAGTGATCCTGTACCCTTATAGCCATTGGCCGCCAGCATTATATCAATAGCCGTTTTAATAAAAAAGCCTGGCCTTAGCTGCCGAACATTGATTTCGTTATCGTTGGTAACCTTGTAAACCAGGCTGCCATAATCAACAACAGGCCAAATCCAGCCATCTGTTTTTATTTGCGATTTTGCCACATTTTCCACCGTCCATTTGTGCTGATAGGGTTTAAATGGCTGCTTTACACCATAAGGGGTCGTGCTATCGCCCATATCGTACATTTTACCTTCAATAGCATCAAAAAAATCAACATTGCCGCTTAGTACGGTTATGCTGGCTGTATTTTGTTCGATGGTGTTTAGCTGGGCAATGCCGTAGGGCACAATCTCTAACCCGTCCTGTATAATGCGGGCATCGTAGTAACTGTAGGGCAGGGCGGTAGTAAAGGCCACATCATCCGGGAAACCCAATATTTGCCGGTTGCGCTGGGTAAGCGGCAGCTTAAATTGGTTGCTGGTATTGCCCTGCTGATTTTTTACCTCGGCCAGGTTGTTGATCTGGAAGGTAAGCGCGATAGGGCTATCGTCGCTCAGATCGGCCTGCTGGTTGTTTATATATAATTGTAAATCGTTCATCTTTATTAGTTCATTGGTTCACTGGTTCATTAGTTCATTGGTGCAAAGTTCATTAGTTCACTGGTAAACGCTGGCGTAATAACTGTTAGTTTTGATCCATTAGCCCCGCCTTGTGTAACCAGACAAGACCAATGAACTAATGAACCAGTGAACCAATGAACCCTCACTGCGTTTGTATATTGATAGATGGCATATTAAACGTGATGCTGAAGGGGGCCTGGCCGTTGCGGGTTTCGTACTCGCTGAAGGTGGCGGTGTTGATGACGATGGTTTGCCATTTTACCGGGTTTTTGTTGATTAGCATTTGTACTTTGGGCGAGTATTTGATGGATTGCAGGCCTTTAATATCAGCTACCGACAGGTCTTCGGCCATTATCTTCATTTTTTGACCTGCCGTTTTGCTTATCACTTCTTCAATGCCCTGCTGGTTTTCCCAATCGTGTACGTAGTTTTTAATGATGGTGGCGTTTTGTACATCGAGGCTAAGTTCCTGGTTAAAAACAAAACGGTAATAATTCCATGAACCGCTAAGCCCTATCCAGCGCAGGTAAACCGATTGGTCGTCAACCGCGTCATCTATCCTTATTGTTTGTGTTTGGGTAACGGTATGTGTACCATGCTCATCGTCATACTTAAGGGTAAGGTTAAAGTAAAACGCCTCGCGCGGGAAGCTATTATTAATCATCACCCGGTTTAAGCCCAACTGGCCGGGAACCGGAAAGCTTACCTGGTTTTGCCCGGCAATAAGGTATTTGCTGCCGTCCTGGTTTAGCAGCCAGGAGCCATCTTCGTTAAGCAGGCCGCTTACCTGCGTTGTGCCGGCAAGCGGATGGCGGTTAATATCCAGCAAGGTTATTTCGCAATATAACTGCCGGCCAAGCATCTCTTCGCTGTAAATAAAACCAATATCAAACGGGTAGCCTATGGAATAGGCTGGTTCGGCAAAGTCGGTTATCCAGCGCGCGCGTTGGGCGGGGTTAGTTACTTTGGCAAAGGGAACAAATGGGGCAAGGTTACCACCATATTGTTCGCCTAATTGCTTTGCAGCGTAAACCACATAATAAGGGTTCACAAGGTTTACATATTCCGAGGTATGGCCTTCGGTTGTGCCGTCGTCCCAGTGCTGGGCATATTGTATTTGGTAGCTGGCGCTCAGGTTATCGTCGCGGAAATTAGTTTGGGTATAATCGCTGTTATCTACGGGTAATAAAAGGCTTTGCAAAAAGTTGGATAAGTCGGCCTTTACCAGCCCCGTGCCGTCGGGCCTGTTGTTTGATGTGATGGTTTCCTGGCGGCCGGTGAGTTTATCTATATAGGTTATTTGGGTAATTACCTTGTAATAGGGCCGCAAATTGTTAATGTTGATAAAACCCGTTGCATCGCCAATAAATGGCGTTTTGATAACCAGCTGGTTATAAGTATAGGGTTTTACTATTTCATAAACACCCTGGTAAAAGCCGGCGTTGATGTAAACTTTATCGCCGGTTTTTACCAGGTAGTCACCGGCCAGGTTCGTGAGGTTTGTGTTTAACGTGATGCAGGCGTAACCCGCTTCGGAATTAACGGTAACGGCCGATACGCTAAAATCTTTACGCTGATAGGTGAACACCACGGGATTAAATGCCGCGTTCCAGCGGGAGGTATTGCCGCCGATGGTTACTGATGGATCATTAATCAGCAGGTCGGATAGGGTAGGGATATTTACTGAACCATTAGCCATACAGCCCAAACTGTTGGCATCTTTAACTGCTACCGAAAGCATGCCACCGCTGAGGTTTGAAAATGTGGGCGAAGCCTGCCACGTATCGCCAAAGTTGATACTGTATTCAATAGGGCCATAGGTTGACGATGCATTAACCGTAACCTGGGCATCGGCTGCCCCAGGCGCCGATTCGGGCTTATCTATGTGGATGAAATTAATCTTCAGATCGCAGGTGTTTACCGGTGGCTCCGGATCGGGAACGGTGCCCAACTGTGGCGTACTGAAAGTAACAAAGTAGCCGGTTATTTTATCGGCAATTAGTCCGCCAAATATTTTAATGCTTTGCCCGGGTACGGTTACCGACCTGGTAGATATGTTGCCGTTTATATTTTGGGTAAAGGTTACAACAACGTTATTGCCATTAACAGGCTGATTAGTTTCAGAATCTGTTAAAAAAATGTGTGCGTCGCCGTAAACCTGGTCGTCGCTGGGGCTGGTGGTGTTGGTAATGGTGATGTTTGCTACAATAGCCATATTTTTATTGTTTTGATTTTTAGGTGGTCATATGTCAGCTTAAAATGTATCGTAGTACATGGTTGGCAGGGTGATGGTTAATCCGACACCTGTAGTATTTACATCAAACTTATTGTATACAGGCAGGCATTTTGCTTTAATACCGGCCTTGACGCGGAAGTACCGGCCTTCGCCTTCGCGATACTTTGAAGCTTTTACTATAAACTGGTTGGCCATTTGCAGCGCCTGCTGCACATAGGTTTCGTTATCGGCAGTAAACTGCCCAAAATCGGTTTTGAACAAAAATTCCAGATAGATGGTAAAAGTGTTATCCACAGATCCGTTTACCTGCGGCGATACCTCGATGGGCTGCAGCGGATACATAAACACGCACGGAAAAATTTTATCATCTGCCAGGGTGTTCAATTCGTTTTGGGTACCGTAAGCAAATGTTGGGCTGCCGGTTAATGATTGTACTATGGTTTCTATTTGGTTACGCATGGAGGCAATTATTGAATTAGTGATTTAGTGAATTATTGATTTTAAAGTAATTTGCGAGTGAGATTATGTTAAACCAAAGAGCTTAAGACTCAAAACTCAGAACTTATGGCTCCCGACTAATATCCCCATATCTTTTCTGGTATTCTGCTTCGGTTTTGTTAAGCAGGAGTTTGGTGAGTACCCTTTCGTAGGGCATGTTCAGGATGATATCCCATTTGGTGATATCGCCGTCGGCAAGGGCATTTATGGTGTTGATATATTTAAACTTTTCGAACGATTGTATGCCAGCCCGTTTTTCCAAAATTGTTGCAGGCGATGCCAGTAGCTTGTTTTCGGTTTCGATAAGCTGGGATAAAAGATAAAAAAATGTTTGGCTATGGGCAGTGCCTCCGTTACCCGCATGTTTTTTATATGGTTACTAAATTCTTCGGCCTGGTATTCGTTGTATGGTTTGCTTGTTGCCCGGCAGTAAAAATAATGGGCCAATACCTGGCAACAGGCATTTAGTGATGGGTTAAAATTTTCTTTCCAGTTCTCTTCGCCAAATTGTTTAATGTGGGCATTTACCTCATCGGCAATAATCTCCCGTGCGGCCATAAAAGCGCCTGCGGGCTCAACCGATAGGTTATCCAACACCTTTACCGTTTTTGGCCGGCTTTCCCCGGGCATCAAAAAACTCACCTGTTTGGGGATTTCGTCGCTGTTGTACAGGTATTTGATCTGGTAAGCCAGTGCCAGTACGCTATCGGCAAAAACAAGAAAATCGTTAGCATCTTTTACCTGCTGAAGTTCCTGAACAGCAATGCCTGATAAAATGCTGATGGCTTCAATGTCGTTTAAATTTGGTTTGGCCTGCATCGCCATCATTTGCCCAAGTGTAACATCGCTTAGCTGCGTGGGTATTTTGATTTGCAGTTTGCCAGTGGTTGTTTTTAATGTTTTGTCTATCATAATGAGCCCCCCAGCCCCCTGAAGGGGGAGTTTTTGATTGGTTTGGTTTACAGGGATAGTGTTACCGGTTAGCCCCGCCCCCTGAAGGGGAAGTTTTTAATAGGTAATTAAAAACGAGAGCCGATTAGTTCATCAAACATGCTGCGGCCGTTTGTTTTTGGATTAAATGGCAGCCGGGATTTTAGTTTGGTGTCGCGATTTATTGTCAGTTTATTTAAAGCCACATACCTTAGCGCATCTATGAGGTGGTTGTATGAATCTACAGCTTCGTTAATGGTTTTGCCGCTGCGGTCAACCCGCCATTTATAGCGGTCGAGCTCCTTGCGCAGGTTAACGCTGGCGCGGGTTACGTTTATTTTATACCTTTTGAGTATATCAATAGAGTTGTTAATGCTATCGGCGCCTTTTTTTGCCCCGGTAATGTACCAGCCCATGCGTTTAAATTCTTCTATCGATTTAGGCTCAGCGCTATCGGCAATAATCTCGGTTTTAAGGCTCACGCCTTCGGCTTTTAGCCTCGTGGCTATATCGGTATTGGTGAGCCCGGTTTGGTATATCAGTTCGTGTATCCATAGCTCGCCGTTTTGCTGATATACCTGCAGGCAGGCTGTAGGATCGTTGGTAAAACCAAAATCCAAACCGGTGGCAATTAGCCTGGCTTCGGCTGGAATTTGTTCGCAAACATACCAATTAGGGAATATGAGGCCGGATATTTTACCGGTAAGGCCACGGGCATACACCTTCCATAATTCGATATCGTCGGTTTTCAGCGATTCTATTTTAGCCCTTACGGCATCATCCAAAAAGGGGTTATGCCTGTGATCGGATATGATGGTTTGCACGCCCGGCCTGCCTATTACCTGCTCATGAACCCAAAAGGTGCTGTTGGGGTTATAATCTATATAAATACGCTTACGGGTGCGCAGAGCCAGTTCGGTATAGATAGCATAGCTTATACCGTTGGCTTCGTTTATAAACAGGTAATCGCGCTTGCCCGATTTTGCATCCTGCGGATCGGCATAGCTTTTAAATTCGATTATGGTACCGTTATGAAACTCAAATATCCGGTCGCTTTTATTGTAGCTTTTTACCGCTGTTTGTAATACGGCCGAACTATTGTAAATACTTAACGCATCGCGCAACACGCCTGCTTTTAAATTTGGAATATCCTGGCCCACTATGGTTATAACTTGCTTGGGTGCCTGGCAGGCTATGCAGAACAGCACCTGCCCAATGGCATACGTTTTGCCCGAGCTTGTACCTCCCTGGTTAACCACAACATGGGCATCGGTATTATAATTTTGCCCAAACAGGATAGATACTTCAAATCTGGGGTCGGTTAATTGGTCATTTGCTTCGCTGTCATTGGTCATTGGGTCATTTCGCTTCGCTGTCATTAGGTCATTGGGGTTGAGGTATCCATTTTCAAATTCTCAAATCTTCAAATTTTCAAATTCTCACAGTTTTCAAATCAAAACATCCACTTCCTTTTCGGTAGATGCGGGTTTGGGACCTGTGCTGGTTATTTCAACTTTGAGGGTTTTGTGTGATTCGGTTAGTGTTTTGGTTGCTTCGGGCTTGTCAGTCCATCCCATACTTTTTAAGGCAAATATGGCGCCTGTGGGCTTTTCGAACAAAAGTTGTTCGTAGGCTGCCTCTATTCTAAAACGGGCATATCGGAGTGGCTTTCGGTGACTTCGTTTTTTTTCATGATCTTCAAAATCAGCAATATTTTTAAAGTTCAGAAACAACGCCAGACCGCGAATTGTGGGTATCTCCGGTTCGCGGATCCAGTTTTTTTTCGATCCGGTTGTTGATGTATCCGGCGATGGTTCACCTTTAACATATTCAAAATAGTCATTCACCATCTGCATCCTCCGGGCTGCAGGTGCATATTTAAAAGAAGTTTTCATGTTTTATGTTTAAAATGCCGATTGGCATAAAGTAGAATCAAATGTAAAGATTATTTTTTAATTATGCTAATTTTTTTGGTAAAATAATTCGTTCATTGGTTCACTTGTTCATTAGTTCATTGGTCTTGTCTGGTTGGATTACCAGGTAGGAGCATTCTGTAAAAAAATAATCGCGCACTGTGTCCGCTATGCCCGCGTTCCAATGAATCAATGAACTAAATATTTTCTTTTTAAAAAGAAAATATTTACATTTGTGTATGAAATCAGTAAAAGGGCAATATACCACAACAACGGGCGAGCAGGCGCCTTCAAAACCGTATGTAATACCTGAGCATGATGCATCGGCATTTATGTTACATGATTTGTTTGTGCCCTACGAAACTTATTTTAAATCGCCGCTGGCCAAGCTTGGTGCTATAAAACACGGCTTGCAATCTGCCGCCATTACCGATTTAATTCGTGTTACGGGTGCTACGCAAATTGATGTTGCCAAATGGCTTGATATCACCGAGCCAACCCTGCGTAAACACATCCAGGGTTCACGAGGTTTAAACCAGGGCCTGAGTGAGCACATCATCCAGCTTTTTGAACTTTTTAATAAAGGCCTTGATACCTTTGGTACGCTTGATGAATTTAAAAGCTGGTTAAAACATTATAACCCCGGCATTGATGCCATTCCCTTTGATTTGCTTGATACCATCACCGGCATAAACATTGTAATAGCCCAGCTTGTTCGTATTGATTACGGGGTACTCGCTTAGTTATTGAATGAATTATTGAATTATTGATTGTGAACAGTTGTTCCAAATTCAGATGATTGCACCAATAATTCAACATTCAGGACTTTTTAAATCAATAATTCAGTAAATCGATAATTCAATAATTAAACTTGCTCACCTACCGCATAAGCCAAACCAAATATGCCCATGACCGTAAAGGTTCGGGTATCGACGGGAGATGGAACTCGCTGGGGCAGTATGTAATTTACACCGGTGGCTCGCTTGCGCTTTTCTGTTTGGAGAAACTTGCCCATTCGGTGGGGACATCATTGCAGAGCGGCGATTTTTCGGTGATCATTATTGAGGTTCCGGATAAGTTGGCTATCACCGAAATAACGATTGAGCAACTTAACAACCTTAACCCACAATGGGCTAAGGTGATCAATTATCCCATTACCCAACAGTTGGGCGATGAATGGCTGCATAAAATGGAAACTGCGATTTTAAAAGTGCCATCGGCAATTATTGACCTGGAATATAATTACCTGCTTAACCCGGCCCATCCGGATTTCGAAAAAATTAAAATTCGTAGCGTAAGCAAATTTACCTTCGATCCGCGGTTAAAGGCGCAATAGGCAGTTGTAAGTAACATAATTATGCTATACTTGCAATTTTACCGAACTTTAAAATGCCAATAATAATGCCTGGCAAAAAAATATTCAGTTTTAGTTTTGCCCTTATTGCCCTGTTATTCAGTTGCACGGTATTGCATGCGCAGGATAAAAAATATATACCGCTTGGTCACTCCAAACTTAAGGATACTATTGTTGCTGCCCCGGCCGATACGGCGAATGAAAAAGACATTATTGATGTTATCAGTTCGGTTTTTGTTAAGGCTGATAAAAATGCAAAGGTCGATTCTATCGGCACAAAGCCGGTTATTTCCATTTTACCGGCTTTTGGTTATACTTTGCAAACATCACTGGCGGCTACCATATCCGGTAATATCGCTTTCCGCACAGCTTTAAAAGCCCGTATATCTACAATAACCGTAAACCCTGCCTATACCGAAAAGAAACAAATTATCATCCCGCTGCTGGCCAGTATCTGGACAAGGGACAATCAATTTAATATCATCAGCGATTTAAGGTATTTTAAATACCCGCAGAGCACCTTTGGCCTTGGCAGTCACTCTAATATCGCCAACGAAAATCCGCTCGATTACTCTTTTTTCAGGATTAATGAAACGGTGTTACGAAACGTTGGCGGGAATTTTTTTGCCGGCCTGGGCTATATTTTTGACGACCGCTGGAATATGCAGGAAAAAGGCCAGCTAAACGGTGGTGTGTCTGATTACGAAAAATACGGGCCCATAAAGCGTGCTATATCAACCGGCCTCACCGTTAATGCATTATTTGACAGCCGCGACAATTCTATAAACCCCGCGCGCGGTTTTTATACAGCAATAACCTACCGGGATAACTTTACATTTTTAGGTAGCACAACACCCTGGCGTTCGCTTATTATTGATATCAGGAAATACTACCATTTGCCAGGTAACTCAGATAACGTTTTTGCCATATGGTCATACAACTGGCTTATACTTAACGGTCGCCCTGCTTACCTCGATTTGCCATCTACGGCTAACGATCAAAATTTCACAACCGGGCGGGGCTATATCCAGGGGCGTTTTCGTGGCGCCCAGATGATGTATCTTGAGGGGGAGTACCGCTTTAAAATTACCCGCAATGGTTTGTTGGGTGGGGTAATGTTTGTAAATGGCCAATCGTTTTCGGCAGCACCGGGCAGTGGTTTGCAGGCTGTACAGCCTGGCTACGGGCCGGGCCTTCGCATTAAACTTAATAAAGTATCAAAAACAAATATAGCCATTGACTACGGCTTTGGCCGACAGGGCTCCAGGGGATTGTTCATTAACGTGGGCGAAGTTTTTTAGGTATGTAAAAAGTAACCGGATAAAGGGTGCAAATCGTGTTTCGGAGAGGTTGTTAATTAATTATATTTTTTGACTAACGGGGGATATTTTTAATAATATCCCGAACAATAATAAGGCAACGTTGTTTATTTATCATAAGTGCGTTAAAAAAAGTTAAATATTTACTGAATTAATTTGTATTGATAAAATTTTAGAATTTTTATTGTTAGCTTTAACCATCAATTAGCCTATGAACGGTATCCGGTTTACTAAATGGTTTGCGATATATGCCTTGCTCATTTCGGTGGTGGTTTCATCATGCCAGAAAGATGAGAGTGTTAAGGATATGGAGACCACTAAGCCGGTAACTGCAGCTGATAGTACTGCCTTAGGTATTATTAATACTCCCGGTAATTTTTTAGCTGGTAAAGGTGTGTTAAAAATAACTATCGAAGACTCTACCTACACTTTTGACGCCGGTACCGATTCAATAGCATTCATTAACGTTCATAACAGCGATAACAAATATTTTGGCATTACGGCCATTAATAAAGCCCATACCATGAGCTTTGGTATAAGCTCGGAAGGTCTTGCATCGGCCAGTATTAACAGCAAGGTTGCCGGCAGCCAGTTTTTATTTACCGTTGATGAGAAAAAACCACTGCTGCAATACACGCTGACTAAGTTTGTTGGCAAGGACGACTCGGGCAAAATCACCATTGATAAATACAACAAAGATAATATGATAGCAAAAGGTACATTTTTTACCTTTTTAGCTAAAGACGATAAAGAAAACTCTCCATTTTATCGTGTAGAAGGCAGTTTTGAGCTTCAGTTGAAATAAATATCATTCGGTTTAACAGCAGTTATTTATATTGTAAGCCAGTATTATTTGCGTAATTTAAAGGTAAAAAAGCCGTTGCAACTAAGCTATTTACAACGGCGACAGCTAAAATTCCCCTTATTTTTTGTACCTTTATACAAATTTTAAAGACATTGATGAAAGTATTTATTGCAGGGCTTCCTTTAGAAGTAGATGAGGCCGAATTAACAGCAGTTTTTGGTGATTTTGGGCCGGTTAAGTCCCTCAGAATCATTAAAGACCGCGAAACAAAAGAGAGTAAGGGTTTTGGGTTTGTAGAGATGGTGAACGATAACGAAGCGAAGGAAGCGATAAGGTGTATGAATGGCGCAAGTTATTATGGACGCAGGATTACGGTTAACATAGCCGAAGATAAGGGTCCTGGTTTTAACGGCGGTGGCAACACCGGCGGTGGTAAAGGCGGTTTCAGACGCAACTAAGAGCTTTAAAATTTATTCTTTTTTAAAATATAAGCCGGGCATTGCCTGGCTTTTTTATTGGGGTTATTTCCCGTTGCGCTACAATTTTAAATGATTATGCCGGCTATTAGTATTTTCGAAATAAATGTATAAATTAGTTTATGATTATGTGGCTTTATAAAGCCATATACTTTATACTGATATGCCCAAACCTGCATCTGTTTTCTGCAATTTGTGAAGAATAAAAACGTGCAATGGTTGGTTTGTAATTTAACCTAAGCAAGTGCGCGCATCTGTAAAAATCGGGGTATTCTTTCTGCTTTGGCTGGCGGCTTTAACTGTTTTTGGGCAGGCGCCCGTAATTACTTATACAACACCAAACGTTTATAAAGTTGGCACAGGCATACCAGCATTAAATCCGACTAATACCGGCGGCCCGGTGCCGGCAACGGTTTATGGACAGACAGATGTATTTGCGGGCACCGGTTTACACGGAACACAAAATGGCAACATAAACCAGGCGCAGTTTACGGAGCCGTATGGGATGACGATTGACGCCGCGGGCAATATTTACCTTGCCGATGCAGATAACTACCGCATCCGGATGATAACGGCCGCCGGGCAGGTATCAACACTTGCCCCGGACGGGATTCCAGGCGGCCCCAATTTTGCTTCCCCCAAATTTAACCTGCCACATGGGGTGGTGAGGGATGCTGCAGGGAACCTGTTTGTAGCCAATTATAATAACCACAATATATTAAAAATTGTGCCTGATGGCACAATTACCGTATTTGCAGGTGGCTTATTAATTGGTACGCCGTTGGATGGACAAGGTACGGCTGCCAGTATTATTAACCCTAATGCAATAGCGATTGACGCCGCCGGTACCTTGTATGTATCTGATGGGAATAACCTTATCCGCAAAATTTCTCCTACTGGCTATGTATACACATTTGTTGGCAGCGGGGCAGCAGCCACAGTTGATGGTAAATACAATACCGCCAGTTTTAACCAGCCTGCCGGTATGGTTGTTGATGCCGCAGGTAATATTTATGTGGCCGAGCAAAAAGGGAATGTGATCAGAAAAGTAACGCCATTTGGTGATGTAACTACTATAGCAGGCAGCGGGCAATTTGGTGCAAATGATGGCACGGGCTCGGCAGCAAGTTTTGCTTCGCCTACCGGTATCACTATTGATAAATCCGGAAATTTATATGTAACCGATTGGGGTAACGGCAAAATAAGAAGAATATCTCCGGATAACGTTGTTACCACTATAGCAGGCGGCGGGCCACAAGGCACAAATAGCGGGGTAGGCAGCCAGGTTTATTTTAATCTTCCGGCGGGTATTATTTTGGATAACGAGGGCAACTTACTGGTATCTGAACTCAATGGCAATATTATCAAAAAGGTTATTGCTACGGGTTATACTATTGATAAAGCCCTGCCGCCCGGTTTAGTATTTGATCCTAAAACAGGTATTATAACCGGAACGCCAACGGTTATATGGCCGGCTACTGATTATGTGGTTACTGCTTACAATGCAGGAGGTAGCAGTAGCTTTACTGTGAATATAAAAGTTGCAGAGTTTGTAGGCAATGTTTCGGCATCGGCTGTAACAGGAAATATAAGTAATTGTGAAAATGGCGGTGCCACCTCATATCAGCAATTTACCGCATCGGGTGTTCAATTGTCCGAAAATATAAAAGTTGCAGCGCCTGCAGGTTTCCTGGTGTCGGCAAGTCCGGCCCTGGGCTATAATAAATTGCTTTACCTTGCCTTAAATGGCGATAAAGTGAATCCGGTTAAGGTTTATATAAAACTTGAAGACAACGCCATAGCTGGTAACTATGCAGACAACGTAATTTTATCGTCGGCCGGCGCCGCTGATGTTTTAGTACCGGTGAACAGTTCTGTGCTTAAAATACCAGTGGTAAATGCTGTGCCCAACCCCGGCGCTTATTGTAATGGAGAGGTAATTACTCCTATTATTTTTTCGGGGACTGCTGATAGTTACAGCTGGACAAACAGTAGCACAGGCATTGGGCTTGCAGCAAATGGAACAGGAACTATCTCATTCGCTGCTCAAAACAATAGCGCTATTCCTATTACCTCAACTATTACTGTTACGCCTACTTCTTCGTTGGGTGTGTGCCCGGGTGTGCCGGTTACTTTTGTAATAACGGTTAATCCGTCGGTGGCGCCAACGATAAGCATACGGCAGGTAAATGTTACATGCCCTGGGCAGTCAGTGTCATTTAGTGCTACAGTAACTAATACGGGCGTTAGTCCTAAATATCAATGGCAGGTAAACGGTAGTAATGCTGGCTTAAATAACGCTGTTTTCACCAGCAATGCTTTACAGGCCAACGACGCGATTACCTGTATAGTTACAAATACCAGTATACCTTGCAGCACGCCGACCATATCAAACACTCTTAAGGTGATTTACAGACCGGACGAAGCCCCGCCAACCGTACGAATTGATAAGGTTGGCGACGTTAGTGTTTGCGCAGGCAGCGATTTTTTATTTACAGCAATTACCGTAAACGAAGGTGTTAATCCAACTTATCAATGGCTGTTAAACGGCCTGCCGGTTACAAATAGCACCGGGAAAACCTACAGCAGCAACACATTTGTAAACGGCGACAGGATAACCTGTGCAGTTATCAACAATGATGGCTGCAATCCAATTATTTCTCCCATATCTTTACCGGCGAATATTATTATTACACCGTTACAAACAAGCAGTGTAACTATCAATACATCGGTTGCCATGCCAATATGCGCGGCAATGCCGGTTACATTTACACCGTTACCGGCCAATTATCAAACATCAGAGGGTTTACCAACCTATGTCTGGTATTTGAACGGCGTGCAGGTTGGCAGTAATAATACCTACACCCCTAATGCCCTTGCCAATGGCGACGAAGTATATTGTCTTATGACTACTTATGGTAAATGTGTAGCTCCCACACCTGTTCAATCAAACACAATTAAAGTGTTGTTAAAGCCGGTTGTTTCTCCAACGGTTAGCATTAGTCCAAATGGGGCAGTTAGTTCGTGTTCCGGTGCTGCGCTTTCTTTTACGGCCACCACTACAAACGCAGGCAGTAGCCCTACTTACCGGTGGATGGTAAACGGACAGCAAATTAATAATCAGGGAAGTGTTTTTGCTGCAAGTACACTGTCGGATGGCGATAAAGTTACCTGTATAGTAATTAATAATGATGGATGCATACCGGCTTCCTCGCCGGTATCTGAAACTGCTGATATTATTGCTACGCCAATACAGGTAAGTACGGTAACTATTTCGGCTTCTGTAACCATGCCTGTATGTGCCGGAAACGAAATAACCTTTACACCTATACCCTTAAACTACCAAACATCTGCAGGTGCGCCAACTTACATTTGGTATGTTAATGGCACGATGGTAAGTGTTAACGATACTTATACTACCAAAACCTTAGCCGGTGGCGACCAGGTTTATTGCCTTATGACAACCTACGGCAAGTGTGTGGCACCCACACCGGCACAATCAAATATTATCAATATAAGCCTTTCGCCAGAAAGTGGTTGTATAACACCACCAATAGTTATACCCAATGCTTTTACGCCCAATGGCGATGGCTATAATGATACCTGGAACATACCGGCCCTGGCAAATTATCCCGGTTGTATAGTAAGTGTATTTAACCGTTATGGAGTTTCGGTATTCAGATCGGTAAATTATACAAAAGCATGGAACGGGAACTACAATAGCAACGCGCTACCGTCCGGAACGTATTACTACATCATTGATCCTAAAAACGGGCAAGCAAAATTATCTGGTTACGTAGCTGTTATAAAATAACGGCTACGTAAAATACACAAAACCAAGCCCGCCCGGAGCAAGTTGCTTTTATGTTGATAGCGGCCGGTTAAAAAACTTGTGATAACTCAACGCCATCTGTATTGAATTTACTCAATAAGCTGTCGAGTTTGCTATTTAACTCGTTTAAATGAATTTTACCCTCATTAAAGGCTTGGGTTAATTGCGCTATTTCAAGCTCAATTTCTGGCAAAGCTGTTGTTTTGCTTTCAATTTTTTCACGCCGTAGTTGCTGCTTTGTTTCTAGCGCGTTAATTTTATATTCTGCGGTTGTGAGCAGGTAAAGCTGTTGCACATCATCTGAATAGATGTTGTTACTTACCTTGCTACTTTGTTGCTTGTTAAGCATAACTAAAATAATTGCGGCAACGATACCACTAATTAAAAGTGACATTACAGGATCCATCTTTATTCTTCTCTCTTTCGTTTATAATTTAGTTTGCACAGTTTTGGAGTATTAGCTGTGGCATTGGCTGAAATAAATATATGGTTATTGTATATGAATGTTTAGTATGTGTTAATAAATCGGTCAATTGTTAATAACTATTGTATGAATCAATGTTATTAAGGGATTTATAGGCTAAAAACGTTATATATTTTGGTGTTTGTAAGTTGTTGTATAAAAAACAGGCAATAATTGCGGACTATCACCTGATGTGCTGATCGAGCCGTTTTTCGTAACAATAAAATCTGAGGCCGGGCCTGAAATTCAGGCCAATCTCTCCTGCAAAAACATACCCCATTTTAGGAAATAGCTTTTGAGTGGCCTTATTATGGGTATTAGTATCAATCCTGAGCGTTTTTATGCCACGCCGGGCAGCCTCAAATTCGGCTTGCTTCAATAATGCGGCAGCTATGCCAAGACCTCGATAATTCGGGCTCACCGCCAGCCGATGTGTAACAATGGCCTCCTCGTTAATATCCCAACCTACTTGTGTGTATTCTGCCTCCTGCTTGGTTGTTATAGCGGCAACGCCCGCAACCAAGCCATTTATTTCGGCTACCCAAAGGTAGCCAAGGTCGACATCATTTTTAAAAACGCTTGTGTTGGGATAGGTGCTATCCCATTGTAGGTTGCCAGAGGCAATCATTTCGGGTATAAGCGCTGCTATAACTTCCATTATAAAAGGGATATCATTTAATGTAGCGAGCCTGATAAGCATATATTGAAATTAGCGATAATGATTAAATGTCGAAATTAAAATTAATCTGCTGACAGCTTACACTGTGCAGGAAATTTAAAGATGAGAAATACCGGGCAGATAAATTCTTTTTGTTACTTAGAAACTGTACGATGCCTTATAAGCAGATGTTTTGTTTGTAACTGCGCCACAATAAGGCAAACTAAAAAAGCCAACATCCCGTAAAAAAGGATATTTTGCAAGGCATTGCCAACGCTAAGTTGCTGGGCGATAAATTGTGCTACCTGGCTTGCCATGTTTTTTATTTACGTTAGTAAACGAAACACTTATTAAAGTGTTTTACAACATTTAGGAATATAATAACGCTGAAATTTATGTTTTGGTACAGATACCACTGCAATATAAATTAAATACGGTGCAGGGGAGTCGCCCGATTGTTTATACCTTTGCTAAGGCATACAAACAACGGGTTATAAAGTTAAATAATAAATTATGATTCCCGAAGAGTTTTTGAAACAAATAAAAAAGGAATCGGCTGATATTGAGGCTTTAACTAAGCGAAATTATTTTATTCATCTTAGTAAACTGTTTAAAATGATAGCTTATGATGGCGATCGTTTAAATAAAAAGCATAACCTCATGATTACTCCTTATCTGCAATATTTGAGTAACACCGCCCGGAATGACTTCAGGGAAGATATGTCTCAGCCCGAAATTGACGAACTTCTTGAAAGTATAAAAACCGAGCTCGATTGTATCATATTCAGGATGAGTCCGACAATCTCTTAAAAGCAGTATCTGCACATCGGTTCTTTTTCGGTTAATGATTGTGTTTTTTATGAATATCCTTTACAAGGCAAAGTTTCTTAATATCGGCAATGTTGATAGGGAAGGGGGCGTACTTAAGGCGGTTACCAATCATTTCGGTAGTGTTATCCGAGTGGGCTATTACTTCATCGGGGCTATCGCCGGCCAGTAGCCTTTTATACATACGGTAATCGCCCCACTCAATATAGTAAACCTCGCCCGGTAATATTTTCTTATCGTGAATAATTTTTAAAGCTACCCAGCACCCGTTTTCCAGGTATGGATACATGGAGTGTCCCCAAACCGGCAAAGCAAAATCGCAATCCTCGATGCCTGGGAAGTTCATGCGCCCCACTGGTTGGGAATCATTGATATCATTATACACTTCTACGCCCGATGCGGTTGCAATAATTTCATACATCGGGATGCCTTCTTCTGCTTTATTTACTGTAATTTTTTCTTGATTAATGGTGGGTTTCTTGTTGTTTATAAAATCTTTATATTTTTCTTTAAAAATCCTGAATTTTTCTGGATCGATATTTTGCCTGCTCTTTACAATTTCCGTTATGGAGCTGGGCGAGTTAAAGCCTAACGCTTCTGCAAGCTGCGCATTACCTGCAAACGCTTTTCCTTTTAATTGAGTGTACAAGATAATAAACTCCAATGTTTCGGGGCGAATCGTTTTGATTTTATTGGGTTTTGATACATCATCCATGGTAAAAAATAATTACAGATTTTTCTTGATTATATTAAAGATAATTCTTTATATTTGTCCTGTTATTCATTGCTAATGTAAGTTAAATTAAATCAAAAACAAATTTAATTGCATAAATTTTAAAGAAATTAAATACAGAGGAATGTTTTAGCAATTAATAATAGAAAATATAAATAATCAAAAATTTAAATATATGCATATCGCCTACTCAGCCTTAAACCAACCAAATACGCCGACATTATTGTCGCAGAAATTTACTGTTGATGGTAATAATGATCTTCCCGAACCGCTGCTGCGTTACCAGGCCTATTTGGCCGCCTGTCAAAAACTAAGCAAAGAAATTACCGCTATTCAGAAACACAGCCCCGGCTGGATGCCTGTTTTCCGTTGAGCGGTTTGCAGTTGCCGGATTGAAGGACAGCAGTTGTCAGTTTGCAGATAACAGTTTGCAGCACTTACGCCGGCAGTCCCCTGCCAGGTAATGACCAATGATTAAATGAACCAATAAACTAACTAAAAATGAAAATTGCACAAAAATTAAAAGATCAACTATGGTGGATGATTATATCTGTTGATTACGATTACAGTCGTATAGCCATTGCCGATCATGACCTTACAGATGATATCCTGATTTTATGGCTGGAGGACAAGCAGGATTTTAAAAATTCGCTGGATGAGTGTTTACAGCTGGATGTAAAAGCACGGGATTTTGCAAAAGTAATTAAGAACGAAAATCTTAATAGTTACGAGGGTAGCAAAATGCACCCCACAAAAAACTTTGTGTATAAAGCCCGCATCGAAATTAATAGCCCGCTTAAATGGTACCAGGAGGATGCATCGGCTGTGGAACAACAATGGGCGCGGGAAGCAACATTAAAGGCTATACTTACTCAACTTGTAGAAACGGAAGCTGCCGGAACTTATGATTAAATTTATGCCAATTGGAATTTATTACATATGTTTTGCGCCTGCTCAATCAGCTTTAATCTGGTGCTCTGCAATCCGGATGCCTGAAAATGAATTAAAATCAGCATAATAAAAATTTAGTACGTTGATTTTAATTCATTTCTAATTCGGCTATAGATCCTTTATTTAATATATGATATGAGTTTCGCCGGCCTGATTTATTATCTGATTTACTATTTTACTTTTACCTGTTGCTGTTCTTTTTCCAGTTGTTCTATCAGTTCCTCCACTTCGCTTAGTGCCTCTGCCGGCTGGCTGGCATAATTTAGCTTACGGAAGCGCCATTGGGCAAACGCAGGTTCCTGGAAACGGTTTATAAGTTTAAAAAACTTAGGGAAATTGTGTACTTCTTCCAATAATATGCCTGTAACAATGCCATTATTATCCAATATTTCACGAATGGTATATTCCTTATCCCTGGTTATCCAAATCTCAAAATCGCGCCGTATTTCTTCGCTTTTTTCTGGATCTATTTTGTCATTAATGCAAATTACCTTATCTCCTGGTTTCATATAATGTAAGCGTTTTAAAATGTTGTTTTGTTTGCACTATATTAAGTAAATACAAAGTACCGCTTTTTAAAGCAGATAAAAAAAGAGCTTGTTAATTATGGACTGTTAAAACAATAAATAGGGTAAAACACTTGACCCTGGCCTTTTTTTAATTAACCCTCTGTTAAGTTGTTAAAAACTTTTATTAAATATTCGGCAACCAAAGGTTTAAAATTAGCGTATTACACAAGTAGTTAGTTACAATTAATTTTAATGTTATGGACGCTTTTTACTTTTTTGTAATCCTGGGATCCGCCGCTGTGTTTTTAATATTATACTTTGATAAACAACAGCGCCGTAAAGTGAATCAAATATTACATCAAACCAACGATGTTGAGCCTTTATTGCTAATGCAAAGCCTTGGCCAAAAGCTGGATAGGTTAAATAGTGTTTTTAACAATACCTCTGCCCCCTCAAACGCCGAACAACAATTTCAAAAGCTAACATCTGATTATAAATCAGGACGAATAAGTATTGCCACATATAATAAGCATCTCAGCGAATTACTACGCATGGTGGAGGTTCCGAAACAAGAAATACGGTACTAACTGGCCAGTTGTTCATTAATTCATTGGTCTTATCTGGTTGGATCACCAGCTAGGGCCAATGATTGTTTTGTGCTTTAAAGTTTTTGCCCTCTATGCCCGCGTTCCAATGAACCAATGAACCAATGAACCAATTGAACTAATGAACAAATTGCTTATTATTGCAGGCATAATATGTCTGACGAAGCAATAATAAAACGGTTAAAAGTAATTGTACAGGAGCACGGCGGCCAAATGGGCTTAGCCACGGCTATCGGTGTCGACCAGGGTTTTATCAGCAAGGTGGTTAACAAAAAACAGGATATTAGTTACTATCTTATCCGAAAACTTTGTTTCCAGCTTAAATACTCGCCAGAATGGCTTATTCTGGGTACCGGCGAAAAAAAGATCAACAAACCCGAATCGGCCAAATTAATTACCGAAATACAAATGATGCGTACTGAGGTTGATATTTTGCAGGCGCGTATGCGTGCCTATGAAATAGAATTGAAAGAGTTGCGCGATCAACTGCACAATGAGGGCAGAAAAGCGGTTTAGTAACCCTAAAATCAGAATTAAAAGTCAAAAAATATAAATGGACCTGGTTTCGTAATGAGGCCTGGTTTTTTTATGGGCCTAAGGTTTTCCGGACTATAAGTGCCATTCTTGTTATTTGCAATACTTTGCAATAACCGCCGGGGCATCTTTCGATCCAAATTCGGCGGCTTTATTCATATCGGCACATGCCCCAGCTTTATCATTAAGCGCTATTTTGGCAAGGCCGCGTTGCAAATAGGCACGTGAGTGTTTCAAATTAAGCTTTATAGCCTGGTTGCAATCGGCAACTGCACCTGCGGCATCCTTTAGGTTTACCTTGGCAGCGGCACGGTCGGTGTAGGTATCGGCGCTGTTGGGGTCGGCTTTTAGGGCAGCTGCAAAATCTTCATTTACACCTTGCGCATCGCCCAGGTAGCTTTTGGCTATGCCGCTATGAGCCAGCGCCCTGGCGTAGGTAGGGTTAAGATAAATGGCGTTATGGTAGTCGTCTGCTGCGCCTGCATAATCTTTTAAAATAAGCCTCAGATCGCCCCTGAATAAAAAAGTTTCTTCGTTTGAAAATATGGAAACAGCCCTGTCAAGGTCTTTCATAGCTGCTTTATAGTTGCCTTGTTTGGTTTCTATGTAGCCTTTATTTTGATACGGCAAAGCCGCGGCATCAGATGTGGAATCGATTTTTAAAGAGGTATTAAAATCGGCCATTGCACCCGCGTAATCGTCTTTAGTAGCCTTAACCAAGCCGCGTTTAAGTAGTATGGCGGTGTTTTTAGGGTTTTTAGCCAGGCCCGCGTCAAAATCGGCCAATGCACCGGCAAGATCGCCTCCTGCAGCCTTAGCCTCGCCGCGGTGCAGGTAGAAATTTGAATTGACCGGGTTTAGCGCGATAGCGGCGGTAAATAATTGTACGCCATTGGCTGTGTATTTATAAAAATTGCTCACATTTCCCAGCCGTGTGTAAGCTTCTTCTTTTTTTGGTGCTATAGCTATCAGTTTTTCAAAATCCCTTACAGCGCCAATCTTATCATTCATCTTATCTTTTTCAATAGCGCGGTTTAAATAAGCGTACGTGTAGTTTGGATTTGCCTGAATGGCTTTTGTGTAATCATTTATAGCCGCCACCATATCACCAAGATCGCGGTGAGTGTCGCCGCGCACCAAATAGGCTTCGTCGCTTTTGCCGTTAATGGCTATGGCCAGGGCAAGGTCGGCCATTACGCCGCTGGTGTCCTTCATGGCCAGTTTTGCTTTACTGCGGCTTATATAGCCATTTATGTTTTTAGGATCAATAGCTATTGCAGTATCGGCATCCAGTTTAGCTCCTGAAGGGTTATTTGCAGATAGCTTTGCATATGACCGGCTTTGGTAGGCTTCGGCACTCCTGTTCCCTAAACTAATTGACTTGTTGAAGTCATCCATAGCGGCCTCATAATTATTCATGTTGCTCTCAACTACACCACGGTAAAGATATAGCAGGGCAAGTTGGGGATGCTGCGCAATTGATTTGTTAAAATAGTCAAGCGCGCCTTTACTGTCGCCCATTTTGCCCTGGGTATTGGCCAGGTAAAGAAAAACATTTTTGAGCTCCGGATTTATCGAGGCTGCCTTCTTGTAATCCTCAATAGCGCCCTTAAAATCCTGTAGTTCGGCTTTGGCATTTGCACGATATAAAAAAGCTTCGGCGTTTTGAGGGTTAATACTTATGGCGATTGTATAGTCGGCAACTGCTCCATTCTGGTCACCCATGCTTGCTTTTGCACCGGCGCGGTACCCATAAACGACACCTTTTTGGGGATTTAGTTTGATGGCGATATTATAATCGTCAATGGCAGCAGCAAAATTTCCTTTGTTGTTTTTAGCTATGCCTCTATATTCATAAATCTCTGCCCTATCCGGCGATAGCTGTAAGGCTATCGTAAAATCGGCAATGGCACCTGCATAGTCTTTAAGGTTTGATTTTGCATTGCCCCGATAGAGGAACATTTCGGCCGTTTTGGGCCCCAGTGCAATTGCCCGGTTAAAATCGTCAATAGCAGCCTGGTAGTCCTGCACATTACTTTCGGCATTTGCTTTATAAAAATATGCGGTAGTAAAATCGGGCTTGAGGGCAACAGTTTTAGTATAATCGGCAATGGCCGACTTAAAATCACGGAGGTTGCCATTTGCGTTTGCACGATAGAAATAAGCATCGCTGCTTTTATCATTTAATTCGATAGCCCTTGTGAAATTTTGAACAGCTCCTTTATAGTCTTTTTCATTAGCCCTGGCATTTCCGTTTTGGATATAAGTGTTTGCTGTTTGAGCAAATGTAGTAACCGGTAAAAGTAGGAGGAATAGGACTTTTTTCATTTAAGAAATGGCTGTTGATCAAATGTCGATAAAAATACCGATATCGGTAGAGCAAAGGCTATACCGAAAGCCAATGTATTGAAATTTTGGCAAAAATATCTGTGGAATTATACGGTAGAGGAATTTTGGGGCATAATAGCCCCATTTGTACCTGAGTTATTCACCAGGCGATAGAATCAAATTACCGCTGCATTAACCTTAATACCCAAAACGACTTGTGGTTTTAATCTTCCAATATCTGGCCGCGTTTTTTACCATAGCTAATGGCAGCGGTGCAAATCACTATGCAAAAAATAAGCCCTGTTTCAATACCAATGTGGGTTAACGGTATGCTGCCCGGGTTTTTTGAAAGTAAAACGCCTGCGTCTGGTAATAGCAACCCAAATAATGGGAAGCAAAAAAACATTCTTAATATTATTAATTTTTCCATAATTATTAACATTTAGTATGATAATACTAAGGTAGTGATTATTTTGTTATAATTTAAATAAAAAGTAAAACTTAACTATAATACAAATTCAACTGTGCTTTGTTTTTTTATTTATTGCTTTTTAGATATTATTTTGCTGAGACAATGATGGAGATCATGCCGTTAATCTGATCAGCAAATAGAAAAAAATGCCGTTGAATAGCAACGTGTTTATTTTCCGCGCGGTGTAAAAATGATAATGCATGCACCTGCCAAAGCTACCAGGGCCCCAATTACATCGTACCTGTCGGGCTTAAAACCGTCAACACGCCAGGCCCATAGGAGTGCCATTAAAATGAAAATGCCTCCATAGGCTGCGTATACCCGCCCAAAGCCGGCCGATTGCCAGGTTGCTACCACACCGTAAGCGGCCAGTATAATGCCGCCCAAAATGCCATACCACATTGGTTTATCCTGTTTTAACCATTGCCATATTAAATAGCCGCCGCCAATTTCGCACAAACCGGCAACTATAAAAACTACAAGCGAGCGGAGGATGTTCATGCCGCAAAATAATAGTTTTAAGGTTAGATTTTGGCCGTTTGGCAAGAAAGTTATTTTTTGAGTAAACCAACTTTCATTTTTGCCAAGCGGCAGCTATGCGAACCATTTACGCAATTTTGTTGTTGTATCCTACGAGCTGGCAAGCATCGCGAGCCTTTTTAACAGCATTGTACCCCGTTAAAACACCTACTGTGCTATGGGTTAAAACACGGGGTGCTTACACTTGTTTATGCGCGGCCCGCGTGATAGTTTTGGTAAACTATACAATGGAATCATTTGAATTACAAGTTGACCAAAGAACCTACAAGGTTATACAGTCGGCTATAGGAAAAACTACAGTTTTTAGCGTTTTTAGTCATTCTTCATTTCATACCATAACTAAGGTAGGTGCCGACTGCTGGGAGGTGGTTGAGCATCGCTTCGGGAATCACCAAATTCCTTTACAGGTAATAGGCAAAAGTATCGATGATTATTTTGGTTTATAATCAGCATTACACCTTAATAGGCTTTAGCGGAAACCTGGTTATGTTATTTAACTAAATTGAAAAATATATTTTCTTTTTAATTATAATAAATTGGTTTTATTCCAAAAAGTTGTATCTTGTGGTTGATATAACGACTTATAAACCTAAATTTAATATCCCCTGCCTGGTTGCGCTGCAAACCGGGCATTTTTATTTGTGGTATTTAGCAGTTACACGTAAAATCCCCAATTAAAAAGCCGTAAAATCCGAATGATGAATCCGTATTACCCCTGTTAATTTTAAGATGGAGATAGGATACTTTTGAATAATAAGTTATGTAATCAGGGACAATAGCTTAGGGGCAGCCGCCTGCAGTAATGCAGCGGCTGTTTTTTTGGCTGGATTTCACTGGTTGCATGAGATTTCACCGACTTGCAGCAAATCATACAACTACTTTAAATCTTAATGGATGTGCATCTATTTATTTTTGAATAAAAATGGCTTAGCTTTATGCTCAATAAACCAAAACATCAACCATGAATATCCGTGTTTCAAAACTCGCTGTGCTGACAGCTATTCTGTGTATTGTTTGCCTGAGTTTTTTTACAGCTGGCGCACAAAAAAATAAGCCTTTTAAAGTAATAGCTTTTTATACCGGTCGTAATGATAAGGCCCATATCAGCTTTATGCACGAGGCCAATAAGCGTTTTCCGGAGATAGGAAAAAAATACAATTTCACCTACGATTCTACTAACAATTGGAGCAATATGAATGCTGCTTTCCTGGCCAAATACCAGGTGGTATTGTTTTTAGATACCCGGCCTGATGACCCTGCTCAGCGTGCCGCGTTTGAAAAGTACATAAAAAACGGGGGCGGCTGGATGGGTTTCCACTTTTCGGCTTTTGCGCTTACTCCTTCAGATTATCCTCAAAACTGGGATTGGTACCATAACGAGTTCCTGGGATCAGGCCAATATGTAAGCAATACCTGGCACCCAACCCCGGCCATTTTAAGGGTAGAGGACGCTAGACACCCGGTAACCCGTGGCCTGCCTGTCACCTTTAAAACCCAGCCTAACGAATGGTACCGATGGGAGCATGATTTGCGCAAGAACCCGGATATTGAGATCTTGTTAACTATCGACTCGGCCAGTTTTCCGCTGGGTAACGGGCCTAAGCAATATGAAATATGGCACAGCGGTTACTACCCCGTGGTATGGACAAATAAAAAATACCGTATGGTTTATTTTAACATGGGCCACAATGATATGGATTATGACGGAGGCACTAACCGTACTTTATCTTACACCTTTGATAACGATACGCAAAACCAGTTGCTTATCAATAGTTTGTTGTGGCTGGGCAGAGGGAAGTAGCCCCCGGCGCCCTGAAGGGCGGGTTTGGCCTTTTCGGGACGCTGGTCACTAAGCATTTTATTACATTCGCTTTCTGAACACGCTACAGCCTCATGAAGAAACTAAAACTATTGCACCGCCACATCCTCGCTTTAGAGAATAAAGAAGATGTTGATTTAACAGCTATGCTTTGGCAACTCATCTGCTATTCGCCCAAAATGCCGCCGAGGTTACAGCAACAGCAATTGTTAGATGAAGCAGAAAAGTTTACCCTGCCGGTTGACGATCCGCATTTTGCAAAATCGGTATTAAACTTTAATGGTTTTATTTGGGGCGATGGCAGCAAAAAAGTTTTGATAACACATGGCTGGGGATCAAAAGCGATTGATTTTGATGAAGTGATAACCGGGTTAAAAGCAATTGATGATATCCAGATCATTGCCTTTGACGCGCCGGGCAATGGCAGTTCGGAAGGGGAACTATCCAACCTGATATTATTTGCAAAAGCTGCCGAGGCAACTATCAGCCGGTATGGTGCACCGGATGTTATGATAGGTCATTCATTGGGGGCCATGGCCAACGTGATAGCCATAAACGAAACTAATATTAAACCGGCTTTGCAGATTAGCATTGCCCCGCTAATTAAACTAAAAGAAAACTTTAAAGCCACGATGAATGCCGCCGAAGTACCGGTATCGGCACAGGAAAATTTTTTTGAAAGTTTCAGGGAGCTTTTTGAACTGGATGCTTCTTATTTCGATATCAACAGCAAACACATAACCGGGGCGCTAAAGCATTGGCTGGCTTTTGATCGGGAAGACAGGGTATCGCCTTATATTTATTTGCAGGAATTTTTGAGCGTTAATCCAGAGACTATTACGCACGAATATTTTGAACTTGGGCACGAAAGGATTATTAAAGACGCCGGCGTTGTGGGGGATATTGTGGGGTTGGTGAAGGCGGTATAAAACGACATCCTCCCCCTGTCATGCTGAGTGGTAAAATTTCGCGAAATTCTGAAGGGAGAATGACAATCAAAAAAAACGACTGTCATCCTGAGGAACGAAGGATCTATTCGCGAACTTTTTTGGCGGTTATGCATGGCGTAGAATAGATCCTTCGCTATCGCTCAGGATGACAGAAAAAGAAACATGTCATGGGTAGGTACGAAGCATCTATTCGCGAATTTTGCATTCGGTTATGCATGGCGTAAAATAGATTCTTCACTATGTTCAGAATGACAGGAGGAGAATAAATTAATATCTAAACGACCTCTTTTGCTCCCGAATAATACTTCAGCTCAATCAAATCATGGGGCAGCGCTTTGCTGTTCCAACAGGAATGGATAGCTAAGGCTGTGCCTACAGCGGTAGCCTGGGCCATTGATGCGGCATAAACCTCCAGCTGGGGATAGGCCAGTGCCAGCAGGTGCATAAACACACTGTTTTTACTGAAACCGCCATCTACAAAAATTCGTTGCACCTTACAGCCCTGCAATACGTAGTTAGTTGATACGGTTTGCTGATTAACAATGTCTATCATCAATTGGTGATAGGCTTCAATATCATCGGCAAAATCATTTAAATCCCGCTGTTCAAAAAACGACTTTTGTAGTTCTCCATCCTGTTTGCTGCTCGTTAACCCGCTGTTATGCAGGTTTAGTTTTGCTGCAATCGCTGCGTCATAATTAATGGTCCGGTAAATGATAATATCCCGGTTAAAGTGGTCTGCTATTCTTTTTACCTGTTGCTCATATTCGTGCCCGGTAAACAGGCGTGAAGCTTTAACCGGGCTGCCTTTGTATTGCAGGTAGTTAAGGCAGTCGTTTTTCAACTCATCTGCGGTAAGGGGTGTCTGGTTAAACGGGTTTAAACTGATAGACCATGTGCCTGTTGATATGAGTACAAAGGGCATGTTGAAACTTACCAGGTAGGGGATAAGCGCTGCCGAGCTATCATGCAGGCCAATCCCCACGCAAAACCTGCTACCCGGAAACACAGATGGTAAAACACTATCAGCTGGCTTTAGCGGGGCCATTTTAGGCAGTATAGCCTCATCTGTTAGCCATTTGTGATAGTCATTTGCAGTAAAATCCCAAAGGGCAGTATGGCAGCCTATGCTGGTTAAATCGGTAACCATTTGGCCGCTTAACAGGTAACTCATGTATTGGGGCAGGTGCAGGGCATATCTTATTTTTTTAAACACCTCTGGCTGCTGGTATTTAAGCCGGTATAGTTGTAAACCCGAGTTAAGGTTGCCCAAAACCGGCGAGGCAGTTTCACGTGCAAACCGCTCTTCGTCGCCATAGGTTTGGTAAAACTGCCTGCTCAACTCTGGTGGATATGGTTTAAGGTAATTATACAATGGGGTAAGCGGGGTGCCATCCTCATCTACATAAACAAAGCTTGCGCCGTAGGTAGAAAAATTGACCGCTTTTAAATCAAACTCTTTATGCTTAAAAATCTCGCGTAGCGAATCAAATACCGACAGGCGCAGGCTATCCAGGTTTTCGCATGGGTCGCCATCTTCGTCATGGGTTTCGGTGAAGCGGGCTGTACGTTCAAAAACTATCTTGTAGTTTTCATCGAACAGGAACAGCTTCTTATTGGTTTTTCCAACATCAAAAACAGCTATAACAGGTATTTGCGCCATATTATAATCCGGTTGATACCGCTTTTGCCCCGCGTTCGTTAATCAATTGGTTACGTACGGCCTGTGCCCTGTACAAGGCAAGGGGATCCAGCGTTCCTCCTGCACGTAAACGTGCCTCGGCCAATAGCGGGCGTACATCAGTACGGTAAGCATGCTGCAATATTTCCTGTGCTTTAACTACATCATTATCCTGTTGCGCTTGTTTTAGTGCGGTTACATCAACTAATAAGGCCTGTGCATAGGCAATTTTAATGGCTTCTACCGATTGGATCAGATCCTCGATAGGGTCTTTCACATTATGCGATGCATCAATCATCCAGCCAATGGCTGTTGCATGGTTCATACCGCGGGCATCCATACCCTCTACCAGTTCATTAAATATCAGGAACAATTGGTATGGGTTGATGCTGCCTACGGTAAGGTCATCATCCCCATATTTAGAGTCGTTAAAGTGGAAACCGGCCAGCTTGCCTTCCATTAGTAATAAAGCAACAATTTGCTCAATATTGGTGCTGCCCAAATGGTGCCCCAAATCCACCAGGGTTTGTGCCTTGCTGCCTAATTTGGACGATAACAGGTAGGATTGGCCCCAATCGCCAATAGTGGTCGAATAAAAGTTAGGCTCGTAAGGTTTGTACTCAACCCAAACCTTCCAATCGGCTGGCAGGGCTTCGTAAATTTCCTGCAAACTTTCCAACGTACGCTCAAAAGCGCCACGCATATTTAGTTGCCCCGGAAAATTTGATCCATCGGATAACCAAACCGATAATGCTTTTGAATCTAACTCAACCCCATACTTAATGACTTCAATATTGTGGGCAATAGCTTGCTTGCGCACAGCTTTATCTACATGGTGCAATGAACCGTATTTATAGCTCAACTCCTGCGTTGCCTGGTCCTGGAAGGTATTGGAGTTAACCGCATCAAAATGTAGCCCCAATTGTGCGGCATGTGCTTTAATAGCATCCGCGTTTTTAGGGATATCCCAGGGAATGTGTAGCGAAATAGAATTGCTGCTGCGGTTTAATGCATGAATTAAACCCACATCTTCAATTTTTTCTTCCAGGCTGCGCGGTTCGCCACCGCCCGAGAACCGGCCGAAACGTGTGCCGCCTGTACCTAAAGCCCAGCTTGGTATGGCGATATTAAAATCACCTAATTTTTTCAGGATGGTGTCCAGTCCGCTGATATCCTCTGCCACAAAATCAAACCTGCGTTGGTGCGCGGGGTATTGTTTGTGGTTAGCTTCTTCAATTATGCTCTTCTCTAATTGCATGTTTATCGGTTTATATTTCTCTTCTGTTGTAATTTAAACTATGTCATTGCGAGGAGGAACGACGAAGCAACCTCGTAGCCATACATGTGCCGATTGCATGGCCGGAATGCATTTGGCGATGAGGTTGCCACGCTATCGCTCGCAATGACATATTTTTTAGACCACGAACTATGATCTACGAACCATTTGCTTAACGAACAAAAGCCATCGCTACGCCACCATCAACATTCAACACGTTGCCGGTTGATTTGTTGAGCAGGCCGCCTGTAAAGGCGAAGCATGCGTTGGCAATATCTGCCGGTAAAATTACCTCGTTTAATAAGGTGCGTTTGGCGTAGTAGGCAGGTAGTTCGGCTACGGTGATGCCGTAGGCTTTTGCACGTCCCTCGGCCCAGCCACCGGCCCAGATGTTACTATCGCTGATAACCGCATCCGGGTTAACCACGTTTACACGGATGTGATCGGCGCCTAACTCGGCAGCGTTTAAGCGGCTCAGGTGTAATTGTGCGGCTTTGGCAGAGCCGTATCCTGCGTTGTTTGGTCCGCTTACTAAGGCGTTTTTGCTTACAATGTTGATGATATCGCCACCGATAGCCTGCTTTTTCATGATGGCCACGGCCGCTTGGGTAATAAAGAACTGGCCTTTTACCAAAACATCATATAACAGGTCCCAATCTTTTTCGGTATGGTCGCCAATTGATTTGGAGATGGATAAGCCCGCGTTGTTGATTACAATATCCACTCCACCAAAAGCCAGGGCGGCAACTGTTAATGCCGAATCAATTTGTTCGCTATTGGTAACATCAAGCACTGCGGTGGCATACGAGTCTTTGCCGTACAGCTTTTTAAATTCTTCGCCTGCGCCTTCCAAACGTTCTGCATTCATGTCGTTTAGTATCACAACCGCGCCTTCATCAACAAATTTTTTGGCGATGGCTTTGCCTATACCACCTGCACTGCCGGTTATTAAGGCAATTTTGCCTGATAACGCTTTTGGCTTTGGCATACGTTGTAACTTGGCTTCTTCCAGCAACCAGTATTCAATATCAAATGCTTCCTGGCGTGGCAGCGATGTATATTCTGATATCGCCTCGGCACCCTTCATTACATTGATGGCGTTGGTGTAAAACTCTGCCGCAACACGGGCGGTTTGTTTATCTTTCGAGAAAGAGAATAAGCCAACCCCCGGATAAAGGATAATTACCGGGTTGGTATCCCTGATAGCCGGGCTGTTTTCGTGCTTGCAAGTGTTATAATAATCGGTATACATTTGGCGGTAAGCTTCAAACGCAGGTGTCAGGCGCTCCTGTAAAGCTTTAACGTCGCTCAAATCTTCGCCAGGAGTGAGATCCAATACCAGCGGACTGATCTTTGTCCGCAAAAAGTGGTCGGGACAGCTGGTGCCCAATGGCGCTAAACGATCAAGATCATTGGAGTTGATGAACTCCAGCACACGTGCATCATCCGTAAAATGCCCAACCATGTGGCGCTCGCTCGAGCAAAAACCACGCAGAATAGGAGCAATTGCGGCAGCCTGCTTTTTTCGGCCTGTTTCGTCAAGGCTTTCAATTTTTTGTCCGCCAAAAACCGGGGCTTTTTTGCCGTAGTTTTCTTCCAGGTACTCGGCACAGCGCTCAATTACTTCTAATGTGTTAACGTAGCTTTCATAAGCCGTATCGCCCCAGGTAAATAAACCGTGCGAACCTAACATGATGCCACGGATGCCGGGATTTTCGTCTAAACATTGTTTCAATTGCAAACCCAGCTCGAAGCCCGGCTTTTTCCACTCTACCCAGCCTATAGTACCGCCAAAAAGCTCCTGTGTTATTTTTTTACCATCTTTTGCTGCCGCGATAGCGATAGCCGCATCGGGATGCAGGTGATCGATATGTTTGAAAGGTAAAAAGCCGTGTAAAGGAGTATCAATTGACGGTGCTTTTGATGCCAGGTCGTAAATACAATGATTAAACAACTCAACCATTTCATCTTCATATTCCACACCGCGGTAAACATTTTTAAGGCTGCGCAGCCGGTCGACGTACAGGGCTGCCAAACCGCTTTTTTTCAACGTACCAATGTCGCCGCCCGATCCTTTAATCCACATTACTTCAACATCGCTGCCGGTTAATGGGTCTTTGGAGACAACCTTGCAGGATGTGTTGCCCCCGCCATAATTAGTTAACCGCAAATCGGCACCTAATAAGTTGGATCGGTATATTAATAATGCTACCTCATCGCCGGCGAGCCCGGCTGCTTTGGCATCATCCCACAGGTAGCTTACATGCTTAAATTGTGTTGTTTTGACAGACATATGTATTTAATTATTGAATTATCGAATTATTGAGTTATTGAATTATCAGTTATTAAATTATTGCGTTGTGAATTATCGTTCATTGTTAGTAAGCAACCTACATTATAAACTATGCTGCAGCTCAAATCAATAATTCAGTCAATCAATAATTCAATAATTATTTTAACGAATTACCGTAGCCCACCACAAGTACCGATAATATAATTACCGCTATGCCGGCTATTACCGTAGTAAAAGCCTTTTTACTAACGCCTTTCCATTCTTTTAGCACCAGTCCCCAGGTGTTTGCTATCAGGATAATAAAGGCCATGTGCAAAATCCATGAACTGGCCCCGTTGCCCATTTTGCTTTCGCCCATACCGTAAAAAAAGAACTGTAAAAACCATGTGGTACCGGCTAACGCTGCAAACAGGTAGTTTTTAAGCAGCGGCGTTTTTTTATCGGTATAATTACCAAACGTTTTGTTGCGGGCGTTTAGCACCATGCACCAGATAAAGTTGGTGGTTAAGCCACCCCATAGTATAATAATGTACGTTACATTGTTTTGGTACAGAAAATTACCCTGTCCCGGGTGTGCAGCCTGCCATAGATGGTTTGCAGTATCGGCCATTGATTTTCCCGCTTCGATGCCAAAGTTAAAACAAGCACTTAACACACCCGATACTACAGCTACGAGGATGCCCAGGCCAAAACGATAATCTTTATTTTCGTTGGCGATGGTTTTATCGGATGATAGCTCTTTCTCCTTCATCATACCGGCTTTGCCGCATATAACTATACCTGCAACACTTAATAATATGCCTAATAACACAAACTGGCCCCATTGGTTATGCAGCATCATGCTAAAGGTATCTTTGCCCTCTTTTGGAAACAGGTCATAATATACCGATGGTATTAAAGCCCCGAACACCGAACAAAGGCCCAGTATAATAGTGCTGCCCAGTGATACCCCAAGATATCGTACACCTAAGCCGTAGGTGAGCCCTCCAATGCCCCATAGTAAGCCCATTAAATAAGTCCACCCGATAACGGACGTGCTTGTATGGCTGATGATATTAGCAAAACCAGGTATGGTTAACCATGCAGCCAGCGGCGGAACTATAAACCAGGAAAAAATGCCACCTACTATCCAGTAGCTTTCCCAGGCCCAGCCCTTAATTTTTTTGTAGGGGATATAAAAACTCCCCGAAGCGAACCCGCCGATAAAATGGAAAAAGACTCCAAAAATAATTTGCATACTCTTAACTGGTTTAAATTGGTAAAGCTAATGTAGGCAATTGTAATTCGGGAACTGTCATGGACTGTCATGGATTTGAAGCCGATATGCAGTACAGTAAATGTGGACGTGGGAATACATAAGGCTAACGCCTGCAGTTTTTGGGCCGGAGTAGTTACTTTTAAAATTGAAATTCAGGATATACCCTGAAATGATTGAAGATTTTTAAGGGTATATCCTGAAAGCCGTGTTTGGCCCTGAGGACTATCTTTTATTAAACGGCTTCTCAAAAAAGTCATCCACCAGTTTGTTAAAATCATCTGCGTGCTCCTGCAGGGTAGGGTGGCCTGAGTTGGGTACAATCCATAAATAGGATTTAGGGATATTTTGAGCAATAATTACCGTATGCTCAACCGGGATAAGGTCGTGATCGCCGCCTATGATAAACGAAGGGCACTTGATTTTGTGTAGTTCGGTTAATTTGATGTGCGGTTGGTCATAATCCAGCATGAATATTTTCCAGTCGTTTTTTTCTTTGGCAGTTTTCCAAGCCTCATTTTTATGTGCCGCGTAGTTTTTCTGCATGTCTTTCCATAAGCTGGGTATTAACCCGGTTGAATCGGGCCAAAGATTTGCACCTGTCGATGCCAGTTTTATAACTTTTTCGGGATGGCGCATGGCCAGTTCCAGCGCATTAATGCCACCATCGCTCCAACCGATAACATAAGCCGATTCGATATGCATTGCATCCAGCAGGGCGGCAAAATCATCGGCCATCTGTTCAAAACTCAACGAATCAGCAGCATCTGTTGATTTGCCGTGCGCACGGCTATCTACCGCTATAACTTTATATTTTTTTGCAAAATATGGAATGTTGTTTTTGAAAGCGCTCATTTTGTCGCCGTTACCGTGTATCATCAGCAAGGGTTTCCCACTGCCATAAGTTTCGGTATATAGTTTAATGCCACGTATATTGTAATATTTGCCTACAGATGCGTTGTCGCCGTATGGCAATTGTTTTTGCTGGCTGTAACTGATTGGTACAAAAAAGACTGAAAGGAACAGGGTAAGCGACAGTTTTCTAAATGGCATAGATCAAATGGTAATTAGTAAAACATAAATATATAAATTAAAACATGATATGCGCTGCATACCGGTATCGCTTTCAGGGCAAACGCATTTAATGGGGTTAACATAACTTAACATATTTTAAATATATTTTTTATAAATATCTGATATTCAATTTTTTATATTTTATCATGGTTAACACCAAATTGTTCGCGCATTTAGTAGCATCCAAATATTTATGCCTGTGTTGGCCGATAAAAGTCTCCTTGGTGCCCGTATCATTTAACCACCATCAGCCGATAAAAACAAGGTGTCATTTGATGCTTATATCTTCCCGATGCTATAAGCTTATTCTGTTAGCTATTATTAAATAACGGCTTATCGCCATTAGCTATTTAGCTGCGTTTTGCCCGGTATGGCTTTTTTGATTTTGTTATTTTTAAACCGTAATAACGTTAAAGTGTTAACTAATACTACCTTTGCGGAATTTAATTAAACATACATTTAAACTAAGTACACCAAACAATATCTTAATTATGGCATTTATAATTAAAATATTTAAAGTACCTATATACAAAATTCTTCATGTTTTCCATCTGCCTAAAAAGTACGCGTATACTTGTATTTGCTTGTTTTTTCTTCGGTTTGCTTTCTGTTAACAGTTTATACGGACAAGAAAGCAGTGCATCAAAACCGGTTACAAATCACTTTAAATTCAAAACACTTATTATTGATGCCGGCCACGGCGGTAAAGACCCCGGGGCGCACGGCGCTACTTCAAAAGAAAAAGATATAGCACTTAGCATTGCCAAAAAACTGCGCGATTTGGTAAATAACGAAATGCCCGGTGTTAAAACCATCATGACCCGCAGTACAGATACCTTTATTGAGTTGCACCGGCGCACCGAAATTGCCAACAGTAACCACGGCAACCTGTTTATTTCTATCCATTGTAATTCATCGCCTCAAAAAAGAGCCAAAGAGCATGGCACCCTTGTGTTGGTTTACGGTTTTCACCGCAGCCAGGAACAGCGTGAGGCGTTGCGGGAGAATGCTTCTATTTTTATTGAAGATGATTATAAGAATAAATATAACGGGTATGGCGATGACAATGTGGTAAATACCATTGTACTGAACGCTTTTCAGCAAAAGTACCGTAAGCAAAGCATTCATTTTGGCGATATGATTATTCATCAGGTTAAGAAAGCAGATGGCCACCATACCTTTGGCGTAAAGGAGCAAGGTGTGCTGGTATTGGCCCAAAGTGGAATGCCTGCCGTGTTAGTTGAAACCGGCTTTATCAATAATCCGGCTGACGAAGAATACCTGAACTCAAAAGATGGCCAGTTCACCATCGCAACTTCGATACTAAGAGCGCTTAAGGAGTACAGGGACAGCCTGGAAGGAAGGTAGCTTTGGTGCTAAAATCAGATTAAACGCAGGTTGTAATTTTATATTATCGCGAAAAATATTTATTTAATAATAGCTGTATTGGTAAAATATAGGCAAATAAAAGCCGTTTCAAATGCTCAATAAACTATTATTACAATATGAAAAAAGTACTGTTTTTAATCCCTGCATTTTTACTGGCTTTTCAAATTTCAAAAGCACAAACCGAAAAAGGTTCACAAACGTTAGGTGTGAATTTAATTTTCAACACTCAAAAATCAAGTAATGTAAGTGTCGACCCATCTACCGGCGCCTCAAGTAGCTCAAAAACCAAGTATAATAGCTTTGGTATTGGGCCAAATTACAGTTATTTTATTGCCGATAAGTTGGATATTGGCGCCAATTTGAGTTATGATCGTTCGAGTAACGATAATGGCGAGCTAAGTTCGCCCTCAACGCAGCATCAGCATGATTACGGTGGCCAGATATTTATTAGAAAGTATGTTATGTATGGCGACAAATTTGGTTTACGTGCAGGACCTTACCTGGGATATAGCCGGTACAATGTAAAATATACCTACGATTATCCCGGTGCTACTGTAAATTCAAACTCAAGCAAAACAGATAGTTATAATGCCGGTATAAATCTTGGCCTGGTTTATTACCCAACAAAAAAAATAGGCGTATCAGCCACATTGGCTAATATCTATTATGCCCATTCAAAATCAGATGATGGAGCGCAAAATCACGGAAGCACGGATAGCTTTAGCGGCAGTTTTATAAGCAATGGATTAGGCCTTTCATTATTTTATGTATTTGGGGCTAAGTAAATTGTAGTAAATTGAGGCAGATAAGTGAAATATTTATCTGCCTTAATTTAAAATAGTATCACCAACGTGTTCCTTAGAGGTCTTAGCCAAAAAAGGCATTGTAGGCTAAGTCAGATAGATAGCTTTTCTGTTGGTGTAAACCGAAACCTAAAAGCAGGATGTCTGTTAAATATGATAGGAATTAACGCCATTTACCGCAGCCCCGACTCAGTGAAAATAGGGTAGCCGTATGCAAAATATCGTTATATTTGTGTTTAATTTTCTAATATGACAACTAAAAGTGTTCAAGAACAAATTGCCGCTATAAAGGCTGTCACTTCTAAGGCGAACGTGTCAAAGGAAACCGCTATGGCATTTTTAAAAAGTGCGGGTATAATTACCACCGATGCTATAAAAGGTGAAACATCTAAATTATCTACAATAACAAAGTCTAAGTAATTAATGTCCGACTATCAGTCATTAAATGTTATTGGTTTTCATAGCTGTGACAGAGAGGTTGGTTATAACTTGTTGATGGGACGGGATGAGTTGAGGCCGAGTGATAATGTTTGGGATTGGCTGGGACCAGGAAGTTATTTTTGGGAAAGCGATCCTACACGGGCTTTACAATATGCCATTGAAAATTCAAACGGAATTCAAAAAAATAAAGAAGCTGTTAAAACGCCTTTTGTAATAGGCGCTATCATTGAACTTGGAAATTGCCTTAACCTCGTTGAAGCAGAATCATTAGAGATATTAAGTGAATCTTACGAAGGCTTAAAAAATCTCCATGAAACATTGGGTTTAGCAATGCCTGTTAACGGTGAATATAACAGGGCCCTTGATTGCGCGGTGATTAAGTACATACACGAGTCAAATAAGAAAACCGGCCGAGAGTCTTATGACACTATACGTTGTGCTTTCCCGGAGGGAATAGAAGCTTTCCCCGGATCAAAAATTACATCCAAACTGCACGTACAAATATGTGTCTGTAATCCAGATTGTATTACAGGCTATTTTTTACCTAAACCACTAAGTAAATATAATCCCTATTTAACCACAAGGTTGGCTTAAAGCTTATTACCCCACTAAATTAGTCGTAATTTGTCATCGTAATTTAATAATTAAGTGTTTAAACATTTAATTGCTTGTTATTCCAAATCTTTGTATATTTTTGGATCATAAAAAAACAAACCCGCAAGTAAAATGAAAAAAGTTTTTATCCTGTTAGCGTCAGCATTTTTGTATACTGCCGCTTCGGCACAAACAACCTGGACGGTTGACAAAGCACACTCAAATGTTAAGTTTACAGTTACCCACTTATTGGTAAATGATGTTGACGGTACCTTTAAAACTTATGATGCATCTATTGTTGCTGCTAAACCCGATTTTAGTGATGCTAAAGTTTCGTTTACTGTACAAACAGCATCTGTAAGCACAGATAACGATCAGCGCGATGGTCACTTAAAATCTCCTGATTTTTTTGATGTTGCTAACAAACCAACACTTACTTTTACCAGTACAGGTATTTCAAAAACATCTGATAAACACTATAAAGTTACAGGTAATCTTACCCTGGCTGGAGTTACCAAGCCGGCTACATTTGATTTATGGTATCGTGGTACTATCCAAAACCCAATGAGCAAAGCTGATGATGCTGGTTTCCAATTAACCGGAACTATCAAACGTTCTGATTTCAACTTTGGCAGCAAATTTGGTTCGGCTATGTTGAGCGACGAAGTTACCATTAAGGCTAACGGCGAATTTGCAAAAGCAAAATAATTATAATATTGTTTAAAACGCTAAACGGCGTACCTGGTAAACCGGGTACGCCGTTTGCTTTTTGTTAATTTTTATTGCGCTGGTATTGTACTTTAAGTTGTTGTTTTTGAAGGTAATAAATAATGATGGTGCAAATGCCAATTGCAACCACCAGTGCGGCGCCCGTTATAACGTGTATAATTGGCACCTTGTAATTAGGGTTTATTAATGATTCGGTAACGTTGGGGATAATAAGGGCGATGAGCGGTAAACAAATAAATAACCGTAGTAGTCCGAGTTTTTTCATAATGATTGATAAATTATGTAAGCCTTTGCTACAGGTGGCCAATTAATAGGTGGCCAGGAGATAAAGGGTTTTAGTGATGGTTTGTAATACCAAATATGCCACATTGGTGTTTAATAAAAAATACCCATAATGCGGTATTTTATCCGGATTGCTTTCTGGCAAAGCGCTACATGTTGCAGGAAAAACTGTGTTTGGACTATAAAAGAGGCTTAGTCGGCCAGGAGTTGTTTTAAGGTATCAAACCAAAGCTGGTTTTTTGTGCCGAAGAAGCGAAGATCTACAATAAGATAAACCACTGCTGTATCATCACCTTGCTTGTAGCGCAGCCTTAAGGGTTGGCAAAAAAGACCATTATTTCGTACTAATGATCTTTTGTAAACATCATCAAATCCAAGATAAACTTGCTCAAGCTTGTTTAGGGGGATATTTAAGTAGTTATAGCCATCAATAACAAGGTTTGTAGGGGTCAATATAATTTCACCCTCACGATGGTGGGGGGGCGGAGTTAGCGAAAAAAGGGCTCCGGCTTCATCGATCAACGTAAGCGCCGCGATTTCGTAATCGTAGCTCCACAAGACCTTGCCAATTTGTAAAATTTGCATTGATGTAATGTATAAATAATAATTGATAACTGCAAGTATTACATTTTCGTTAAAATTTGGCGCTGTATAAATTCCTATATTTGAGGTGCGAAAATGTTTTTCGCGTGATAAAAAGTATGGCTACAGAAGTTAAGTGCCCCAGTTGTGGTTTTGGTTTTCCGATAGAGGAGGTGATGGCCGAGGAGTATAAAAAAGAGCTCCGGGTTAAAATGCAGGATTATACCCGCCAAAAGGAGGAGGAATACCGTAAAAAGGACGAGGAGTTTTTGAGTAAAGAACGCCAGCAAAAAGCCGAGTTTGAACAGCGCCTGAATGCCGAGAAAAAACAGCTGCAACTGGTGTTGGAGGAAAATTTGCGTAAATCCATCAGCCAGGATTATGAAAACCAGATGCTGATGCTTAAAAACTCGGCACAGGAGAGCGAAGAGAAATTAAAGCTATCGCGACAAAAGGAACTGGAGTTTTTACAGCGCGAAAAACAACTTCAGCAAAAGGAAGAGGAAATGGAGCTTTCACTGCAACGTAAATTGCAGGAGCAGCGAAATGAATTGGGCGAGCAGATCCGTCGCCAGGAAGCCGAGCGGCATAGTATAAAAGATATTGAATACCAGTTAAAAGTAAAAGAACTGGAAAAACAGCTTGACGACCAAAAGAAGCTTGCCGAGGAAATGAAGCGCAAAGCCGAGCAGGGATCGATGCAGTTACAAGGCGAGGTACAGGAGCTGATACTGGAAGAATTACTACGCAACTATTTTCCGTTTGATGTAATAAGCGAAGTTGGTAAAGGCGTTCGCGGTGCCGATTGCGTTCAAACCGTTCGTAACCAGTTTGGGCAGGAGTGTGGTAAAATTATTTACGAAAGTAAACGCACCGCTACCTTTGGCGCCGACTGGATTGACAAACTCAAAAAAGACATGCGAAGCGTTGGTGTAGATGTAGCCGTTATTGTTACACAATGCTACCCAAAGGGGATGGATTGTTTTGGCGAGAAGGATGGAGTTTGGATTTGTAGTTTTGACGAGGTAAAGGCGGTATCGTATATCCTGCGCGATGGCGTTATCAAATTATCAAACCTCATTAAATCGCAGGATAATAAAGGCGATAAAATGCACCTGTTGTATGATTACCTAACCAGCAGCGAATTTTCTGAACAGTGGAAAGCTATTCGTGAAGGATATATGAGTATGCGGCTATCTATCCAAAAGGAGCGCGACGCCATGGAAAAAATGTGGAAATCGCGCGAGAAGCAGCTGGATAAAGTATTGTTAAACGCCGCGCACATTAAAGGCAGCATTGAAGGTATTGCCGGGGCCGATAGCATTCAGCTAAGCCTTACCGACGATGAGGATACGTTGTTGCTGGAGTAATATGGGGTTTGATGATTTTGCAGGGTTGGAAGGCCTTTCAACCTGACGGTAAGCGTTGTGGTTATTACATATCAATTGTCCAGTCTGGGCATTAAATTTATCTGCTCGTTTTCTGATTTTTGTACGATGCCTAAGATGATGTTATCGAGTTCATGCACCGATACGGAAATGAAATTGAGCACTTGGTCGTAATCCGTTGATTGGGTATTTTCATCAAGTAGTAAGTCCACCAGGCCAATGAGCCGGGCAACCGGGGTCCGTACGGTATGGGCTTGTGTCCAGGCTATTTCTTTAAGTTTAATATTTTGCTTTTCGATAGCGGTTACATGGTTTTTTGTTTGGGTAACATCGCGCTCAATCGAGATCCAATGGGTTGTTTTTCCGGCCGAATCCTTCACAGGTGATATCGATTTACTGCTCCAGAATCGTTCGCCATTCTTTTTATAATTAATTACCTCAACTTCAAATGCTGCCTGCTGATCAAATGTAGTCATCAAATTGTTTTGAGCGGCGGCTGCATTGTTATTACCCCATAAAACATCTGTTACCATTCCAATTGTTTCCTGTTGGCTGTAACCTGTAATATTGGTAAACGCCTCGTTTGCGTATACTAATTTTCTTTGCTGATTTTCATTGGCTTCGGCCTCAAAAATCAAAACCGCATCTGTAGCATATTTTAAAACCGATTCGGTAAGGCGCAGCCATTGTTCTTCTTCTTTTTGGCGCGTAACATCCTGCATGGCGCCAATAACCCGTACGGGTTTACCGCTCTCATCCCTTATTATCAAAGCCCTGTCAAGTATATGTTTGTACTTGCCGTCGGCACATAAAAATCGATAATCAAGCTGCAGGTGATTGCTTTTGCTTGTAAAAGCCAGTGCAAGCCCCCCGGTCACCTTTTCGGCATCATCGGGATGAAGCTTTGTATTCCACCAGTTGTTTACATTGGCAATTTCGCTCAACTTGTACCCGAAAACCTGGTTCATGCCATAATTGTACTGAATGGTATCGCTAATAATATCCCAATCCCAAATGGTGTCGCTTGTGGCTTGTGCAACGGTTTCGTACCGGTTATTACTTTGTTGCAGGCCATTAAAAAGCGCGGGCAAAAGTTTGGCTATAGTCGCGCTTAAAACAACTAAGTTTACCGATGCCACTATCCACGAGCCAATAGTATATTGTAATGCAATGCCATTGGATAAAAGTTTAAACTGAATACAAACCCCTACCGAAATGCAGATGAGCATGTTCATGTAAACAGTACAAAACGGGTGTTTGCCATGAAATATAAGTAAGCAAACAAATGTTATAGCCAATAAGTAAAGCAAACCAGGCCCATACCAGCCCAGGTAGTAGAGCAAAAATATGGCAAGCATGTACAGGAATGCGATAAGAAGTGATTTACGGGCCGGGATGCCTATGCCTGGCAATAACGCCACTGCCCAGATAGCAACTACGATAAATAAAAGAAAAACGGCAAGTGCATAAAATTGATTAGCGATGCTCATGTACTCACCGGGAATCAGGGTGACAAGGCAAAGCGGTAAAAAATAAGTCATTATTGCTGCAAACAACCTGTTGCTCCAGTAGGGCAAACCATGCAATTGTTCGGTATTACCTAAACAGTTGCGGTTAACCATATTCTTATAATGTTGCCATATATAATGCATCAATAGCTATTAATGCCGGTATTTTAGGGGAAGGCCGGCATTATGTGTTACAAGATATTAAATAAATGTAAAAGTTACACTAAATAAATGCATTGGCGAATGATTTTTATAATATTTACATTTTATTATTACTATTAATGGTAATTTTTGGTGCTTTTTTAGCTGTTTTTAATTTAATTCTTCATTTTTTGATAGTAAATCCCTGATTTTGATGAAAAATATACTTATCCGGTACCTGTTTTTGTTAATAATAGTGGTTTTGATAAGGCCCGCGACTGCGCAAACAGCCGATAAATTGCCACAATTGTTGATAAGGCTTGATGACATAGGGATGAATCATTCTGTAAATATGGCTGCCGAAAAGATGGCTAAAACCGGTTTACCATTTTCCGTTTCGTTACAGTTTGCCTGCCCATGGTACCAGGAAGCTGTTGAGATTTTGAAAAGGTATCCGAATGTAAGCGTAGGGGTACACTTAACCTTAACATCGGAGTGGAAAAACTACCGCTGGGGGCCGGTTACCGGGCGAACTGCGGTGCCAAGTTTAGTTGATGAGGTAGGCTATTTTCCGCATTCAACATCATCGTTCGCCAAAAGCGGGTATAAAATGGATGAGGTTGAAACCGAGCTATCGGCGCAAATTGAACGTGCATTGGCCTCGGGGCTTAAAATTACTTATATCGACCCGCACATGGGGATTGCGTTATCGACGCCTGAGTTGAGAGCGCTAACCGAAAAACTGGCACATAAATATAAATTAGCCATATCAACCTTAAGCAGCGTTACTTATTTTGGAGAAACCTATATGGAAATGTGGGGCGAGCCGATAGCCACCAAGAAGAAAGTTTTCTTGAATTATGTAAGCACCAAACTTAATCCCGATAAGCCAAATTTAGTGGTTATCCATACAGCTACCCCAAGCCCCGAGATGGATGCGTTGGTGGATATGAATAGCAGCATGATGAACGCCAAAGACGGAAAGCCCCTAACCAGCCTTCACCGTCAAACAGAATTAAACATGTTACTTTCGCCGGAATTTAGGGCAATGGAGGGCAAAAAATTCAAAATGATTAATTACGCCCAATTATTAGCCGGTAAAGATATTAGTGTGCTTAAGGCGGTCGATAATAAATAGGAGGCCGTCATATTTAGTCTTAAGTCTTAAGTCGAAAGTCAAAAATGGCAATTTGGCTTAGGACTTAAGGCTTCGGACTAAGTACTTATAACTTAACACAAGGCCTATTTATTTTTTGATAAGGCAATTACGGCTATACCGCCAATAATTAATGCGCCGCCTAAATACGGGGGCCAGTTAACGGTTTTTTGCTTATCAACAGAAACCTGGAGCGGGCCGGCGTCAATCACCTTTTCCTTTTTGGTATAAGTAAAACTCGTCCAGATAAGCATAATGGCACCAATAACTATAAGGGCTATACCGATGGTTTTGTTCATGGTAATGATTTTGAATGTCTTGCTGCAATAAGAATGGCTATTGGTGTAAATTGTTTGCCCGATATAAAATATAAGCTTTAGTTTTTGTTGACAGTAAACTTTTTATAGCTTAGGTGCTTTATTAGGCCTCCATTATTTGCCTTTACCAAAACTTAAGCGATAAAAAGTACACAGGAATGCAAGATGATTTGATACTTGAAACCATATCTGTTACCAAAAACTTTTTTGGCGATAAATCAACCGGGGTAAACAATATAACCATATTTGTGCCCAAGGGAAAGATAACCGCTATAGTTGGCGAAAGCGGCAGCGGTAAAACTACACTCCTGAACTTATTGTTCGGCACCCTGCAGCCAGATCATGGCGAAGTTTTTTTTAAAGAGGAAAGGGTATTAAGCCGGGAACATGGCATACAACATGCCCATAAGGTAATGCGGATGGTTACTCAAAATGGGGTTGATATGAATCCCAAATCGTCTGTTTGGGAAACTGTGCGCGATGGAATGCCCCCTGAAGATCGCAGCCACGAAATAAAGCTGGTTACTGAAGCGCTTAATATGCTTAATATTTACCCGCTGAGAGATTACCCTTTTGGTAAACTAAGCGGTGGCGAAAAGCAACGTGTTACCATAGCCAAAGCCTTGATAAGCCGGCCACAGGTGTTGCTGCTCGACGAGCCTTTTAACCAGGTTGACGCTTATTACCGGGAAGCACTACAGCACGATATCAGGCAGATTGTGAGGGAGTGGAAGACAACCGTGGTGCTGGTATCGCATGACCCGGCCGAGATACTATCAATGGCCGACGAACTTATTGTAATAAAAGAAGGCGAAATTGTTGAACACGGCCCGCCCGACCAATTATACCACTCGCCTAAATTGCTGTATACCTCGCAAATATTGGCCAGTAGCAGCATGCTTACATCAACCCAGGCCAAAGTTTGTGGCATTAAAAGTAAGCGTGGTATTGTTGTTGTATATGCCGAGCATGTGAAAATTGCAGCTATTGGCAAAAAATGGCTCATAAAAATGATCCTGTTCAAAGGTTTTTTTGAAGAATTGATCATCGATAATAACGATGTTACCCTAAGGGTAATGAACTACAACAGGGGCAAATATAAGGTAGGCGGCAAGGTGAGTATTAAAATTACCAGGTACTTTGAGTTTGGGAAATGGGAAAATTGATGAAGCCTCACCCTGCCCTCTCCAAAGGAGAGGGTTCTTAAAAGTCAAACTATTAATTATTTTGCAAATCAAAAGTCCTCTCCTTTGGAGAGGATTTAGGTGAGGCCCTGTACTTGCTCAAATTAATTAGCAGCACGCTTGCTAATATAACTACCAGGCCGGCTACCTGTATCAGGGTAACACCTTCGTGGGCAAAAAGTACACCTAATATTACAGCAATAACGGGGTTAACGTAAGCGTAAGTGCCAACCTGTGTTGCCGGGCGTACCTGCAACAGCCAAACATAGGCACTAAATGCAGCTATCGATCCAAAAATAATCAGGTATAACAGTGCATACCAGCTATGTGCCGGAATGGCACTCCAGTTAAGCGACTGAACTTCGTGGTGGAAAAAGCTCGACGGAATAAATACAATGCCTGCAACCAGCATTTGCCATGCCGTATTTACCGCTGCCGACCCTTGCGTATTGTAATGTTTTGAATAAAGAGAGCCCGATGCCCAACCCAATGTTCCTACAATTAATAAAAGCATTCCGGGCAGCTTTGATGGTCCGGACGCTGGCCCCATCATGCTTTCTATCTGCTCACTAAATAATAATATTACCCCTGCAAAGCCGATTATAAGGCCTATAATGGTGCTTTTGTTTTTAAAATTGGTGCGCCAGTTTGGTTTATCCAGCAATACAAACCAAATGGGGGGCGATGATACCATAATGGCAACCATAGCGCTTGGCAAGGTTTGCTCAACCCATATCACAACCCCGTTGCCAATTACCAGCAGTAAAAATCCGCTCACCGCCGCATGGATCATATTGCGCTTTACAAAAATCTGCTCGCCTTTAATGGCACTCCAAATAAGCAACAAAGCGCCTGCTGTAAAAAAGCGGAGTACGCCCAGTAAAAACGGGGGAAAGCCATCCACGGCCATTTTTATAAAAAAGTAGGTAGAGCCCCAAACCAGGTAAACTGTAGCAAACGCTACAATAACCAATAGGGGCGAAGCAGATTTTTGTGAAGAAGAGGCCATGATATATTTATTTTTCGGGTATAACTAATTGTTGTTGTTCTTTCACGGTTTCGAGCACGATGGTGGTACGTGTGTTCAAAATATGCGGTATTTTGCTAAAGTGCGTACGCATAAGGTGCATCAACGATGCCGAATCATAGGTGCGTACCTTAATAAGGTAGCAATCGTCGCCGGCTATGTGGTGTACCTCCTGTACTTCGGGTATTTTGGCAAGCTCACTCGTGGTTTTATCAGATCCGGGTCCGTCGGCTGCTTTCATGAAAATAAAGGCCAGTAGTTTTTGCTGTAGGGCTACCGGATTTATTTTGGTTACATATTGCTGAATAACATTTTTTTGTTCCAGCTTTTTTACCCGCTCCAATATGCCCGATGGGGCCATCCCTAACTCGCGTGCTAGGTCGGCGTTTGATATGCGGGCGTTATCCTGCATCAATCGTAATATCTGTAGGTCGGTTTTGTCTAAAACGATGTCTGTTTCGTTAATCATACGGTAATATTACTAATTATCAGAATTAAATTCATTAATTAATTACAAAAATGAATTTAGTTCGACAATTGTGGTATTTTGGTGACTGGTTGGGTTGGTTAACCAAAGTTGCTTTATGAAACGTATAATCAATATGGGCTGATTCCCGTTTTCGTCTGACTGTAATTTGAAGCTTTCTTGATTCTTGACTCTTAACTCTTGATTCTCCCGAAAGGGGCAAAAAAGCAAACCCCTATCAAACGTATGACAGAGGTCGCTTACAAGGTTAAGGTATAAAAATGAAGGTTTAGGCTTTTTGTTAGTTATTTTAGGCGGAAAGACTCAATAATCTGTCGGACTCTGCTTCATCAAACACAGTACGCAGATATTTAAGACCACCTTTAGTTATTGCTGTAAGCAACCTGAATTTATTGCCTTGTTCATCCAGAACATAAGCCATTCCGTTATCGTTTATCCAATCGAAGAGTACATCCCTGGTAGTGATGCCGCGGTTTTGAGTATGATCATCAATCCACATTAACGAGTTAATAGCCAGATAAGGGTTATCATGCACATCGTTGGTTCTGTGAACACCGATTATTTGTAGGGGCATCGTTAGTTAATTTCAGGGGTTAACGATGTTAAATGTCCGAAATTTAACGTCGGCTGTCAATCCGTGAAAACACTGTATTTGACCCCGTTAAAATACGGGGTCGAAAAGTTGTATCAGGCCTTTGTAATATGAAAATAAATGTTATAGTAGTTAAATTTTAATAACTTTACTCTGCTTTGCCTCAGGCTTTTTGTGATTGTCGGGCTTTGGTATATTTTTAACTATAGTAATGAGGGCGCTTGCAATAAGCCCGGTGGCCTTTAAGCCAAAATGTACAAAAGGCTTCATCACTTCCCATGTACTGTGTACAGGTTTTACTTCTGTGTTTCCTTTGCCTATCTGTTTTACGTTGGATGTTGCCATGGTTTTATGTTTTTATAGATATGACATAACAGGCATAAAAACCTTGCCAGAAATCAGGAAGCCCAATCCATATCGCATAATACAACAAACCAGTTTCCTTTTTTCTTCTCCATGAAAATATCATAGCCCTGGGCTACAACCAACCCGCCGCGTTTTTCGATGTAGGCAAAGGCTTTTGTCCTATCCTGATTGAAAAATACTGCCGACATCCTGAACATTCCCGCGTTGAAGAAAACCGGGGGCAATTTTTTTCGCTGATTATACATCGTGTATTCATAATTATGAGTAAAAGCCAAATTTTTCAGTTGGAATATGCCTGGCTTTTCGTTGATGACCACTTCAGGGGCCCAGCTATCTACCAGCATATTTTTTACCATATTCTTATCATCCCGACGTCGGCTTTTTGCTTGTTTTTTTAAATAATCTTCCGGTATTCTTATCAATGTATCCGCAATGAAAACATATAACCTGGCAGTATCTAATTGATTTTTTAGTTGTTCGATGTTATCCGTTTGTGATGCAGGAAATTTGTATTTAATTAAGTGTGCTTTTAAAACACTATCTGATGGCATAATGTAATTAAAAGCAAGCGTTGTAATCTCGGCCTCGTCTGATGGGGTATATAAATTATTAACCAAACGCGGTTTGGGATGCCTGCACGAAGCAAAAAGCAGGGGTATCAAAATCAGCTGCAGTAACTTGTTCATATAGATGTTGTTAAGCTGTAACCTTTTTCTTCAATTCAATAACGGTAACCTCGGGCCAAATGCCAAGCCTGCCGCTAAAGGCCAGGAAACCCAAGCCCCGGTTTACGTATAAATAGCGTTGGTTTTGGCTGGCCAGGCCGGCCCAGTCAAGGTACTTGTATTTAACCGGGCTCCATTTAAAGCCAGGTATCTCCACACCAAATTGCGCACCATGTGTATGGCCGGATAGGGTGAGGTGAATATTGGCCGGGTGATACCGCACATGATCTTCCCAATGGGTAGGGTCGTGCGATAGCAACACTTTAAAAGCATCGTTGGGTACACCGCTAAGCGCTTTATTTAAATCGCCCATTTGTATAAAACCGCGGCCCCAGTTTTGAACCCCGATAAGCGAGAGCTGCTGGCCACCTTTTTTGATGGTTACATTTTCGTTAAGCAGTAAACGGTAGTCCAAAGTTTTATGGTGCTGTTTCAGGGTTTCCAGGTTGGCAGATTTGGCTTCGGGGCTTTTCCATTCAATATAGTCGCCATAGTCATGATTACCCAAAATAGAAAACTGGCCGTAGGGCGCCTTTATCGATCCAAATCGATCTAAATAAGGCTCAATTTCGGTGGCGGCATTGTTCACCAGGTCGCCTGTAAAAACAAACAGGTCGCTTTTCTGCGCTTTGGCCATATCTATGCCCTTTTGCATAGCCGCTGCATCATCAAAACTACCCGAGTGGATATCGGAAAGTTGAGTTATGGTAAACCCATCAAAGGCGGCAGGCAAATCATCAAAATAAAGGGTGACTTTGTGTAGTCGGTAATCATATTTCCCCTTCAGCATAGCATAAAAAAAGGAGGTAAAAGGTATTGCTGCTACTAACACGGCTACTTCACTGATGAATTTTCGGCGGGCCGGGAATAGCGGTTTATCATGAGATTGTTTCGTCAGTTTAAATAAGCCTGTCAGCAACCGAGCGATATCGCCCAAAAACAAAACAAGTATAAAAAACAGTTTAGTAATTAAAAAAGTAAGGAACAGGCTCAATATCCATTCATGGAATGGCCGCATGCCGCCAACGGTTTTAAAAGCAGGTAAGCCGATTACCAATAAAACGGTAACACCAACCGAAACCAACAGGTATCCCCATAAAACTATTTTTTGCCAAAGCCGTGAGCGCCAGCCGGCAATTAATGTTTTTAAGCCCGAGAAGACATACCAGTCCAATAACAAACTAATTGCAGCTATAACCAGGAAAACTTTCAAAAGACCGTTGCCGTGCATAAATAGAAGAAAAAAAGCAATTTAATAAAATATTAGCGCTTCTCAATCGTCATCATACTAAAGGGCGCCGGTTACATGCTATTTGTTAAACAATGTTAAAGCTTTTGAGGAGCAACAATAGATAGGGTTTTTAAGGCGTTTTATAAAAGTTAATCAAATGATTAATTTTTGACTTTAAACAAACACAGCATTAACATCAAACAATTATTTTTGAAATATCAATTAAAACAAACAACTACCATGGCAATATTAACAATCCAAATCCCCGACACCGAAGTAACCACGCTATCAACCATTGTTGAGCGTATTGCAGGCAGCATTTTAAAAGTAAATGCCGACGAAGACGTTTATACCAACGATTGCTTACAAAAAGAAGAAGATCATTTTATAAAAAGTAAACTGGCCACGTCGTTCCCGTTTAACCATTTATGGAACGATTAAACCCGTAACAATTTGATATCCTGTTAATACGCCATATAGGAAAAGCCGAATGCTTAAAGCACAAAGCTTTCCCGCAAGAAAACAGCGCCGGATTTGAGAGACCCGGCGCTGTTTTTTGTTTTAATAATAATGTGTAATCGCGGCGCTATGTGCTACAATAGGTTCTGATAGTACATTACTCGGCTAAACTGTAAGTTATTATTGAAAAGATTTTGCAGCCAGCCGGTTATTTAGCATCAGAAATAAGCACCCGAACAGTAAAAAAGCCACCATTACAAAAAAAGAATTGACAGCCACTTGCTGATAGCCCAGTTTATCGGCATCAACAAAAGGGTAGGGGTAAAAATGGTAAATAGCACCGCGAATAAGTACGTAAATAAGGTATAACAGCGGGTACCATAACCAGGCGGCTGCCTGTAGCCACGATAGTTTTGTTTTAGGTGCAAAAAACAACCAGAATACAACAAAAGCTATCGGGTTAAATACATGAGTAAGCTCGTTGGTTAGCGCAAACAAGCCCTGCAAGTGTACAATGCTTCGTAATACGGTATTGAATATTAAACCTACTATGGTGATGTAAAGTGCTACGGCGGTATTTACACTGCTGCTGCCAAAGAAGTTTTTAAGTGCCGAAGCTTTGTTTAAAACAGCAGCAACAAGGCAAAGCCCAACCAGTATATTGCTCAGTACCGTAAAAAAGCTAATTATTTGCACTATAGCGCCACCAAATGTTCGGCCCTGCTGCATGTAGGCGGCTGTGGAGATAAAAAATTGTAAGACAACAGAAAACCAAACTATTAAAGCTAACAATATGGCGTATATAAATGCCGGTTTACTTAGTTTTTGCATAACCATGGGGCGGGCTTTATCGCTTGTTAACGCTGTCTAACATTACTTGTAACGAATGGTTGTTTTTACGCACACTTTCAATTACACCAACATTTGTTTTTACGAAGGAGACTAAGTTATCCGAGGGCTCTTCGGTCCTGATGATCTTGTTGGCTTTCATGTTACGGAACAATGCCTGCGATGTGCGTATAATTCCCCAGGGTAAACCCCACCAGCCCATTAAGGCTGTTGACGAGGTAGCACGTTGGTTGGCTTGTTGCAGGCATGACGGGCAGGCAATCATCAGCTTTTTTTTGTACTGTGTTAATATAATAAAGCTTTTAACACTGCCAATTACAATAGCATTAAGTGGTTGGGCCGTACTGCTGCAAACCGGGCACGGCTGGTTGCGAATAAGCGAGATATAGCTATCAATGGCTAAACTGCCCGGAGTGGAAAGCTGCACATTTACCCCGTTCATAATACCTTCATCCAATCCGCGGTTTTTTATTTCGGCTTTTAATAAATCTAACGCTTCGGGCCTTAAGCTTGCGGCCTCGGTTATGGCAAGGTGCGTAAGCTTATCATCACTTAAGTTTTTATAAGTGGTTTTTAACTGTTCAATATCGGGTTGCATGGCAATAAATGTAATAAAAGAAATTAATACGCGACCGGATATTTAATAAGTTCGGGGCTGATCGAATCCCTACGGCAATAAAAAATATTACCGCAAAATATTTTTTATTGTGTTATGTTAACAATAAAGCAACCGTAACAGATTGTTGAACGTAAACATGAATAATATGAGGGGTTACGTTAATATACCAAAAACCATAGACTGCATGTTTTGTAAAACATGCGGTGCGCGCCCGGTTATTGAACTGGCGCCAGAAGGGCTTTACGTGGTTAAATGCCCTAACGACGACGGCCATTATCAAACCCGGATGGGTTTAATAGATATTGACGATTGGAACAGGAATAATACGGTTAATGTTGTCCCGGAAATCGAGTTTAATCACCAATATCTGTTTAAGTAATATTTCTGTGATTTGGTCTTAGTGTTATATAAACACATATCTTTAGGTTTTTAAACCAAAAAACTTAAAATGAGCCCATTACTCAATCTTAATACCCGTAAATCGGGTAAGCTTAAATTAATATGTTTAATTGCCGCCCTTGTGTTACCGGGCTTTTGCTTTGCCCAATCGGGTACCGATGCCGTACCGGTGGTTGATCATGTTGCCATCTGTGTAAAAAATCTTAAAAAAAGCACCGCATTTTACACCGAAGTAATGCACCTGCGCAAGGTAACCAACCCTTTTAAAGATACGGTACACCAATGGTACAGCCTGGGTAATGGGGTAAAATTACATGCCATCCAGGGCGATTGCGCCGGTGTACACCCAATAGCCGAGCATTTGTGCTTTTCGGTAGGATCGGTTCATGAGTTTGCCAAACTTTTAGAAAGCCATAATATTAAATACAGCAACTGGAAAGGTGATAGTAAAGAGCCAACCTTAAGGGCCGACGGCGTGCTGCAACTTTATTTCCAGGATCCGGATGGTTATTGGATCGAAATTAACAGCCCGGCACCAAAGAAGTAGTTTGGGTTGTAGGTTGTACGTAATACGTAATACGTTTTACGTTTTTTTGGATGTATCAAAATTACGTATAACGTACTACGTCCCACTTACAACGTAATCAGTAATCCAGAACCTCAGAAGAAAGGTTGGGAAGGTTGTAAAGTTTTACTTGGTACGTTTTGTTTGGGTGTATAACCACTACGTATAACGTAAAACGTCACACGTACAACGTTATCAGTATTCCAGTTCCCGGCAATTTATCCCTGCGCCTATCAATAGCCTTTCGATGTAGCGGGGCGAAAGGTTGTCGGCCTCGATGCGTAATATATTATCGCAATCTTCCAGGTCGAAATTCCATTGGGCGATAGCCGGAATTTTGGTAAGCAAAGTGGTTACTTTGTTTACCTGCCTTTTTTCTTTAACGCTTGTTGAAAATACCAGGATGTTCATGTTTTAGTATCAAGTAGTTAGTATCAAGTATCAAGATTTTTTGGAGGATGGTTGTGGTAAGTAGTTTCATTTTTGAAACTACTTGCCACTCCCCATTCAACCACTCGCTATTCTCCTTTTTCTTCTGTCGATGCAAAATCATCCCATGGGCGGCGTCCAAATCCTCCATGGCCGTGATGGTCCCAGTTGCACATGCGGTCTTTTATTTTGGCTTTAAATTTTTCCTTCTCTTCGGGGCTCATGTTTTTAAAACGTTCTTCCATACGTTTGCGCATCCAGGGCGAGCCTCCGCGGGCCCATCCCGGTTTACTGCCCTTACCAAAACCAAACAGTATTTTGCATAGTATAAATATGCCCATGGCCTGCCAAAAGGTTATTACACCTACGTGCAATATTGCAGGCAGCAAGTTGTTCCATAACTGCATCACCACAAAACTGATGAGCGCCAGGATGGCGGCTGCTCCTATAGGGAACAGTATAAACCGCGCTTTATAAAATGATCTTTTCATTATCTTTTAATGTTTTAAATTCTTTTTAATATTCTGTTATTTCAAGGTATAACTGTTTAAGCCTTTTGCGCAGGTGCAGCACAGCGTAACGCTTGCGCGATACCAGGGTGTTGATATTTTGGCCGGTGCGGGTAGCTATCTCCTCAAACGGTACATCATCAAGCTCATGCCAAATAAAAACCTGTTTCTGTTCTTCGGGTAATTCATCCAGCGCCAAAAATAATTCGTCCCAAAACAGGTTGCGCAGGTATTCAGTTTCGGGTGTACTGGTTTCGGCAAACAGGATCGATTTAAAATTATCGGCATCCTCTTCATCGTCGTCGGTAGCAAGCATATCATCCAGCAGGGTTTCTGTCTTTTTTTTATGCTTATCGGTTATTTTGTTGCGGGCCACACGGTACAGCCACGCGCTTGTTTGCTCAATAGGCTCCGAGTTGATAACCGAACTAAACTGGTACCACACATCCTGCAGAATGTCTTCGGCATCGGCATCGTTGTTTACCCGCCGCCTTATAAAACTCAACAGGCTTTTACCATACTCTTTAATGGTATGTATAATATGACTGTTTTTGTCTTCGGGCATTACGGCTGTTATCAATTTATTATTCCTTTAAAGGTACAGACGATTGATGATTGAAAACATTTTAAATTATTTTGATTTTTTTGCGAGGGAATTTTTTGTGACGAGACAATCGGCTGGTAGCTCCTTCGTTTGTACCCATGACCTATTCGGTGTTACACAAACATTGGCTTTAAACGCTGGCTAAGACTCACCCGGCGAGGCTGCGCCCGCCACCCTCTCTCTTCGGCTTCGCCGGAAAGAGGGGCTTGAAATTTTATGAATTATTTTTTTGATTATACTTTGATATTCAGCGTTCAAGCCCCTCTTTACACCGCAGGTGAAGAGAGGGTGGCGGGCGCAGCCTCGCCGGGTGAGTCTTGGCCGCCATGCGATATACATCAATTCTCATTTAGAATTTCGTGAAATTTTACAACTCAAAGATGACTGTCTTTTATTTCTGAATGTCATTTCTCCTTCAGAGTTTCGCCAATCTTTACAACCCGGTAATTGACAAATCTTTAATGAACTTCCTACGCCTTCAGGCCCCATCGGGCTTAGCACCGGCAATCTCATTGTTTATACAAATGATTGCCAAAGTAAATCTTAAATTCACGGTGGCTAATTTGTTAAAAAAGGTAAAGCGGAAGCAATATCGTTGCTTAAATTACAAATTGTACTTACTTTCAACCCTTAATGAACAAACGCCCGTCTGCCTATAAAATATTACCCAAATTGCTGGCGCCATTGCTGCTTACCATAGCAACTACCGCCACAGCCCAGGAGTTTGGGGGCAATCCGCCATCTATCAAGTGGAAGCAGGTAAATACACCGGCAGCTAAAGTTATTTTTCCGTATGGCATGGATACCGCGGCTGTTAATGTGGCCAATATTGTGCAGCAAATGAACGGGTTTATAAAGCCTACTATAGGTAATAGGCAACGGCAAATTAGCATTGTGTTACAAAACCAAACTACGATATCAAACGCCTACGTAGGTTTGGCACCGTTCAGGAGCGAGTTTTTTTTAACACCCGAGCAAAATAGCTTTGATATAGGCAGCCTGCCCTGGCAACAGCAACTGGCCATACACGAGTTTAGGCATGTGCAGCAATACAACAATTTCAACGTAGGTTTATCCCGTTTTCTGCGCATACTTTTTGGCGAAGGCGGGCAAGCCCTGGGTAACGATCTATCGGTACCTAACTGGTTTTTTGAGGGTGATGCCGTGTTTAACGAAACCCACGTAAGCCAACAGGGCAGGGGGCGCCTGCCATACTTTTTTAACGGCTACCGGGCATTGTGGGCGGCGGGCAAAAATTATAGCTACATGAAGCTGCGCAACGGGTCGTACCGCGATTACACGCCCGATCATTACCCGCTGGGCTATATGCTGGTTTCGTACGGCAGGGATAAATATGGTGCCGACATCTGGAAAAATATCACACATGATGCGGCGGGTTTTTATACGGGTTTATATCCATTTCAAAATGCTGTAAAAAAATATACGGGTACCAGCTTTAAAGCATTTGCAAACCAGGGACTGGATTATTTTAAAGGACAGTTTGCTGCAGATATGCAAAATCAGCCTGTTAAAACAGCAGCCCCCAAGCACTTTGATGCCGACAGGGAGTCCCCGGCTTTTATAAACGACAGTACGCTCATCTACATGAAAAGCACTTACGATCATGTGCCGGCTTTTGTGATTAAAACAGGGGAGAGCGAGCGTAAAATAAGTACACGTTCTTACTCGCTTGATAATTATTTTGATTACCGTAACGGTAAAGTAGTTTATGCCACCTATCGCCCCGATGTCCGCTGGGGATATCGAGATTACAGCGAACTGGTGCTATTGGACGTAAACACAGGGCAGGAGAAGCGCATTACTACAAAGGCCAAATACTTTGCCCCTGCCTTTAGCGCCGATGGTAACAATATTGCTGCGGTGCAGGTTGGCCCGTCGGGTAAAAGCGAACTGCATATTTTGAATGCTGATGGTAAGCTGCTGTCAGTTGTGCCCAACCCGCAAAAGCTGTTTTATACTTACCCTAAATTTTACAAAAGTGACCAACTGCTTTCGGCAGTGCGCAATCCCGAAGGCAAAATGACCTTGGCCCTGATTGATATAGCCACAGGCGATGCTAAATATTTATTGCCTTTCACTTTTAACCCCATAGGTTTTACAGCGCTAAAAGGCGATACGGCATACTTTTCGACAGTGGCAGAGCGGCAGGACAGGCTGTTTGCCTTAATGATTAGCACTAATAAACTTTATGAGTTATTGCCAATGGCCAATGATGCCACCATAGGTAGTTATCAGCCGGCTGTTACCGATCATAAAATGGCCTGGGTGGGTTTTACCGCATCCGGCTACCAAATAACCGAGGCTAACCGCAAAGAACTGAAATGGATTGACGCCGGCGATTTATATGCCAATACCAATTTGCCCCTCATGGGGATACATGCGCTTGAAAAAGACAGTTCGGCCAATATGCTGGCCCGTGTTGATGATAAACCATTGCCGGTTTCAAAATATTCAAAATTGCATGGCCTGTTTAACTTTCATAGCCTGATCCCCAACATCAGCGACCCTAATTATTCGGTGGCTATTGTGGGCGAAAACGTTTTGAATACATTTCAATCGCAGGTGTCTTTTAATTACAATACTAACGAAGGTTATAAGGAGTTCAGCTTTGATGCCATATACGGTGCGCTGTTCCCGTACCTGGCTGCCGGTGCCGATTATACTTTAGATAGGCGGGGCTTTGCCAAAGGCCACTACGTGTATTGGAACGAAACCCAGCTACATGGCGGTTTACAAGTGCCGCTCAATTTTTCGCAAGGCAAAAACTTTACCGGCCTTACCATTGGCAGCGATCTGTATTTTAACCGTACCAGTTTCCAGCAGCCCTATGCCGCACTATATGCCGATAGGAGCTATACCTACCTCAATAACTACATATCGTTTAACAATCAAACCCAAAGGGCCCGCAAAAACATTTACCCCGCCTTTGCGCAAAGCATCAGCCTGAATTATAAGGCTACTGTTGCCGGTGCAAGCGCTGCGCAGTTACTGGCCTCGGGCTCGTTTTACTTCCCCGGCCTGGTTACCAATCATAGTTTTGTGGTTAGCCTGGCGCACCAGCAAAAGGGTAAGGATGATGTTATTAGTTTTTCTAACGATTTTCCTTTCAGCAAAGGCTACACTGCCCAAAACCTGGAGGATATGAACAAATTCGGCTTAACCTACCATTTCCCGATAGCCTATCCCGATGGAGGTTTTGGCAATTTGGTTTACCTGTTGCGCCTGCGCGGGGCTTTGTTTTTTGATTACACCCATGCCACGGCCAATAATTTTTACACCGATGGCAGCAGCTTTAAACAAAACTTCCGCTCGGCCGGCGGAACGCTGTTTTTTGATACCAAATTTTTTAACCAAAACAGCATCTCGTTCGGTATCAGGTACAGCCGTTTACTGGATGAAGACTTTTTTGGAGGAACCGGCAGGAACAGGATTGAGCTGGTATTGCCGGTGACGTTTTTTTAGGGGGGAGATGATAATAGCGATATAAGGGCAAGCAAAAACAGAGCCCTGTGCGATTCCCTCCCTCGGGAGGGTAGGGAGGGGTTCTACGCTATTAAAGTAACCGATAGTTATTTTAACAACTCTAAATCGAATTCGGGTGGTAATTTCATTTTAGGATTAACCTTAACGATGTCGACAATTGCGTTTTCAATGGTCCTTATAGTATTAAGCATATCATTTTTCATTTCAGATTCAGAAAATCGAATAAAAACTATCCCAAAGCCTTCCAGTTTTTGCTGCCGCAATTCGTCTTTTATAAATGCTTCCTCATAATTGTGCGACATGCCATCTATTTCTATAGCAAGCATCAAATCTTTACAATAAAAGTCGACTATGAAATTATCGATACAGCGTTGCCTGTCAAAATCAAAGCCCAAGACCTTATTGTTTTTTAATTCATTCCAAAGCAGCACTTCGCCAAAAGTCATATCCTTTCTAAGCTTTCGGGCTAAAGCTTTTAGTTTGGGATTATAAGGGATGATTTTGGACATTGATATTACGTTAGTTTGAAAGCACGCTTTGAGAAACCCTCCCTACCCTCCCGAGGGAGGGAATCGCACGTAGCCCGGCTCTTTTAGCTGCCGACAAAGGAATTAACATTCGTTGTCTTAACTCTTGATTCCTGCCTCTTGATTCTAATTCCTATTCGCCAGTTCAATTAACTTCTTTACCCTGTCAACACCGGTAACATCGGTAGTATATTCATCGCCGGGCGCGTCGCTCATCAAAATATGGTCGTTATGATATTCCATTTTGCTATGAACGGGTATACGTGCTGATGAATGTACCTCGGTTACTTTGGTAAAACGCACCAGGTCGGCAACGTTGGCTTCGTTTACACCGGCGCCAGGCATAATACTGATTCGGCCGGCGGCCTTTTCTACCAGGTGATTTAAAACGGTAACACCTTCCATTGCTGTGCTCTTACCGCCTGAAGTGAGAATCCGGTCGCAGCCTATTTCAATAATGTCTTCCAGTGCCTTATAATGGTCTTTACACATGTCAAAAGCACGGTGAAAGGTAACACCCAGTCCCCACTGTTTGGCAAGGCGCACCATTTCAATACAGCGCTCTTTATCTATAGCGCCATCGGCATGCAGGATGCCGATAACCACTCCATCGCAGCCAACATCGATGCAATAACGAATATCGGCCATCATGATTTCGTATTCCAGGTCGGTATATAAAAAATCGCCGGCGCGTGGCCTTATCAATACAAAAAGTTTAATATGCAGTAGCTTACGGGCCATTAGTATTTGCCCGTGCGATGGGGTAGTGCCCCCTTCTTTCAGGTTTTCGCAAAGCTCAACACGCACGGCGCCGCCTTCCTGTGCAGCCACAGCCGAAGTAACCGAATTAGCGCAAACTTCGAGAGAAACTTTATTGGTCATTTGAGGTTCGTATTTTCTGGTTCGAGGATCATGTTTTCTGGTTCGAGGTCCGGGTTGCCGGGTTCGAGATTGCATAGTCATCAACGAAACCATCATTGTTTAAGCCCTGCACCCGATCCTCGCACCTCTATTTATAATAACTCTTACCTGGTATCAATAAATCCTGTTGTTTGGCATCACAAACAGCGAACGAAAAGCCGCTTTGGATGGCATAGGCGCCATATTCGCCTTTTTTATTGATAGCTAAAAAGCCAACCTGGATTTGTTTGGCTGTTTCGGGTTTCTTTTTGATGATGCGGTGTACTGCTTCTTTACAGGCATCCTCGGGCGATAGGCCCTGGCGCATCAGTTCAACCACCAAAAAGCTGCCTACGTTACGTATCACTTCTTCGCCTACACCCGTTGAAGTGGCGCCCCCAACTTCGTTATCAACATACAATCCGGCGCCAATGATAGGGCTATCGCCCACGCGGCCATGCATTTTAAAAGCCATGCCGCTGGTGGTACAACCGCCGGATATATTGCCCTTGGCATCAATGGCCAGCATGCCAATGGTGTCATGATTGTATTTACCGCCGGGGCGGTTGCTGCCGTTTTCAATATTCATCACCGGGCTGTATTTGGCGGTTTTAAGCCATTCTTTCCAGGCTGCTTCAGCCTTTGGGGTCAACAGCTTTTCCTTTTTCATACCCTGCTCAACAGCAAATTGAGTAGCACCTTCGCCAACCAGCATTACATGGGGCGTTCTTTCCATTACCATGCGCGCAACAGATATGGGGTGCGCTATATTTTCCATCGCCGCAACTGACCCGCAGTTGCCCAACTCATCCATAATACACGAATCAAGTGTAACGTGGCCATCACGATCAGGCGTTCCGGTGCGTCCAACAGTGCCGTTGGTTATATCCAGTTCTTCGGGTACGCGTGCACCTGCTTCAATAGCATCCAGCGCACGGCCGCCTTTTTCGAGGGTTTTCCAGGCCTCCTTGTTGGCTAAAATTCCAAAATCCCAGGTGGATATCACGATAGGGAAATTAGCTTCGGGTTTTAATGAAACGGTTTTTGCTATAGCTGACTTTGAAAGTGCTGCTAACGAGGCACCTGCAGCTGATATTTTAATGAACTTACGGCGATTGTACATATCGCTAATATAGCTAAAACATGCAAAAAGTAAAGGGTCTCACCTAAATCCTCTCCAAAGGAAAGCCTCACCTAAATCCTCTCCAAAGCAGAGGACTTTAAAAGAATAGTTTAGTGTGTTTAAAACCAAGATGTTTTATACATCTCGAATCTGTAAATCAAGAACCCTCTCCTTTGGAGAGGGCAGGGTGAGGCTCTTTATTCAAAATCCTGCTGGCAATTAAAGCAATGCCATGCTTTGCTATTTATAAATGGCAGAATTGAAGTTATAACTGATTCAAACTTGCTGCGATCTGTCGGCCCAACGTTAGTTGACGCACAAAACGGACATATCACGACATCATTGGTTTCCTCATCCAGTTCTACGTGGTCAAGCTCGTGCATATCGCCTTCGGCGGCTAATATGGCGCGGCATCGCTCCAGGTCGCGTTCAAATATTTTGAGTTTGATGCCGCCTACAGCCTGGTTGTACAATGGGTTTGCGGTAAGTGTATTTTCGTCGGCAATAAAACAGGGAATTCCATTATCTTCCAGCTTGGTACGCACAATGTGGGCCAGCATCACATCGTAATAGTTTTCAAATGTTATGATTTTGTCGTCCTGTTTAAGAGCCATAAAGCTGATAATTGAAATAATAGTACAAATGTAACCCCTTTTTTGTTTAATTTGGTGTATGAACCGCATCGACCGTATATCTGCCATTTTGATCCAGTTACAATCGCGCCGGGTTGTTAAGGCCGGTGATATTGCCGAGCGCTTCAATATCAGCCTGCGCACGGTGTATCGCGATATTAAAACCCTGGAAGAGGCGGGTATCCCCTTGATAGGCGAAGCAGGTGTAGGTTACTCCATTATGGATGGCTACCGCCTGCCACCTGTAATGTTTACCCGCGAAGAGGCCACCGCCTTTTTAACGGCCGAAAAGTTTGTAGAAAAACTTACCGATGCCAGCACCAACGCGCAATATCAATCGGCCATGTATAAGGTGCGGGCTATTTTAAAAACATCAGAAAAAGATGCGCTTGAAAATCTGGACGGCAGCATTGAGGTAATGAAAAGCCACAGCCAGCGACGGGCGGCGGGTACTAATGATCACATTCAAACTATATTGGACAGCATTATTCATAAAAAGGTATTGTGTATTGATTACTTTGCCGCCCACAACCAGGAAAATACGCGGCGTGATATAGAGCCTGTTGGCGTGGTTTACCTGGATGCGTTCTGGCACCTGATAGCCTATTGCCGCCTGCGCAATGATTACCGCGATTTCAGGATAGACCGTATTCGTAAACTGGTGGTTACCGATAATAGCTATAACAGCAGCAAACACCCAACTTTAAAAGCCTACATTGCCCAAACTATTAAAGAAAAAGATTTGCAGATGGTAGTGATCAGGGTTGATAAAGAGATTTACAATTACCTTGAGCACCAGAAATATTACAGTGGTTTTATCTCCGAAAAAAACGTGGGTAATAAAATAGAGATGACGTTTTTAACCGCGTTTATTGAAGGCTTTGCCCGCTGGTATATGATGTTTGGCGACCATGCCGAGATCATTAAACCTGATACCCTGAAAGACAGGGTAGCCGAAATTATTACCGCCATTAGCCATAAAAATTTGCAGGAGTTAAATTCCTACTGACATACTGCTGTCATCGGCCCGTGTTTTATTTGTGCTGTAATCAAAATCTACAACACATGGAAATTAAAACAATCCTTATTTGGGTACTGCTTTTAGCATACGTGGTACCCGGCTACATTTTTGGCTTCCAGAAATTATTGGGTCAACAAGAAAAAGTACAACAATTTAAAGGCTGGGGCTACCCGCTATGGTTTATGCGTTTGCTTGGCTTTGTTGAGGTGCTGGGCAGCAGCCTGATGCTTTACGGCCCAACCCGCATGTACGGTATGGCATTGTTCCCGGTAATTTTGGCGGGTGCCGTTTATACACACATCAAATTCCGTGAACCCCAAAAAGAGGTAATGACGCCCGTTTATGTTGGGCTGCATTTATTGGTCATATTTTTGTTAACCCTATCAATAGCTTAATATTATGAAATACTGGATAACCGTAGTTTCAAAAGATCATATTACCCGCGGCGTGGCCGGTGGGTTTATGCAAGCCAATCATGGCAAACAAGGGCCGCTTACCCGTATGGCAACCGGCGATTGGGTAATCATCTATTCGCCTAAGAAGAGTATGGATGGAGACGAAAAACTCCAGGCCTTTACAGCTATAGGCCAGGTTGCCGCCGATGAGATATATCAATATAAAATGAGCGAAGATTTCAAACCTTTTCGCCGCGATGTTACTTACTATAAATGTAATGAAACGCCGATAGTACCCCTGGTAGATAAATTGAGCTTTATGCCTAATAAACAATCATGGGGTTATCCCTTCCGCTTTGGTTTTTTTGAATTGCCGGGGCACGATTTTGAGCTGATAAAAAAACACATGTTAACAAACGAACCAACACCAATAAACAATAAATAAAACACTTCATTATGGAAAAGCTAACGTTAAAAACCGAAATTAAATTTAAAGCCCCTGCTGCTAAAGTTTGGCAAGGCCTTACCGACCCGGCGATGGTAAAAGAATACTTTTTTGGCACCAATTTAGAATCGACCTGGAAGGTAGGAGAGCCGATTAAATTCAGCGGCGAATGGGATGGGCATAAATATGAAGACAAGGGAACTATCCTGGAAATTGAGCCGGGCAAATTTGTTACATACAGCTATTGGAGCAGCATGGCCGGTACCGAAGATAAGCCCGAAAACTATGCCAATATCACTTACAGCCTGGACGAAGAAAACGGCGAAACCACTTTAACTATTATTCAGGATAATATAAAAAACCAGGAAGCCAAAGATCACTCTGAACAAAACTGGCAGGGTATGTTTGACGGTTTGAAAAAGATGATTGAGTAAGACTCCACTCGTCATTGCGAGGTACGAAGCAATCCCCGACATGCTAAGCCCCGCATAGTTCGGGATTGCTTCGTACCTCGCAATGACGGTTTGTAATGATGAATAATAATATTAAGTAAACTATATAATAAATTGACTAAAAGTTAATTATAAACCAGTATAACAAATAGTAATGACAGCTATAACAGCAAAAACGCATCTTAAAGGCTTCTTTTTGGAAGGTATTTCGGTACGTACAACAAATCAAAATGGACAGTCGGCAAAAGACATTGGCGAGCTATGGGGCCGGTTTATGGCTGACAATGTGCTGCTGCAGATTGAAGACAGGATAACAGACGAGATATACTGTGTATACACCGATTATGAAAGCGATTATACAGGCTTTTACACCGCGGTATTGGGTTGTAAAGTAAGTTCGCTGGATAACATACCCGAAGGGCTGATAAGCCTTATAGTGCCAGCCGCTGACTATGTGAAATACGTTGCCAAAGGCCGCCTGCCCGATTGCGTGGCCGAGGCCTGGCAAAACATATGGAGCAGTGATTTAGATAGGAAATACATTGCCGATTTTGACGTTTGGGGAACCAAAGCCCAAAACCCGGAAGATGCTGAAGTGGATATATATGTTGGGGTTGTCTAAATCAGAATTCACAGAATTTAAGAATTTACAGAATGTGTTTTGAATGAAAATTGATGTTTGTCATTTTTAGATTGCTCCGCCCCTTTCTAACGATGTAACTTTCCGATATTTTTCTGCCGCTTTTCCACTCCAGAAAATTCTGTAAATTCTGTAAATTCTGCAAATTCTGATTCAGACTACCTGCTAAAATTCAGCCGTTTACCGGTCTCACCTTCTACCAGGCTTCCGTTGGCGTACACAATATTGCCTGATACCAGTGTGTAAGCTATCCGCGAGCGGAAGGTAGTGCCTTCAAAAGGGCTCCAGCCACATTTATATAAAATATTGGCCTTGTTTACGTTCCAGGGGTTATTCAGGTCAACTAAAGCCAGGTCGGCCCAGTAGCCTTCGCGGATAAAGCCGCGCCTGTCAATCTGGAAACAGGTAGCCACATTATGCGCCATTTTTTCGGCTATTTGTTCAAGTGTAATTTTACCGTGGTGGTAAAGCTCAAGCATGGCCGGCAGCGCGTGTTGCACCAACGGACCGCCCGAAGGTGCCTGTAAATAAGGCTGTGCTTTTTCTTCGATGGTATGCGGGGCGTGGTCGGTGGCTATTACATCAATACGTCCATCTAAAACAGCCTGCAAAATAGCGTCTCTGTCGCTTTCTTTTTTCACGGCCGGGTTCCACTTAATCAGGTTGCCTTTAGTCTCGTAGTCGGCATCTGTGAACCACAGGTGGTGCACGCAGGCCTCGGCAGTAATGCGTTTGTCTTTAAGTGGGGTGGTATTATCAAAAAGGTGCGTTTCAAGCGCGGTTGAAATATGCAGGATGTGCAGGCGTGTATTGTGCTTTTTAGCAAGGTCCACCGCCATTGATGATGATAGGTAACAAGCCTCGGCGCTACGGATCTTTGGATGAAGTGTCACCGGTATATTATCGCCCAGTAGTTGTTTGTAATGGTTAAGGTTGCTTTTAATGGTGGCCTCATCCTCGCAATGCACTGCTATCAGCATAGGCGAATTAGCAAAAAGGTTGTCTAAAGTTTGCGGATTATCTACCAGCATATTTCCCGTTGACGAGCCCATGAAAACCTTAATACCACAAACATTGGCGGTATCGGTGCGAAGTACCTGGTCCAGGTTGTCGTTAGATGCCCCCATGAAAAACGAGTAATTGGCCAGCGAGTTACGCGATGCAATGTCGTATTTATCTTGCAGCAACTCCTGTGTTAACGTGTTAGGCACCGTATTGGGCATCTCCATAAATGATGTAATACCGCCTGCAACAGCTGCACGCGATTCGGAATGAATATCGGCCTTGTAGGTAAGCCCCGGTTCGCGAAAATGCACCTGGTCGTCAATGCAGCCAGGGAAAAGATAAAGCCCTTCGGCATTTATAACTTCATCGGCATGGGTATCAATTTGCGGGTCTATCCGGTCAATCAAACCATCTTTAATCAATACGTCGGCTACAAATTGCCTGTTTTCGTTAACTATTGTTGCTGATTTAATGAGGATTGTAGCCATATAGGATTTCGGATTTGGGATGTTCGAGTTCGGATTTTTATTGGGCAAATTTAGAATTTAGGGGGATATATTCAGGTATCGCCCAACACTGATTTATATCGCCCATTTTGCAGTTTCCGGCATCTCCGGGAAACTGCCCATGTTTTTATAAATAGCCGTACCGTTAGCTTCGCTGTCTTCAATTGCCCAACTTGCCATGGCATGCATTACCGGCCTTAAACCTTCACCTGTTCTGCTCAGGCTATAGGTTACATATGGCGGCACCACTGGTTTTGCTTCCCTGATAACCAGTTTATCGGCTTCCAACTGCTTTAGGTGCTGGATGAGCATTTTTTCCGTTATGGTAGGTATTGCCTTTTTTAATTCGCTGTAGCGCTTGCTGCCGTTTAGCAGGTGAAACACTATAATTGGTTTCCAATAGCCGCCTATACGCTCCATCACGTAGGTTACAGGGCACTCCTTAAATGCGGCCTGCTTGTTTTCCTGTATGGTAGATGTTTCTTTTATCTGGGTCATGCGGATACATACTTTAGGGTAAGTACTTGTATAAAAGTAAGTACAAATATAACTTTGCCCTCAACAAAAACAAAATTATAATCATGAAAATCATCGTAACAGGTTCATTAGGCAATATCAGCAAACCATTGGTAAAGCAATTAATTGAGGCAGGACACCAGGTAACCGTCATCGGCAGCGATAAAAATAAAGCCGCGGCTATCGGAGCATTAGGCGCCGTGGCGGCTATCGGTTCATTAGCAGATACCGCATTCCTTGCAGACACTTTTACCGGTGCAGATGCAGTTTACGCCATGGTACCGCCAAACTTTGGTGCCGCTAACTTAAGGCAATATATGGGCGACACAGGTAAAAGCTATGCCGAAGCTATCCAAAAATCGGGAGTTAAAAAGGTGGTAGCGTTAAGTAGTATCGGCGCACATTTAAGTGAAGGAACCGGGCCGATAAAAGGTATTCACGATGTGGAAGGTATTTTGAGTGGCTTACCAGGAGTAGCTGTCAAATTCATTCGGGCGCCTTTCTTTTATGTGAATTTGCTTAATGATATTCCGGCTATTAAGCACCAGGGAATTTTGGGATCAAACTATCCGGCTGATGCCAGGCTTGTGATGGTACACCCACGGGATATTGCCGATGCCGTTGCCGAAGAACTGCAAGCCGATTTTACCGGCAAAAGTGTACGCTACATTGTGAGCGACGAAAGTACAACCGCCCAGGTAGCAACAGCTTTAGGCAAAGCCATTGGTAAACCCGAATTGCAATGGACTGGTTTTAGCGACGAGCAGGCGCTTCAGGGGATGTTGCAGCATGGTTTGCCGCCCGAGATGGCCAAAAACTTTGTAGAAATGGGCACAGCCGTACGTAGTGGAATAATCTGGGAAGATTATGACCTCCACAAACCCGCCCAATCGGGCAAGGTAAAACTCGAAGATTTTGCCAGGGAATTTGCCGAAATTTATAACAGCTAATTGAAATCAAATAAAAGGCCGCCTCATTTTTGTTGAGGTGGCCTTTTTTGACTTTATAATTAGGAGAGTACCCGACCGTTACGCATTACAATACCTAAGCAAACCAACATTTCAGGCTTCTTTTACAAACTTCCTAAAAACTTCAATACCAATGCCCTGTCTGACTTCGATAGTTTGGAGAAGTATACTTTAGAAGCTTCCGCCTCGCCACCGTGCCACATAATGGCTTCCGTTACGGATCGTGCGCGGCCATCATGTAAATAATAGCCTGGGCTGTTCACTTTTTCGAATAAACCGAGGCCCCAAAGCGAGGCGGTGCGCCATTCCTGTCCGCTGGCCAAAAAGTCGGGGCGGTTATCGGCAAGACCGGGGCCCATGTCATGTACAAGTATATCGGTGTAAGGGTGTATCACCTGGTTTGATACCGGCGCGAAAGCTACATTTACCCCAGTAGTAAGGGTTTGCCGGTGGCAAACGGCACATTTGGCGGCCTTAAATAACGCCTCTCCCTTTTTGCAATCGGCATCGGTAACGTCGCGGCGGGCCGGCACGGCGAGGGTTGCGGCATAAAACCTGACGGCATTTAAGGTGCTATCCGGTAATTCCGGGTCATCTTTCAAGCCATCATCCTGAATTTGTCCGAAACTGCTTTCAACCGGGAATATCCTGTTGGTAATGCCTATGTCCTGGTTATAAGCAGCTGCAACCTGCGTCAGTATCGATGCCGTATTGGCCTTCCATCCAAACCTGCCCAACTGGCGCGATTGTGTAGTAACGTCCCAAACGTAGTTGGGCTTGCCTTTTATGCCGTCGCCATCAGCATCGTTAGGGTCGGCCATGGCTACAATTTCACTTTCGGGCACGGCCTCCAGCAAACCCAGGCCAAACATTGGCGGCGCCAGGCGGGGCGACAGCAGGTAACTGCCGGATATGGCTGTATATAAATTAGTAAGCGTATAAGTGGGCGCCCTTAATTCATAAGTTTCGCCGTCGGCAAAACTGTAAGTGGTATAAGTGTAGGCAATATTTATTTTAGCCTCGGGTACCTGGCCAAATACAGCCTTATCCTGTAATTGCAAACCATAACCGGGTACCGGAAGGGGGCCGCCATGGGCGTCGGCGCCAGGCAGGCTGATGCGTACCAGCAGCGAAGAACGGGATTCCCCCGCGGTAGGCAAGCCAATACCATCATTATGATGGCACGATATACATGATGTATTATTAAAAATAGTGCCTAACCCGCTGTTAATGGGTGCAGGGGCGGTAACAAATATTTTGCTAAAAGCAGCATCGCCAAAGCCATGTACCTTTTGATCATAATCTGACATGCCGGGGAACATGTTGCTGAACGCATGAGATGTAAGATCAAATACCGTAGTTATTCCGCCCGACAGGCGCTCGTCATATCCTGTATCAGGAAACTGCGCAGCCTTTTGGCATTCTGATAAAATAAGTACCAAAAGTGCTAATACGCCTACTACCTTTAACTTTTTCACCTGTATAAACCTGTATAATTAGTCTGCGATATTTGCTTCAATAAAAGCGTTTAAGTCAACGCTCAAGGTTGTTTGTAACGTGGCTATAGCGTCTTGTGTAGCTTTGATTTGGCCGCGTTGGTTGTATATGGCTTTTTCAAAAGTTTGGGTTATGGTGCCAAATAAAGCCAATACCGCATTGTACTGTGTTTTGATTTTGGCATCCAGCGAGGCATTTTTTGCCGCTACCAATGTGCTTAGGCTCGCGGTGCCGTTTGCCCCATTGTAGGAACAGGTATACACATTAAGGATACCCTTGATATTGTTTGTAAAATCGGTAGTGGAGTTATGCGAAAACGACGATTCATCCAATGTGCTGTCGCGTGCGGCATACGGATCTTCCATTTTACCGGTGCCAACTTCGTTGCAGATATCCGACATTGCACCAACCATTGCTTTAAATAGGTCTTTGCGGGTTTTGAATACGGCACTTCCTTTACCTGCCGTTGTTACCGTTGCCGAGTAGTTGCCGCCTGTGGCAGCCCAGCTGTCGCGTAGCTGGGTAGTGGTATTTACCAGGCTTTGTGTTGTTGAGGCCAGGAATAGTTTTTCACGGGCTGTAATATCCGTGGCCTTTTTGGTGCCACCAACGCCAAATATGATATATTCAATAGCGTGAAAGCCTTTAGCTGTGCCATCAAGCTTGTCAATGTCGGCAACAGCCAATGAGCCCGAACTGGCCAGTAAGCCATCAACATCAAGCTTGTTTAGCGGCCAGCTATCCATTGTGGGGTCGTAATCGTTGTCTTCAACCGGCCCAAACAAAAAGCCTTCGCATGCTTCCCATGGCGCACGGGTGGCTTTCCAGGCATTTTGCGCAGCTAAAAGATTGGCTGCATTTGGGGTAGCAATTAAAGTAGTAACCGCCGTTTGCAACACCACTGCGTTTGCCTGTATCTGTACGTAATTGGGATTTGCAACAACGCTCACAAAATCATTTATCACCTGGGCTTCTACGTCGGTTGTTACCGGTGTGGTTGTTGTATTGCTTTTGCTGCAGGCACCCAAACCGAGGGCGGCTACGCAAACCAATACGAGTAAGTTATTTTTCATAGGTAAGTTAAATTAGATGGATGATTATTTGATCTGATTGTATTTCTGTTTTGTACTTTTTTAACGGCCGCTCGGCAGGGCCGGTAATTACTTTACCTTCACCATTAAAAGCGCTGCCATGCAAATCGCATTTATAGCCGTTACCGGTAGGCATTAACTGGTTATCGGCATGGGTACATTTTAAAAGCAAAGCGGTATAACTGCCATCGGCCTCCTTTTTCAGGCCGATATTATAATACAGGTTTTTAGGTTGAATAAGCTGGAAATTGGTTGTGCCAAAAATGGCAACAGGTACGCTTACCGCATTATTGGCTACACCTGTTTTGTAAACAGGTAAAGTAGCACAACCAGATATAGATCCGGCTATCATACCGGCGCCAACAGCTACACACAACGAGCACGACTGTTTAATGAATTTTCTTCTGTGCATATAAAGCCCCATTTAAAATGAATATCCTACACCCAGATTTATCAGCGTGTTACTGGTTTTATAAGGCAATGCTACAGGGCTTGGGTTTATTATCAATGCCGGGTTTTGCGCGCCGCTATGGGCCAGCCTTACGTCGGCCTTTACAACCACGTTGCGTAGGGGCAGATAAGTAAAGCCTGCAACTACAAAGTTTTGGTTAAGGGTTTGGTCGGTTATGCCATTTGCGGGGATACCCGAATTAAGGTTAAGCTTTTCATCCCGTACAAAAACAATCAACTGGGCAGGGTTCGTCTTTCCGTAGTTGCTCCGAAAAAGTAAATCATATCCAATTTCGGCATAAGCGCCGTACATGGTTTTGGGTGTATTGCTGGCATAGGCCCGGTTTATTTTATCGGCATCCGGGATAGATGCTATAGTGCCCAATACCTTAACCGAAAGCCCCTGGTTATTATATTGTATATCGCCCTCGCCCATGGCTACGGGTGTGCCAAATATGCCCGAGTTTAAGCCAAGGCTATCGGCCTCAGTTTTTCGTATGCCTACCGTACCACCGTAGTAGCCCGATAACTGTGCTTTAAAGCTACCCTGGTAATATTGCAAAGCGCCGGTTACGGCGAGGTTGGTGCCGGTAGCATTACGCCCTTCAAAGCGCCCGTCAACTATGCCCGTTCCGTGCGTGAAACCGGCAGCACTCAATCCGTTCATTATCCCTAATGAGTAATTAACGGGCAGGTTATTTAAGCGACCATAAAATCCTATGCCCAATTCGCGCCAGGTGGCCGGGATAACCAATGCTTCTACATAGTTACGTTCGTTACCATTAAAGGTGGTAGGCAGGTGATTTTCGTTCAGGATGCCTATGCGTGGCAAAAACAAACCAGCCACAATATATTGATTAGGATTAAGGCTGAACTTTAAATAGGCTTGCTCAATAGTAATTTCGCCGCCGGGCTGGCCGCCGTTAACTTTGGCATCTTCCAGCTCAAGTTCTGAGAAAAACGAAATCCTGTTGCTAAACTTATGGCCCACAAACAGTACAAAACGTTCCAGGTCAACCCTGGCAGTTCCCTGATTGGAGTTGTACTGGTAGAAAGCATTTCCGTAGCCACCTATTGAGGTGTTGGTAAGAACGGAGTTTTTTGCAGTATTGTTATTAAGGGAATCTTCTGCTGTTGAATTATTGGGCTGTTGTGCTAACAATGCGCCCGAGATAAATAAAGATATTATGAGTAAAGTATAGTTTTTGCCATGCATCGTCGTATGTTCTTTGACGGCAAAACTATAAGTTAATTAGACTTAATCCAAATAAAATTTAAAATGATTCTAAATAAGGGTATTGAAAAGTAAGAAACGAACTGATCAACTTATTTGAACGGATGTAGAGTCAAAATAATAGGAAACTTAATAATGTAGCTTTTAGGGATTCAATCGCGCCACAAATAAGGAAAAAGCAATAATGCTGTTGTAATTACAATGGCGTTAATGGCAAAAAGAACGCCGATATCGCCGTAACTCAGGCTGCGTTCTATACCATCCATTGCTCTTTTGCTTAGGCGGATAAGTATGAGTATCACCGGAATAATTACCGGGAAGCTTAAAATAGCCATGAGCGTGCCGTTATTGCCGGCTTTGGATGCTATGGCCGATATCATGGTAAATACGGTTGAAAAGCTGATGCTGCCCATTAATACCGCCAGCAAATAAAACCATAAGTCGCCAAGTTTATTGGTGAAAAAAACCTGGTATACCAGCAAGGCTAAAAAGCTAATGAGCGTCATCAGCAAAATATTGTATATGGTTTTTGAAAGTATAATGGCCTGTGGGCTGGCAATGGAGTAGTAATACAGTAACCGGCTTTTACTCTCCTGCATAAAGCTTTTGGCAATGGCATTCACCGATGCAAACAACATAATGATCCAAAACAAGACATTCCATACCAGCGGGTAGGCTGTAGTGCCGCTTAGGCCTGAGCTTTGATTGAACGAGATATAGCAAACAAACACGGTAGATACTACGTAAAGTAAAACGCCGTTAAAAGCATATTTTGACCGCCACTCCAGCAAAATTTCTTTTTTTAACAAATGGACGGTTTCCTGAACAAGCTTCATACGGCAAAGGTAATAATTTGTGATAAGGGATTTCAGGCATTTGTTTGATAGCCCCGATTACTTTAATTTTGATTACAATTAAAACTCATGACCGTAGCCTATTATCGTACCCCCATCGGAATCGTTCGGATTACACAGACTGATGAATTTATTTCGGGGATCTCTATCCGGGATGAAGAATATGAGATAGAGCCGGCCTGTACCCCGTTGTTGCAGATGGCTATTGACCAGTTGCAGGAATACTTTGATGGCACAAGAAAAACCTTCGATTTTCCTATCAGGCAGCCTGGCACCGATTTTCAGCAACAGGTTTGGGAATCCCTGTTAACTATTGAGTACGGCACCACAACAACTTATCTGCAGCAATCTCAACAAATGAACAACCCATTGGCGATAAGGGCCATTGCTGCCGCCAATGGGAAAAATAACCTTTGGGTTGTAGTTCCCTGCCATCGGGTGATAGGGTCAGACGGCAGTTTAACCGGCTACGCGGGCGGCCTTTGGCGTAAGCAATGGCTGCTGCAACACGAAGCCAACGTTATGGGCGTAGGACAAACCAGGTTAAACTTTTAGCTTATGGGTACGACCACTTAATAGCTTACTTATTTTTTCGTGCAATTGATACGGCTGAAATGGTTTGGATAACACATCGTTCATCCCGGCTGTTAAAGCTTCCTGCTGCTCATAGCCAAATGAAGCTGCCGAAAGTGATATAATAGGTATACTTCGTTTAGGCTCCTCAAAATCAACCCTGATAGTTTTTGCCGTTTCGTAACCATTCAAATCGGGCATATGGGTATCCATCAATATAATATCGTAATGGTTGTTCCTTAACTTATCAAGCACTTTACGGCCGTTATCAACCATATCAACCTGCACCTGCCAGTCTTTAAGTATTTTCGATAGCATAAACTGGTTTACCATATTATCTTCGGCTACCAATACACTAACATTTAAAAAAGGGGCAAGTGCTTTATCTGGTCTCGCACCGGGCTTTTCAACCGGTTTGGCCGAAATTGTGAACCAATTATAAAAACTGAAGGTGCTGCCTTCGTCAATTTTGCTGTTTACCGTCAGTTCGCCGCCTTTTAGTTCAACCAATCTTTTTACTATGGCAAGCCCAAGCCCGGTGCCTCCGTATTTACTCACCGTATCCTCATCGGCCTGCTCAAATGATTCAAACACCCGGTTAAGCTTATCTTCGGGAATTCCTATGCCGGTATCTTCAACACTATATTTTACCCTTACTTTATCGGCGTGCTTTTGTATAACCGATACCTTTAGCTTTACATATCCCCTTTCGGTAAACTTAATGGCATTACTGAGCAGGTTCATCAATATCTGGTTTAAACGCAACGAATCAACCATCATATACGGCGGCAACTCAGGATCTATTTCTAAGAAAAACTCGATGTCTTTTTCATCGGCCCTGAATTTCAGGAGGTCGAATACCGATTTGATAATATCGTGTACATTATTCGCAGTACGAATAATATTAAATTTCCCGGCCTCGATTTTTGAAATATCCAACACATCGTTAATAACCCCAAGTAATGATTTTGATGAAGTTTCCAATAAATCAAGCATTCCCCTTTGCTGCTCATCAACATTAGTTTTTAGCAGCATGGTGGTAATGCCAATAATACCGTTAACAGGTGTGCGGAGTTCATGGCTCATATTGGCCAGGAAAGTTTCCTTAACTTTTTTAGTATACTCTGCCTGATCCTTTGATTTGATGAGCTGTTCCTGGTAGCTTTTTTGAGGAGATATATCGCTGATATTGATAAATATCATTTTATTATGGTACGATGCACGGCATTCGCCCCATATTACCCGTTTATCAAACCGTTCAAACCTGCCTTCAAATACCGCGAAGGGCAAATTATCTTTAATAATTTCGCCCAGTTTTTTTCTAAATGCCGGTTGATGCTCGGTTATGGCCAGATTAACTATGCTCTTGCCCAGTAATTCGGTGGGTTTAAAGCCCAAAATACTTTCAACTGCCGGGTTAATATTGTCAATCCGCAGGGTTTGCGCGTCAACAGAACAAATGATATCTGCGGAGTTTTTTACAACTATCGAATAATTTTGTAACTCCTGGTTTTTTATTTTGATTTCGGCCTGTGCGCGGGCAAGGTGTACAAATGAATCAACTTTGGCCGATGTTATATACGGATCGAGCGGCTTATACAGGTAATCAACCGCGCCGGTCCCCAGCCCTTTAACGGCGTATTTGGTTTCCTTTGATATAGCGGTAACAAAAATTACCATAATATCCCTGGTGCGCGGATTTGATTTAAGCATCTCTACCAATTCAAAGCCATCCATTTCGGGCATTTGCACATCAACCAACGCTATGGCAATTTGGGTTTCCCAGGCTATTTTAAGAGCTTCATTAGGGGATGTTGTAGAAAATATGCGGATGTCATCGCGTTTTAATAAGGCTTCAAGCGCTATTATGTTCTCTTCTCTGTCATCAACAATAAGAATATTTACAGGGGTCATGTAATATTGATTAGTGTATGGTGAATTACCTATGTACTTAATAATGTAAAAATTTCGTCAGTATGTAAAATATATTCTGCGGCTCCAATATTAATTGCAGCCGTTGGCATTTCGGTCATTTCGGCATCTTCCGGATGCTGTGCAATGGTGGTGGCGCCGCTATTTCTTAATTTAAGCAATCCTTCCGCACCATCCTGGTTTGCACCTGATAGCAATATGGCAATGCAACGCTCTTTATAAACTTCGGCCGCGCTTTCAAACGTTACATCAATAGATGGCTTTGAAAACCAAACCGGTTCCGATACGTCAAGTGCAAATGTTCCCTCTTTTTCAATTAAAGTATGGTAATTTGCGGGCGCTATGTAAATAGTATTCTTATTTAGAATATCCTTGTCGCCAATTTCGCGCATTAACATACGGCTGTTTTCTGCAAACAGTTTTTCAATCTCGCTAAAAAAATTTTTTTTGCGATGAATTACAATAATTACAGTTTTGTTTAGGTCGGGAGCCAATAGTTTAACTATCTGAAACAATATTTTAAACGAACCGGCAGAGCCACCGAGTAGCAGTATTTCGGCAGATTTCCAACGTTCAAGCAGGTTTTTATCAGGAGCCAATTTTTTGATAAATATTTTCCTTTGGATTAATCACCTTAAACTTCTTTTTAAAAGTATCTGAACGGATTGTTTCTTTACTCCCCAGGCACAAGTAGCCCAATGGGCATAAACTTTTATAAAAAAGCTCGAGGATGTGTTCCTGCAACTCAGTTTCAAAATAAATAAATACGTTACGGCAACTTATAAGCTGAAACTCGTTGAATATCCCATCTGAAACGAGGTTATGTACCGAAAACAACGTATTTTGTTTCAATTCATTGTGTATCGAAGCTGCATCGTACAAGATAGTAAAATGATCTGAAATAGAACCTTTCAGCCCCGTAAATTGATAATTTTCTGCATAACTTTTTATATTACGCAAGCTGTATATGCCCCGGCGGGCTTCCCTTAGTACCTCAGTGTTAATATCGGTGCCGTAAATGAACGATTTATTGCTAAGGCCCGCTTCACGCATCAGGATGGCCATCGAATATACCTCCTCGCCGGTTGAGCAGCCTGCTACCCATATTTTAGAATGTTGATAAGTGGAAAGGTAGGGGATAACCTGGCTGTTTAAACCTTTGTAAAACGAAGGGTCGCGAAACATCTCTGTAACATTCACGGTTATCTCTTCCAAAAACTCCTGGAAAAAGTCCTGGTTGTTTACCAGCGCATGCTTAAGGTCATAAAAGCTTAGTTTTTTAAGCTGCATAATCCTGGTAATCCTGCGCTTTAATGAGGCTTTGGTGTAGCCCGAAAAATCAAACCCATGCATCCTTTTTACAAGGTCGATAAGTTCGGTTATTTGGGCTGCGGTTAAAATTACGTTAGTATCAGTCATAAATTAACTTTCCAGCCATAGTTGCATCAGCGAAATTAGCCTGTCCATATCAACCGGTTTGGTAATATAATCATTAGCGCCCGCCGCTATACATTTTTCGCGGTCGTCTTTCATTGCTTTGGCTGTTAACGCTATTACGGGCAATTTGGCCCATTTGTTTTGCTTGCGGATGTACCTTGTGGCTTCGTAACCATCCATTTTGGGCATCATGATATCCATCAAAACAATATCAATGTTCGGGATCTCCTCCAGCTTGGCTATGGCTTCTTCGCCATCGTTGGCAATTTCCACAATAAGGTCATAGCTTTGCAGGGCGCTGCTCAGGGCAAAAATATTGCGCATATCATCATCAACAATAAGCACTTTTTTGCCTTTTATGGCGTCCTTGCCTTTAGCCGGCAATTTAGGTTTTGATGTTTGCGCCGTTTGGCCGCCGGCAGATGATTCGCTGATTTTATTCAGGAACAGGTTAACCTCATCAATTAGTCTATCGGCAGATTTATTTGTTTTAACTACCATTGCGTTTGCATATTGCATAAGCCTGTTTACCGATGTTTTATCCAGCTCCATAGCAGTGTTGACAATTACCGGCAACGAAGTAAAGCGATCAACCTCCTTAATCTTGTCTAACAAATCCAGGCCCGAAATGTCGGGCAGGTTTAAATCAAGTATAACGCATTGATACTCATTCTCGTGCAGCATCCTAAATGCCGATTCTCCGTCAAACGCCTGGTCTACTGTAATGCCCTGGCCCTGCATCATATCTTTTAAAGCCTGGCTTTGGGCTTTATGGTCTTCTACCAGTAATATTTGCTTAAACCGGGTTCCGCTTTGCAACATGATATCTGCAAACAGTTTATCCAGCGTTTCGGTATTAATGGGCTTTTTAAGGAAGCTAATGGCGCCTTCTTTTTGTACGCGATTAGCCGCCGCTTCGCCTGCCGACATCAGGTGTACCGGGATATGTATGGTATCTTCATCTGCTTTTAGCTCTTTTAATATCTGCCAGCCATCTTTGCCGGGCAGCATTATGTCAAGTATTACAGCATCAGGCTTGGCTTCTTTCACGGTTTCTACAGCGCGGGTGCCTTCATAAACTATAATAGATTTATAGCCATGATCACGGGCATAATCCTGCAGTATGCCGGCAAAATTTTTATCATCTTCTACAATTACCACTAACGGCTCGTGGTTATCTTCCCGGGTTATGGCTTTAGCGGGCTTCAGGAAGCTACTTTCGGCCTTGAAAGTTTGGGCTGTTGGTAAAACCTCGTCATGCACAACCGGTACTATTTTGGCCTCAAGGGGAATCGTCAATATAAATTCGCTGCCTATTCCCGGCTCACTGGTCATGGTTATGCTGCCGCCCAATAATAAGGCCAGCTCACGGCTAATGGATAAGCCCAATCCTGTGCCGCCATATTTGCGGCTTGTTGAACCATCGGCCTGCTGAAAGGCTTCAAATATAATCCGTTGTTTTTCGGCAGGGATACCTATACCCGAATCTTTGATGGCAAAGTTGACGGTATTTTCTTTAAGCCCGGGTTTTACATTGATGGAAATTGAGCCATTCTCGGGCGTAAACTTAAACGCGTTTGAGAGCAGGTTTTTTATCACCTGCTCAACCCTTACCTTATCGGTAAATATGGTTGAAGGCACATCCCCGGCAATGCTGGTGGTGTATTTTATTTTTTTGTTACTTGCTACTTCGGCAAACAACATTTCCATATCGTCCACAATTTCGGATATCCTGATGTCCTCATTTTGCATATCCAGCTTGCCCGATTCTATCTTGGATAAGTCCAGTATGTCGTTTATCAATGTAAGTAAATCGTTGCCCGCATTGAAAATTACGCTGGCGTATTTAATCTGATCTTCAGATAGGTTGGCCGGCTTATTGTCTTTTAGGATACGGGCCAGCACCAGTATGCTGTTAAGGGGGGTGCGCAGTTCGTGGCTCATGTTTGCCAAAAACTCCGATTTGTATTTGCCGGTAGTTTCCAGCTCGTCAACTTTAATATTAATGGCTGCACGCGCCTCTTCAATGGCCTGGTTTTTTTCTTCAAGCAAGCTTGCTTTTTCTTCAAGCTCGGCGTTAATCGTACGTAACTCTTCCTGTTGTACCCGCAATTCCTCTTCAGATGCCTGCAACATTTCTGTTTTATTTACCAATTCTTCGTTGGTAACGCGCATTTCTTCCTGCTGCGCTTCCAGTTCTTCGGCTTGTTGCTGGGTTTCTTCAAACAGGTCGTGCATGATGGTGCGGGCCTGGGCGGTATTTACAGCAATACCAATATCATTGGCTATGGCTAAAATATAACCACGGTCTTTTTCTGCCAATTCGCCGGCAAAGGCCACTTCCATTACGCCTTTTAGCTTTTTGTCAAAAAAGAACGGAATGATAAAAGTTTGGGTTAGTAATTCTTTAACTACCGATGAAGACAGTTCCAAACTATCGTTCAGCTTGCCTTTTACCACAGCCGCTTTTTCATCGGCAGCTACCTGGCCAACCCAGCCTTCGGTTAACTGTACCCGTTTCTTTATTAAATTTGGATTATGAAATGCGTAGGATGCGTATAATTCAAGGATATGCTGCCTATCGTCATATAAATAAAATGTACCTGCGGCAGCCTTGGTATAAGCACAAACTTCGGCCAAAATATTATGAGATAATTCTTTTTCGCTTTGCTGGCCCTGCATTTTTTCGTTAAGTGCACCTGTGCCGGTAAGCAACCAGTTTTTGGCTTCATTTTCGGCAAGCACTATACCCAATTCGGTGTTGGCAACCTTAATTTCTTCTTCTATCTTTTTCTGCTGATCAAATGCTGTTTGAATGTATCTGAACAAAAACAGGATGATAAATAGGAATATCAACGATCCGCAGGCTATAACGGTAATAGCCATTTTTGATGCTTTTGCCGAGCTTTGTTTGCGAATGTTGAGAAGCAGGTTTTCGTTTTCTATTACCCTGCTTACCAGCCCGCGTATGTTATCCATGTTTTGCTTGCCATTCAAAAACAGGTTATTGGCAACCATAAATTCAAGCCCTTTGCTATCGCGGGTATCGACATTCTCTTTAAGTATGTTTAGCTGGGCTGTTACAAGGGATGTTAATGAGTCCAGCCGCTTTAACTGAACCGGATTGTCTTTGGTGAGATTTTTTAACGAGCTCAGGTCCTCGCTGATGCGTGGTATTGCCTCATGATATGGTTCAAGAAACACCTTTTTGTCTGTAGCTCCAAAACCGCGCATGCCGGTTTCTGCATCTATCATATGTTGCAATAAACCGGTGGACGATTTGATAACATTTTGGGTATGCTCAACCCAGGTGTTATCTTCTTCTAACTGGCTGATGCTGTTATAGGATAGTATACCAACCAGTAAAACCAGGATGATTGATGCAGCAAAGCCAGTTAACACTTGCTGACGAAAGGTAAGTTTCAACATTGATAGAAATAATTAAACAAATACAAATATGTTCAAAAAAAAGCTGTTTACGTAAAGTGAACAGCTAATAAACATATCAGGAATATTTTGATTAATTTAAACTGTTTCGGCGGGTTTGACAAAGCCTTTGGGCTTGCCGTTGATAGCACCCGCAAGCGCCAGAAACGGGCCTGCAAATAATACGAACCAACCCCACTTAAATTTAATTTGCCTGGTTAAAAGTGAATCGAACTTGCGGAAAGGGATAAAACTAAAAGTTGTTTCTACCTTTATAATGGCGGCAATAAACAGCACGGCTACCAAAATAACCGACGCCCATGCACAGGCCCGCGTAATTTTATACTGGTTTAAAAATGACGAAATAACACCAATAACAGCCACCAGTACAAGTGCTATACCGTACGGTTGGTTAAGCTGATAAACGTTCCAGTTAAACAAATGGAACGGGCGTAACAACGGGCAGTATGTACCGGCAAAAAGCAATACAAAGCCCAGGAATGATAAAATTGAACTAAGGCGCATATAGGTTGTTTTGTGAGTGGTGAATAGGGAGTGGTTAGTGGTGAATAGTCAGCGGTGAGTGGTGGATAGTGATTGGTGAAATTTTGGCTTGAAAATGCAAAACTCACCACTGACTACTCACCACTTACCAACTTATTGTTTAATTTCCATTTTATCGGCAAAGTGGGCGCAGTAATCGCGCAGGTCTTCAACAATGTTTTTTTCGCCGGTGGCGCGTAAAAAGCTGTCGCCCATGGTTTGCAGGGTTTCGTAAAAAAAGCGTTTCATCTCATCAACGGGCATATCTTTGGTCCACAGGTCAATGCGCAGGGTGTTTTTATAGCTTTGGTCCCACAGGGCCAGCATGAACGATTTTACGGGCAATGCCTCTTTTGATTGCGAATCGGTTGATTCCCACATGATATTTTCGGGCACGTTATTATCGTCCAGCGTAACGGTGAGCTTTATTTCGGCAGTTTTCATTTTCTGTTTTATTAAAGTCGCAAAAGTAGGTTATTTTACCGCGACCGGACTATAATGAGTTTGTAATTTTTGATTGAACATTATGCTTATCCACAATGTAAATTATTGAAATAAGAGAGAACGCTTATTTAACCAGAAAAAAGATTACAGCTATCAAAGCTATTACGCACGACTCAATAATCCATAGTTTTTTAAGTTCGGCAAAAAAATTGCGGAACATGAGATCCATAAAAAACACAACCGCTGCAAATAACAGGAATATCCAACCAATGGTACCGCTCCAGTTCTCTAAAGGGCGACCGGCAATGGCAGCTCCATTTATCCAGATATAAACAGCCACCACCAAAAAAAATGTCGTAGCAAAATTTAACGGGGTAATGCGCAATTTCATGTGATTGACTATATGTTTGAAGTTTTTAAAATCGGTTAACGTTTTTTTCGGGAGGATGATGACCTGGTCTTCCCGCCGGCTGCTTTATAGGCTTTGCCATATTTTACTTTGTTCTTGGCCTCGTCAAACTTTTTGTGCTGATTGAGGGTTTTCTTTTCGTGAAAAGCGCCTTTAAAATCCGGGTCGTCTTTGCGCTTTTGCATATCAATTTCCTTGGCAATTTCCTGGCGCTCATCGTAGCCTGTCTCCTCAATAAAAACATCATCCGGAATAGCAGAAACAGGGATACTTTGCTTAATGAGTTTTTCTATCTTTTTAAGATAGTACTCCTCGGCCGGACCACAAAATGTAATGGCCTCGCCCGATTGCAGGGCCCTGCCCGTGCGGCCTATCCGGTGTACATAATCTTCTATTACAACAGGTACGTCAAAATTAATAACATGGCTTACATCGCTTACATCAATACCGCGCGATGCCACATCTGTTGCTACCAGTATTTTAACCTCGTCGTTTTTAAACGAGTTTATGGAGTTGATGCGGGTATTTTGCCCTTTATTGGCATGTAGTACTTTAACACCTCCTTCGCCAAATTTGCGCAGCAGGAATTTGTAAACATCATCGGCAACAACACGGGTTTTGCAAAATATCATCAGCTTGGTAATCTCTCCCTCGGCCTCCAATAATTTCTTTAACAGGTGAATTTTGGTTTTAACATTGGGTACGTAATATAGCTGTTGGTTAACCGTTTGCGCGGGCGTAGCCTGCGGGGTAACCTCTATAATGGTTGGATACTCCAGGAAGTTATTGGATAGCTCATGAATTTTATCACTCATGGTGGCCGAAAAAAGCAGATTTTGCCTTTTTACCGGTACAACCTCAAGTAAGCGGTTAATCTGGGGCATAAAGCCCATGTCCATCATTTTATCGGCCTCGTCAAGAACGAGTACCTGCAGGGTTTTGGTAATTATATGGCCTGCCAGGTATAAATCCATAAAGCGGCCAGGAGTGCCTACAATGATGTCTACACCTTTATTAAGGTTTTCTATCTGTGTTTTTGGGCCAAGCCCACCGTATAGTACTACAACCCTAAGGTCGGTATTGGCGGCAAAGGTTTTAACGTTTTCTTCAATCTGCATGGCCAATTCGCGCGTTGGCGAAATAATGAGCGCGCGGGGGGCTTCGCCCTGGGCATATTTAAGCTTCATGATTATGGGCAAAACATAAGCAGCCGTTTTACCGGTACCGGTTTGCGCTATGCCCATTACATCCTGTCCGTTCATGATAGGAGGGATGGCTTTTTGCTGTATAGGCGTAGCTTCGGTATAACCGGCATCGGTAATGGCATTTAAAATTTGCCGGTTAAAATTAAATTCTTCAAAAGATACACCCATGCCGCAAAGATAGGCTTTTTGTTGATTAGGGCTATTGTTTGTTATATTGCGCTAACCTTTAGTATCACTTTTACGTTTAAAGCCGTAATAAAGGATGCATGAGATGTTAACCATATGCAGTACTTTACCTTATCTGTTTTATTGCCTGGTGGTTATATCCCGTTGCTTTCGCTTTTACACCTATTAAAATTCAGCAATGAAAAAACACTTATTTACACTTTTATTTATTGTGGCGGCATCTTTTGCTGCAAAAGCTCAAATTGGTACCGGCCGGTATTATACTGGCGGTAGCCTTAACTACAATTATGATGGGTATGGCTACACCAACACCTATTCGTACGCGGCGGGTACTACGGTTTATACCAATCATGGTATATCTAACCTGCAAATTAACCCCGATTTTGGGATGTTCCTGTCAAAAAACTGGACTATTGGTATCCAGCCTGGTTACTCGCGCACGGGCGGAACCGAAACATCAGTTTATACCGCATTGGCCGGCAGCGGCACCACCAGCTACTCTTACGACCATAAATACCACACCGAAGCGTTGTCGTTAAGCATCCACTTCAGGTACTATTGTATGCTGAATGACAGGATTGGCATATTCCCACAGTTTGGCGTTACCGAGGCCAACAATGTCAACAACTTTAATTCGGGCTCGATAAGCGTTGGCGGTAACCCCAACATCGTGTTTTTTGCTACTAAAAAACTGGCCGTAAATCTTGGCTTTGGCAACATATTGTATACCCATGATTATCAAACCAAAGCCAATTCCTTTAATATTGGCCTGAATACAAATATTGGTTTCGGTGTAAATTATTACTGGGGAAAGCAGTAGTTTGAGTAGTGAGTAATGAATCGTGTCTGCCCCGGGCGAAGTTAAAGGCGGGGCAGACATGATCATGCAAAGGGCAGTAGATGAAGAGATTTAACCCTTCCTATCGAATCCCGCCCCCCGACGGCCATTGTAAAAATCTTATATCAACAAATAAATACTTTGGCAATTCATCCTGTGTTCATAAAAAATGCTTTTTTTAGTGGCTTGAATAATTATTTCAGTATTTTTAGTTAATGCGGCTAATCCGGATAGTTTTTATAGTCTTTGTTTTATTATGCCCCTTGTTTGTTTTGGCGCAATCTGCTACTATCACCGGTAAGGTAGTACATGGCGAAAGTAAATCGCCGTTGGCCAATGCCAGCGTGTTTTTAAATAATGCTACTTACGGTACCTCAACCGCCGAGGATGGCACATTTACGCTATCGGGTGTTAAACCCGGCCAGTATGAATTAATTGTTACCGTGGTTGGGTATGAAGACTACGCCCAAACCGTGCAGGTTGGTAACGTACCTTTAAAGCTCGATATATCGCTCACGCAAAAAGTACTCATGCTGCGCGAAGTGGTGATAAGCAGCAATGCCGACTGGAAAAAAAACTATGAGCAGTTCAGAAGGGAGTTTATTGGTACTACCGAAAATTCCAAATTATGCAAAGTGCTTAACCCGCGCGTTCTTAACCTTAATTACCATCGCAGCAAACAGCGGCTGGAAGCCGATGCCGACGAGTTTTTAGTGGTAGAGAACAGAGCTTTAGGCTATCGGACAAAATATTTATTGAAAAACTACGTGAGCGATGGTATTGAGCATACCATACAATACTCGGGCAGGGCCTTGTTTGAAAACCTGCCGGGATCTGCCGAGCAAAAAAAAGTGTGGAAACACAAACGCGAGGAAGCTTACTACGGCTCGCCCCAGCATTTTTTCAGGTCATTATATAAAGATAAGCTTAAAGAAGAGGGTTTTGAAGCCCACGACTTTACCCGGGCATTAAATCGTGAAAGACCACCGGAAGAACTGATCCAACAAAAAATAAAAAGATATAAAGAAACCAACCGCGATTCGGTTATGCACTGGTACAAACTAAGTAACCTTACCAAATGGAGCGATGAAAACGTAGTGAAGATTCCATACCAGTCGATGGAGATTTTGCGCAGCACACCCGAGGCCGGAATTTATGCTATTGCCTTTCCGCACTTTTTGTATGTGGTATATACCAAAAAGCATGAGCTTACCGAATTTAAGGATGTATACCGCCCGCTGGATATGGAAAACTTTGAAACCAGTATAATCACCCTTTACGGTAGTTATGCCTTGTTTGATAACAACGGCACCGTAATATCAAACCCGGCCCCGCTTTACGAAGGCACCTGGTCAAAAGCCAAACTATGCGATTTGCTGCCGGTTGATTACGAGCCGGGGGACTAACTATAGTTCATTGGTTCACTGGTTCATTAGTTCATTGGTCTTTTCTTTTCGTTCATTGGTTCACTGGTTCATTAGTTCATTGGTCCTGTCTGATGGCGTGCAGGTGATTTCAGGAAGCCAGGCTTAAAACGTTCCGTCCGCTATGCCCGCGTTCCAATGAACCAATGAACCAATGAACCAATGAACCAATGAACCAATGAACCAATGAACCAATGAACCAATGAACCAATGAACCCAATAAGCTAATAAACCACCTTCCCTTTATCCAACGTTAAAACCTTATCAACACTGTTTGGTATTTCATGCTGATAGTGGGTTACGTATATCATGGTCACATTGCTTAGTTTGCAAATGGTATCTACAATGTTTTTAAAATGGAGCTGTTGGTGGTCGTCCATGCCCTGGCAGGGTTCATCAAAAATAAGTAGCGAAGGGTTTTTTACCAATGCACGGGCAAGTAAACATAAGCGTTGCGCGCTTGCAGGTACGTTTTTTAAAAGCATTCGGGCATATTGCTCTATTTCAAGGGTTTTCATCCATTGTAAGGCTATGCCAGCCATTTGTTTATTGCTTGGCCTAAACAGTCCAAGGGTGTCGTAGTATCCCGATTCAACTACCTGCAGGCAGCTGTTATCAGTAGGGAAATATTGGTGCAGCTCCGGCGATACAAAACCTATTTTCTTTTTTATATCCCAGATACTCTCACCGGTACCGCGTTTTTTATCAAATAAAACAATGTGGTTGGCGTAAGCCTGCGGATTATCGCCATTTATTAAGCTGAGTAGTGTTGATTTGCCTGCGCCGTTAGGACCAAGCAGCGCCCAACGCTCGCCTGTTTTAATTTCCCAATTTACGTCATCCAGTACTACCTTATCGGCGTATTGGATGTGCACCTTTTCCATTTTAACAATATGGTTATAGCTTATGCGCGGTTTATCAGGGTTTAAAAGTATGTTAAGTGCCGCTATATCAACGCTGTCGGCAGCATCGGTTATAAACTCTTCCAGCTTAAAATTGGTACTGGTAGTTTCATGAGCAATTGCGCCATTTTGTAACACGGCTATATGGGTAATTCCTTCCGGGATTTCGTGCGCGGGTGTGGCAATAATTAAATTGATGCCCGATGCGGTAATTTGGCTGATAATACTGTTAAACGCCTGTCTTGTTTTTACATCAAGTCCGGTTAATGGATTATCTAACAATAATAAAACGGGATTTTTAAGTAGGGCAGCTGCCAACATCAGGCGCTTTGTCTCGCCGTTTGATAACTTTATTATTTCCTTGTCGTATAGATAACCAAGGTTCAACAAAGGTATTACCTTATCTAAGGTCCAGTATCCGCCGGCAGTCTCATTGATAATGTTGTTTAAGTAATTGTTAACGGTTAGGGCATCCTCCGAGTCGGACGAGTTATAACGTTGCTGATAATAAAAATCGGAGGTGTTTGATAAGTTTCGGAAATGATGCCTGGGTTCAACAATGGCAACCATCTTTGTTTTAATGCTGATGCCATTTGTAACCAGGCTTTCGCCACGCTGCGCGCTTTCAGTATGATAAGCGATGGAACCGCCCGTAATATTAAAGCGGCCGGCAATGGTTTGTAATAAGGCGCTTTTACCTGAACCGCTTGGGCCAACCAGTGCCCAGTTCTCGCCTTTGTTTATTGTAAATGTAAGATCCTTGAACAGTGTATTGTTCAAAAATCTTACAGTTGCATTGTTTATCGAAAAAATAGTTTTAGTCATGGTAGCTTAATAGCGGGCAAAATTAACCAACTGCCCTGAAAAGCATCTGGGTATGATGCTATTTATTTTACCATGAATAATTGGGAGCGCGTTTAAGCAGTTTTCTTAAGGTGTTGATTTGGCGTAATGTTGGCATCGCTCTTGTTTAACCTGTTCCATCCCTCGATATTAACAAGTTCGCCTTTAACAAAATTATTGCATTTTTTATTTGGACAGGCAACAATCCAATGTTTTTTTGATTGTTCAACTTGAGGTCGTGTGCCGCATTTAATGCAATTTTCGCATTTAATGTTTGGTTGTATTTGAAAAGTCATAGCAAAATGTAGTTATAAATAGATAAATCAAAATTATGAAAATGTTTTAGCATTGGCTAAAATTTAACAAAAAACTGCACTATACGTATGCAGTTTACGTACGTTAATACCTGATGTTGTTGTAGCTGAAATGTTATTGGCACTTTCTTCTCGGGATGATGAGTACAATAAGTGTTCCGTTTTTTAAGTTGTTTGTTGATTAATACTTATTTGATATGTTGTTTGGCGAAATAAACAGTAGCTTATAGATAAAGCATTCAATTTAAGCTGATTTGAATTGTTTTATCAGTTAATATGTACCAGGATATAACGAGACAGGCGTATGGTTTACTATACATTGTATTAAAGTTTTACGCAGTTTTGATACACAGGCTAATAAAACACTGTATACAAAAAGAGGCTTGATTTTTGCATTTGCTAAAGCAGGATGGCAAAAGGCTGTCATAAAACTCCATCAACTTAAAATATTGTTATGAAAAAAGTTCATTTATTGATGATCGCACTGATCATGCTTACGCTAAACAGCTGCTCGGTTATTACCGGGATATTTAAGGCCGGTGCCGTTGTTGGCGTTATTGCGGTTATCGTAGTTATTTTGGTTATTGTGTGGTTGATCTCATTATTCAGGAAGTAATAACTTGTTATTTCTTATAGGGATAATTATTAATTATTTAATTAAACAATTTAATTTTTGATAGGTTATAGTTGTATAAAAACATAATTTATCATGGAAAATACACAAGCAACAGCAGAAGTTTTAAACGACCTGGTTCAAATTAATAACGACAGGATAAAGGGCTATGAACGGGCTCTTAAAGAATTGAAAGATGGCGAAACTGATTTGAGGACGCTTTTTTTAAGCTTAATTGATGCCAGTAACCGTTATAAGAATGAATTGGGCAAAGAAGTTGAAGTTTTAGGAAAAGATATTGATACAGGTACTTCAACCGGTGGTAAAATACACCGTGCCTGGCTTGACGTGAAGGCTGCTTTTACCGCCCATGACACGCACGATATTTTAGAAGAGTGTGAGTTTGGCGAAGACGCTATTGTAAAAGCCTACCGCGACGCATTGGCCGAAGAATATATACCCGGATTTTTACGCGACCTGATAAACAGGCAACATGACGAAATTTTGGATGCCCATGACGAAATCAAAGCATTGCGCGATAGCGTTCATTGATTTCGGATCGAGTAATTAGTATCAAGACGCGTTGGATATGCCGGTTTCGCTTCCTTGTACTTTTTTAAGCAAATATTTTAATACAATTAAAAAAAAATCTTGATACCTGCGACTTGGTACTATACAAAAAACGCCTTCGAAAATCGAAGGCGTTTTTTGTAGAATCTAAAAAAAGTAAGATTACATTTTTTTAGCAGTGTCTTTCTTAGTTGTGTCTTTCTTAGCAGTGTCCATTTTAGTGGTATCTTTCTTAGCAGTGTCCATTTTAGCAGTGTCCATTTTAGCGGTATCTGTACCTGAAGCAGAACCAGAACCTTTACAAGCTGCAAATGAAGTAGCGATAGCTAAGGCAACTAAGCCTAATTTGAATGAATTTTTCATGTTCAATTTTTTAATGAGTGATTTAATAGTTTTTTTGGTTAATACCCGAAATAAAAAAAGGTAACCCATAATTTTTAAATAAAATTACAGATCACCTTTTTTATTACAAAAAAACTAATAAATCTATAAAAAGGCGTGAAGATTTATACTTCAGCCAGTTTAAAGGCTTAATAATTATTTTTTAGCTGTATCTTTTTTTACAGAGTCAACTTTAGCTGCACCAGCTTTAGCAGTTGAATCAGTTGCAGCAGTTGAATCTTTTTTCACTGAATCAACTTTAGCTGAATCTTTTTTAGCTGAATCAACAGAAGTAGAAGAACCAGAACCTTTACAAGCTGCAAATGAAGTAGCGATAGCTAAGGCAACTAAGCCTAATTTGAATGAATTTTTCATGTTTTGAGTTTTATGAGTTTTAATTTTTTTTTGATCGTTCGGTAGTTAATACAATTAATGATAAAAGGTAACCCATGATTTTTAAAAAAAATATTGGTTACCTTTTATCAAAAAAAACTATTAAACCATCAAAAGAACTACAGGTAGTACCCTGGCTCTTTTTAACTAGTGCGACAGCAGTCAGTTATTTTTTAACTGTGTCTTTTTTTACTGTATCAACTTTGGTTGTATCAGTTTTAACTGTAGAGTCAACTTTAACTGTAGAGTCAACTTTAACGGTAGTATCACCACCTTCTTTTTTAGCATTACCATTACAAGCAGCGAAAGAAGCAGCAATAACTAAAGCAACAAAGCTGGTTTTTAATAAATTTTTCATCGTTGTGTGTTTTAAAATGTTAGTATTTTTTGATCGTTTACTGTTGTTAATACAGTTTTATGAAAAAGGTAACCCATGAAATTAATTAAAAATAAAATTTTTAGATTTTTGGTTATTTTTTGATTGGCGGCGATGAGTTTGGGTGCCACTTTTTTTTTGCAGATTTGCCCTGCAATAATATAATTACTTTGGGGGTTACCTTATTTACATTTATAGTATTAACATTGAATAGAATCAAGAATTAAGAGTCAGGAATCAAGAATCTAAAAAAGGAAAGATCCCGGGTTGAGTTATCCGGGCGGGTAATTAAAATGCGCCATTTTTATTGGGTTTAAATACATTTTATTCAGTCTTAATTCTTGACTCTTGTTTCTTTTTTTCACAACGTTGGGTTACATTTTGGCATAAACAGTATTAAGAGTGAATAAAGACTTAAAAGCTTCGGCACCAACAGATAGCGAAATAGTTCTCGGGATACTTAACAATTCGGAAATAGTACTGAAAAGGTTATACACAACCTATTTTCCGATGATATTACAGTTAATTATCAACAATAACGGAAACGAGGATGATGCCAAGGATATATACCAGGAAGCTATTATTGTTCTTTATAACAAGATAAAATCGGGCGAGTTTGAGTTAAGCAGTAAGCTTAAAACATACATTTACTCGGTTTGCCGCAGGCTTTGGCTTAAAAGGTTAAGCCAGATGAACAGGTACGGGGGCGATATCAGGGATTTTGAAGAGTATCTGCCTGTTGATGATGAGGTTGAAAAACATAATGACCGGGATATACAGTTTAATAAAATGGAGGCGGCCCTTCAGTTGTTAGGCGAACCCTGTAAAACTATTATGGAAGATTTTTATATACATAACAAATCTATGCAGGAGATTTGTGAACGTTTTGGGTACACCAATGCCGATAATGCCAAAACGCAAAAGTATAAATGCCTGCAAAGGTTGAAAAAATTATTTTTTCAGCAGAAGTAAAAGGAGTGTAAAGAGATGAGCGAGAATCTTATTCTGGAATTGATTGACAGGTACCTAAACGGCGATATGACCGCCGGCGAGCGTGCCGAATTTGAGACATTGCGTAAAAACGACGCTAATGTTGACAGCAAAGTAATAGAGCATAAACTATTTGTAGGGCTAATTAAACAATACGGCGAACGCGTTGAACTGGAGAAACGCCTGGATGCTATCCACAGCGAGATTGATGTGCATACACTAAAAGAAGAGCTTTTAATTAAGCCCAACTGGATAGTAAATATGTGGAGGCACCACCATTCAAAAATATCGGTAGCTGCATCGATAGCCATTTTTGCAATATTGAGCACTTTGTTTTTTACCGGGAAACTGAATAATCATGATTTAAGCTATGTACAGTTAAAGGATCAGATTAAAAGAGTTGAGGATAAAGCCAACGACTTACAAAATCAAACAAATACCATTATCAAAGAAACCCATGCGAAGCCCAGAAATACCAATCCGGGTAAATACAGGGGTACTGGTTTCGCTTTATCATCTAACGGTTATATAGCCACAGATTTTCACGTTGTAGATGGTGCCGATTCGGTATATGTTCAAAATGCGGCCGGGGAATCATTCCATGCTAAAGTGATCTATACAGAACCCCAATATGATATAGCTGTATTGCAGATTAATGATCCGGCGTTTAAAGATCTGGGCAATGTGCCTTACAATTTTAAGAAATCATTAAGCGATTTGGGTGAAGATGTTTACACCTTCGGTTATCCAAGCGGTGAAGAAAATTACGGTCCAGGTTCGTTAACAGCAAGAAATGGCCACTCCGGCGATACAACTGAATACCAGGTATCTATTCCCGTTAATCCCGGTAATAGCGGTGGCCCGTTGTTAGATAGTAAAGGAAATGTTGTTGGTATTATAAGCGGCAGGCAGCCCGAGATGGCCGGCGCAGGTTTTGCAAAAAAATCAACTTATCTATTAAAAGCGATACAAAATATACCATCCGATTCATTGAGTAAAGATTTAACCTTAAGTACAAAAAATACCCTGGCAGGTTTAAGCCGCCCACAGCAGGTAAAAAAGCTAAAAAACTATGTGTTCATGGTTAAAGCTTATTAATACGCCCAATTCCAATAAAAATTAATAATTAAAAGGAGATACCGTAAGGTGTCTCTTTTTTGATTAGCGACTTTTTTCCGAACCGAGGATTCTCCGGATTTAGCAGACTTTTTTGGATTTTGTTGTCTGAACTCGAATTAAACGAATTTTTAGAATTTCTCGAATTGGCTTTCCAAGTTGTTTCGGTACCTGTTTTAACCAACCACAGGCACCAATATTTGGATGCGCTTAAATGCAAAAAACACCAATTTAGTGTTAACCATGATAAAAAGTTAAAGCATTGATTATTAGGTATTTGCAAATATATTCTCCAAAATGTGTTAAGTTATGTTAACCCAACTCGATGCGTTTGTGCGGTACAGGCAATCCCATTTGGGTATCATGGTAGTTAGTATAAGAATGCTTACCTATCCACCTCACCCAAAACAAAATCTATTGATCCTACAATGGCAATCAAATCGGCAATCAATACGCCTTTTGAAATTTCGGGGAGTACAGAGAGGTTGTTAAAGCTTGGTCCGCGGGCTTTTACACGGGTGGGGATTTCGGATTTTCCGTCGGCTACAAAGTAAAAACCCAGTTCGCCTTTGGCGCCTTCGCAACGTATGTAATAATCCTGCGCTTTGGGAATGGTTTTGCGGGGCATTTTGGCACGCGGGTCAAAATCGGGCGTGCGTTTGAGTTCTTTCTGCAATCTGTCGAGGCATTGCTCTACAATTCTTACTGATTGTTCAATTTCGTCAACGCGTACTTTGTAACGGTCCCAGCAGTCGCCCACTTTGCCCATCAGGCCGGTACCTATCGGGATCTCGAAATCAAGTTCGGGGTAGGCCGAATAGTTATCAATACGGCGTAAATCCCATTTAAGGCCCGATGCCCGCAGCATAGGGCCGCTACAGCCGTAGTTAATGGCTACATCTAAAGGCAGTATGCCAACCTTTGCCGTGCGCGATATAAATACCTGGTTGTCGGTTAGGAGTTGGTTAAGCTCAACCATTTTGGGTTTAAAATACTCTACAAAATCGCGGCAACGCTCTTCAAAGCCTACCGGCAAATCGTAAAACAGGCCGCCAACCCAAATGTAGTTATACAACATGCGCGAACCGGAGGCCCACTCCAGCATGCCCATAATATGCTCCCGATCCCTAAAGCACCATAAAAAAGGAGTGAAAGCGCCAATATCAATACCGTAGGTGCCAATAGCAATCAGGTGCGATGCAATTCGGTTAAGTTCGCAAACCAGCACGCGGATGTATTCGATACGTTTAGGGATATCTTTATCGATGCCCATCATCCGTTCAACTCCCATCACAAAAGCGTGGCTGTTGTTCATCGATGCCAGGTAATCAAGCCTGTCGGTAAACGGGATGGTCTGTTGGTAGGTTAATGATTCGGCATGTTTTTCAAAACAGCGGTGCAGATAACCAATATGCGGTATTACTTCCTTTACAATTTCGCCATCGGTTATCAGCTCCAAACGCAAAACGCCATGGGTAGACGGATGCTGCGGGCCCATATTGAGCACCATATCCTCTACACTGGCATCGGCAATTTTTTTATTGTAATTAAGTAATGCCTCTTCGTATTTTGAATTAGAGATAACCAATGTTTCGCGGTGTTTTGTTGCGGCCAAAAATCAGTATTTTTTTTGTTTATCGGGCTAAAATGATGTAAAATTAAGTGAGCGTTTAAGTTTTTAATGAGCCTTTGGCGCGCCGCCACCTGTAGGTTTTAAAATACTTTAGGGTTTTTTGCTATATGCCATCGCACGCTGATTATAATTTTATAGTTTTATGGCAAATTATTTCCCTGCATAAATAATTCAAAACTTAAAGTATTTAATCACTAATCAAAAAATGAAAAAAGTAATTCTTGTAACAGGGGCATCATCCGGTTTAGGTTTGGCTACTGCAACAGCACTTGCTGCCCAGGGCCACACCGTTTATGGTACCACGCGCGATATTAAACGCATCAGCGATGTATCATTTATGCCTTTACAAATGGATGTTACCGATGATGCATCTGTAAACGCGGCTATTGCAACCATTATTAAGGCCGAAGGCAAGATTGATGTTTTGGTTAACAATGCAGGTAATGGCATTACAGGTCCGCTTTATGCCATGCCGGTTGATGCCGCCAAAAAGCAGTTTGAAGTTAACTTTTTTGGGGTAGTACGTGTGAGCAGCGCCGTTTTACCGGGTATGATTGAAAAAGGGCAGGGCCTGGTTATCAATATAGGCTCATTGGCCGGGTTGTTTGGCCTGCCTTACCAGGGCTTATACAGCGCATCAAAATTCGCGATAGAAGGCTACTCCGAAAGCCTGCGTATGGAATTACAAAATACAGGTGTTAAGGTATCTGTGGTAAATCCCGGTGATTTTAAAACCGACTTTACCGGCAACCGCGAAAAATTGCCTTTTACCCTCAAAAATGATAAACTGAAAGCCGAGTTTGATGCCGCTGTTGCCGCCATGGAAAAAGATGAAAGCATTGGCGCCGCACCTTCAAAACTGGCAGCCCAAATTGTTAAAATAGTAGGCAAATCAAAACCTGCCCACAGCTATTTGGTTGGTGCCATTGGCCAAACCATAGTACCTACCCTGAAGGCCATTTTACCAGGCCCCATCTTTGTAAAATTAATGAACGATCATTACGGGATTAAATAGGTTGGTGAGTGGTTGATTAAGTTGGATTAGGTTTATTGGGTTGATTAAGTTGATCAATTTAACGGGTACGCAATCACATGTTGCTCAACTCAATCTAACTAAATCTTAGGTATTTAACTTAATCAACCCATTCAACTCAATCCAACCTAATCAATTAACCCAAAACAATGCAAGAAAAAAATAACAAGAAAACCATCTGGGGATGGGCTATGTTCGATTGGGCCAACCAATCGTATAATATGGTGATCACTTCTACCATATTCCCGGCTTATTATGTAGGGATTACGCAGTATAATAACCCGGGCGGCATGGTTACCTTTTTTGGCCACCGGTATGTAAATACGGTATTGTCAAATTACATCCTGGGCCTTTCGTACCTTATTATAGTAGTTTTATTGCCGATACTAACCTCCATCGCCGATTATAAGGGCCACAAAAAACTGTACATGCAGTTGTTTACCTGGCTGGGGGTACTTGCCTGTTTTGGCTTGTATTTTTTTGAGATGAAGACCTTTGAGTTTGGGATGATATGTTTCGGGCTGGCCTCTGTAGGGTATTGCGGCGGCTTTGTGTTTTATAACTCCTATCTGCCGCAAATAGCCACCATTGATAAGCAGGATGCCGTAAGCGCCAAGGGTTTTATTTATGGTTTTGCAGGCAGTATTGTGGTGCAGGTACTTTGTTTGGTATTTGTGCAATGGCATGCCTGGTTCGGGATGACCGAAGATAAATCGGCCCAACTCTCTTTTCTGATAGTGGCCTTATGGTGGATAGGGTTCTCGCTTATTCCATTTTACCTTTTACCCAAGGGAACGCCCAATGCAGGATCGCATGAGTATAACGTGTTTACCGGTGGTTTTAAGGAATTGGCTAAGGTTTTCAAAAAAGTTAAACAGCTGCCTTTATTAAAACGGTTTTTACCGGCATTTTTCTTTTACTCGGTAGGTGTACAGACCATTTTGCTGGTTGCTGCCAACTTTGCTGCCAAAGAGCTTAAAATGCCGGATGACGCTTTGATAGGCATAATATTGGTTATCCAGGTGGTGGCCATCATTGGCGCTGCAATAACTGCTAAAGCATCAGAAAGATACGGCAATGTTAAAGCCCTATCGGTTATCGTGGGGCTGTGGTGTGTAATATGTGCCTGCGTGTATTTTATTGCCAACGCAAACCAGTTTTATGTCGCTGCCGTTTTTGTTGGCCTTGTTATGGGGGCGGTACAATCGTTATCGCGCTCAACCTATTCTAAATACATCCCCCCAAACATTCCGGATACCGCATCGTATTTTAGCTTTTATGATGTTACCGAAAAATTATCAATTGTGGTAGGTTTGTTCACTTTCGGGTTTGTAGAGGGGTGGACGGGCGAGATGCGCGATTCGGCCCTGGTATTGGATGGTTTTTTTGCTATCGGGTTTATTTTGCTGATCTCGCTGTTGGTATTTGAACGCAAAGTGAAAGCTGCAGAAGCGTTGGCGTAAACTGAATCAGAATTTTTCACCTTTTGTTTGTTTTTAAGAGGTGTTCAAGAAAGCTATGCCATTTTCAGAATGAGAGAATGTCCAGAATCTATTTCAATAGAAAGGATCCTGTTAATTCTTAAATTCTGAAAATTCTGATTCAGACAAACAAATAAGCCCGATGAATTACTTCAACGGGCTTCCTCACTTTAACTATTTCCCCCTCTGAAATGGATGTGATAAGGTCGTATATTTTCTAATTACTCAGCGTTTATAGTTTACAACAGGTTTGGTTGAACAAACATAGCTTATATATAAGGTTTATGAAATACCCCGAAATAGGTATTTATGAGAAATAATACCCGGCTAATTGAGGTTCGGCAGGTCTGCAAGCCTGATTTTGATAATTAGAGATTGAAAAGACACAGCATCTGCCAAAACTGAGTACATTTGCGGTTTGTTAAGTAAAAGTAATGGCTAAAGTTTCTATCAACCTGGCAACAGGCTCGCTGCAAAAAGAGGATATCATTGTAGGTATCGATCTGGGTACTACCAACTCACTGGTGGCTTTTATTAATCCTGATAAGCAACCTCATGTTATAAATGATACAGGTAAGGGTGTTTTAGTACCTTCAGTAGTCCATTTTGGGTCTACAGGAGATGTTTTGGTAGGTAACGAGGCTAAAGAATATTTGATAACCGATCCGCAGAATACCGTTTTTTCGGTAAAGCGCTTATTGGGGCGCAGCTATCATGACATCGAAAATTATAAAGATTTTTTCTCGTACAAGGTTATTGATGACGATACCGAGAGCCTGGTAAAAATTAAAGTAGGCGATAAATTTTATACGCCTATTGAATTATCGGCCCTGATACTAAAAGAGTTAAAAGCCCGCGCCGAGCATGCGCTTAAAACCCCTGTTAACCGCGCGGTAATAACGGTTCCGGCTTATTTTAATGATTCGCAGCGGCAGGCTACCCGCGATGCCGGTAAACTGGCCGGGCTGGATGTTTTACGTATTGTGAATGAGCCAACTGCAGCCAGTTTAGCCTATGGCATTGGGCTCGATCCTGAAGAAGTAAAAACCATAGCCGTGTATGACCTGGGCGGCGGTACGTTTGATGTATCGGTACTGCAAATCCAGAACGGGATTTTTGAGGTATTGGCGACAAATGGAGACACCTTTTTGGGTGGCGACGATTTTGACCGCATTATTGTTGATTACTGGATTGAAAAAAATAAGCTGGACAAAGCCGGAATAATAGCCAATAACGAACTTGCACAGCAATTGCGCCTTAAAGCAGAAGAAGCCAAGAAGGCATTTGCACACCAAAGCCTGTTTAACGAAAAGATAGGCGAGATATGGTGTACGCTGGACAGGAACACGTTTGAAGAACTGATTATGCCCAAGGTACAGCAAACCATTACCAGTTGCCAAAATGCGCTGAAGGATGCCAAGCTGACCATAGCAGAGATTGATGAGGTGATCATGGTGGGCGGATCAACCCGTACGGCATTGGTTAAAAAAATGGTGGCCGAATTTTTTAACCGCCCGGTACATGATGATGTTAACCCCGATGAGGTGGTTGCATTGGGTGCGGCTATACAGGCCGATATACTGGCCGGCAACCGTAAAGATATTTTACTACTCGATGTTACCCCGTTATCCCTCGGCATCGAGACCATGGGCGGCCTGATGGATGTAATTATACCCCGCAACAGTAAGGTGCCTACCAAAGGCGGCAGGCAATACACCACGTCGATAGACGGGCAGGTGAATATGAAAATTGCTGTTTACCAGGGCGAGCGCGACCTGATCAAAGAAAACCGTAAACTGGCCGAGTTTAACCTGAAAGGCATCCCGAGTATGCCGGCAGGTTTCCCTAAAGTAGATATCAACTTTTTGCTGAATGCCGATGGCATCCTGACTATACAGGCTATTGAATTGCGCAGTGGTGTTAAGCAGGAGGTTGAGGTAAAACCCACCTATGGCATTACCGACGAACAGGTAGAACAAATGCTGATGGATAGCATTACCCACGCCAAAGACGACGTTACAGAACGTATGCTGATAGAAGCACGTACCGAAGGCGAGCAGATGATTTACACCGTGGAGCGGTTTTTGCAAAAGAACGGTAGCTATGTATCGGCAGAGGAAACTGAACAAACAATCAGCTATATAGCCGCTTTAAAAAATGCCATTGCTACAGGAGATAAAGACCTCATTTTGAAAAATATAGACCAGGTAAACGAATTTACCCGGCCCTTTGCCGAACGGTTAATGGATCAGGCAATTAGTACTGCGATGCGTGGCAAGAGTATTGAATAATATACAGAACTAACTTTATAGATGAGAAGAATTACGGCAGTACTTACATTTCTGGCCCTCGCGGCTGTTTTTTTACAAGGTTCATTTAATAAAGTTTATGCAGCCGGTGTTGTAATCCGAAACGCAAAAGACACCACCAAAAATATTACCGCACTTGATACCGCGCGTTACGATTCATTGATGAAGCGGATGGCCAATGGCGATAAAACCGGGCGCTGGCCTGTAAAAAACGCACCATTGCCATTGCCCGGCGCTATTTTACCTTTTAACCGGGTAGTAGCTTATTATGGCAATATGTACTCAAAAAATATGGGTGTTTTAGGCGAGTACGAGCCTAAAGTAATGATGGACAAACTAAAGACCGAGTGCAAGGTTTGGGAAAAGGCCGATACGCTTACCCCTGTAATACCAGCCCTGCATTACATTTGCGTAACTGCCCAGGCCGATGCCGGCCGCAATGGCTTGCATAACCTGCGGATGCCTTTTAGCCAGATAGATAAAGTAATAGCCATGGCAAAAACCATGAATGCCCTGGTATTTCTTGATCTGCAGGTTGGTTTCAGCACCGTTCAAACTGAGATTCCCAAACTTGAAAAATATTTGCTGATGCCCAATGTACATTTGGGCATCGACCCGGAATTTAGCATGAAAGAGGGGAGTGTACCCGGTAAACGCATTGGTACATTTGATGCCGACGATATTAACTATGTATCCAAATACCTGGCTGGCCTGGTCAGGAAAAATAACATGCCGCCTAAAATTTTTATCGTACACCGCTTTACCAAACGCATGGTAACCAATTACAAAGATATTAAACTAAGCAGCGAAGTTCAGTTAGTGATGGATATGGATGGCTGGGGCGGCCCCGACCTTAAAAAGGGTACCTATAAATATTTTATCGCTGCCGAGCCTGTACAATTTACCGGTTTCAAACTGTTTTATAAAAACGATATCAAAAACGGGCCTAAACGTATGCTAACGCCTAAAGAGGTGCTGGCATTGAAACCGAGCCCTGTTTATATACAGTATCAGTAAAATAGAAGCAAGAATTAAGAGTCAAGAATCAAGACAATTTTTTTCGATTAGCTGCCGCGAGGTTTTACCTCGTGGTGAAACATGGCTTCAGCTTTCAGCTGAAAATTTCTGTTTTTAAAAAGCTTGATATTCTGCTTATTCTTTAATTCTGTAAACGGCGCAGCCTTCTTGAACACCTCTTAAAAGCAAACAAAAGGTGAAAAATTCTGATTCAGACAATTGCGATAGGGATAAAAGCGGATACCGGCCTGTGAATAAGGCCTGTGTAGTATGAGCGGTTAGCCCGGGCCGAAGGCATCGCCCTTAAAAAATCAAAAGTTAAAAATCAAAAGTTAAAAATCGAAAGTCAAAAATGCTTTCCGGCAGGATATTGGTATTGATATGTTCAGTTAGGTTCATTAAAAAATCCCCGTTTACGGGGACTTTCTTTTTACAACTTGCCAATCGCTTCCTGCTCTCTTAGCGCGGCAATGTTATTTTTATCGCTGTAGGTTTCGGTTTGGCTGGCAAAGTCTTGCAGGATGCTGGCAATAGTGTCCAGGTTATCGGCAACACGCTGGTGCATGTCGGGCAAATCTTTTTCCAGGCGTTTATCGCCAAGCTCAATGTTATCTACTTCTATTTTAGCAAGTTTGGTGATGATTGCCTGCTGGCTGTTTTTTAAATCTTCCAGTTCATGGACAATTTTCTCCATCAGTCCGAATTTCTTTAGCTTATCCATAAGTTGTGTTTTTTAATTGTTATATCTACTCAACCTCAAATAACAAAAATTGTTTACCATTTGGATATTTGATATATAACTAATAATTTAGTTTAAAATAACTAATGTGTTAGTTGATATGAAGAATATAATAATCTGCCTGTTTTTAGCGTGCTTAATTAAACCCGCTATTGCACAGCAAACCACTGCTGCAAGCGATGCGTTACTATTAGATTACTACCAAAGCCAGCGATTTGCAGAGGCTGCCGACCTGCTAAAGCAAACCTATCCCGAACCTGTAACCGATATAAAAATACTGGGCAAACTGGCCTACACATCGCAAATGGCCGGTAAACTGCCCGATGCTGAGGGGTATTACCAACGCATGTATGTGATAGATTCTACCACTAAGGCGGTGCTTTATAGCCTGGGTTCTATCAACTTAAGAAGGGGGAATAACGCTAAGGCGTTAATGTACTACCAGGTATTGGCTCAAAAAGACTCAACCAATTTTTATGTTTTTAAACAGTTGGCAAAAATTAGCCAGGATAAAAACGACCTGGATAAGATGACCATGTACCTGCAAAAAGCCAATAAGCTAAACCCTGCCGATGCCGATGTGGCATCTGACTTAAGCGATATGTACGTAAACCTAAAGCTTAACACACAAGCCGAAAAGGTGCTGGATGGAGCTATAAGCCAGGACCCTGAAAACATTGTGCTGTTGCAAAGCCTGCTGAAACTTTCATATGCCGAAAAGAAATATGATATAGTAAAAAGCACTTGTCTGAAACTGATAGCCGCCGGCGCCGATAATGGTTTGGTATTGACTAAACTGGAATCGGCTTATTACAACCTGAAGCAATATGAATGCAGTATTGATGTTTTTAAACGGATTCCGGAAGTAAGCCAATCAGAAACCAGCTACTATATTGCCGCGCTGGCTTATAAAGAACTCAAAGATCAGCCGATGGCGATTGAAAACCTGGGCAAAGCTATTGAAGCAGGCATATCGCCCAATATAAGTGATTATTACACCGAAATGGCCGATAGCTACGATGTACGGAAAAAATACAAAGCGGCGATAGCTGCCTATGAAAAGGCCCTTCAATTTGATGAGAAACCTATTATTTATTACCTGATGGCCACGATATACGATGGATCGCTCAAAAACAAAAAAATGGCCGTTAAGTACTACAAAAAATTTATGACCGGTAAACCGACAGGCAAACAGCAAAAGTATGTTAGTTATGCTATGGCGAGGGTTACGGAACTATCGCGATAGGCTGCGCTTAATATCCGGATAGTGTTGAAATTTATATCCCTCAGCAAAAAAAGCAGGGAATTGTGCGATTCCTTCCTTGGGGAGGGGGGGGTAAATCAGGCGTTCAATCAACTTTGCAATTCGTCGCTCTGCAAAACCGCTCCCTGCCTTTGCGCTCACTGCCGGCCGACCCCTCCCGTTGGGAGGGAATAAAAAAAAAGCGCGTATCCTACTTACCTATTCATCAACCTTGCCACGTACTTACCTATAATATCAAACTCCAGGTTTACTACCGATCCTTCGCGCACGTTGTGCAGGTTGGTGTGCTCAAAAGTGTAGGGAATAATGGCTACCGAAAAGCTATTGGCCTGCGAATTTACAACCGTAAGGCTGATGCCATTGACGCAAATTGAGCCTTTCTCGACAGTTACATTGCCCGTGGCGGCATCATATTCAAAAGTGTATTCCCAACTGCCGTCAAGCTCTTTAAATGCGGTACAAACGGCGGTTTGGTCAACATGGCCCTGTACAATGTGGCCATCCAGGCGGGCGTTCATTTGCATGCAGCGTTCCAGGTTTACCGGTTCGCCAATTTTAAGGTGCCCCAGGCTGGTTTTATTCAGGGTTTCTTCAATAGCGGTAACCACATGCAGTCCGTCGGCTACGGCCACTACCGTTAGGCAAACGCCGTTATGCGCTACCGACTGATCGATTTTTAACTCGTGCACAATGGCCGACTCAACAGTGATATGTAAATTGCCCTGATCGTGTTTCAGATCGGCTATTTTTCCTAAAGTTTCAATAATGCCTGTAAACATAAAGCGAAGCCCCCTAACCCCCTGAAGCGGGGAATTTTTTGATTGACAAAGCTATAATTATACAGCGGTTTGTTTGTCAGTGTAAAATGAATTTATTTGAATGTATAATGTTTAACACGGGGACCGAAGTGGACAGCCGTTAATTCACAAAATTAGAGGGAATTTAACGCTTGCAAAAGTAGCATAAACCCCGTTTTATTGGTGGGTAAACAGTACAAATTTACATGCTTCCTTTTATTTATCAAAACCGCTATTTTTTCATACATAAATAGTTAAAAATAAGGTATTTATTTGATACTTTTTAGTAATAAATGTGCTATTTTTTTGATACAAAAATTACATTTATTAATACAAAAATAAGATGACATTTTTTTTGCGAAATTTCAGAAAAAACTGCCCGAAAAATCGGGTATCTTAAACTTTAAAACAGCCGGACTTGCCACCGCTATGGCCTTTTAGTGGAACTATTGTGTGTACATATTTTTATACGAGATATCAATTTTGAAAAGCCACTCCGTTAGGAGTGAAATGTCGGTAGAATAATTATTACCGCCTCCCTTTTCGTGCCGTAGGTACGGAACTAACCGCCAAATTTCGCTATTTATCAATGCTCATTCGATCTGAAAAGTTCAATAGTGACGTACCTACGGCACGTAAGGCTATATTTGACTATTTCTACCGACATTCAACCCCTCTGGGGTTTTTCTTAAAAGATGTGTACACATAACAGGTAGTGGATGGGGGAATTAAACCAAACCAGCAGAATAATTGTAAATGGTTAACTATAAAAAATTATTTAAAATTGCTGGCTACGTCAAGCCGCTTATTGCGGAGATCGTTACCGCCTTCGATAACCGATTTCAGGTTGGCCAGGTAAAACGTCCAGCCTATCTGGCATTGCACAAAAAGATTTTTTGACGGATCCAATTCTTCGGGTATGTTTTCCTGGGTTAATTCAACAATGGTTAATCCGTATTTGCTTTGGATATCGACAGTAACAATGCTGCCGCCCGAGAAAGTGAACTTTAGCAAATCGGAACCATTGTTTTCAAGTACCTGCCCGTTTTCTACGGCGGTATCGTCATAGCCATGCCAGTACCAGGAATAGGTATCTTCTTTTTTGATAAACTCGTCGGGTTCGCGCAGGCGGCCGGCAATGGCGTAAAAATCGGCCTTGCGTAAAAACCATTTTTCGAGGCCGGCGGGTGTGGCCCATGATTCATAAATGCTGCGTACATCGGTGTCAAAATCCGCAGTAATTTTAAATTTACTCCATCTTTCGTCTGCCATAGGTTTACTAATTTTAGGTTGTAGTTGGATATAAAAATAACAATATTACTTTAAGCTTGTATAATAAAAAGCTGAAAGCTTAAGGCGGAAGACCTAAAGCTACAAACCCTTAAAAATATGCCCAGGCAAAGTGCAGGAATACTGCTTTATCGCAAATTGAACAATATAATACAAGTCTTCCTGGTTCATCCGGGCGGGCCGTTCTGGAAAAATAAGGATGATGGCGCATGGTCAATCCCGAAAGGCGAATATGAGAGCGATGAAGACCCGCTTGAAGCCGCCAAACGCGAGTTTTACGAAGAAACCGGCCAATATATCGACGGCGAATTTATAGCCCTGAAACCCATCAAACAAAAAAGCGGCAAAATAGTGCAGGCATATTTGGTAGAAGGAGATATAGATGCCGCCAACATTAAGAGCAATTTATTTGAAATGGAGTGGCCGCCAAAATCGGGTAAAATGCAGTCGTTTCCGGAAGTGGATAGGGCAGGGTGGTTTACTATCGGGGAAGCAAAGGTAAAGATTAATATGGGGCAGGTGGGGTTGGTGGAGGAGTTGACGAACAGCCCCCTCTAAATCTCCCCCGGTTGGGGAGACTTTAAATAATTTTCATAATTTTATGCTAACAAAAGCCTTCCCTTCCGGGGAGGGTTGGGAGGGGCTTCGCCTCAAATATTTAACTTAGTACAATGAAGTTTTTCAAATACATTCCCGCTGCTTTATTATTGATTACCATAGCATCATGTAAGCCCAAACCAAAGGCAGTAAATATTCCGGTTGTTGGTTTTATTGATGCTTTTGAAGATGCAACCATATCCCAGGCGCGTACCGGCTTTACCGATGCCTTAAAAAAAGAGGGTTTTAGCGAAGAAAAGAAAACGGTACAGATAGAGTACCGCAATGCCCAGGGAAATATCCCAACGCTCACCCAGATCACCAATTACTTTGTATCAGAAAAGGTTGACCTGTTGGCTACCTGCACCACCTTAGCTACGGTAACCGCTTTGCAAAACACCAAAACCATTCCCGATTTTGCCATGGTATCGCCGGTGCCCGAAAGGATGAAACTATTGAATGACAAAGGCGAGGCTCCTGCAAACCTGTTTGGTGCTTTGGAAGATCTTAATTATATCGATACGTCATTCTCTATTATCCCTAAATTGCTGAAGCCTAAAGGGGCTAAACTGGTTATCGGGATGATTTATAATCAAGCTGAACCGCAATCGGCAGATGCGCTTAACCGGATTAAATCATTGGCCGAAAAGCAGCATATAACCATTGTAGCCCTGCCGGTAAACACATCGGCAGATGCCCAATTGGTTACACAATCGCTGTTAAGCAAAAATATCGATGCTTTTTTCGCCAACCCGGATAATACCGTTTTTGCATCTTTTGAAACCATCCTGAAAAGCTGTAACGAAAAAAATGTTCCCATTTTTACCAGTGAAGCAGGTTTGGTGCAACGGGGTGCTGTAGCCGCTTTTGGCGCCGATATTTACCAATGGGGATACCAGGCAGGCACGCAGGCAGCCCAATACTTAAAAACTCATAAAACCGACGGCCTGAAATGGGAAATGGTAAAAGTGAGGAAGCGGGTATACAATCCCGCTGCGGCAAAAAAATATAACATTACCGTACCATCAAATTTTGAGGCTGTTAAATAATCACTTTACCTTAAATTAGCTTTCAGCTTTACGCATCAGGCTTTCAGCTCCAAAACATGGATTTTTACCTTACCGCTTTATTGCAGGGATTGTGCTTTTCGGCTATTGCGCTGGGAATCTATATCTCTATGAAGATTTTTAATATTCCTGATATCACCACCGATGGCAGTTACACTTTAGGCGGTGCTGTTACGGCGGTAATGCTAAGTCACCATTTATCACCGTACCTTATTTTACCAACGGTGATTATAGCTGGCGGGCTGGCCGGAGCTTTAACGGGGCTTATTCATACCAGGCTAAAAATAAATGCTTTGCTGGCCGGTATCCTGGTCATGACTGCCTTGTACTCCGTCAATCTTACTATTATGGGCCGCTCCAATGTGCCGCTTATAGGTACGGCTTCGTTATTCTCGCTTTTAAACATCGTGGCCGATCCTAACCAAAACACATTTATCCTGCTCTCGGTGTTCGTGGTCATCATAACCTTACTTATTGGCTACCTGCTCAAAACAGATTTCGGAATAGCCATGCGGGCAACCGGCAACAGCGAATCGATGATCCGCGCGTTGGGTGTTAATACCGACAGGATGAAAATTACAGGCCTGGCTCTGGCCAATGCGCTTACGGCACTCAGCGGATACCTCATCGTACAGTTCCAGGGTTTCGCGGATATCAGCATGGGTATCGGAATAGTTATTGTAGGTTTAGGTTCGGTGATTATTGCCGAAACGCTCATTAACTGGTTCCGCATCACTAATGTATGGATCAGTTTGGCCCTGGTTTTGGCAGGGGCCGTGATATTTCAGCTGGTATTGGCCTTTACCCTGGCTATTGGGGTTGATGCCAACTTGCTTAAGCTGGTTACCGCCGCTTTTGTATTGTTAATTGTTAGTCTTCCCCGTTTATCATTCAGTAAAGCCTCATGATAGCTATAAACAATGTACATAAGGTTTTTAATAAGGGAAAGGCCAACCAGGTAAATGCGGTTAATGGCATCACGCTGCAAATTAAAAGCCAAGAGTTTTTGGTGATTGTGGGCTCCAACGGATCGGGTAAAACCACGCTGCTCAATCTGGTTGCAGGCAGCGTTATGCCGGATAGCGGCACAATTGTTATTGATGATAACGATGTAACCAAACTGGCCGACTATAAACGCAGCCAGTGGATAGCCCGTGTTTTTCAAAACCCGATGAGTGGTACGGCATCAGACCTCAGCATACTGGATAACTTTCGCCTGGCGGCTATTCGTACAAAGCCCAAGGGTTTATCCATTGGTATTAATGATAACTTTAAGCGCGAAGTAAAAGATAAGATTGCCACCCTGGGCATGGGGCTCGAAAATAAAATTGAGCAATCCATGGGCACACTCTCGGGCGGGCAGAGGCAGGCCCTTACGCTTTTAATGAGTGTGATAGATAGCTGCAAGGTTTTACTGTTGGACGAACCTACGGCAGCGCTCGACCCCCGCTCGGCCGATGTAGTCATGCGCACTGCAGATAAGCTGATTAGCGATTTTAAATTAACCGCTATATTGATTACCCATAACTTAAAAGACGCCTACACCTATGGCACACGAATAATACAAATGGGAGAGGGGTTGGTAATCAATGATTTAAATCGACAAGAAAAGGCAGGTTTAAAACAAAATGACCTTTTTGACTGGTTTGCTTAAAAACTGGCAAAGTAATTGTAATGGTATTAGTACCATGAAAAACAATAATTTTGAAAATATATTCGACGCCTACCAGTTGGTAGCCGGCGCAAAAATAAAAGGAAAACAACAAGACGAAATTTTCGAGCTTGGAACCTACGATGCCCTTAAACGTGGCTATACCCTTTACCCGCTTGATCACGGCGTTAGATACGACGATTTTAGCGTACTGGTATCTGAAAGGGAATTGAAAAACAATTTTATGATTGAAGCAGGTAGAGGGAATACGGCTATTGCGGCGTAGTTATCTTAAAGTCATTATTCACTTTGATGGATTTTTCACACTAAGTGGTTAAAACCGGGCCTGGAAGTAGCAGATGTCATGGTATTGATCTTATCATGATGTGTTTGTGTTCAAATAAACCTCGGCTTTGAACGCTGGCCACGACTCACCCCGGCTACGCTGCGCTGGCCGACCCTCTCTCCGGCTGCGCCGCAAAGAGGGTTGAAAAAAAAAATTTCGCCCCTCTATGCGGCGCAGTCGGAGAGAGGGGCAGACGGGCGAAGCCTCGTCGGGGTGAGTCGTCGCCGCCATTCCATCTGCATTTTCCTTCTCTATACCCCATTTTGCAAATTGCCACATTAATTGTAAATTTGTAAAAAAATAAATGATGCTGTTTAAAAATTCATTCTGTAAAACTATAATGTGGCCCATGGTGTCGCAGCAGAAGGGTTATGCATCAATCATACGCTTCTCCACCCCGGTATAGCGGCAATACTTTTTATACCGACAGATTTTTATTACACATCATTATTTATTACAACAAGTGCTGAATGTTAGCACACTTTTTATACAACAAAAAAATTTATGGACACTTATTATACTATCGAAGAAAAGTATTTGCAGGCCGTGGATAAACTCTCTTATGGTAAAACTACCAAAGGGCTTAAATTACTGAACGAAATTATCAGCAACGATCCTTTATACGCGCGTGCCCATCATCAACTGGGTATGTTATACTATTACGAAGTAAAAGATTACCAAACCGCGGGCTACCATTTTAAAACCTGTATGGAGCTGGAACCTTCATTTCCGGATAACTATACACATTATCTTGATTTGCTTGTGTTTTTGAATATGGAAAAACTGGTAAACAATGTATCTGTTAAAGCCCTGAATACACCCGGAGTTGATACCGCCGAAGTTTACAGCCTGCTTGGCCTGTTCCACGAAAAAAGCAAAGACTGGACAAAAGCCTTAATTAACTATCAAAAAGCCTTTATGGAAGTAACAGACCATAACGATAAAATTGATATTGAGCAAAGCATTAAACGCATCCGCTCAAAAATGAAGCATACGTTGGCTTATACCTACCAGATAACGGAGTAAGGAGAAAGGTTAAAGGCGAAAGGCAAAAGGTCAAAGACCCAAGGTCCGACATAGAAGGACAAAAGCAAAAGAGGCTGTATCATAAATCATGATAAGCCTCTTTTTTGTATGATTTATTCGGGTACCTAATGGAGTCTATTTTAGTACAGGCGATTCTCAGAGGGGTATTTTGATTTATGATACGGCCTCTTTTTTAACCCTTTTCAGTTTTTAACTTTCACCTTTCACCTATTTCGCTGCCCTCACTGCCTTTACCTGCGCCGCGCTTACTGCCGATGCTTTGTTGCCAAAACTATTCCTGATGTAGGTGAGCAAATCGGCAATTTCCTGGTCTTTTAAAAAGTCATGAGCTGCCATGGTGTTGGAGTAGCGCTGGCCATTGATATCTACATCGTCGCTAAAACCGTTTAATATTATTTTAATCAGTTTGACTTTATCGCCCAAAACAAAAGTGGTTTTGGCCAGGGGCGGGTTCATGCTGGGTATCCCCATACCATCTGCCTGGTGGCATGCGGCACAGTTTTCGGCAAATATTGGGGCGCCGGCTGCCATGGATGCCTTTAGTGCAGCCGATGATTGTTTGCCAGCGGCCTTGTGCTTTTTGGTTTGTGCCTGTAACGCGGTAATGGTAAAAAATGTTATTAACGGTATGAGTACGAGGGCTTTTTTTAAGTCCATCATTATTTTTTATACGTTATTTTGTAAATGGTTCCCTGGTTATCGTCGGTTACATAAAGTGAGCCATCTGGTCCCTGCGCCAATCCGCATGGGCGATGTTCGGCACTACCTTTGGCTGCTTTTTCGGCACTTCCTGCAAAATTGTCTGCAAAAACCTCGTATGCACCGCTTGGCTTGCCATCTTTAAAAGGCTGAAAAACCACAAAATAACCTGCCTGCGGTTCTGGTGCACGGTTCCACGAACCATGAAAAGCGATGAAAGCGCCGTTTTTATACTTTTCGGGGAATTGGCTTCCGGTGTAAAACAACAAGCCGTTAGGTGCTAGGTGGCCCGGAAATGCAGCAGCCGGATTTATGGCCGTTTCGCCTCCTTCTTTTTTGCCATCACCGCCGTACTCGGGCATTAATATCTTTTTGTTTTGCTGCCAGTCGTAATACATATATGGCCAGCCGGCGTTATCGCCTTTTTTTATGGCGTACATACACTCGGCAGGCAAATCTGCCGACTGCTTGGTTGTAAAATATTCCGGGAACAGATCATGAAGCTGGTCGCGGCCATGCTGCATTACAAAAAGCTGGTTGTTTTGCTGGTTCCAGTCCATCCCAACCACATTGCGTAAACCGGTGGCGTAACGGATGCCATCGCCATAGTGCTGGTTAAGCTTATCGGCTTTAAACTGCCAGATGCCACCTGCCGAATCTAAAATAGGGCAGCCTTTTTGGCCGGGCGAACCTTTTTTTCTATCATCTACCTGGCAGGCGTTGGAGTACGCGCCAATGTTAACATACAGGTTGCCATCGTTATCAAGCGTTATGGCTTTAGCTTCGTGCTCATTGCGGCTTAACAGGCCGGTCACAATTTTTTCAGGCTGATCTGGGTTTATTACTTCGCTCTTGTCATTCAGCTTATAACGGAAAACTTCCTGGTCGGACGATGCATACAGGTAGCCGTTTTTTACAAAGGCGCCCGTGCCTTTATAATCGCCAAAGCTTGTTTTTAAAGTGGCTTTGTCGCCATCCTGTGTTAAATACAAAATGGTTTTGCCATCTTTTATGGTGTTAAGCTTTACGTAAATGTTGTTTTGCGGCGTAATGGCTATTTCCCTGGTGCCGCCCAGTTTTTCGGCAATTGCGGCTGCGCTGAAACCTGCCGGAAGCTTAAGCCCGGCATTTGCCGCAGTTGTAGTTGTGCCGGTAGTATCGCTACCTTTTTTATTATCGGGGTTGCCGCTTTTGCAACTGTTAAACAGTATAGCGCCGGCAATTGCTGCTGCAGGCAGCATTGTCCATACGATGTTTCTTTTTTTCATGGCTTCTGATTGATTATCAAATTAAATAAATATACAGGGAATCCCGAAATCTGATTTGTAGTAATTGTATGACAATTAGGATTGTTGGGGAATATTAAACTGCTGTCTAAAAATGGTTTATTAATGTTTTATACTTCTAATGAAGCATATATCCACGCGAGGGGTAAAATGGGGAATGGCGCATATCGCATGGCGGCTACGACTCACCCCGCCAGGCTACGCCGGCGACCCTCTCTTCGGCTTCGCCGGAAAGAGGGTTTTGGAATTTATGTTGAATAAATACTTGATTATGAAATAATTAAATTAAAAAACCCTCTTTCCGCCGCAGGTGAAGAGAGGGTGGTCGGGCGTAGCCTCGACCGGGTGAGTCTTAGCCGGCGTTCAAGCGAACGTTTATGTAAATGCCAATACGTCATGGGTAGGTACGAAGCAGTAACGATCTATTTTGTTTTTAAACAATCTCTTAAATTGCTGATATTCATTCACAACTCTTGCTTCTACCTATCAAAAATTATTGCCCAATAATATCTGCTCGATTTGTTTTTTTGTAAATTCGTTGTGATGATACGGAGAATATTAAAATCCAACAAGAATTGGCTGACACTCGAATTGCCGGATGACCTGGTTGGCAAAATGATTGAAGTTATCGCACTTTCTGTAGAAAACGCGGCTGTAGAAGACCCCACCTCAAAGGAAATCAGAATTACTACTTTTAAAGATAAAGTAAGAAACTTTACTTTTAATAGCGGGGGATACAAATTCGATCGTGATGAGGCAAATGATTATCAGTGACATTGCCGTTGATACTAATATTCTTCTTCATGCTTTATTTTGGCACATTTACAAAGGTTGCAAACCTCTATTTAGTGCTCCACCTATAACTAATAGGCTTACCCGCTCCCGGCATTCCTCTATTGTACGTAAAAATTACGTAGCCAATTAACTTCCGGCTACCGTGCACAATTCCCGCCAAATTAAATTTCCCACAATCGATACCGGCAGCAAATTAAGTACTGATTTATAGCAGTTGTAACATATATAGCAACAATGGATTAAACCATTGCCATTGCAGGTGGTCATAGCTGTATAAAATTTAACAAAATGAAAAAGTTAATCATAGTATCAGCAATAGCAATGAGTGGTTTTATAGCTAATAAAGCAAACGCTCAATTATCAATACATGTAGGTTTTAATGTTCCTGTTCACCGTGTTTATGTACCAAGCCCTCCGCCTGTTGTGGTTGAAGAACAGCCTGTATATAACGACGATAACGCCCAGGTAAACTATAACGATGATAGTGATGATTATTACTATTTACCTGAAGTAGAGGCATATTATAGCGTGCCAAACCACTGTTATTACTACAATAATGGCAGCAATTGGGTAACCTGCGCTTACTTACCCGGCGCTTACCGTAATTACGACTGGCGTACAGCTGTAAGGTACGAGGTACATGGTAACCGCCCTTATATGCACCATGATTTTTATAGACAAAGGTGGGGTGGTTATGCAGGCGACCGCGGCAACTGGGGCCATCGCTTTGAAAGAAGGTACGATGGAGGATATGCTTATCAGGGCCGCGATAACAGGTTTAACAACCGTGGATGGGACAACGTAAGAGATAACAACCGTGACCGTGGCAACTGGGGTGGCAGACCAGACAACAACCGCGGAAACTGGGGCGGCAGGCCGGATAATGGAGGCGACCGGGGCAACTGGGGCGGCAACCAAAACCACGGTAACTGGGGCGGACAGTCAAACGGCGGCGGCCAGGATCACGGCAATCAAAATCAGGGTGGTGGTCATGACCACGGATACAACGGCGGTGGCCAGGATCATGGAAACCGTGGCGGCGGCCGCGAATTTGCCGGAAACCGCGGTGGGTTTGGTGTAAGGCAATAAGCTTTCTGCTGATATCAGATAATACAATTCATCTCCCATATATAAATGAAAAGGCTGCCTTTGCGGGCGGCTTTTTTTATGCCATGTGCCGGGATATGCAGGTGATACATACCAACTAAAAGGTAGGAGCCTGTTTGGCCGTACAGTTCTTTTTATTAAGTAAAAAATCCTACTTTGTATCCAAATTATAAACCTCTCCCTGGGATGAAAAAAATAGTTGCGTTACTTCTGTTTGTTGCATTTGCTATAGGTGCCCTTGCGCAGGGTAATACTTTACAGGCTGGTACACCGGCCAATGAAAAATTTTCTGCCGAACGTTTGCAGCGCATTGATAACATGATTGAACAAACCATCGATTCGGGCTATATCAATGGAGCGGTTGGGCTGATAGCCCGCAATGGCAAAATGGTTTATTATAAATCATTCGGCATGGCCGATGTTGAACAAAAAAAATTGATGAATAACGATGCTATCTTTCGCATAGCGTCGCAAACCAAAGCTATTACCAGTGTAGCTGTTATGATGCTGTTTGAAGAAGGTAAGTTTCTGCTGGACGATCCCATCTCCAAATACCTGCCGGCGTTTGCTCATCCAAAGGTAATAGATACCTTCAACCCTAAAGATACCACTTATACCACTGTCACTGCCAAAAGGGAGATAACCATTCGCGATTTACTTACCCATACTTCGGGCATAGCCTATGCCCAGATCGGCTCGCCTACGATGAATGCAGTTTATGCCAAAGCCCACATTCCGGCCGGCTTTGTTACAGATAAAATACTACTGGCCGATGCCATGAAAAAGCTGGGCCCGCTACCCTTGGAGCACCAGCCGGGCGAACGCTGGACTTACGGCCTTAACATAGATGTTTTAGGCTACCTGGTTGAAAAACTATCGGGCAAAAGCTTAGACCAGTTTATGAAAGAACGCATTTTTGATCCCCTTGGGATGAAGGATACCTATTTTTATATCCCCACCGCCAAACAAAACCGACTGGTAGCCGTGTATACTCCCGATAAAAAAGACCATCTTATTAAATGGAATGCATCTACTTTTGACGGCCTTAGCGCCGATTACCCCACTGTTAACGGTACCTATTATGCGGGTGGCGCCGGTTTAACATCCACAATTAAAGATTATGCCACTTTTTTGCAAATGATGCTGAATGGCGGGGTTTATAACGGCCAGCGTTTATTAGCACGACACACTGTTGAACTCATGACCACCAACCAGATTGGCGACCTGTACATCAACCCCAATAAAGAGAAATTTGGCCTGGGTTTTGGCCTTACAACCGACATAAGTTCAAAAAAGCTGGGTATAAGCGAAGGCTCATTTGCCTGGGGCGGTTTTTTTGGCACCCTGTATTGGGTTGATCCGAAAGAACACCTGGTATGCCTGTTATTTGTTCAGAACTGGCCATTGCCGCACAACGCTTTCCAGGATAAATTCAGGGCTATGGTTTACCAGGCGCTTACGGATTGAGTTTTTGAAATAATTGGAAATTGGAAGATTTTTATTCCCTCCCAACGGGAGCTACTGTGTGTACACATCTCTCTAAGTAAAGAAAATTGTCATTTCGATAGAGCATGCGTGGGGTTGTGCGGGAGAGCGAAAGAGAAATCTTATATGCCTTGCATTCACAACTGGCTTTTCGAAGTGCATTGCGTATAAGATTTCTCCTCGTACCTCGTTCGAAATGACAAAATTGTTGTTGTGTAATAGAAAGTCAATACACAAGAAACACTGAGAGAAATTCGGTACTTACGAAAGTATTAATATGTCCCCTTAGGATTATCCAACTCACCCTTCAAAACCTCCCAAACATTCCCGGCAACAATTTTGGCGCCTTTTTCGGTTGGGTGGATGCCATCGCCCTGGTTAAGGTCGGGGTGGCCGCCTACGCCTTGTAACAGGAATGGCACCAGGGCCATTTTATTTTTGGTGGCCAGTGCAGGGAACACCGCCTTAAACTTGTTTACATAATCGGCACCCATATTTGGCGGCACCTGCATGCCCAGCATGACCAGTTTGGCGGCCGGGTATTTTGCTTTTACCTTATCAATAATAGATTGCAGGTTTTTGGTGGTTTCGGTAGGCGATATGCCGCGCAGGCCATCGTTTGCCCCTAATTCCAGTATAAATATATCAACCTTTTGTTTCAAGGTCCAGTCTATCCGGCCGTTACCTCCGGCAGATGTTTCGCCGCTTACCCCGGCGTTAATCACTTTGTAGGGCAGTTTCAGCGAATCTATTTTTTTTGCGATAACACCGGGAAAAGCATTTGCCGGGTCATCTAACCCATAGCCTGCTGTCAAACTATCGCCAAAAAATAAAATAGTTTGAACCTGCGCCGATGCAGCAGTTTTAGCAGCAGTATCTGCCGGTGCTGATGCATTGGAGTTTGATTTATCGCCACTGCCGCAACTTGCCAAAGCAAATGTGGACACAAGTACAAAAAAGATTTTTACTCTATTCATAAAACTAATACAACGCGGTTAAGCGTTTGTTCTTAATATCTCTAAAGGCGGTTTGTTCAACACGCCCCGGCTGTTTAACAAGCCAATAATTACCGTTAACAAAGCGATGATGAAAAATAAAATCAACGCAGGCACAAAGCTAACCGAATAGGGCATCTCGAAACTATATTTTGCTAAAAACCATGTACCTGCCACGGCTATCAAAATACCTGTTAAGGCTGATAAGCTGCCTAAAAATAAGTATTCTAAAGCTGTTATAGCTAATATTTGTTTACGGCTGGCCCCCAGTGTTCTAAGCAAAACGCTTTCCTGTATGCGCTGGTATTTGCTGATGCGTACCGAAGCAATGAGTACTACAATGCCCGTAATGATGCTGAAGGCGCTCATAAAACGGATTACATAACTGATTTTGCTTAACAATTCGTCAAGGATGCTTAACAACAACCCCAGGTCGATAATGGATATGTTGGGGAATTGCCTTACTACCGCTTGTTGAAAAGCCGCCGATACTTTGCTTGACGGCACATGCGTCATCAACACCTGGAATTGCGGTGCATCTTCCAGCACGCCGGTAGGGAAAACCACCTGGAAATTGGTTTGCACTTTGCCCCAGTTAACTTTACGCACACTGGCTACATAAGCAGGCATCGGTACCCCCTGAACGTTAAATACCAATTTATCGCCAATTTTAAGGTGGGCGCGTTTTTGCAGGTTTTCTTCTACCGATACCGGGATGTCTTTCCCTGCTTCGGCCTTGCCTATCCATTTGCCATCAAGCAGTTTCTCTGATGATGAAAGCGTATCCCTGAAGGTTACCCTATATTCCCAGGCAAACACGCCATGGGGGATTTTGATGGTGGTATCTTTAATTACATCGGCGGCAGTTTTGCCGTTTATCTGCTCTAACCTCACGGTTACTATGGGTACCTGTTGCAAAACCGGCAACCCGTTTTTGCGGGTTACATTGGCCACGGCATCCTTCTGGCTTTTTTGGATATCAAACAAAATCATGTTGGATTGATTGCCGCTGCTGGATAAATTTACCTGGCTAATGAGGATACTCTGGATAAAAAACAGCGTACAAATAAAGGTAGTACTTAGCCCGATAGAAACCATAAGGATTAAAGTCTGGTTGTTTGGCCGGTATAAATTGGCAAAGCCCTGGCGCCATAAATAGCTCCAGCCGCTGTTGATAAGCAGTTTCATCACGCGCATCAGCAACCAGGCCACGGCGGCCAGTATCATAAAGGCTACTAAAATACCGATAGTGAAAAAGATGCTGCCTATCCAACTATCCAATTGCAAATAAGTAAAGCCTAAAACAAACACGATGATGAGTAAGTAAACCAGCCAGCTTAAAGGGTCGCGTTTGCGGCCTGCCTCGTCAAATGACATGCGCAGCGTGTTTAACGGTGATATATTACGCACCGATATCAGCGGCAGTAGCGCAAACAAGATCGATATAATTACCCCCAATAAAATACCCTGACCAATGGCCAGCCACGATATCTCAACAGAAATAGTGAAAGGCAAAAAGTCTTTAAAAACCAGCGGCAGCAAATGCTGTATGGCCGTACCCAAAGCCGCGCCCGCAATGGAGCCTATGAGCCCGATACCTACTATCTGGATCAGGTAAATCAAAAACGCCTCGGATGCTTTAACACCCAAACAACGCATAATGGCTATGGAGGCTATCTTTTCTCGCACATAAATATGAATGGCGCTGGCTACACCCACACAGCCCAATAACAGGGCTATAAAACCAACCAGCGATAAAAACCTGCCCAGATCGCCAAAGGCCCTGCCGGTGTTTTCCTTGCGGGTTTCAATGGTATCGTAGTTCATACCATTTTTATCCAATATGGGGTCCAGCTTTTTGGTCAGCTTTTCCATATCAACTTTATGGTCGTACTTGTAGTAAAAGGTATAGTTTACGCGGCTGCCTGTTTTCATGAGGCCGGTTTGCTCCAGGTATCGCATCGGGATGTACACCACCGGGGCTATCCCTGCCATGGCACCGCTTTGACCGGGAGCTTTGTCTAACGCCCCGGCTATCAGGAAATGTTCGGTGCCTATGCGTACCGAGTCGCCAACCTTGGCGCCAAATTGCAGCATCAGCGTTTTATCAACCAGCGCCATTTGGCCTTGCTTAAAGGAGGTGCCGGCAATCTCGGGCGTGGTTTCTATAGTGCCGTAATAAGGGTAATCGCCCTGCAAAGCCCTGATTTGTACCAGCCTGGTGCCTTTGCTTTTGGGAAAATAGGCCATCGATGCAAAACTCCGCTCGGTTGATCTTTTATCGCCCAGCGAGTCGAGCATTTTTTTCAGCTTAACATCTGCGGGCTTATTACCCGATATCAGCAAATCGGCACCGATGAGGCTTGCAGCCTGGCCATTTACGTCGTTTTGGACATTGTACCTGAACGAGTAGATAGCCACCAGCGCGGCAATACCAAATATGATGGCCGATATGAACAGGAACAACCTCGACCGGTTTTTCCTGCTATCGCGCAAGGCCATGTTAAATAGCCAGGCAACGTTTGTTTTTCGTTTATAATTAACCGGATTGGTGTCCATAACTTACCCGTTAATTGTTTTTTCGTCGGATACCAGCTTGCCGCCTTTTATCCTGATGATGCGTTGTGTTTTGGCGGCCAGGTCAAGGTCATGGGTTACTACAACCAGGGTAGTACCGGCCTCTTTGTTCAGATCGAAGATGAGTTTAATCACCTTTTCGCTGGTTTCGGCATCCAGGTTACCAGTTGGCTCATCAGCAAACAGGATCTTGGGCGCGTTTGAAAACGCCCGTGCCAGTGATACCCTTTGCTGCTCGCCGCCAGATAGCTGCGATGGGTAGTGATGCCCGCGGTCGGCAAGGCCAACTTTGTCCAGCAAATCAAGCGCACGCGCTTTAATATTTTTTTCGTTTCGTAACTCCAGCGGCACCATCACATTTTCTAAAGCGGTAAGCGTTGGCAGCAATTGAAAGTTTTGGAAAATAAAGCCCACATATTGGTTACGCACCTGCGCGCGCTGATCTTCGGTTAAATTGCCCAGGTTGATGCCATTTAGCGCTACCGATCCGGTGCTTGATCTATCCAGCCCGGCACACAGCCCCAGCAGGGTAGTTTTGCCGCTGCCCGATGGCCCGACAATGGCGTTGGTAGAGCCTTCGGTGATGGCGAAGTTGATATTATCAAGCACGGTGAGCGTACGCCCGGCGCTTTGGTATGTTTTACTGAGATCTTGAATATTAAGGATAGTTTCCAACGGATAATTTTTATGCTTTGATGATTTACCAACCAATTTGTTACCGCATCGGTTTGCATAAATATCCGTGAAATAGCCAGTTTATAGCTATAAGCCGCTGTTTTTTTTCATTTAATGACATAACCGTGTTTTAAGTCTAAAGTCCAGAGTTCTAAGTCTAAAGTATTTAGCCTAAAAAATCGAAATAAATACCGGCGACTAAACAATTTTAAGATAGCATTTCAGGCTTACAGCTAAAGACTTCCGACTTAGAACTTTCGACTTAAGACTTCCGACTTGACAACCCCTCACTAATCTTCGATGTTTGTGTAGCCACAGCGGCGTAGGCGTACATAGCAATCGCCTTCAGTTTGCTTTGGCGTTTTTTAAACGTCCATACATCCTGCATAAATTCCTTGTGGTTTTTGCTGTTGAGGGTGTCAAAGGCCACCGAAATGGTTGGCGTAAGCGAATAGGCCGTATGCCAGGTACCAAAAGGGATAAATAACGTTTCGCCAGGCCCGACTACAAAATTTATTGGAGTGGCATCTTTAAACAGCGGATGTTTTTCGTAATCGGGTTCAAATACGTTTACTTCCGAACGCCATGGATCATCGGGGCGGGGGTATAGTAAATGCTCCTGTCCGCGTGGGAAAACGGTAAAACGTTTTTGGCCGTACAGTTGAGTTATCCAGGCGTTTAAATGGTAATAATCTATGTGCATGTACGGAAACCTGCCGCCCGGGCCGCCAACAAACAATTCGGTAGCGCCGCCCCATTTGCCAATGCTGAACATTTTATTTTTTAACCAGTTTGGTGATGCGTAATTTAAATCCAGGGGATCTAAAAGCGGCATCAACTCCGGTATAGTTGCCGGGATATCAAATATAATAGGGTATACCGCGGGTTTTTCTTCGGTACTGGCTTCTACCATGTCCATAGCCTCCTTCATGGTAAGGATATTGCCACGTACATCCGTTTGTCTGTCGGGATAATTTTCCCTGAACCAATCGGGAGTGAACAGCCCATTAGCTTTCCAAACTTTGGCGGCATTTGTAAAAACCAGCGGAATGCCCGGTTTATAATGCTCTTCCATAAATTCTTCGTAGGTAATGTTGTCTCTTCTGATAATGTCCATGGTTTGTATTGGGGTTTATTGATACAATGCTAAGTAAAATATTTAACTATTTGATTGATATTTAAGCCGTACCGCGGGCCTTTTTTAGCTTTGTTTTCTACGAAAATATTTAAGGAGAGGTTATAATAAGCAATCGTTCGGTTTGAACGCTGGCTACGACTCACCCCGGCTACGCTGCGCTGGCCGACCCTCTCTCCGGCTTGCGCCGCAAAGAGGGTTTAGCTCATTTTTTTATTTTTTGGCCCCTCTATGCGACGCAGTCGGAGAGAGGGGCAGAACGAGCGTAGCGATGTTCGGGGTGAGTCGTCGCCGCCATACTATTAACCCAGTAATTTTACCACCAACAATTGGTGTAACCGTTACCAATCATTTATTAGCAAACGTTACCTTTGCCCCTAATGAAAGTATCCGGATTTACCTTTATCAGAAACGCGGTTAAAAACGATTATCCAATTGTGGAGGCCATCAACTCCATTTTGCCCCTTTGCGATGAGTTTATCGTAGCAGCCGGCAACTCTGATGATGGCACTCGCGAACTGATCGAGGCCATCGGATCGCCAAAAATCAAGATCATCGATACCATTTGGGACGATTCGCTGAAAGATGGCGGCCGGGTGTTCGCGGTAGAGACGGAGAAGGCCTTCGCGGCCATATCGCCGGATAGCGACTGGGCATTTTATATCCAGGGGGATGAGGCGGTACATGAGAAATATCATCCGTTGATAAAAAAGGAGATGGAGGATGCGCTTAACAAACCTAACATTGAAGGCCTGCTGTTTAAATACCTTCATTTTTACGGCTCCTATGATTACTACGGCGATTCGCGCAGGTGGTACCGCCGCGAGATCCGCCTGGTTAAAAACATCAAAGGCATACATGCCTACCGGGATGCGCAGGGTTTCCGCCTTAACGACCGGAAGATTAAAGTAAAGCTGATTGACGCTTACATTTACCACTACGGTTGGGCCAAACCTCCGCAGGGATTAAATAACAAAATCCGCAACTTCAACAAGTTTTACCACGACGATGCCTGGATGGAGCAAAACCTGCCCGAAACTTTTGAGTTTGACTACAGCAACGCCGATAAACTGGTCCGCTTTACCGGCACCCACCCCGCACCCATACAAAAACGCATTGCCGCCACCAACTGGAATATTGATTTCAGCACCAAAGAGTTGCGCAAAGCGATGACCTTTCGCCGTAAGTTTTTGCAGTTTGTAGAGAAGTATACCGGCTGGCGGATAGGAGAGTATAGGAATTATGAGATAGTGGAAAGGTAGAAGGAACATTTTCTGTCATCCTGAACGTAGTGAAGGATCTGTTATACGATATGCATATTCGCGAATAGATGCTTCGTACCTACTCTTGATGCATTGATTTTTACACAAACATTGGCTCTGAACGCTGGTTAAGACTCACCCGGCGAGGCTGCGCCCGCCACCCTCTCTTCGGCTTCGCCGGAAAGAGGGGCTCGAAAATTTACTATTTGTTTTTTTTATAACATTTTGATATTGAGCGTTCAAGCCCCTCTTTACACCGCAGGTGAAGAGAGGGTGGCGGGCGCAGCCTCGCCGGGTGAGTCTTAACCGCCATGCGATATAGGTCATTTTCGCTTCAGAATCCAGGGATTTATTGCTCCGCATAACAGGTGGGATTGGCGTATTTATTCCATTAACTACCTACAAATTCTGCGCTATCACAAACCCGCTGGCCCAGGCCCATTGAAAATTGTAGCCGCCAAGCCAGCCGGTTACATCAACGCATTCGCCGCCGAAGAACAGGCCGGGGACTTTTTTTGCTTCGAGGGTTTTGGATGATAGCTCGTCGGTTGATACGCCGCCGCGCATTACTTCGGCTTTGTCGTACCCTTTATCGCCGGCGGGTTTTACTTTAAAGCCGTGTATCAGCTGGCTAATATCTTCAATCTCGGTTTTGGTGAGCGATGCCAGGTTTTTCTCTACAGGCAACCTATCGCTTAATGCCTCGGCAAACTTGCGGGTGTATAGGCCGGCCAGGTAGGCCAGCAGCATTTTTTTGCCGTTGGTTTCTTTTTCTTGCTGAATCAGGTCGGCAATGTTTTGGTTGGGGAGCAGGTCGATGTAGATGGTTTCGCCGGGTTTCCAGTACGAGGAGATCTGCAATATGGCAGGTCCGCTTAGTCCCCAGTGGGTAAACAGTATGTTTTCTTCAAAGCTGATCCTGTCGTTCCAAACGCGGCAAAAAATACTGTTGCCGCTCAGCTGCTCAAACCAGGGCTGATCTTTGCCGGTAATGGTAAGCGGCACCAGGGCAGGGGCGGTATCGGCAATTTTTAAACCGAACTGCCGGGCGGTACGCAATCCAAAATCGGTAGCGCCCATTTTGGGGATAGGCAGGCCACCTGCGGCTATAACCACATTGGGCGCGCTTATAAATTCCTGTTTGCCATTAAGCTCGACCCGAACGGTAAAACCATCGTCAGTTTTTTCAACCATTTTTACGTCGGCATTGCACCAGATATCCTGTTCCATATCGGCACATAGGTTGGTGAACACTTCGACTATATCTTTAGCTTTATCACTTTCGGGGAATAGCTGGCCCAAAGTTTTTTCTTTACCGGTAATGCCATAGGTTTCAAAAAAACTGATGGTATCATCCACTGTCCATTGCGAAAAGGCTGATTTACAGAAGTGTGGATTTTGCGATATAAATTGCTGGTTGGTAGCGTACAGGTTGGTGTAATTACAGCGGCCGCCACCACTTATCAGTATCTTGGCACCTACACGGTCGGCCTTTTCCAGCACCAGCGTACGCTTGCCCAAAAAGCCGGCTTGCACCGCGCACATGAGGCCGCAGGCGCCGCCGCCAATAATTATTGCGTCAAAATCTGTTTGTTTTGTTAATTTTGTTGTCATGACCGAGGTTTCGCAAATATCAGAATTTGGAAAGATACTCATCTTTCTTATCACCGGGATAATAATGGTGTGCGTGATATTTTTTTTCAACCGGTTACTGGCTCCCAGTAACCCCAATTACGAGAAGCTAACTTCCTATGAATGTGGCGAAGAGCCTACCGGCAATGCCTGGCTGCCCTTCAATTCGCGTTTTTACGTTATCGCGTTAATATTTTTATTGTTCGATGTCGAGATGGTTTTTATATTCCCCTGGGCTACCGTTTTTGGCAACCACGAGCTGATTGCCGCCGATAACCGCTGGGGATGGTTCTCGCTGGCCGAAATGTTTATCTTTTTAGGCATCCTGGTATTAGGACTGGTTTACGTGTGGGCCAAAGGCGATTTGGAATGGATAAAAGCCAAACCAACCGTACCCACAACCGATGTAAACATCCCGCTATCGTTTTACGAGCAGCTGAACCTGGAGCAAGGCGAATTTGTTGTAAAACCATTTAGCATGACCAGTGAACCTGTTGCACCTGAGCCTGTTGTTGCCGAAGCACCTGCAGAGGCCGCCCCGGCGCGCAAGCCCATGTTTAAACCCACCTTTAAAAAGCCCACAAATGAGTAGCGATATAACCAGCGAAGACGGCGGTGTAGTGATCACCAAAATGAACGACCTGCTTAACTGGGCGCGTTTATCATCCCTATGGCCGTTAAGCTTCGGCATAGCCTGTTGCGCCATCGAGATGATGGGTTCCATGGCATCTACTTACGACCTTGACCGTTTTGGTGTGTTCCCCCGCCCATCAGCCCGCCAGGCTGATGTGATCATTATAGCAGGTACTGTTACCTTTAAAATGGCCGAACGCATCAAGCGCCTGTACGAGCAAATGCCCGAACCTAAATACGTGATTAGTATGGGCTCATGCTCCAACTGCGGCGGTCCGTACTGGCAGCACGGATACCACGTGGTAAAAGGCGTAGATAGGGTGATCCCCGTTGATGTATACGTACAAGGCTGCCCACCCCGCCCCGAGGCTTTGATTGGCGCTATTTTGGAATTGCAGAAGAAGATTGAAGGAGAGAGGTTGATAGGGGCGTAGAGGATAATTCATAGAGTTGTTCATGTGAACTTTAATCATTTTAATTATAAATTGTCATTTCGATGAGCGAGGGGGAAGGCGCATGGGGGCGAAGAGAAATCTTATACGCCCTGCATTTCGACGAGGATATCAGAATGCAGGACGTATAGGATTTCTCACCCTTCCCCCGTTTTTGCCCCGCTTCAAGGTTCGAAATGACAAACTGCTTATTACCTACGATAGCATCACATTGCGCTCCTTTATAATCTCTTTTAGCATCACCTGTAATATTACCGCGTTCCAGTCATTGGCAAAGTTTTACTTTATACACCTTGCATTCCAATAAGCATTTCAGAATGCAGGGCGCATAGGATTTCTCACTCGTGCCTCGTTTCGAAATGACAAATGGGGCGGTTACTTTTCTGGGTTCAACCTTGCAAATACCCCTTTTATCATTTCCGGGCCGCCGTTGGCCATTGTTTCGCTAAATCCAAAGGTGACAATGAATTTTCCGGTGAAAAACATCTATCTAAAACCTATCTTTAAACAACCAATAAATTATGAAAAAGCTTATCGTTTTATTCCTGCTGTTTAGCAATTACGCAATCGCCCAAACAGCCACTCCAAGGCAATCATTTTTTCCAAAGGGGACTGCGCTTTACGGCGATATTAATTATGCCGGCGATACCTTAAAAAATCACCTGTTGGATATTTACCTGCCGCCAGTTGTAAAAAGCAAATATCCGCTTATTGTATGGATACATGGCGGCGGCTGGCGCATGAACGATAAATATGCTGATATGGGTTATATGACCGAAACCCTAAAAGGATTTATCGACAAAGGATACGCAGTTGCATCTATCAATTACCGGTGGAGTACACAGGCCGCATTCCCGGCGCAGATACAGGACTGTAACCAGGCTTTGGAGTTCTTATATCAAAATGCGTCGAAATATAAGTTGGATAAGGATAAGATAGCGCTGATAGGCTTTTCGGCAGGCGGGCACCTGGCCTCGTTGATGGGTTTATCCGGTAATGACAATGTTGCGGCTTTTTATCCGGCAGGCAAAAAGAGCCATTTTAAAATTAAACTGGTGTTGGATTTCTATGGCCCTTCAGACTTTCTTTCGCTTGCCGGGCCAGATCAAAAGGATGCGCAGCATGCCATCTCGTTGTTATTGGGCGCCAGCGTATTTGACAGGCCCGATTTAGGCAAGATTGCCAGCCCGGTGACTTACATTGATAAAAACGATCCGCCGTTTTTGATTGTGCAAGGCGAAAAGGACGAGGCGGTTAACCCGCTGCAATCAATTTCGCTTAGCTTGCATTTGAAGTTGGCAGGCGTAAAAAACGAATTTATTATTGTGCCCAACGCCCCTCATTTTGGGGTGATGTTTGATGCGGAAGATATAAGGAACAAAGTGTTTGCCTGGCTGGATGAGTATTTAAAGTAAGGATTTTGCTTCTGTAGAGACGCATAATTGCGTCTCCCATAGGATATTCAGGATTTGCAATGTCGATTTGCATGTTCGATTTGCAACCGGGAGACGCAATTATGCGTCTCTACACTTTTTGATTACGATAGCATCACATTACGCTCTTTAACAATCTCCTTTAGCAGCACCTGTAATATTACCGCGTTCCAGTCATTGGCGAAGTTTTTGCTTTTGCACTGCTTTTTGTTTTGGCAGTTGTAAATCATAAAATAGGTACTGTAACTGCTAACGGCTATGGTGTGCCAGGGTAAAATATCCTGCTGGTCCCAGCATATGCCGGCAAAATGGAAAGTGATACCACAAAGCTCAAAAGTCTGGTTAATTTTATACAGGTCGTGGTAATAATTAAACAGGTTTACAAAGTAGTTTTCCCATAACTGCTGGATAATATCGTTCCAAAGCCTGCCATATACTTCTTTGCGGATACCGTAATAACTGCCCAGCTTAATGCGCGAAATTTTACGATCGTAATTTTGTACTTCGATAAAATACTGGCGGCCAAAAACAAATTTATAGCCCCTTACCCAGCTAACCCCATACCTGAAAGCTGCAATATTGGTGGCAGGCAAAAAAGCAGAACCAGCAAACGGGGAGTTTTTTTGTATGGTGATGCCATCTGTATTAAATACCAGCTTTTGGGTTATTTTTTGCGTAATAAGGCCCGGTATTTCAATTGTGTTGGTAGCATTCATCCGCATAAAAATAAGCATCAGTTTTAATATTTTTTTACAGATAAAAAATAAAAGCCGCCATACGTACGGTTTTTATAAAAAGTATAACTTTATACCATAAAATAAACCGCCATGGCAGCAAAAAACCAACCATCAAAGCTCAGGGATGCCTTGCCAACTATTTTCTGGCTTGGTTTTTTAACCGGCACGCTTGATGGTATGGCAGCCATCATCTGGAGTTTTATTACCAACCCCAAGGTGGGCGCCGATGTTATTTTTGAATTTATTGCAAGCGCCGTATTTGGCAAAGCGGCTTTTACCAGCGGCACGCAAATGGTAGTGGCTGGCGTGTTTTTCCATTACCTTATAGCATTTTTGTTTACCACAGCCTTTTACCTGCTTTACCCGTTTTTTGATAAGCTTATCCGTAATAAATATATTATAGCCGTTGTTTACGGTATTATAGTTTGGCTGGTAATGAACCTAATCGTAGTGCCCTTAAGTAAAATTGGTTACCATCACATTAAAGTGCATGTAGCTTTAACCGGGTTGGTTATCCTTATCGTTTGCATTGGCATACCCGTTGCGCTTATTGCCGATAATAAATACTGGAAGGCTAAATTTTCTCCAAAAAAATAATGAGTATTGTTTTTCCGTCAGCCGTTTTTCCGCAATTAAAAACCGACAGATTGGTTTTAAGGGAGCTTGTCCCAGCAGATAGTGAGCAGCTTTTAGCTATCCGCAGTAATGAAGCTATAAGCCGTTTTATAGGCCGTAGTAACCAGCAAACTATGGAGGCCATTAATCAATTCATCCGGGCGCGTAACGAGGATAGGCTTAACGGGAAAGGCGTGTACTGGGCTATCCAATTAAAAAATACTCCTGGTGTTATAGGCACTATTTGCTGCTGGAATTTTGATTACGACGCGGCAACCGCAGAAATTGGCTATGAACTGCTGCCAACATACCAGGGTAGCGGGTTGATGGGCGAGGCCATCAAAAAAGTTATAGCCTTTGGGTTTAAGGATATGCAGCTTAAAACTATAACGGCCTGGCCAATGCCGCAAAATGAGCCATCGGTAAAACTATTGGAACGCAACGGATTTACTTATTCGGAAACGGTTGATGGGCAGCTGGTTTATAAATTGAACAATACCGGGGTGCTTAATAACAGCCAATAAAAAAGGGCCTGGCGTTTTATTGCCAAACCCTTTGGATTTAAAATTGATCATTAATCCCGGTAACTATACAGGGATGTCTTTCTTAAAGTGCAGTGCTGCTGAATTATTGCGGCATCAGCACGCCATTTAAGCCATGAATAACGCCGTTTGACGCCATGGTATCAAACGAGATAACTAAGGCTGCGTTCCCTTTGGCATCTACAATTTGCAAATTGCTTTTATCATTTACCGATAGCGTAAGATTATCACCGTCTATAGTTTTTAATACTGCTTTTCCTTTACCCGCGCTTAAAGCTTTAATAATATCGGCTTTGGTATATTTACCGGCAACTACATGGTATTTGAGCACTTTGGCCAGTTTGCCATGATCTTTGGTCAAATCGTCCATAGTGGGCTTTGGCACTTTGCTGAATGCAACATCATTTGGCGCAAATACAGTGAATGGGCCGGGGCCTTTTAATGTAGTTTCCAGGTCGGCAGTTTTAACGGCCAGTGCTAATGGAGCAAAATCTGTGGTGCTGCTTAAAACGCCTACTACATCGCCCGATGCGGCTGCAGGAGCGGCGGGTGTAGTTGCAGGGGCTGTTTTAGTGGTATCTGTTTGCTGGGTTTGCGCCATAGCGTTGTTTGATAAAAATCCGATGCCTAAGGCGGCCACAGCAATTAAAACTGACTTTTTCATGTTCATCTTTCTTTTTGATTTTGTTCGTAAATTAAATGTAAATGAGTAGCAGTTTACCTAATAGTATTTTCTTTTAAGTTATATAATTAATAAATATGCACAGGTATTATAACTAATAATTACACAAAAGGTTTTAAATAGACCGGAATTGGACGAATTGAGGCGAATTTCACGAATTAAGAAAGAGGGCGAATTTCTTGAATTTGAGCAGGTTGAACAGGTGCGAATGTTACGAGCATTTTTTGAAAGAAATTCAAGTGGAGGGTACAATTGATTGTTGAATGAGAGGGCTGCCGGGCGAAAATGCTGCCTGAAAGCGCATTGGTTCAAATGCGGATATAGCGGTCATTAATCGGTATTTCTATTTCGGCAATAAAAATGTAGTTTTAAAAACTTTGCCGTTCGGTCTTCCGGGGCTTATATACATATCATGAAAATCTGGAAATTACTTTTATTGCAATACCTTTTTTCGGTGTTATTATCCATCGTACTTAATTTTGTATTTATGCTGTTCACGGTTAAGGGCCAGTGGGATAGTCACCTGGTGCCATCAACCCTGGTTGGCGCTTTAGTGCTTGATTTCCCCCTAACTTTGCTTTGGATCCCCGGCCTTTTTATGTCTATAAACTTTAAAAACCAAAAAAATAAGGCATTTATAGTGTGTTTCATGACACCCATAGCAATTCTGGGTTATGTGTTGGTTGGCACAAAACTGCAATACAGCGATAAGGAATTTTACGCCACCCACATAATCTCGCAGATAATTGTACTTTGCTTTATGTTTTTCAGGAGGTTAACGCCTGATAATATTGTTGAGGAAGATTGAAGGGCTGCTAATGTCATTTTGTGACATTCATATTAAAGCTTTAAACAAGCTATTACATTATTTTGCACCTGCATACAAACATGGCCTGCGGGCTATGCTCAAAAATATTCAACTATGAAAGTACTCGCCAGGCAGCTTTTTAAAACGGTTATATTTTCTGTCATTTTATCAATTGCAGTGAACAGTATTTATTACGCCCTTACCCAAAAAGGGGCCGACTACTCCATCGCTTTGCCTAAAATTTGCGAAGGGATAGTGTTACTTAACATTATTGTTTTTATAATGTCGCTGCCATCATTATTCCTGGTAAATCCTGCCTATTGGAATAACCTGCCGGTAAGGTTGCCGCTGTATTTTGGCGGGGCCATAGCTTTTATAGTAACCATATTTACCATGCAGCTGCCCCCGCAGTATAAGGTGATTTACCTTATAACAGGGTTCGTCTTTTTAACAGTGCATAGCGTTTTTTACTACCTGAAGGTAAAAAAAGGATAACAACCCCCGATATAAAAGCAGGTTATGGGTTTTTGAAAGATTTCAGGTAAACTTGCAACATCAAATGAAAGCATTTTACGGAGATTTAAAATTAGGTATTTTAGGAGGCGGCCAGTTAGGGCGCATGCTGATACAACAGGCTATAAATTATAATGTTACGGTTAAAATCCTCGATCCTGACCGGGAAGCTCCCTGCCGCAAACTTTGCGATGAGTTTACCGTGGGTTCGCTGGGCGATTACGAAACTGTATATAACTTTGGAAAAACCGTTGATTTACTTACCATCGAAATAGAGAAGGTAAATGTAGACGCGCTGGAGCAGCTGGAGAAAGAAGGTGTGCTGGTTTACCCACAATCGCGCATCATCAGGCTGATACAGGACAAAGGTTTGCAAAAGCAATTCTTCAAAGAAAACGATATCCCTACCGCCGATTTCCAGATTATATCGTCGCCCCGGGAATTACTGCAAAGCACTATTCCTTTTCCTTATATCCAAAAACTCCGCAGGGATGGTTATGATGGTAAAGGCGTTTACAAGGTAGTTGATGAAAGTTACCTGGATAAAGCTTTTAAAGAACCCAGCCTGATAGAGCAATGGGTTGATTTTGAAAAAGAAATAGGCGTAATAGTAGCCCGCAACGAAAATGGAGAAGTAAGCACCTTCCCGCTGGTGGAGATGGAATTTAACCCCGAAGCCAACCTGGTTGAGTTTTTAATTTCGCCCTCAACCCTACCATTTGAAGTACAGCAACAAGCAGAACAGATAGCCAAAAAAATAGCCGAAAGCCTGAAAATAGTTGGCCTGCTGGCCGTTGAGATGTTTTTAGATAAAAACGGCAAAATATTAGTCAATGAACTGGCCCCGCGTCCGCATAACAGCGGGCACCAAACCATTGAGGGCAACGTGGTATCGCAGTTTGAACAACATTTAAGGGCCATATTTAACCAGCCATTAGGCGACACCACCTGCCTGAACAACGCCATTATGGTAAACGTATTAGGCGAAGCCGGCTACGAAGGCCCCGCCGTTTACAAAGGGATAGAAAAGGTGCTAAAAGTGCCCGGTGTTTACATTCACCTTTACGGCAAAGCGCTGACAAAACCTTTTAGGAAAATGGGGCATGTGACGATAGTAGACGCGGATAGAGAGAAAGCGATAGAAAAAGCGAGATTTGTGCAGAAAACGTTGAAGGTTATAAGTTAGACAAAATATGTCATTGCGAGGAACGAAGCAATCTCCTCGTAAGCATGACCGCTGTGTATGCGAAGTGATTGCCAAGCTGCGCTCGCAATGACATAAGCAAGAAAAATGACTTACGAAGTTTTTAAAACTTCGTAAGTCGGTAAAAAACAATGTCCAAAATAAAATATTGTCATCCTGAGGGACGAAGGATCTATTCACGAATTTTTCTATCGGTCATGTATAGCAGGTAGATCCTTCGTTCCTCAGGGTGACAGAAAATTAATACCTCATTACGGGTTCCCGATCAATTTTCTAACTGTGCAAATTCGCTTTGCACCCGACGAGATTGCCGCGCTACGCTCGCAATGACATAAAATTGTAACAACAACATGAGCCAACCAAAAGTAGCTATCATTATGGGCAGCAAATCTGATTTGCATATTATGCAGGATGCTGCCGATGTTTTAAAAGAATTAGGTGTTGAATACGAAATTACGGTAGTATCGGCACACCGCACACCGGATAGGATGTTTAGCTATGCACGTGCCGCTGCCGACAGGGGCATTAAGGTAATCATCGCAGGTGCCGGTGGTGCCGCGCATTTGCCTGGTATGGTGGCATCATTAACCCATTTGCCGGTTATTGGGGTGCCTGTAAAATCAAGCAACTCTATTGATGGCTGGGATTCGATACTTTCGATACTCCAGATGCCAAACGGGATTCCTGTGGCCACTGTAGCCCTTAATGCAGCCAAAAATGCAGGCATACTTGCCGCGCAAATCCTATCAACTGCCGACGAATACCTGGTAAAAAACCTTATCGATTTTAAAGAAGACCTGAAGAAAAAGGTTGAAGAATCGGCAAGAGAAATGGAAGGGTAAAAGAGAATCAAGAGTCAAGAATCAAGAGCCAAGATGAACAGCCAATGCCGAATTAACCCGACGGTTTGAAAGGGCTGCGAATGTGCAGATGAAGGAATTATTTGAAGATGTCTGAACTCGAATTAAACGAATTTTTAGAATTTCTCGAATTGGCTTTTTAAATTCCGGTAATTCTTTAATTCTGTAAATTCAGGTTCAGACAAAATTCTGCCCATTCTTTAATTCTGAAAATTCTGATTCAGACAATTGCAATAGGGATGGGCGCGGATACCGGCCAACGTGTGTAATGCCTGCAGGCGTATGAGCATACAGCCCGGCCCGCTTCTACCAGCGGGATTGCCCTGCAATCTACTGTAAACTTAAAACTGCATGCCGCAAGCTGCCCACTGCAAACTGAGAACTGCCCACTAATTCAGTGCCGGATTTTCCGGAAAGTTGGCTATATGTGCGTAGCGGTTGCCCAGACCTTTGATCACATCTTTCCACAGGTTGTGCTCTTCGCCTTCAAAAAGGGTTTCGGGGGCAAACCTGTCGGTTACTATCCAGCTGTCGGCGGCAATTTCTCCGTCCAGCTGCTGCGCTGTCCAGCCGGAGTAGCCTGCAAAAAATTTTATTTCGGTTTGGTTAAGCTGGTAGTTGCTCACCAGCTTTTTTATTTGCTCAAAATCGCCGCCCCAGTATACGCCCGAAGCAATTTCAATACCGCCGTCAATTTTTTCGGGTACCCGGTGGATAAAGTGCAAGGTGTTTTTGCCTACTGGTCCGCCTTCATAAACCGGCATTTCGGAGTACGATACATCGGGCAGTACGTCGCCAAGCATATATTCGCCATGGTGGTTTAAAATAAAGCCCATGGCGCCGTCGGCAGAAAATTCTGTGAGGATAATGACCGACCGTTTAAAGTTAGGATCCAGCATAAAGGGTTCAGAAATAAGCAGGCGTCCGGCGGCTGCCGATATAGTACTTAACATACAGGTTTAAATTTAAATAACACAACAAGCATAGTAAAAATATGTTCAATTATGAAAATGAAAATATATCAATATATACGGATTAATTAATTAGTAAGTTTGCACAAATGGACGAGCAGCAACTACAAAATTTAAGGCAGGAATATTCTGCCGCTACTTTATTGGAAAACAGCACAAAGGCCGACCCTATGAACCAGTTTGAACAATGGTTTAACGAAGCTTTGGCCGCAAAATTGCCTGAGCCTAACGCCATGACCCTGGCTACGGCAACTACAAACGGAAAACCATCGGCGCGGATTGTTTTGCTAAAAGGTATTAATAAAGAGGGGTTTATGTTTTACACCAATTACCTGAGCCGTAAGGGTAAAGAAATAACTAAAAATCCGCATGGCGCCATCACCTTTTTTTGGGGCGAACTGGAACGCCAGGTGCGTATTGAAGGTACATTGGAGAAATTGAGCAAAGAAGAATCTGAACGGTATTTTCACTCGCGCCCTGTAGACAGCCAGATAGGTGCATTGGTATCGCCGCAAAGCCAGGAAATTGAAGACAGGAAAGTGCTGGAAGAAAAACAAGCCCAGCTTACAGCCGAATACGAAGGCAAGGAAATTCCGAAGCCATCATATTGGGGGGGATACATTTTAAAGCCGCAACTGGTAGAGTTTTGGCAGGGCAGGCCAAGCAGGCTGCATGATCGTATCCTTTACAAGAAAACTGATAAAAAAACCTGGAAAAAAGTACGTTTGGCCCCATGATGTTTAACGACATTAAATTATTACTTATCCAAAAATTTGGCGACGCTGTTATTGCCGGCGAAGAAACCGGCGGCCTGCAGCCTGCCTTGCTCATTAACCCCGACGATATTGACCGGGTGTGCCTGGAGCTGCGTAATAACCCCAAAACATACTTCGATTTTTTATCAAGCATCAGCGGGTTGCATTATAACGATGAGGCCAACCGGTACGGTGTGGTTTATCACCTCACATCTATTCCGTATAAAACGCAGCTTACCCTAAAGATAAGCAAGCCCCACGACCGGGAAAGCAGCGAACTCCCCGAATTTAAAAGCATCACCGCCATATACCGCACTGCCGACTGGCACGAACGCGAAGCTTATGACCTTTTAGGCATCTTCTTCACCAGCCATCCCGACCTGCGCCGCATTTTATTACCCGATGACTGGGATGGTTTCCCGTTACGCAAGGATTATAAGGCGGCGGAGTATTATAAGGGAATTAAGATAGATTAAGATAGATTAAGATGCCTCACCTAAATCCTCTCCAAAGTAGAGGACTTTTGATTTGCACATTTGTTAGCCTCGTAGTGTTAAAAACATCACGGGGCTTTCCTTTTTCAGAACCCTCTCCTTTGAAGAGGGCAGGGTGAGGCTATTGCCTTTGTTAATTTTTGTTAAATAATTTTGATATTTACGAACTATTCGTAGATTTACGAAATAATCGTAATTAGCAATGGAGAAATTATCAAAACAAGAGGAAGAAGCCATGCAGGCGGTATGGCAATGCGAGGTGGGTTTTATAAAAGATTTTCTTGACCAGATGGAGGAACCCAAGCCGCCATATACCACGCTGGCATCAACCATAAAAAACCTGGAACGAAAAGGCTTTTTACAAAGCGAAAAAATGGGCAACTCGCTGCGCTATAGCGCGGCCATAAAAGAGGAGGAATACAAAAAGCGCTTTATGAGTGGTTTTGTGAACGATTACTTCCAAAACTCCTATAAAGACCTGGTAACCTTTTTTGCCAAAGATAAAAAGCTAAGCGCGAAAGACCTGCAAGAGATCATTAAACTGATTGAAAAACAATAAACCCTAAAGCCATGCCAGCACTGTTTGTTTTTTTGTTTAAAGTAAATATTGCCCTGTTATTGTTTTGCGCGGGTTATTACCTGGTATTAAGGCACCTTACTTTTTATACCCTTAACCGCGTTTACCTGCTTGCAGCTATATTGTTTGCCAGCATATACCCCCAAATAAATCTGTCGGATTTTATACAGCGGCACCAGCAATTGGCAAGGCCGGTTCAGCAGGTTGCCATAAACTGGCAGGCGCCCGCGCAGGCCCTGGCAAAAACAGTTGATAAGCCCGACTATTGGTTTTATATCGAATCGGTATTCTGGTTAGGGGCGGCACTGTTGAGTATTCGCTTGTTTGTGCAGCTGTTTTCGTTGTACCGTTTATATAAAAACTCAAAGCCCGCTACCATTGGTAACCACCAGGTAAGGCTGATAGATAAGGATGCCGCGCCATTCTCATTCTGGCAAAGCATATTTGTTAATCCTGCCAACCATGAGCCTGCCGATTTAAAGGCAATTTTACTGCACGAGCAGGTGCACGTAAACCAATGGCACACGGCCGATATTCTGCTGGCCGAACTCAGCAGCATTTTTTATTGGTTTAACCCGGGCATTTGGCTCATGAAAAAAGCCATCCGCGAAAATATTGAGTTTATAACCGATCAAAAGATCCTTAAAAAAGGCATCGACAGCAAAACTTATCAGTATAGCCTGGTATCGGTAAGTTTTAATAACACGCAACCTGGCATTGTAAACCATTTCAATTTATCAACCATTAAAAAACGTATCATCATGATGAACGCCAAACGATCTTCAAAAATAAACCTAACCCGGTACGTGTTCATGGTGCCGGTTGTTGTTGGCCTGTTATTGGTTTTTAGTATTTCAAAAGCCGATTTTGTTAAAAAAAGTGCCGCCTTTAAATCGATAACCATATTATCAAATAATGTAGGTAATGCTGTAGGCATAAATAAGCTGGCAGCAACCATAAAATTGATTTTGCCAGGTAAGGATGAGAATAAAACACCAACAAACACAACTAAGGGTAAAGCAGATGATGGCAACACTGTATTTTATTTGGATGGTGTACAGGTATCAAATGCAAATAGCTTTGCCGATGATACCGAAAGTATAGATTACCTTACAGCAACTGACGCCAAAAAGTATTTTAAAGCCGGCGATGGCAACCATGCAGTGGCCTTTGCAACAAGGAAAAATTCCGCTGCCGGTAAAGCCATTAGAGAAAAAATAGCACAATTGGTAGCCGCAGGAAAAATAAAGGTAAACAGCGTTAATAAGGGAGCTATTGACCACGTAAATACCAAAGTGAACTTTATATTAAAAGATATGGCTGTCGCCGATACCACCAAACGGGCTTTTGCTATCCATATCAATGGCAACGACTCGGTTGTATATTATATAAACGGTAAAAAAGGCGATATCAAAAATGTAAATCCCGATGATATCCTTAGTGTTAATGTTTTTAGAAACAGCGATGCTGCACAGCTTGTGGATGATAAGGTTGCCGATAATGTAGGGCTGGTTTTTATCACCACAAAAAACTCGGCCGAGGGCTTAAAATTTAAAGAAAAGCTGGATAAATTTAAAGGTACAACAGATGCCGGTTTTGCTACAGTGATGGATTTTAGCCCCGCTCATATAAAAGGCCGCGTTGATAAAGTTTTTATAAGAGATATGAAAATTGCCGGTGATACTTTAAAGGATGCAAACGGCAAAACAAAGCATATTTATTACACTTACTCCGTTAACACTGCCGATCCTGTAGTAGTAGGTAAGGTTAAAGGCCTCAGTAAAGTAACGGTGTCGGCCAAATCCACAAAGGCGCTTAAATCTAATCTGAAGATAAACGATGTTACGGTAGGCACTGCAGATGATGACGACGATGCTGAACCCGTTACAGTAACAGGTACGGGGGTTAGCAGCGTAAGGGTCACCAAAAGGCTATCGGGCAGTGCAGCTTCGGGCGCTACAACGGTTACCAGCTGGAACAGCAAGCCAATTCGTAAAAACATAGTTGTAAAAGGGAATGCAATTACCTTAAATAGCACCCTGCCAATGGATACCATTGTGATGATGACAGCCGACGGTGATCCGGTAACTATGGTTGATAGCAAAAATGGAATAAATGCTACCGCAACTAAAATTTTGCGGATCCGTCCCCGGAATGATGATAAAGCAAGCCCGCTGATTTTGGTAGACGGTAAAGAGGTTACCCAGGCCGAATTTAAAAAAGTAGACCAAAGTAATATTAAAAGTATAAACGTGCTTAAAAACGATGCCGCCACTGATAAAAAATACGGCGAAAAAGCCAAACAAGGCGTAATTGTTATTGAGCTTAAGAAAAAGTGAGTGGTTGATTGAGTTGGATTTTGTTGATTAAGTTATTGATAATCAAAATATTGATTTCAAAATGGCCAATCACCTAACACAATCAATTCAAACAAACCATCCACTACACAAAACAAGGTTGATTAAGTTAATAATAGGATCAGTTAAATGGTTAGTAGTTGATAAGTTTACTATCCCCATTAGCTTAATCAACCATGTTGCTTAGTGATTGGTTAATTGTGTTATAAAACGCTCGTTAATTCTGTTGATTTAAAAATTCTGAGAATTCTGATTCCGACAATCAACCCCAAATCAACTCGCGATAGCGAGTTTTTCTGTTTCTAATAACTTTAGCAATGCCTGCTCTGCAATATTTAACTCTGCTGCTTTTACGTCTTCGTGCCCGTTAATTTTATCAATATATTTAAATATGGTGCCTTCCTCGTAGCTTTTTATTACCGTTGGGTGTACGTAGTATTTTTTACAAACCGTGCGGGTATTACCAAGGTTAATAGCTACCTCGTCCAATACACTTACAATTTTCTTTTTGCATTCGGTAATGTTTTTAAACTCGCCGGCCTCTTTAAAGGCATAAAGGGCGCTTACGCTGCCGCTCCAGGTGCGAAAATCTTTGGCGGTAAAATCTTCGCCGGTAATGCCTTTCAGGTAATCGTTAATATCGCCCGAGCCGATACTGCACCGTTCACCATCGGGTTTATAATACTGAAAAAGTTCTTTGCCCGGTATATCGCGGCATTGTTTTACCAGGTTGGCCAGGCGCCTGCTTTGCAAGGCTATTTTATGGAAAACACCTTTTTTGCCTTTAAACTCAAACTTAATTTTTGATCCTTCAATGGCCACATGCTTGTTAAGCAGTGTTGTTAGCCCAAACGAACCGTAAAGCTTTTTGTACGATTCATTACCCACGCGAATGCTGGTCAGTTCCATCAGGCGTACCACCAGTGCCACAACTTTTTCATGATCAAGGTTGTGGCGGGCCAGGTCTTTATCTACCTGGGCACGTATAGCAGGCAGGTGTTCGGCAAAGGTTTGCAGGCGGTGGTATTTGCTTTGGTTACGAATCTGGTTCCAGCCGGCATGGTAGCGGTATTGCTTACGTCCGGCTGCATCGGTACCTGTAAACTGCAGGTGCCCGTTTTCATAGGGCGAGATCCACACATTGGTATAAGCCGGTGGGATAACCAGTTTGGCAAAACGCGCAATCAATTCCTTATCCTTTACCAGCGCGCCGTCGGCATCATAATAACTCCAGCCTTTGCCCGCTTTTTTTCGGGTATAGCCTGGGGTTGAGTCTGAAACATAGCGTAAGCCAACTGCCTTTGCAGTAACTTTTGGGTCGCGACCAATTTTTTCGAGTTTTTTTACCAGGCGATTCATGCAAAGTACAACAAGGGGTAGGGGATTAAGTTTTAAGAGAAGGGCTAAGAATCAATAGCCCATAGCGGCATGTCATAATATTTTTACAGCATATGCGGGCTATCCTCAAAACCAATTTGTAGTTTTAACTATTAATGTATTATAAACATTTATTAACCAAATTCATGCTGCCTAAAAATTATAAAACATTCATTTTAAGCCTGTCGTTAACAACCGGGATAGCGGCCTGCCACGCGGCCCCGCAACAAACTGCGGCTGCTGATACCGGCAAAGGTGCCCCTGTTGAAACCATTAAGCCCAATAGCGATTATAAATCGGCCTTCCCCGGTCAAACGCGTATTACGGGGGTTAAAACCAAAATGGCGGTAACCGCAACGGTTATAAATAGCGAGTTAAAGCAGCCCTGGGCGCTTTGCGTATTGCCCGATGGCCGCTTTTTGATAACCCAAAAAGGTGGAACAATGCGTATTTTAAAAGCGGATGGCCAGGCTGATAAAACGATCGCCAATTTACCCGCAGTACTGGCTCAGGGTCAGGGTGGTTTGCTTGATGTAAACATTGATCCTGATTTTAAAACCAACCGGATGCTATTTTGGGATTATGCCGAAGTAACTCCTGAAGGTAACATACTGGCGGTAGCTAAAGGCAAATTATCTGCAGACGAAACCCAGGTTGAAAACATTGAAGTGATATACCGCGCAAAGCCAGCTTACAGGGGTGCTTTACAGTACGGTAGCCGCATTTTGTTTGATAAGCAAGGCAACTTATTTGTAAGCACCGGCGAACGTTCTGGCGGCGACATACGCATGAAAGCACAGGATTTGAGCGCTGCTATTGGTAAAGTACTTCACTTAACCAAAGATGGTAAGGCCGTACCGGGTGGTCCCTTCGCCAACACACCAAATGCCTTGCCCGAAATTTATGCCTACGGTTTCCGCAACCCCGAAGGGATGGCCTGGAACCCCGCAACCGGCGAACTATGGGAAGATGAGTTTGGCCCGCGCGGCGGCGACGAGATCAATATCATTCGCCCGGGTAATAATTACGGCTGGCCTGTGGTTACCTATGGTATTGAATACAGCGGAGAAAAAGTTGGTGATGGTATTCAGCAAAAAGAGGGGGTAACCCAACCAATTTATTACTGGGACCCTGTTATATCGCCTTGCGGTATTACTTTTTACACCGGCGATATGATACCGGAATGGAAGGGTAACCTTTTTGTAGCCGCGCTAAGCGGATCGCACATTGCGCGCCTGGTTATTAAAGATAATAAAGTTGTGGGCGAGGAGCGCCTGTTTAAAGACAAACGCGAACGTTGGCGCTCACTTGCCACCGGTAAAGACGGCGCGTTGTACGGCGTAACTGATAATGGCAAAATGTACAGGATAGCTAAACAATAGTAAATACAAAGCATCGCAAAATCCCGGACGGGCAACCATCCGGGATTTTGCTTTTTATAAAGGTAGTTAAAAACGCCGCCAAATTTGCCGGGGTTGATATTTATCGGTATTCTTGAAACATCACACATACTCTTTAAAAAAGCGCTGTTGCCAAATGCCGGCGCAATAATTATTCATGAGCACTATTCCTGTAAATTTAAAAACTAAACAACATTTCGAAATTCTGGACGGCCTGCGTGGCGTTGCAGCTTTGGCAGTAGTGGTATTTCATTTTACCGAGTTCCTTTTTCCAAGTTACGATGTAAACTTTATTGGCCACGGCTTCCTCGCCGTCGACTTTTTTTTCTGCCTGTCGGGCTTCGTAATAGGTTATGCTTATGATGACAGGATTGGTAAAATGGGCGTGCTGGAGTTTTTTAAGTCGAGGATTATCAGGCTGCATCCATTGGTTATTTTAGGCTCGGTATTAGGCCTTATCGGTTTTCTTATTGATCCGTTTGGTGGCCATCCCGAAGCTTACAGCGTTGGCCGGCTGGCGCTGATATTTGTAAGCTCGATGCTGCTTATCCCGTTTCCGGCCATGCAGGAGCGGTATTTTAACCTGTTTAGTTTTAACGCGCCGGCATGGTCGTTATTTTGGGAGTATATAGCCAATATTGTTTATGCTTTGGTGCTTTACAGGCTTGCGCGCAAGTATTTGGTTGTATTGCTGGTTATAGCCGCGGCAGCGCTCGGTTTTGTGGCCTTCCATGCCAAAATATTATCGGGCGGCTGGGCCGGCGAAAACTTTTGGGAAGGCGGTGCGCGCATTTTTTATTCGTTTACAGCCGGGCTGCTTGTATACCGTTTTAACTTCATTATCAAAAACAAGCTTGGTTTTATCGGGCTTGCTCTTTTACTGTTAGCGGCCTTAATGATGCCCCACAGCAAATGGAACTGGCTTGCACAATTACTTGTGGTGCTTTTTTATTTTCCGCTGCTTATTGCTTTGGGGGCGGGGGCCACGCTTTCGGGAGGCCTTAAAAAACTCTGCAACTTTTCGGGCAATATTTCTTATCCGTTGTATATGACCCACTATGTGGGTATCTGGTTTTTTGGTAATTACGTAATAAGCCACAAGCCGCCAACCAGTCAAATTGTTTATATAGTTATAGCGGGCGTAATATTGCTGGTTGGTATGGGCTACCTGGCCATGGTGGCTTATGACATCCCGGTAAGGAAGTATTTGAGCAGAAAGCGGAAACAGGGTTGAGATAGGACACAGCAAATGTTCGAATTTTATTACCCTCAATTCTTTTTTTACTGGTAAACATTTCTTTATTATTGTTTGATGAGAAGAAAAGACGACATCCTTTGGAAAGGGATTTTGGAAGATGTTTTTGACGATTTTCTTCGGTTTGTTAATCCCGATGCTGAAGACGTGTTCGACCTTGACAAGGGTTTCGAATTTCTTGACAAAGAATTGGAACAGGTTTTCCCGCCCGAAAACGACGAGTACTCGCCGAAGGTGATTGATAAGCTGGTTAAAGTATTTACTAAAGCAGGCAAAGAAGAATGGATTTTGGTGCATGTAGAAGTGCAGGCCCAGTATCAAAAAGATTTTGCCAGCCGGATGTACACTTATTTTTATAGGATACTGGATAAATATCAGAAGCCAATAGTTGCCTACGCCATATTTACCGAATCCAACACAAAGGAAAGACCAAGCCATTTTGCCATAGATTTTATGGGCACCAGCTTACGATATACATTTAATACCTACAAAATAGCCAGCCAAAGCGATGATGTGCTGCAAGCAAGCGATAATCCTTTTGCCCTGGTTGTGCTTACAGCAAAGGCTGCGCTTGCAGGTAAAGACTTGAAAAACAGCAGGGAACGTGACGAACTGCTCTTGAGCTTAAAACTCAACCTTACCAGGTTATTGCTGGCCAAACAGATAGCGAAAGAAAAGATAAGGGTACTGATGAATTTTTTAAGGTATTACATACGCTTTGAAAATCAGGATATAAACACTAAATTTGAACAACAGGTAGAGATTTTAACAGAAAGGAGCAAGACCATGGGTATAGAAGAACTTTTATTGGACAGGGCCGAAAAGAAAGGCGAGAGAAAAGGCGAAAAAAAAGGTGAGTATCAGAAAGCACTTGAGATAGCTCGTGAGCTTAAAAAAGAAGGTTTAACTTCAGCATTTATAGCTAAGGCAACAAAACTTTCTGTTGAAGAGGTGGAAAAATTATAACTAAACCACTGATATTGAGCGGCAACCAAGCCCCGACTACGTCTACTATTAATAATATCCACTCTATAGTTTTAGTACATTGCATAAATAACCTCTTACTAACGTAAATGATAGTAAGAGGCCGTTATTTATACATATTAACCCGCGTTTACTTATTCAGCAATTGCAAAGCCTTTTCCAATGCGGCATCGGTACCTTTCCATAAGTCTTTAATAGTTTTGGTTATGACCACATTGGGTGCAATGCCTACGCCCACAAACTCTTTACCATTGGGGTAGGCATCATGTTTGCCGCATACGCGTGCCGATCCGCCGCCTGGCAGGCTAAAGCCAAAAGGCTGGCCCGTGCTGCCACCTGTTGTTTGCCCAATAAGCTGCCCGCGTTTCATATAATCAAAAGCCACTGTAAAATCTTCGGCTGCCGAAAACGTGCGGGCGCTTATCAAAACTACCACCGGCTTATCATAATATTGTTTGCCGTTGGCATCCCACTCGCCGGGCATGTTTTCGTGCCATTGGATGCCGGCAATAGTAGGCATGTACCTTAACACTTTTGAATACGATCCTTTAAATGGCTTGTTGGTTAACGACGATATAATGTGGTAACCAATGCCGCTGCTGCCGCCACCATTATTCCTGATATCGATGATAAGCCCCTTTGTGGCAGCTATCTGGGTGAATAACGAATCGAACTGTTTCATTATCTTTTCGTCTTCAAAATTGTTTACCGTTAAATAACCAATTTGCCCTATGCGCTTATACTCCAGCGATGGCAAAGCATTTTTTACATCGTGGTACCCGGTGCGGGCAATATCCTGTTGCCAGGTTTTACCGGTGCTGCTGCGTAATTGTAAATGCAGGGTTTTGGTGGCCGGGCCTGCCAACAAGGCGTAGGTATAAGTGCGTACATCAAGGTCTTGCGGGGTCGAGCTGCTTTGGTAAGGCGCTACGTGTGTTTTGCCATAGGTTATCACCGGGATGTCGTCTATACTCAATACTTCGGTGCCTGGGGTAATGCCCAGGGTTTTTAAGCTGTCGCTAAAAACCTGGGTTACAAATACCCTGCCTTCAATAAGTTCGGTTCTGAATGGGGGACGGGTGTAAAATTCGGCCGACAATTCTTTTGGTACGTATACATTGGTATGGCCGTCTTTAAGTTGTGCATAAAACTGCTGCAGTACTTTATAATACTGCGCGGTTGATGTAGTGTTTTTTACCAGCGGCAGATAATCAAGATAGGTTTTGTCCCAGTCTATCGCGGCATGGTCAAAATTGACGAAATTGTATTTTGCCTGCGACCATAACAGTGATAGCCCCGCTGTTTTTTCAGCATCCGATATGTTTTCCTTATACGGCGTTTTTAAAGATTCATCTTTCCAAAGCGCCTGCCTCAGTTTAAGCCTGCTCAATGCCGATTGAAACCTGGGATTCGATCGCATGGGTATAAACAGCGAGTCGGTTTCATAAAAGTCGATACGGTAGTAATTACCTTCGTTTCCCATTTTGTCAAATATGTCCAAAGCCTTATCATACTGTTTGCTTAGGGCATAGCACAATATCATATCGTAATAAACATCACTTTTACGGCCTTTTAAGTATAAATTATCCTGGGCAAGTTCTATCACCTCGGGCTTGTCCAGGAAATTTACCGCGGTATTTAAAATAGCAAGGCCGCTATCGCAATCGGCTTTGGTAGGATTGTCCTTGTCGTAAAATTTACGGGCTTTTGCACGCAGGTTTTGCGCATTGTCATAAGCCTGGCTACCGGTTAAAGCCGTTTGCGACTTTACTTCAAAGCAAATAAAAGCTAAAAAAAATAAGGTTATAAGGTTGCGTTTCATAGGTTAATTATTAATTGAATGAGTTTTTTAAGGTTATATACTTTTGTATGTCTTTTGAGTTTAGTCCCTTTTGCTTCATTGACGTTACATAGGCGGGGGTTACGCCAGTGTTTTTAAGTACAAAAAGCTGGGTTAAGGGTATGTTTTTAAAGCCGAGGTCGCTAAAGCCTTTAATAAATCCGGGAGTTATTTCTTTTACCTTAAGCTGTACCAATGTGGTGGGCTCAATATTGGTGTAGCCCATTGTTTTATAACCCATAACCAAATCGGGTGTGATACCCTGCGATTTAAAAAGCGTTAAAGCGTTTAACGGGATGTTGTTGTACCCCACATCATGAAAGCCTTTGATATATTCGGGTGTTATTTTCGAAATTTTGAGGCTAAGCAGCGTGCTTGCCGGTATATTGCTATAGCCCGAATTTTGCAGTCCGGTAATATATTCGGGCGTTATGTTGAAGTTTTTGAAAGAGTGCAGCTGCGATGCTGTCAAATCATATCCAAAGCCGGCCAGTGCCCGCAGGTATGCGCTGTCAACATGCATGTATTTGGCTGTTGAAATTATACTTACAGGTATTACCGTTCCGGTAGTATCGCCTGGTACCCTGGCGGCTAATTTTGCCCTGGTAAGGCCCTTAATGTAGTCGGCTGTTATACTATCCGATTTAAGCAGGCATAGTTCATTAAAAGTAATGTCGGGATAGCCGGCCTTTTTTATTTCGCTAACGTAACTGCTATCCATATTGGCGCTTTTTGCCCGCTGTAAATCCCGGGCAGTTAGATTTTTGAAGCCCGAATGTCCCCAGAATTTTATTTCGGAAGGTGTTACTTTAAATAATGCCAGCGTAGATAGTTGTTCGGCGGTTAAGTCCTTAAACCCGTTATCTATCAGTAAATTAATATAATCTTCTTTCACGTCGTTTACCACCAGGCCAATAAGGGCATCCTCATTGGTGTTTTTTACACCGGCTTTTTGTAAATGCTCAAGGTAGGTTTTATTAAACGTCATTTTAAACCGGCCAAGCCCCTGGTCGCCTTCAAACTTGCCATTAAATAATATGGTGCCCGCATTGCGTTTTACATAAAAATCGCTTTGCTTTTTGAGTGGTAAGGATGAAAACGCGCTCACCGGGAAAACAAAGCCGTTATAGCTCCAATCCTGCTTTTTGATCACTATCTTCATGTCCATATTGAGTACATTACCCTCTTTGTTGGCATACCAAAAACCTACAATATCGCCCTTGTATAAAGAGTCGGGAATAATACCGGTATACATCCCTTTACTCATCAGCCGGTTTTTTCCGATAGCAGGCTGGTTAAGGATACAGGCAAGTCCGGCGAATAAGGGCACCAGTAAAAAGTATTTCCACAGCGTATGCAGGTTTGATTTTTTAATACTCATCATCAGGATGCGTTTTTTTAGGATAGACTGGTTGTAATTGGTTGCAATCCGGAGCGACAGGTGAGGGGCTGATACCTTCAGCAGGCTTAATTGGTATAACGAACGATCGATATTGTGCTTGCTGGTAACCGCTTCATCGGTAAGATACTCCAGGTTATTTTCCATTTCTGTACGGTACCACCAGGCAAAAGGGTTAAACCATTGCAGTACAATAACCAATTCGGTCAGCAAAATATCAATACTGTGCAGTTGGCGGGCATGTACTTTTTCATGTACCAGGATTTGGTTGTAGGTATCCCAATCGTACTTTTCGGGATTGATAAATATATTATTCAGGAATGAGCAGGGTACCTTATCGCCGGTAAGCTCAACAATACGGTAGGGGCCATCAATAATTACCGGGCGGGCATAGGCTGTGTAAAGCGTGTAAATAAGCTGTATTAGCAGGTTTAAAGCAAATACCACCACACCGGCTATATAAATAATAAATAGCCATTGCATTATATCAGCCAAAGTAAAATTCGATGCGACTGTGCTCATCGGTTTTGCCGGAGGGGCTGCGGTAGGCTTTGGTGTATCTGTCGGTTTTGAACCGGGTTTTGACAGCCTGGGTGTTATTGCATTAATCGACGGAAAGGCTTTTGCCGGCAAAGTAACCATTGGTAATTCATCAGCACCGGCAATATTTTGCTGTTCAGTAGCCCTTACCGACCATTGCTGCGGAACGTGGATAAGCGGGAGTAAAAAGGAGAGCGGTAAGCAGATGAGTAGCACCCACCGGTTAAGGTTATAAAAAGTTTCCCGTTGTAAAAACAGCTTATAAAACAACAGGCAAATTGTTATTAGCAATGCTACATGCAACAGGTAGGGTATCATTTTTTATTCGATTTAATGATTTCTATAATGTCATTCAATTCTGCTTCGGTAAGTTTTTGCTCTTTGGCAAAAAAAGCCAGCATACGCGAGTAAGAATTATCAAAATACTGGCTTACTACATCTTTCATAGCATGTTTTTGATATTCTTCTTTGGCAATTGCCGGGTAGTACTGAAAAATATTGCCCACGCTATCATGTGCTAAAAAGCCTTTTTCTTCCAGTATTTTTACTATGGTAGCTACCGAGTTATAGTGAGGTTTTGGCTCGGGCAATTCCTGTATAATCTCTTTAATAAATGCCTTATCCAGGTTCCATACAGCCTGCATGATTTGTTCTTCCCGTTTAGCTAATTTTTGCATCGATTTTTCTGTTATAAACAAATGTAATACTAATTGATTAGTATTACAACTAATAAATTAGTAATGTAACTAATTTGTTAGTATTTGGTGCTTTGCCAATGATATTTTATATTATTGTTTAATGAGAAGAAAAGATGATATTCTTTGGAAAGGCATTCTTGAAGATGTTTTTGACGATTTCTTATGTTTTCTTAATCCTGATGCCAGGGATATATTTGATTTTGATAAGGGATTTGAGTTTTTGGATAAGGAACTGGAGCAGGTTTTCCCGCCGGAGACCGACGAGTACTCTCCCAAAGTGATTGATAAACTGGTTAAGGTATTTACCAAAAGCGGTAAAGAAGAATGGATTTTGGTACATATCGAGGTGCAGGGCCAATATCAAAAGGATTTTGGCAGTCGTATGTTTACCTACTTTTATCGGATATTGGATAAGTACCAAAAGCCTATAGTTGCATATGCCATCTTTACCGAGGCGAACACAAAAGAAAGGCCGGATCACTTTGCCTTAGACTTTATGGGTACAAGTTTGCGATATACTTTTAATACCTATAAAACAGCCAGCCAGAGTGATGAGGAATTGCTGGGAACTGATAATCCGTTTGCATTAGTAGTACTAACTGCCAGAGCGGCACTTGCCGGCAAAAACTTAAAAGACAGTAGTGCAAGGGATGAACTGTTGCTTGAGTTAAAACTTAAATTGGCAAAATTGTTGTTAACCAGGCATATATCAAAGGACAAAATAAGGGTGTTAATGAATTTTTTGAAGTATTATGTTCGCTTTGAAAACCCGGATATAAATACTAAATTTGAGCAAGGGGTAGAAATTTTAACAGAAAGGAGCGCCACAATGGGTATCGAAGAACTTTTATTGGACAGGGCCAAGCAGGAAGGCATACAGGAAGGTAAGTTGAAAGGTAAATTGGAAGGCATACAGGAAGGTAAGTTGAAAGGTAAACACGAAGAAGCTGCTGCCATAGCCCGCGAACTGAAAAAAGAAGGTTTAACGGTTGAATTTATTGCAAAAGCAACCAAGCTTTCCATCCAGGAAATAGAGAAGCTTTAGGTAAAGTTTATTGATTATTAAGATATGATACAAGGCCCGCCCGGGCTTTTGTTGTTCATACCCCTTTCATGGTATAGTATGTTTATTGACTGTCAAAAAAACTTAAATATTTGCGCTATTTTCCTGGTTCTTCCTCATTTTCCTAACTTCACCATCAACAAAACATCAAACTTATGAAATACAATTTTTTAGGTAACACCGGCCTGCTGGTGTCCGAAATTTGCTTTGGCACCATGACCTTTGGTGGCAAAGGCTATTGGGAAGCCATAGGGCAGATAAAACAGGAGGGTGTTAATGAACTGATGAAAACCGTTGTTGATTCGGGCATCAATTTCATCGACACGGCCAACGTATATTCCTTTGGCGAATCAGAAACATTGCTTGGCCAATCGATTATCGACCTTGGTTTAAACCGCCAGGAACTTATCATCGCTACCAAAGTACGTGGCCGCATGGGCGAGGGGCCAAATAATACCGGCCTTTCCCGTTACCATATATTTAATTCGGTTGATGACAGTTTAAAACGCTTACAGGTTGATCATATTGATGTGCTGTATGTTCACGGTGTGGATTTAAAAACCCCGGTTGAAGAAATTATGCGTTCATTAAACGATATTGTGCTCACGGGCAAAGTGCGTTATATTGCCTGCTGCAACTGGCCTGCCTGGATGGTAATGAAAGCCGCCGGTATAGCCAAGAAGAATGGCTGGCATAAATTTGTAGGGCTGCAATATTTTTACTCTTTGGCCGGTCGCGATATTGAAAGGGAACTGCTGCCGGTAGCCAACGATCAAAACCTGGCAGTGATGCCATGGAGTCCTTTGGCGGGTGGCTTTATCTCGGGCAAGTTTACCCGCGAGAATCAAAAATCAGAAGGATCGCGCAGGGATACTTTTGATTTCCCGCCGATAAATAAGGATAAGGCATATGACATTGTGGACGTGATAAGCGAGATAGGAAAACATAAAAACGTATCTGCCGCCCAGGTCGCTTTGGCATGGGTTCGCCTGCAAAAAGGGATTACCAGCACCATCATCGGCGCCAAGAACGTAGATCAGCTGAATGACAACCTGAAATCAGTCGAATTAGAATTATCTGCCGATGAACTAAAACGCATCGACGAAGTAAGCGCTCTGCCGAAAGAATACCCCGGCTGGATGGTTGAACGGCAATCGGCTGATAGGGTGCCGAAATAAGTTGTAAGTTGTACGTTTTAAGTTGTACGTTTTTGTTTTTTTAACGTATTACGTACAACTTAAAACGTATAACCTCTACAACTGCTTCAGCACTTCAACCAAATACTCTACCTGGTCGGCGTGCACATCAAGGTGTGTTACAAAACGGATGCGGTGTTTATCGGTATCGCTGGCTTTGATGCCTTTTTCGGCGAGTTTGGCCAATATGGCTTTGGCTGGTTCTACGGTATCAAACAGTACAATATTGGTTTCTACCGGCAATATATTGCTTACCCAGCTTAACTTACCCAGTTCGTCGCCTAAAATGCGGGCGTGGGCATGATCTATCTTCAGGCGTTCTACATGATGGTCCAAAGCATATATAGCTGCCGCAGCCAGGAAACCCGCCTGGCGCATGCCGCCACCCATTACTTTACGAATGCGGCGGGCGTATTTTATAGTTGCCTTATCAGCCAGTAAAACCGAGCCAACAGGTGCGCCAAGTCCTTTAGATAAGCAAACCGAAATACCATCAAAATAAGTTCCATAATCAACAGCTTTATCGCTGGTATGGGCAAGGGCGTTAAAAATACGGGCACCATCCAAATGGAGCTTTAAATCACTTGATTGGCAAAGTTGAGCTATTGGCTCAATATCATTTAAAGTATAGCAGCTGCCGCCACCTTTGTTCACCGTATTTTCTAACACCACCAGGCTGGTGTGTGGGTAGTGAATGTTTTCGGCGTTTATTTCGGGCTCAATCATTTCGGCGGTGATAATGCCGCGGTAGCCGTTCAGTAAACGGGTTGATACGCCGGAGTTAAAGGCAATGCCGCCGCCTTCGTAGCGGTACACATGGGCGGTTTGGTCGGCAATCAACTCATCCAGGGGCTGGGTAAAGCATTTAATGGCAATTTGGTTGGTCATGGTACCCGATGGGCAAAAAATGCCCGCTTCCATGCCAAACATGGCGGCGGCTTTTTCTTCCAGTTGGTTTATGGTTTCATCTTCGCCAAAAACATCATCGCCAACTTTGGCGCTCCACATGGCTTCCAGCATGCCGGGTGTTGGTTTGGTAACGGTGTCGCTGCGTAAATCAACAGTCATCATATTAAATATCTAAAAATTACGTTCTTTGTATTTTATACTTGTTATGCGCTCAATTTTAATCATTTTATTTTTTATGCTGTGTTTTGTATCAGCAAAATCGCAAAAATGGCAGCCTGGTGTTTTTACCGATGTAAAAGGTAACCGCACAACCGGCTTTATCCGCGTAAACCCCGGCGGCAAAGGCCCAATTAAGGATGAAGGCTTTATTGAGTTTAAAGACGACGAAAAAACAAATCCCTATAAACTCAGCGCCAGTGATATCCGCTCGTTTGTGGCAGGCAAGGATAGTTTTGTGGTTGCCCACGCCCCACGCAACGAGGAATGGAGCAAAGAGGAAACCGATTTTGTACAAGTGGTACTTGACGAACCCCTTAAATTATACGCGGCCAAAGGCGCAACCGGTGGTGGCGGTGGTGTCCATTTCTCGCCGGGCATAGCTATGGGTTACGGCAGTGGTGGTTATGGTGGCGGCCTTGGCGGCGGGGTAGGCGTTTCGCTTGGTGGCGGCGGCGGCAATGGCGGAGGTGGTAAAAGCTCAAAAACTACCTACTATTTTGGCGAAAGCACTGCCGATATGCAACGTATAACCGATGCCAATTTTGAAGATATTATGGTGGAGATATTAGGCGATGAAGAGCAGGTAGTTGAAAGCATTAAACAGCATAAGTATAACCTCAAAAATATAGATAAGCTGCTTGACTATTACAACAAGGCGGTAGCTGCGCACAAGGGGCAGCCGGCGCAGTAAGCCGGCTAATAAAACTTTTGAAATTACAGGTCGTTCCCAAAAGGGAGCGGTTTTTTTTATTGACTTTCTTATTTTTCAAATAATCCATACTAATCCCGTAGATATTATCATAATTAAAAAATTATAGCATATCTTTTATTAAATCATTTAAAAAACTATCTTTAAGCCTTACATAATTGTAAAACATAAAAGCTGATCTTATTGAAAACAATTACCCGCAGAGATTTTTTGGGTAAGGGTGCTATGCTGGCCGGCGGGGCCTATCCCGCTATGCTTGCTTTGGGCATGCTAAAACCCGCTCCCGCACACGCCTTTAATTTGGAAGGCGACGGCAAGGGCAAACACATTATTATATTAGGGGCAGGCCTTGCCGGCATGACCTGCGCTTATGAGCTTAATAAATTAGGCTATCAATGTACCATACTGGAAGCCCGCCACCGTACTGGCGGCCGCTGCTGGAGTATCCGCAATGGCGCAACCAACCAGGAGATTGATAAACCCGCCGTTATTGCCAAATTTGATGATGGCCTTTACTTTAACGCCGGCCCGTCGCGTATTCCGCATCATCACGAGTTAACACTTCATTACTGTAAAGAGCTGGGTGTCCCCATACAGGTGTACAACAACGTTAATGAAGGCGCTTATTACTTTGCCGAAGGCAAAGGCCCGCTCTCTAACAAAAAAATCCGTGTACGCGAAATTCATAACGATATCCGCGGTTATATGACCGAAATGCTGGCCAAAAGCATTGATCATGGCGGCTTGGATAGCGCCATGACCAAAGAGGACGGCGAAAAGATTATTGCCTACCTGCAAGCCGAAGGAGGTCTTGATATAGATAAACTGTATAAGGCATCTGCCAGGCGCGGTTATACCGAATCGCCTGGAGCGGGAGACCGGCCTGGCAAAATTGCCGAGCCGCATAAACTGGCCGATATCCTGCACTCGGGTCTCATGGACCCTGATTTTTACAACGTAGCCGAATACACTTACGAACTGCAGATGACCATGTTCCAGGCAGTAGGCGGGATGGATCAGATTGCCAGAGCCCTTGAAAAAAAGGTAGCGCCATCAGTAAAAATGGGTGCCGAGGTTACCTCGATCAATAACCTGGCCGAAGGGGTAAAAATTACTTATAAAGATGCCACAGGCGTTCACGAATTAAGTGGCGATATGTGTATTTGTACTTTGCCGCTACCCGTGCTAAGTAATGTAAACAACAATTTTTCGGGCGATGTTAGCCGGGCTATCGATTATATCAGCTATATACAAACCGGTAAAATAGGTTTGCAGTTTAAACGCAGGTTTTGGGAGGAGGATGAGCATATATACGGTGGTATTACCCACACCAACAACGATTTAACACAAATTTTTTACCCATCTTATGATTATTTGGGAAAAAAGGGTATCTTGATTGGATATTACAATTTTAACGAAAAAGCCCAGAAAATCGGCGCTTTAGGTTATGCCGATCGTGAGAAGTTTGCGCTGGAAAAAGGCAGGCTTATCCACCCACAATATGATAAGGAATTTGAAGGATCTTTTTCGGTTAGCTGGCACAAAACAAAGTACAATTTAGGCGGATGGGCTGTTTACAGCACCGAAACACGCAAAACACAATACCCGGTACTATTAAAGCCCGATAAGCACGTATACTTTGCCGGCGAACACCTAACCTATCTTAACGCATGGATGGCCGGAGCATTTGAATCGGCCCGCAGCACAGTGGCTGCCCTGCATGCCAGGGTAACCGAGGGAAGGGCTTCATACCCGGCGGTAAAATAAGGGGGGAGAGAAGAATCAAGATTTAAGAATCAAGAGTTAAGATAGCTGAAGGGGGAATGGGAAATTTGATTTATGATTTTGGCTTCTGAAGACAGGAGACCGCTTTTGAAATACAACGATAAATAATTACATAAATAAAAGAACACACTATAATTGGAGAAAGAGTAAAGGCAGCTTCGTCTTGACTCTTGATTCTTAACTCTTGATTCTAATTTAAAACCATGGCAAACTCACTTAATCGCAGAAACTGGATCAAGTCCAGCGCACTTATGGCCGGGGGACTGGCCTTCTTTTCGGGGACAATCAGTAAGCTGGCCGCTATGCCGGTTGCTAAAAAGCTGGCCCCACTGGCTAAACGCTTTACCGATATGGATGCCATTGCAGATGCCCCACCGGTATTAAAAGCCCGCTTGCTGGCCAATGAAAATCCATTTGGCCCATCGCCCGCCGCAAAAAAAGCAATCCAGGAAGCTATCGACCTGGGTTACCAATACCCAATGCAATCAATGGGGATGCTTTATGATAAAATTGCCAGCTATGAGGGAATTTCATCCGGTAACATCCTGATGGAATCCGGCTCATCTCCATTATTACTTGCTGCCGCCATGTATTACAGCAAAGGTGGAAAAAGTATCATCACCGGCGATCCATCTTATGACGATTTGCCATCGCATGCCGAAAGACTTGAAGGCAAATGGGTTAAAGTGCCATTGACTGCCGATTATAAACTTGATTTGGACGCCATGGAGGCCAAAATTGACGCCAACACCGGGCTGGTTTATATCTGTAACCCTAACAACCCAACGGCGACTATATTGGACACCGCTAAACTGAAAGCATTTTGTGAGCGTGTATCAAAAAAAGTAACTGTTTTTGTTGATGAAGCCTACATCGATTACCTGCCCGATCCTAAAGGTTCTTCGATGATAAGCACCATGAAAGCCGGCAGCAATATTATAGTTGCCCGTACATTCTCTAAACTATATGGTTTTGCCGGCCTGCGTTGCGGCTACATCGTGGCTCAGCCAGATACTATCAAAGCTTTATCTAATTACACCACCGGTTTCTCCCTTTCGGCTACAACCATTGCAGGTGCTATTGCCGGTTATCGCGAGGAAGCATTTTTGAAAGAAGCGCTTGAAAAAACGCTGGCGTCAAAAGAGTACTTATATTCGGTATTAAAAAAAGAAGGCTACGAATACATCCCCTCATCGGCCAATTTTGTAATGTTCCCGCTAAAAATGGACAGCAAAAAATTTGTAAGCGAAATGATGAAACGCGGCGTAGGCGTACGTAGCTGGCAGTTTAACGGCAAAGAATGGTGCCGCGTAAGCATTGGCCGTATGGACGAAATGGAAGCATTTGCCGAGGCGTTTAAACAACTTTCTTAGAATAGCATCAAGAGTCAAGAAAAACGGCTATTGATTCTAACCTTTTATCTCTCTTATCTTTTATTTCAAAAGAAATAGATACAAATAATACAATAACAAATATCAATTGCAGAATCAGTTTTAAATACCAACAAATAAAGTCTTAACTCTTGATTCCTGACTCTTGAATCTCCTCAACATATGCGTAAACTAACATTAACAATACTTTTAACCGGTTCTATTTATTTAAGCCGCGCGCAAACAACGGCAGCGGTAAATCCTCGTCCGCTTACTATGGATGAGTATAACAAGGCGCAAACTTTTACGATTGCCGATCTGGATAAGGACACTTATGTAAAGTTCGAGAATGCCTATGTACTTGACAGGTATGAAAACCGTAAGCCTTATTTCATCACCGGATCCGACGGATTAAAAAAACGCGTAGATATATACAAGCTGATAGCTAAGGACGGTATGCAGGAAATAGGCCTGATGGTATTTTATACCAATGAAAAAGGTAAATTATATAAAGCGCTGGTGCCCGATTTTACAGCCGATGGTAAAGTATGGGAAAAATATTTTTTAGATATTGACAACATTAACAAGGTTGAAACCAATTTTATCCTGAAGCTATCTTATGTACTTTCGAAAGAGCTAAGCTTTCAGCAATATAAAGTGCTGAATGGGGGTAAGGATATGAAAGAAGAATCGGCCACTTACGGTAACGATATTTGTTTCCCTGGTGACGAAATGGTAACCATGGCCAACGGCGGCAAAAAAATGCTGAGCACTATAAAAAGTGGCGATGAAGTAATTACCATTGATCCGGTTACCAATAAAAGTTCGGTAGTTAGGGTAAAGGAGTTAACCACCCATGAAGCAAAAAATTACGCGTTAACCCGCCTGGTGCTTGTTGCTGCAGATGTTAAAAACACCAGGGCAGGCCAGTTGGTAAACCTGAATACCAAAATATTGCAGGCCACACCAAACCATCCAATGCTTACCAAACAAGGCAACCTGAAAATGGGCGAGATTACTGCCGGTCAGGAAGTGCTTTGCCTTAACGAGCAAACCGGTAAATACGAGGCCTTTACTGTTCTTCAAAAAACAGAAAATGGCGGCGGAATCCAAAAAGTTTACAACATAGTAGCCGATGGCGGCAGTACCTTGCTGATGAACGGCGTTATGGTGATGCAAAAGTAAACCCACCCGACCCTCCCCTTCAGGGGAGGGCTTTAAAGCTTATTCTTTGAGGAAAAACCTCTATCTTGCCAATCAAAAGCTCCCCCATTAGGGGGCTGGGGGGAATGGCAATAAAAACAACTGTTATTACAGGCGCCACATCAGGCATCGGAAAAGAAACTGCGCTTTCATTAGTCAGGCAAGGGCACTCACTTTACCTGTTGGTGCGCAACACACACAAAGGCGAAGAACTCAAAGCCCAGTTGATTAACGAAACAGGGAACAAGGATGTGCACGTTATTAAATGCGACCTGGCCGATTTGCAAACCGTGCGCGATGCCGCCGCCGAATTATCCGGCAGGCTATTTGCCATCAACACACTCATCAATAATGCAGGTGGGATTTTTGCCGAACGTGCGCTAAGTAAAGATGGTTTTGAATTAACCTTCACCGTCAATCATCTGGGACATTTTTTATTGACAAACCTGTTGATGCCGCTGCTGCAAAAAGGGCAGGCACGTATTATAAACGTTAGCTCAGAAGCGCATAAGCGCGGCACTCCACAGTTTGATGATCTGCAATGCGAGCAATCGTACAATGCCTGGAAAGCTTATGGGATGAATAAATTGTTCAATATTTATTTTACCCAATCGCTGGCGTCAAAATTTGCAAATAAAGGAATCCTTGCTTTTTCGTTGCATCCTGGCGTAGTTAATACCCATTTTTGGGATGATTTTAGAGGGCTGGGTAAACTGATGACCACCCTCATCCGCCCGTTTATGATCAGCGCGCAGCAAGGGGCCGCAACTACCGTATTCCTGGCGACCGCGCCGCGTCTTGATAAATATAACGGCGCCTATTTCAAAAAGAAAAAAATTGCCAAAACATCGGCTATCGCTACTGATACCGCCGCCAGGGACAAACTTTGGGCTATCAGCGAGAAGCTATGCCCCCTAACCCCCTGAAGGGGGAACGAAGCTGGCCACTTTGAATATTGCAAATCGAAAAGCTCCATTTTCAGGACACTTGTGGGTAACCGCTGACCCTTTGGGGAGAATGAGGTTGTCCCGTTTTAAATAATTTACAAATCAAAAAGCTCCCCCTTTAGGGGGCTGGGGGGCTTGTATCTAAAAAGTTACCAAATAATCGTCATTTTAAAAGTTGTAACATTCAAACTTAATATCTACATTAGATGACTTAAATATGACAATTATGCTGGTAAACAAAAAAATATTAGTTACCCTCGGTTTAATGTCGGTAGTGGTAGTAGGTGCCATGACATCGATGACGCCCAAAAAGGCTGATGAACCTGGATGGAAAAACCTGAAGGTATTACCCAAAAACATCACTAAAGATCAACTTCATGGCGTAATGGAAGAGTGGGAGCATTCTTTAGGTGTACATTGCAATTTTTGCCATGTACGTGATGAAGCTGCAAAACAAATGGATTGGGCAAGCGATGCCAAGCCAGAGAAGAAAATGGCCCGCGATATGTTCAAGATGATGAACAAAATCAACGAAAAATATTTTGATGCCAAAAAAGATTCATTAGGCCTCACGTTAAAGTCGGGTGTTAATTGCTACAGCTGTCACCGTGGCACGGCCCATCCCGAAGTAACATTGCCGGCAGGCCGTGGTCCGGGCGGCCCTCCTCCGGGTGCTCCTGGTGTTGGTCCTGGCGGCCCGCCTCCCGGTGGTCAGCCTGGTCCTCCACCCGCAGGTACACCTGCGCCTGATAAAAAGGAATAATATAATAAAGGCCTGGGGTTACCACCCCAGGCCTTTATTATTTAACAAACAGGTGAAAAATAAATACAAAATAAGCTGAAAACGCCTTTTTTTAATACTTTTTAAAATGTTCATAATAAATTCACAATTTTTAACTATTTTAGAACTTGAAAGTACCCCTTAAGAAATAAACAATATGACAGCCGAATTAGATGCTCGGAATAGCATTGATAACATTGCAAAAATAAAACCTTTGAGTTCTCAAAAGGAATTGCGTTGCCGTAACTGCGGCAATGTTGGTATATCACGTATTAAAAGAGGTCCGTTTGTCAGAACCTTCTTTTTTTGGTTACCACTCAAACACTATGTTTGCTATCGCTGTAGTCGTAAAACCTACAGGCTTGATAGGTCTGGCAGGTAATTACAGATCCCAATAATTGTCGGGTTCGTTTCTCTTGATGCTTTTAGGTTAAACAAATAAGGGCCGATTTAAATATCGGCCGTTGAACGTTTATGGACTAATTAAAAGATGAAAGCCGCCGTTTTTTAGATATTTAAATTTATTATCTAATATTATCTATACCCCAATTTTGGGGGCTGATAAGTATTATCAAACCTCAAAATTTTCGGCTGCTAACCGTTAAATCAGTTACATTTGTTTTATGCAAAAAATACTGGTAGCCAACCGGGGCGAAATAGCTTTAAGGGTAATGCGTTCGGCCCGCGAAATGGGTATTAAAACTGTTGCCGTTTATTCGGATGCTGATCGTGATGCATTGCACGTTCGGTATGCTGATGAAGCTGTTTATATTGGTGCTGCCCCATCTAATCAATCGTATCTTGTTGGCGAAAAGATTATTGCGGCTTGTATAAAAACCGGTGCCGAAGGCATACACCCTGGTTATGGTTTTTTGAGCGAGAATGCAGCGTTTGCCAAGCTGGTGCGCCAGGCAGGTCTTATCTTGATAGGGCCATCGCCCGAGGCCATGGAGATTATGGGTAACAAGCTATCGGCCAAGGCCGCCGCGTTAAAGTATAACATCCCCATGGTGCCTGGTACCGAGGAAGCTATAACCGATGTAGCCGAGGCAAAAAAACGCGCAGTCGAAGTTGGATTTCCTATTTTGATAAAGGCGGCGGCAGGCGGCGGCGGTAAAGGTATGCGTATAGTTGACGGTCCCGATGATTTTGAAGAGCAAATGCAGTTGGCGGTATCCGAAGCCACATCTGCCTTTGGCGATGGATCGGTATTTATAGAGCGGTATGTTTCGTCGCCAAGGCATATCGAGATCCAGGTTCTGGGCGATACTCATGGCAATATTGTACACCTGTTTGAGCGCGATTGCTCCGTACAACGCCGGCATCAAAAGGTGATTGAAGAAGCGCCGTCAAAAGTGTTAACGCCGGCCATAAGGGAGCAAATGGGCAAATGCGCCGTTGATGTAGCCCGGTCGGTAAATTACACTGGTGCTGGTACCGTGGAGTTTATTATGGATGATGCGCTCAATTTTTATTTCCTGGAGATGAACACCCGGCTACAAGTTGAGCACCCGGTTACAGAATTAATTACCGGCGTTGACCTGGTAAAGGAGCAAATTAACATAGCCCGTGGCCTGCCTATCAGTTTTAAACAAGAGGATTTGCAAATACGCGGCCACGCTATGGAACTGCGGGTTTATGCCGAGGATCCTGCCAATAATTTCCTGCCGGATATTGGCACCCTGCAAACTTATATAACGCCAAAGGGGCCGGGTGTAAGGGTTGATGATGGGTTTGAACAAGGTATGGAAATCCCCATTTATTACGACCCGATGATAGCCAAGCTGATAACTTATGGAAAAGACCGCCCGGAAGCCATAGAACGCATGATAAGGGCAATTGACGAATACCAGATAACCGGAATTACTACCACATTGGGCTTCGGCAAATTTGTAATGCAGCATGATGCTTTTACATCGGGCAATTTTGACACCCATTTTGTAAAAAAATACTTTACCCCCGAGGATTTACAAACCGGGAATGAAGAGGAAGCGAAGATTGCCGCAATATTAATGGAACAATTGCTTGGTAAAAACAAAGCCATTGTAGCCGCTAATGTTGTTGCCGAAACAAGTAATTGGGTTAAAAACAGGAGCCGTTTGTAACTACAAAAGCTCCGTCAGCTCGGCAAAGCTATCCACTGTAGCCACCATACCATCAGGCACAACGCCGAAACCATAGCTTGCAAAAATGAATGGTACGCCTGCTTTTGTTGCCGATGTATAATCGCCCATGGTATCGCCTACGTAAACAGGTGCCTGAAGGCCATGATCGTTCACAATATCTTTAATATTATCTGCCTTGGGGTTGCCTTTGGTACCAAAGCATTGGTGCGCCAAAAAGTAAGGGTGCATGTTATTTAAATCCAGGAATACCTCGATATATCCACTTTGGCAGTTACTCACAATGTATAGCTTGTATTTTGTGCCCAGGTATTTCAGTGTTTCTTCCAGTTCAGGGTAAAGCTCGCCACCTTTTTTATGCAATATTTCCAGTTCGCTTACAGCACATAAGGCTTGCACTTCCTTACGCTGTTCATCGCTCAGGGTGGGGAATAGCTTATCAAATATGGCATCATAAGTCATCCCGGTAATTGATCTTACCCGTTCAACAGTCATATCTTCGTTCAAATAATCAACCTGATTAATGGCGTGTTGCCAGGCCAGTGCCACGTTTGCTGTGCTGTCCCAAAGGGTGCCGTCCAAATCAAAAATTATACTGTCGAATTTATTTTTTAGTGAAGTGCTCATGATGGCGGCAAAAATAGAGGTTTATTTTTCTGTGTGGCAAATGGCACCGATTTATTTTATATTTAGATTATAAAAAGATGATCTATTTTAAAAAAGTGAGATTTAACGAAGAGGATGGAGCTATATTGGAAGCTGCCTTAGCTACGTTTTCTGAAGAACGGGAAAGTTTGGCCGGGTTTCAGCCTAAAGTTGCTAACTTAATTTTTGCAAAGCAGATAGTTAAAAATAACATCAATTATACCCGTTTAATGTCGCGGTTTGACAGGTTTGTGCCTAAGCTGATTTTTAATACTGTGACTAAGGAAGGCAACTGCATTTGCCGGTCTGCTTTAAGTAATCGTTCAGCTGGTGTTTTGATATTGATTACCGGCGGTATTATTGCCAATACCATGTTGACAGACAATAATGCCCCGCATTATGCCGCGCTGATAGTCCTCAGTTCGGCTTTAACCATTTTTGTTTTATTCATCATATTGGAATGCCTGCAAACACAAATGAAAATGAAGAGGGCTGTATCATCCTATAAATTGATTCAACGGATTAAACTGTTACATAAAGTGTAGCTATTGTCATCCACCCCTCACAAATACCGGCGCTGTATGCTAATCGCTTGCCAATTGAGTAAATTTGTTTAAATACATTAAACAAAGAAGGATTTTATATTGAATACCAACCGCCCGCCTAAAAATACCATCGACAACAAAATAACCCTAAAAGAACGTTTCGACGCGTTGCGCAATCTGCCTGCTTTTTTTAAGCTGGTATGGCAAACCAACCGTTGGATGACTGTAGTTAACGCCCTGCTACGCATTGCCCGTTCGGCTATGCCGCTTGGCTTGCTGTACGTGGGCAAGCTTATCATTGATAAGGTGGTTACCATAAGCCACAGCCAGGTAAAAGAGATGACCCAGCTTTGGGAACTGGTAGGGCTTGAGTTTGCCTTGGCGATATTGACAGACGCGCTAAGCCGGGCCATCACCCTGATGGATAGTCTGCTCGGCGATTTATTTAGCAACCATACATCTGTAAAAATTATGGCGCATGCCGCCACGCTTGATCTTGACCAGTTTGAAGATTCGGTGTTTTATGATAAGCTGGAGCGCGCCCGGCAGCAAACCGTTGGCCGTACCATATTACTATCGCAGGTAATGAGCCAGGTTCAGGATTTAATTACCATGGGCTTTTTGGCTGTGGGGCTCATGACTTTTAACCCATGGCTTATTATATTATTACTGATAGCCATAATCCCGGCTTTTTTAGGCGAATCGTACTTTAACGACCGTAGCTACGCCCTTACCCGTGGCCAAACGCCCGAGCGGCGTGAGCTGGATTATATCCGTTACCTGGGTGCAAGCGACGAGACTGCCAAAGAGGTAAAAATATTTGATCTTTCGGGCTTTATCATTAACCGGTTTAAGCAGCTTTCGAATAAATTTTATGCTGATAATAAGCGGCTGGCCATCAACCGGTCATTATGGGGTACATTTTTTGCTATGCTGGGGAGCCTGGGCTATTACGGCGCTTACGTAGTGATTATTATACGTGCGGTACAGGGCAGTGTAACCATAGGCGAACTGGCTTTTCTGGCAGGCTCGTTCAGGCAGCTAAGGGCTTTGCTTGAGGGAATACTCACCCGATTTACAGCAGTATCGCAAGGGGCTATTTACCTGCGCGATTTTTTTGAATTTTTTGAGATCGAACCTAAAATTAAACTTTCGGCAAGTGGCCTGCCATTCCCTGAAACTATACAACAGGGCTTTACTTTTGAGGATGTTGGGTTCAGATACCTCAACTCCGACAAATGGGCCAACAGGCACCTTAGTTTTACCCTTTACCCCGGCGAAAAGCTGGCGCTGGTAGGAGAGAACGGGGCTGGCAAAACCACCCTGGTTAAATTGCTATCCCGGTTGTATGACCCAACCGAGGGACGCATTTTATTAGATGGTATTGACCTGCGCGAATATGACCTGGCCGATTTGCGGCTTAACGTAGGCATTATCTTCCAGGATTATTTACGGTATCAAATGAGCTTTGCACAAAACATTGCTGTAGGTAAAATAAGCGAACAGGATAACCGGCCGCTGATAGAGCACTCGGCCCGCCAAAGCCTGGCCGACGTATTGGCTGCCAAACTACCGGGCGCTTATGACCAGCAGCTGGGCAAGCGCTTTGCCGATGGCGTTGAACTATCTGGCGGCGAATGGCAAAAAGTTGCCCTTGCCCGCGCCTACATGCGCGATGCGCAACTGTTGATATTAGACGAGCCAACATCGGCACTTGACGCCCGCGCAGAATTCAGTGTTTTTGAACGTTTTGCCGAACTTACTAAAGGCCGTTCGGCGGTGCTCATCTCGCACAGGTTTAGCACCGTGCGCATGGCCGACAGGATACTGGTACTGGAAAAAGGCGAACTGGTTGAAATTGGCAGCCATGAAGAACTGCTCCTGAAAGGCGGCCGCTATGCCGAGTTGTTTGATTTACAGGCGGCAGGGTATAGGTAGTTGTGAGTTGTGAGTTCTGAGTTGTGAGTTGTGAGTTGTGAGTTGTGAGTTGTGAGTTCTGAGTTCTGAGTTCTGAGTTCTGAGTTCTGAGTTCTGAGTTCTGAGTTCTGAGTTCTGAGTTCTGAGTTCTGAGTAGCATTATGTTAAATGAGGCATTAAGTGGGTATACCCAAAGAAGTGTTATTCAGAGGATGAATGGTTACAACTCGCTCAATTTAAATGTATCTTTTACCCTGATGCCTTTTTCTGTTTGTTGCAATGTGCAGCACTCATTTATCGGGTCGTGTTCAAAGTAAAGTACATAATCCTGCTCCAGGGCCTCTGTAAGGAATAGTTTTTTCTCTTTGAGGGTAGTAAGCGGGAACATGTCATAAGCCATTACGTAGGGTAGTGGGAGGTGGCCTACAGAGGGCAGCAGATCGGCCATGTAAAGTATTTTTTTGCCTTTGTAGCTAATAAGCGGCAACATCATCGCTTCGGTATGGCCGGATACAAAACGGATATAAAAACCTTCGGCAAAGTTGATCCCGTCCTGTGCATCTATAAATTGCAACTGGCCGCTTTCCTGTATGGGCAATATGTTCTCCTTTAAAAAAGAGGCTTTTTCGCGGTCGTTAGGATTTATTGCCCAATCCCAATGTTTGGGGTTGCTCCAGTATGTTGCATTTTTGAAGGTGGGTAGCAGTTTTTCACCATTGCGCACTACTGCACCGCCTACGTGGTCAAAATGCAGGTGTGTTAAAAATACATCGGTAATATCATCGCGGTGAAAACCAAGTGCGGCAAGCGAACTATCCAGTGTAGCATCGCCATGTAAATAATAATGACTTAAAAACTTTTCGTCCTGCTTATTGCCAATACCGGTATCTACCAATATTAAACGGTTGCCGTTTTCAACCAGCAGGCAGCGCATGGCCCAGGTGCATAGGTTATTGCTATCGGCAGGGTTAGTTTTGTTCCAAATGGTTTTGGGTACCACCCCAAACATGGCGCCTCCATCTAATTTAAAAAAGCCGGTATCGATAGTGTGTAGTTTCATGATTAGTCAATAGCCAATGGTCCATAGACCATAGTTCGAAAAAACAATAGATGTAAAAAAGCCGATAGTTCAAAGTTAAAAAAAATAACTATGGACTATCGGCCATCGGCTATGGACTTGTTTTACAAGTGTATTACTTCGTCATAAGCAGCGGCGGCAGCTTCCATTACAGCTTCGCTCATGGTTGGGTGCGGGTGAACCGATTTAATGATCTCGTGTCCGGTAGCTTCCAGCTTGCGGGCTGTAACTACTTCGGCAATCATTTCGGTAACGTTGTAACCCAGCATGTGCGCGCCCAGGAATTCGCCGTATTTGGCATCAAATATCAGTTTTACAAAGCCATCTTTGGCGCCGGCGGCACTTGCCTTGCCCGATGCCGAGAATGGGAATTTACCAACCTTAATTTCGTAACCTGCTTCTTTAGCCGCTTTTTCGGTATAACCTACTGATGCCACTTCGGGCGAGCAATAAGTACAACCCGGAATGTTGTTATAATCTAAAGGATGCGGGTTTTGACCTGCAATTTTTTCAACGCAGATAATACCTTCTGCAGATGCAACGTGGGCAAGGGCCTGGCCTTTTACAATATCGCCAATGGCGTAAACACCATCAATATTGGTTTTGTAATAGTCATCAACCAATACTTTGCCGCGCTCGGTTTTAACACCAAGTTCTTCCAGGCCAATACCCTCAATATTGGTAGATATACCTACAGCAGATAAAACAATCTCGGCCTCGATAACTTCCATGCCTGTCGCCGTTTTTACATTTACCTTGCAAAGTTCGCCGGTGCTGTCAACAGATTCTACGTTGGCGCCGGTAAGGATGTTGATGCCTTGCTTTTTTAATATGCGTTGTAAGTTTCTTGAAACTTCTTCGTCTTCAAGCGGTACAATATTATCCAAATACTCAACAACGGTAACTTTAGTGCCTATTGAGTTATAAAAATAAGCAAACTCGATACCTATAGCACCAGATCCTACCACAACCATTGATTTTGGCTGTTTTGGCAATATCATAGCCTGGCGGTAACCTATAACTTTAACGCCATCCTGTTTTATATTTGGTAACTCGCGGCTGCGGCCACCTGTTGCAAGAATGATGCTGGTGGCTGTAATTTGTTTAGTGCTGCCATCGTTTAATTTTACTTCAACAACACCTTTTGATTTTAATTTACCAAAACCGTTTATTACTTCGATTTTGTTTTTTTTCATTAAAAATTGTACGCCTTTGCTCATGCCATCGGCTACGCCGCGGCTGCGTTTGATAACCGCGCCAAAATCAACTTCGCCTGTGCCGTTTATTTTAATACCATAATCCTGCGAGTGGTTGAGGTATTCAAAAACCTGGGCGCTTTTTAATAAGGCTTTAGTTGGGATACAACCCCAGTTGAGGCAAATGCCACCTAATGATTCTTTTTCGATAATGGCAGTTTTTAAACCGAGCTGAGAAGCACGGATAGCTGCTACGTAGCCACCCGGGCCCGACCCTATAACAATTAAATCGTAGTCCATATTTTTAATGATATACTTTGATAACTAAATTTTTGTTTTGAACGGATTTATAGCCGGATGTGTAATAAACGCAGGGGGCTACATTTTAAAGGCGCAAAGCTAAGTAAAAAGGGGCGAAATGAGAAAAACGATCATTTTACCAGGGCGATAAAAAATTATTTTTACAGCCCGGTGTTTGTGCAGATTAAAGTAACAAGATAATTACAAGTATTACATTAAATCTACCTTTTTACTATGCATTTTGTGTGATTTTATGACATTATGTTGAAAAATATATAAAGATTGTTAACATAAACTTAACATTGACAATGAGGGGATTAGTTATCTTTGCTGCCAATTAACTCAAAGTATAATTAAAAAAGCAATTTATGAGGAAGCATTTACTTCTTTTATTATTATTAACCGGTTTTACATTCCTTATTAACAGGAATGCGGCTGCCCAGGGGGTTACCACCGCCAGCATTAACGGTATCGTTACCGATGCTAAAGGTGCCATCCCGGGTGCTACGGTAACCATTACACACGTGCCAACCGGTACAGTGTATGCAACTGTTAGCCGTTCAGACGGCCGGTTTAACATCCCCAACTTAAGGGTTGGCGGTCCGTACACCTTTAAAGTAAGCTTTATTGGTTACAAAACTTACCAGCAGGATAACATTACATTATCTATCGGCCAGGATCAAAAGCTTTCTGCCGCGCTTGAGGATAATACAGCTACTTTGGGCGAAGTAAAGATAACAGCTTCCGGTAGTAAAGTAATTAACTCTTCACGTACCGGCGCCCGCGAAACTATCAGCCGTCAGCAAATTGAAAGTTTGCCTACTATTAACCGTTCTTTATCTGACTTCACTAAATTGACTCCATCTGCAAACGGTTTAAGCTTTGGCGGCCGTAGCAGCGGTTACAACAACATCACTGTTGACGGTGCGTTGTTTAACAACTCATTTGGTTTATCAGGTACTTTGGGTGGCCAAACAAGTTCACAGCCTATTTCATTAGATGCGATTGACCAAATCCAGGTTGATATTGCACCTTATGACGTTCGTCAGGGTAACTTTACCGGTGCAGGTGTTAACACTGTAGTAAAATCAGGTACCAACGAATTTAAAGGTACAGTTTATGATTACATCCGCAGCACCGGCCTTACCGGTTACCATGCAGGTGTTACTGATATTGTTAAAACACCTTTTAACTATCACCAGGATGGTTTAAGCATTGGTGGTCCAATCATCAAGAATAAATTATTCTTCTTTTTATCAGGCGAGCAGGAACGCATCAGCAATCCGGCTACTGCATACGTAGCTGCAACCCCAGGGGTAAGCGGTGCTACCGTGTCACAAGCTGATGCTGCAACCTTAAACTCAATTTCTGATTACCTGAAATCAAAATATAGCTATGATCCGGGTGCTTACCAGGGCTACAGCTATACTACGCATAGCGACAAGATTACCGTTAAGTTAGATTGGAACATCAATAAAAATAACACTTTAAGTGCTAAGTATTTTTATTTGAAATCATATAAAGATCAGCCTGCAAGTAACTCAGGTATCACAGGTATCAGCAATACTACCCGTGCACCAGGTGTTACTACGCTGCCATTCTATGGTTCAGGTTACCGCATCAATAATAACTTTAACATTGGTATTATCGAGTTGGATACCCGTATCAGCAATTCATTCTCAAATAGGTTAACTGCCGGCTACTCTGCCCTGCGCGATTATCGTGCGTCATTAGGCGGTGCCGCTATACCAATGGTTGATATTGGTAATGGTGTTTACGATCCATCTACAGGTAAAGAAACTACTGCGTCGGCTGTTACAACCAGCTTTGGTTATGAGTTGTTTACTGCAGGTAACTTGTTAAGCACAAACATCCTTCAGTTTTCTGATGATTTAACTTACTACGCAGGTAAACACGAGGTTACTGTGGGTATCACAGGCCAGGCACAACGCTACACAAACGGTTTTGCGCCAAACTATAATGGCTTATATACTTACAACTCTGCTTACGATTTCCTGAATGGCTTACCGGCTACTCAGTATTCAACACGTAACTCTGCATTGCCAGATGGTTCATTCCCTTATGCTAAAATCAACGCTTCTATTTATAGCGCGTACATACAGGATAAATGGCATGTTACTGATAACTTAAGGGTAACTTACGGCTTACGTGCTGATTATGACGTATTCCCAACAACATTGCAGCAAAACGCAAATGTACCTCCTTTAACATTCCAGGGTGGTACGCATGTTGATCCATCGGTATTACCTAAAAACAGGGTGCAATTATCACCACGTTTAGGCTTTAACTACGATGTGTTTGGCGATGGTACTACACAACTACGTGGTGGTACAGGCTTATTTGCCGGTACAGTTCCATTTGTATGGGTATCTAACCAGGCATCAAACAACGGTGTGTTATTTGGTTCGTATACTGTTAACAAAAGTGCAACTCCAAACGATCCCCGTTTAATATTTAACCCTGATGTTAATGCTAACCGCCCGGCTGCCGGTGCTGGTGTTGCTAATACATCATACGAGTTAGATGTTGCCAACCCTAAATTGAAGTATCCTAAAATCTGGAGGTCGAACTTAGCTATTGATCAAAGATTGCCAGGTGGTATCATTGCTACAATAGAAGGTTCATACACCAAAGATGTTAACGCTATTTACCACCAAAACCTGGTACTATCTGATGGTTATTCAACATTAGCTGGTCCGGAAGGTCAAATCCGTTACGATTCAAAAAATACAACTCCTGCCGCTGCTGCTGCAACTGCTGCAAACCCATCTATCACCGGTTTGTATTACATGACCAACACCAGCAAAGGCTATTCATACTTTGTTACTGCCCAATTACAAAAAAGCTTCAGCAATGGTTTGTATGCTAACGTAGCTTACACCCATACAGGTTCAAAAGATGTTAACGATGGTGGTTCAACCGCATCAACTATCTGGAGCACCCGTTACGTAGCAGGTAATCCAAATGCCGATAACCTTTCAAATAGCTCATATGTACAACCAAACAGGGTAATTGCTTCATTCTCATACAAACATGAGTACTTTAAACATGCTGCAACAACCATTGGTTTAATATTTGAAGCTGCTAATAATGGTGCCGTATCATACATTACCTCGGGCGATCCAAACGGTGATGGTGCTACCAACGATTTAATGTTTATCCCTAAAAACAAAGGTGACATTATCCTGGTGCCAAATGACGCTAAAGATTTACGTACAGCAGATCAGCTTTGGAGCCAGTTAAATAACTTTATTAACCAGGATCCATACCTGAGCAAACACAGAGGTGAATATGCTCAAAGGAACGGTGCTATTTTGCCAACCTTTAAAAGAGCCGATTTACACATTGCACAGGATTTCTTTGTAACTGCAGGTAAAGTGAAAAATACCATTGAAATATCTTTAGATATCATCAACATTGGTAACTTACTTAACCGTAACTGGGGTGTTTATCAAAACTCATTTACCGGTTTCAGCAATGGATCATCAACTGTTACCAAATACATAGGTGCTGTTACCAATGCAGCAGGTCAAAAACAAGCTACATATTCATTCCCGTATCTTGATGCAACTAACTTAGTGCCATTGCAATCATCATACAAAGCCGATATCAGCCAGGCTTCACGCTGGCAGGCCCAGTTAGGTTTACGTTATATATTTAACTAATATAACCTAACTATAAAAACAGAAAACCCGGCCAATTTTGGCCGGGTTTTCTGTTTTTATACATCTTAAAATTCATGGGGGTAGATATCAACGCGATTAATTTCCGGCTAAGATTTATAAGTTTTAAACAGTTTATCCCATATGGTGGTGTAAAAGCCATAATTATAATGGATGTTTAAATGATGATCATGATGGAATGATGATGTACCAAGATACCTGAACGGAATTGCTTTCCTGATTTGGGCCGGAACAGGCTCGATACCCAGATGCCCCATGATGCCAAAAAATACGTTTACAGTGAGGTAAATTATAACAGCATAAAAATTAAAATTAAACATCGCGATTATAATAAGCCATAATGATCCAAAGCCAACAGTTTCTACCGGGTGTAGTACAAAAAGATCAATGGGGATAGGATCGGTATAATGATGATGGAAACGGTGAACAGCCTTGTAAATTACGGAGTGATGTATGGCGTAATGGAAAATAAACATCGCCAGGTCCATCAGCAAAAATAAAACCACAAAATCAACCAGGATAAGCCAATTGATGGCAAAGCTCATAACAATATACCCATGCTGCCAAAGCCAGAAACCGGCATAGGTTATGGCCGTATTAATTAAATTGGTAAGCAGGCAAATCAATACCTCATTGCGCGATGCCGTTTGTACCGGCCTCCGGTTAAGTTTGAGTACAAGGTAACCAAAGGCCAGGGCCATTGCGGTAACCAGCAGGTTTTCGGCCAAAAATATGCCCCATAAACTAAATGGCGACTCTGCTGATAGAAACCTGAGCATAAAGGAGTGATTTTTTAAATTAAATCTACTCAAATAATGGTTTTTTGTGGCAGATAGTAATGATTTATAAAAACTTAGCTACACAAAGTATTGTAGTGCCAACTAAATCCATCATCTGCATATCTGCACATTTAAAATCTGCACATCTATTCGTACTCAAATACCCCAAACTCCGATGTTACGGTTACTTTTTTGGTGTCGGCTTTTTCAACACGACCGATAACCTGGGCATCAACGCCAAAACTTTGGGATATGGCTATTAAATCCTGTGCTACCTCAGCAGGTACGTAAAGCTCCATGCGGTGCCCCATATTAAATACCTTGTACATCTCCTGCCAGCTGGTTTTTGATTCCTGCTGAATGAGCTTAAACAATGGAGGAACAGGGAAAAGGTTGTCTTTGATGATATGCAGCTCATCAATAAAGTGCAGTACTTTGGTTTGCGCGCCGCCGCTGCAATGTACCATGCCGTTAATCTGGCTGCGGTATTTATCAAGTATAGCTTTTATAATAGGTGCGTAGGTGCGCGTGGCACTTAATACCAGTTTGCCTGCGGTTATGGTTTGCCCGTTGCCAATATCAACCAGGTCGGTAAGGTTTTTACTACCGCTGAAGATAAGGTCATAAGGGATAGCCGAATCATAACTTTCGGGATATTTTTCGGCGATGGTTTTGTTAAACACATCATGACGGGCAGATGTTAATCCGTTTGAGCCCATGCCGCCGTTATATTCTTTTTCATAAGTGGCCTGGCCATATGATGCCAAACCCACAATAACATCGCCCGGTTGAATGCGGTGGTTTGATATAACATCGGTACGCGGCATACGGCAGGTAACAGTAGAATCTACAATAATGGTGCGCACCAGGTCGCCTACATCGGCAGTTTCGCCACCGGTGGAGTAAATGCCTATACCGGCATCGCGTAGTTCGCTTAAAATTTCTTCGGTGCCGTTTATAATAGCCGCTATTACTTCGCCAGGTATCAGGTTTTTATTGCGGCCAATGGTTGATGACAGCAGGATGTTATCAGTAGCGCCAACGCAAAGCAAATCATCAAGGTTCATGATAATAGCATCCTGGGCTATGCCACGCCATACAGATATGTCGCCGGTCTCTTTCCAATAAGTATAAGCTAATGACGATTTGGTGCCTGCGCCATCAGCATGCATAATATTGCAATACGCCTCATCGTTTGTTAATATATCGGGGACTATTTTGCAAAATGCTTTTGGGAAAATGCCCTTATCAATGTTTTTAATGGCATTATGTACATCATCTTTAGAGGCAGATACACCCCTTTGATCATATCTTTGCGAAGAAATCATGGGCAAATATACGCACGAATTACGCGAATTTTATATACGAATTGCAGGAATTGAATAGAACAGGCACGAATTAGTAAAGTATGGATTTTATAAATAGAATGAATTTTAACGAATGATTATCAAATTTTATAACTTGCAGTGTGTGGTGGAATTGGTGTTAATTCAACCTAATTCGTGAAATTCGTGTTAAAAACAATCTCCTATAAAATAAACCGCTGGCGCCTGAGGCGTAATAGCCAACGGAACTTTTTAATTTATTGCAGTGTGTTTGTCGGATTTTTTGGCGGCCTGGCGGCAATAGCCTTAAAATTCCTGGTGCACTTTATGGAGGATGTAAGCCGTAATATTTCATCGCACCTGTACTATCATATAGCCTATGTGTTTTTACCCGCGCTGGGTATTTTTTTAGCAGTAACCTGGCAACACCTGGGTAATAGAGATAAAATTCAAAAGGGGATAGGCAGTATCCTGGCTAATATTAAAAAGAACCGGTCGAACATCAGGCTCAATAACGTTTACTCGCATATTGTAACCAGCTCGTTAACGGTGGGTTTTGGCGGCTCGGCAGGCTTAGAGGCACCTATTGTAGCTACCGGGGCTGCCATAGGGTCAAACGTGGGCAAGTTTTTTAAGCTTACGCCTTATGAAAAAACAGTACTACTGGCTGCCGGGGCATCCGCGGGTATCGCTGCAGTATTTAATAGTCCAATAGCCGGAGTACTGTTCTCGTTGGAGATACTCATTGGCGAAATTACCATTCCTACCTTTATCCCTTTGCTTATCGCATCGGCAACAGGGGTTGTTGTATCTAAGTTATTATACTCGGGGCAGTTATTTCACCTGGTTACCGAGGGTTGGGTGGTTACCGCTATCCCTTTTTACATTCTGCTGGGGCTGTTTAGCGGCTGGATGGCCATCTATATTAATAAGGTAGGGGGTAAGCTGGAGGGCGGCATTTTAAAAAAACAAAACAGGTATGTGCGTGCGCTTTTAGGGGGACTGTTCCTGGGCCTTATTATTATGATATTTCCCCAATTGTTTGGCGAAGGCTATCATTACCTGCAAGCTATTTTAAATGGCAACATTGATGCGCTTAAAGACGAATCGTTTTTTGCTGGCTGGCTGTCAAATCAGTGGTTTATGCTTTTGTTTATTATCGCGCTGGTTTTTATGAAGATAATTGCCAGCGGTATTACCCTGGGCTCGGGCGGCAACGGCGGCTCGTTTGCGCCCACCATGTTTACCGGGGCTTTTTTGGGGTTAACAGTGGCTTATGGCGTAAACCTTACCGGGCTGATACATTTAAATACCAGTAATTTTATAGCAGTAGGTATGGCCGGTGCCTTAAGCGGCGTGATGCACGCCCCCCTAACCGCGATATTTTTGATTGCCGAAATTACCGGTGGGTATGTGTTGTTTATTCCGCTTATGATTGTGTCATCTATATCCTACATCATATCGCGCCTTTCATCGCCTCATAATATTTACTGGCAGCACCTTATCCACGAAAAAAATATTCACCCCGGGCAGGATTACGGCATGCTGAACGCGATATCGCTTGATAGCATCATCAACAGGAAATATACCGCTATTGATAAGCAAACTACTGTTAATGATTTTTATAAGACACTGGCGGTAACGGATGCCAATATATTCCCGGTACTTAAAGAGGATGGAAGATTGGAAGGGGTAGTACTGGTTGATGATATACGCAGGCGCCTGTTTAACCAGGAGAAAGCCGACGAAACCATCGCCGATATTATGACGGTACCACCAGCAGTAATTGATTACGAGCAACCTGCCAGCAGCGTAATGGAAACTTTTGATGCTATTGATGTATGGCAGCTGCCGGTTGCAAAGGATGGCTTATTCATCGGCTTTATATCCAAATCGGCCCTGTTAAGCAAATATCGTGAAGTAATTATCGAGCAGCATAAAGCAAGTGATTTATTCGCGTAGCTTTAGAAGCAATAAATTTGAATTCGATTTATGATTATTAACCCAGGAGATGCCTTTGCCTTTAAAGCCATTGATGATAATTATAAGGCTATTATTTGTACGAGTGTTTACAAAGAAAGTAGTCCTCATCACTATACATTCGCAGCTTTAACTTATAGTAGACCAAGGGTGCCATCAATAAACGACATAATAGACGGTGAGTTTTTTGGAGTAGCAAATACCAAGGAGGGGCATTTTAAGTATTCAGATGAGGCCTTAAATAAAATGTGGGGTATATATACAGATATGAAACCTTATTATGTGGGTGCCTATAGATTTATTATCTGGAGAAAAGACCTGCAAAAATTTAAAAGCGAGCTAATTTATATGGGCAATTTGAAAATTCTTGATAATATCGACAAAAATGGTAATGGTGGCGTTAATGCAAGTAGTTGGCCTTTTCTACAGAGTTTTTTTAACGACCAAATAAAAGTAACGCTGAATGGCAGAGGGCAAAAAACGTTTACATAAAGTCCATTAAATAATTACACAATAATAATTGTATCTTTATAAAAAGAAAGGAGATACAAAATGTCAAGGCCAGTATTAAAGGTAGAGAATTATGCGCCGGATGAGATAAAAGCAATGTTCCGGGACGATGAGCGTTACACAATAGGGATACGTTTGTATGCTGTCTACCAGGTATCCATAGGACAGCCAAGCAGAAAACTGGAAGAATTATATAATACCAGTTTTAAACAAATCACTAATTGGGTACATCGGTTTGAAAAAGAAGGCATAGACGGTTTAAGGGATAAGCCAGGCAGGGGCCGGACAGCAAGACTGAATGAGGTACAGCGGAACAGGATAGCTGATTTGTTGACAAAGGAATCGCCCGCAGGCCATGGTTATAACACCGCTACATGGACAGGGCCGTTGTTGATCGAATGGATAGCAAAGAATTACGGCCTTGTTTATAAGAAAGCCCAGATTTATAATATTATTAAATCATTAGGCTTTACCTATCAGAAAGGGCGGGGTTTATTCCCTGAAACGGATACACAAAAACAAGAAGCATTTAAAGTGGCATTAAAAAAAACTCCTTGAATTGCCCCCGGATAGTGTATTGCTTTACGAAGACGAGTGTTCGCTGTCCAACACGGCTACGGTAAGCTACGGGTGGTCAAAGAAAGGCGAACAACCTCAGATACCGTGTAAGCAGCGAAAAAGGGAAAGGCAAACTGTTTTCGGAAGTTATAATTATGATACGGGCCAAATAACGGTAAGTTTTGCAGATAAAGGCAATAGCCATACCTTTAAGAAACATCTGAAGAAAATACTGGCAACCTATAAAGGAGTATCAAAGATAATTGTGGTATTAGACAATGTAGCCTACCACCATGCAAAGAAAATAAACGCATGGATTGAAAGGCATCCGGTATTAGAATTGTTTTTCCTACCACCATACAGCCCTGATCTCAATGCAGTTGAAAGGGCGTGGTGGTATATGAGAAAGAAAATAACGCATAACAGGTATCTTAAGACCCTTAAAGAAAGAAAGGCTGCTTTTTGGAAAATGTTCTCTCATTTCCTAAAACCCAATATTGAACTAAAAACCGTTTGTGAAATTAATTATTAGACCTTATATAAAGTAAAATCGATATTAGCTGATTAGTTTGTATTTGTAGATTGAAAAAGTGTTTGATTGCTGTAAAGTCAAGAAAAAATGCCACTAACTCCTGAAAATTAGTGGCATTTGTAAGGCATTCGTGAAATTCGCCTAAATCCGTGCAATTCGTGTGTCTATTTCAAAAACAACAACTCCCTGAATTTAGGTAACGGCCACATGCCATCATCTACCAGCTGCTCCAGTTTATCAACCCGGTAGCGGATAGGGGCGAAGAACGATTTAACTTTTTCATCGTAATCAATAGCGCGCTGGCGAATGTCTTCCACGGCGTTGGCTGTTTTGCGGGCGTCAACCATTTGGTCAACATTGGTTTTGATGAAGTTAACGTGATCAGAAATTTTAGTGATCAGGTCAAGCTGGGCTTCATAGGTTGATGGTGCAAGCCCTAAATCTTTTAAGCCTTTTACATTGTTTATCAGTTTGGTTTGATATTCTATAGCAGCCGGAATAATTACATTTTGAACCAGTTCGCCTATTACGCGGGCTTCTATCTGTAGCTTCTTGTAAAAGCTATCTAATAAAATTTCATGGCGGGCATGCGCTTCACGGGGGCTAAATACGCCGGTTTCGGCAAACAGGATCTCTGCCTTTTCGGATAAAAATGCGTCCAGTGCTTTTGGCGTAGTTTTAATGTTGGCCAAACCACGGCGTTCGGCTTCTTTTTCCCACTCGTCGCTATAACCGTTGCCCTCAAAACGGATGTTTTTTGACTCCTTGATGTATTTTTTGATAACAATCAATAAGGCGAGGTCTTTCTTTTCGCCTTTTTTAATCAGTTTATCTACATCGTATTTGAATTTCTTAAGCTGCTCGGCAACAATCAGGTTAAGGATTGTCATCGGGCTGGCCGAATTGGCCGACGAACCTACCGCCCTCAATTCAAATTTATTGCCGGTAAACGCGAATGGCGAAGTACGGTTACGGTCGGTATTGTCAGGCAGTATCTGTGGTATTTTAGGAATGCCTTGCCATAATAGGTTATCCTCTTTTATTTTCTTGCTGATACGCGATGTTTCTATTTCATCCAGCACATCATTTAGCTGGCTGCCCAGGAAAATAGATATGATAGCCGGAGGTGCCTCATTTGCGCCCAGGCGATGATCGTTATTCACTGATGCGATAGACGCCCTTAACAAATCGGCATGTTCATGAACCGCTTTAATGGTATTTACAAAAAAGGTAAGGAACATTAGGTTGTTCTTAGGCGTTTTGCCCGGCGACAACAGATTTTTACCCGTATTGGTAATTAACGACCAGTTGTTATGCTTACCCGATCCGTTAATGCCGGCATAAGGTTTTTCGTGAAGCAATACTTTAAAGTTATGACGGCGGGCCACACGGTCCATCAAATCCATCAGGAGCTGGTTGTGGTCAATGGCCAGGTTTATTTCTTCATATATTGGTGCGCATTCAAATTGCGATGGAGCAACCTCATTATGGCGTGTTTTTAATGGTATACCTAATAATAAGGCCTCGGCTTCCATATCCTGCATATAGGCATACACCCGCTCGGGAATTGAACCGAAGTAGTGATCTTCCAGTTGCTGGTTTTTGGCAGATATATGACCAAAAAGAGTACGGCCGGTTAAATAAAGATCGGGGCGGGCGTTAAATAGGGCAATATCAACTAAAAAATATTCCTGCTCCAATCCTAATGATGCATTTACCTTCTCGATACCTTTGTCAAAATAATGGCAAACGTCAACTGCGGCCTTATCAAGCACACTTAAGGCCTTTAATAAAGGTACCTTGTAGTCCAGCGCCTCGCCGGTATAAGAAACAAATACTGTAGGTATACATAAGGTACGCGCCATTAAAAAGGCGGGCGACGACGGATCCCAGGCGGTATAACCACGGGCTTCAAAAGTATTACGGATGCCGCCGCTCGGGAAGCTGGAAGCATCTGGCTCCTGCTGCGATAATGCATCGCCGCTAAAACGCTCAATTGCGCCGCCGTCGGCAGTTGATTCAAAAAAAGCGTCGTGTTTTTCGGCAGTTGTGCCGGTAAGCGGCTGAAACCAGTGTGTATAATGGGTAGCTCCTTTGCCCAGCGCCCATGATTTCATTGCCGAGGCTATCTGTTCGGCCAGGTCGCGCGGGATAGGCTCGCCTTTTTCAATGGAGTTAACTATACCCTGGTACGCTTCTGTCGAAAGGTATTCCTTCATTTTCTTTTTATCGAAAACATTGGCACCAAAATATTCAGAGATTTTGGCTGCAGGCGGTTTCACCTCGGGGATAGTTCTGTTTAGAACGTCCTGAAGCGCTTTAAATCGGATGTTAGGCATTATATATAGGTTTATATACGGTTTTAAATAAAGACAAATTCAAAAATAGAACTATCCTTTAAAATATGCACCAAAATTTAACGAAATAAAATGATTTGGGCTGCTGTTAAGTTATCAAAAAGCTAAATATATTAAAGGTTACTGCGGGGATTATGGAAAAGATGGTGTTAAAATTTGCTTTTTATGTTATTTTCTTTCGATTTTTTTACCAAAACAACGTGTTTTTACTGTTTTGCTTGGTAAAATGTCTTTTTTGTAATTGTAAATCTGTTTTATGGGTATTTATTGCTTTTTGGCATTGAAAATTCATTAAAATTTAACCTGTTTTTTAGTTTTGAATTGCGATTATGATAATTTTTATATTTTTTATCATGTTTTTTTTGTTAAAAATTTGTTATTGTTAAAATAACTACCTAATTTCATGAAATAATTTACATAAACCCTATAAATATTATATTTTTTATAAAAAAGTGTAGTGTTTATTGGTCAAAACCTAAAGAGTGTTTTTTTAAGGTTGTTTTTTGAAGAATTAATGCCTTGCAATCAAACTATTTATATAATACAACAATCAAACTAAAATTAAACTATTAAAAAACAATCAAACTAAATTAAAAAACAAATGAAAGTAAGTTCTACAAAATTAAACCTCCTAAGTTCAGTCCGACAGCTGACACGTGAGAAATGGGCGCTGGGAGCTACCATTTTTACAGGAAAAATGATTGGCCTCTTGCTGGTTTTTGCCGCAATGATGGTTTTACCTGGTGTACTTGGCACATCTGCGCATGCTGCCGAAACTTACACCGCTCATGAAACGTCGTTAATTAACACAGTTAACACTGTTTGGACACTGGTTGCTGCCTTTTTAGTATTTGGTATGCAAGCTGGTTTCGTTATGCTTGAAGCAGGCTTTGCCCGCAAAAGAGAAACCGTGAACGTATTAATGGAGTGTATTTTTGATACTTGCCTTTGCGGTTTGTTATTTTACGCTGTAGGTTATGCGTTTATGTTTGGTAATGGTAACGGCTTTATTGGCTGGGGTGGTTTGGGTGCTGATGGTAAAACCATCACCAACTGGTTCTTCCTGCAAAATACGCCTGATACTTATGGTTCAACAGGTATCCCTGTATTGGCACACTGGATATTCCAGTACGCTTTTGCTGATACTTGCTCAACTATCGTATCTGGTGCAATGATTGGCCGTACCAGCTTCCGTGGCGATATTCTTTACAGTATAGGTATTACAGGTTTTATTTACCCAATTATAGGTCACTGGGCCTGGGGACCAGATGGTTTCTTAGCAGTAATGGGTACTTCAAGCATATTTGCTCATTTAAGTGCTCAGCCTTTCCGCGATTTTGCCGGCTCAACTGTAGTACACACTATAGGTGGTGTGGCTTCACTGGCAGGTGCAATGGTGTTAGGCCCACGGTTGGGCAGGATATTTGCCCGCGACGATAAGGAAAAAGGCGGATTACCTCCAGGTCATAACTTGTTAATTGCAGCAGTGGGTGGTTTCATCCTGTGGTTTGGCTGGTATGGTTTTAACCCTGGTTCAACTTTATCTGCAATGGATATGCAAGGTATCGGCCGCGTTGCTGCCAATACTACACTTGCTGCCTGCGCCGGCGGTTTTGCCGCAATGCTTATGGCACTATGGTTTGGCCCAACAAAAGGTAAATTTGATTTAGCTTTCACTATCAATGGTTTCTTAGGTGGCTTAGTTGCTATTACCTGCCCTTGTTACTGGGTTAGCCCGCTGGGTTCAATCCTTTTAGGTGCTGTTGCCGGTGTGGTAATATTTGCAGGTGTTTACCTTATCGAGTGGTTCCGTATCGACGATCCGGTTGGTGCAGTATCTGTACACGGCCTTTGCGGTATCTGGGGTACTTTATCATTAGGTTTATTTGCATCTGGCCAGTATGGCGCTACAGGCCCAACTGGTGCCGATAACTCTGCACCTGTAAAAGGTTTATTTTACGGTGGTGGTTTTGATGTATTAAAAGCACAGTTGATAGGTAGCTTTACCATTACCATTGCAGTATTCGTGGTAACTTTTGTAATGATGTTTATCATCAACAAATTAGGCCACCCATGGAAATTACGTATCGAAGAAGAAGGTGAAACAGGTGCTGGCGGTATCGATGTATTCGATCACGGTATCGAAGTTTACCCACCTCAGGATGATGAGATTAGCTTAAGCGGCCTTTTTGATAAAGGTGTAGCATCTCCATCTGCAGTATAATAAAAATCTTTAATGCCTTGTGCGGTTGGTTTAATGCCGACAATCTTTTACAGCCAACCGCACAGGTATTTTTATTTCAACCTTACAATTTTTTAACCGCTTTTACTAAAGGCTATTGTTGTGCATTAGCTTAATGGGAAAGCTTTATTTCAACCCAAATCAAATTCAAATCAATTAAATCGTTATCATGAAAAAAACACTTTTACTTTTATCAGCTCTTGTTGCCGGTACCTTCGTAGTTAAAGCGCAGGATACCGTTAAAACCACGTCAGATGCCCCTTTGGTTATCTACGGTTCGGTAGATACCTACTTCAAAAAAGATTTTGCTAATAAACCAAACATCCAAACCTCTTTCGGTTCTGACAATAATTCGGTATCAATTGGTATGATTGATCTTGGTTTAAAGAAAAAAGTAGGTAAGGCATCGTTTGTTGGCGAAATGTCTTTTGGTCCGCGTGGTCAGGAGCAATCAATTCCTGATGCTTCATTAGGTGGTTTGCCAACCGGTACATCAAGCTACCATATCCAAAACCTTTATGTATCTTACGATGTAACCGATAAGTTTAACTTAACTGCAGGTTACATGGCTACATTTGTAGGTTACGAGGTAATTAGCCCGACAGGTAACTTTAACTATTCAACTTCTTACTTATTCAGCGCGGGCCCGTTCCAAAATGCAGGCTTTAAAGCAACTTACGCTTTCTCTGATAAAGTAAGTTTAATGGCAGGTATTTTTAACGACAACTGGAATACCTACAAGGCAAATTCAGCTACGCCAGAAGTATCAACCTTTGGCTCGCAGTTGTTTTTAGCACCTGTTAAAGGATGGACAGCTTACATTAACTTTGCAAGTGGCAAATACTCTGGTACTATATTGGATTTAACCACCGCTTACCAAATAACCGATGCATTTAAATTAGGTTTAAATGCCGCACGTAAAACAGGTATGGGTGCTTATAACTACTTTGGTTATGCCTTATATCCTCAAATAGCTGTTTCAAAAGCAGTTACTTTTGGCTTAAGGGAAGAGTATTTTAAAGCTAAAGCTACAAACGGCGGTGCTGATATTGGCATTTCTCCGGGTAACTCGGTTGTTGCTTCAACTTTAACCTGCAGCATCAAATCAGGTCCTTTAACTTTCATTCCTGAGTTTAGGTTAGATCATACAAAAACTGGTGATGTTTTCTTGAAGAGTGATGGTACTGCTTCAAAATCAGCCGGTCAGTTTTTGTTAGCCGCTGTATATGCGTTCTAATTTAAAATAAAACATTATTTTACAAAAAGCCTCCTGATATAACCGGGAGGCTTTTTATCTTTATAGCTGCGTAGAGTCAAGAGTTAAGAACCAAGAATTAAGACAACTTCAAAGTTGAATAGATTTGAAGTACTTATATAAGTTTGCTGATCTCTAATACTAAAGCACGTGTGCTTTTTATCTTGACTCTTGACTCTTGATTCTTGACTCTTACTTATATGAAAAACATCTTTATAGCTCTAATCTGCATCCTTTCTGCAAAAAGCGCCATCGCCCAAAAAGATACACTGGCCTTTGATGAACGTAATAAATACATTTACTACCAAACGGTTGATCAGCCGGGCTTAAGCAAAGACACCTTGTATGGCCGGGGATTGTATTTTATGCATAAAGCATATCCTAAAGGCAAGCTAAAAATTACAAAAACCGATGAAGGCCAGGGTGTTTTGATAGGGGAGGGCAGTTTCGTTGTGTTGAAAAAATCGTTGTTATCGGGCAGCCTTGGAGGTGAAATAAGCTATGCGCTAAGGATAGAAGTTAAAGATTCAAAATATCGCTATTGGTTTACCGATTTTAAATTTACCCCTTATAAGCGCGATAGGTATGGTATGGAGGTTTTAGATCCTGGTATTATATTCCCGATGGAGGAGGCAAAAAATAAACTGGAGAAAAGAGATGTTGTAGTTTATTTGGACAAGATACTCAATTACAGCCGGCAAAACGGTGCGGTTTTAAAATCGTATATGTTAAAAGTTGCGCCGGTGAAAAAAGCCGCTCCTGCATTAAAAAAGATATCGACGAAAGACTGGTAGGTCATTGTGTCAGTTCATTGGTTCATTAGTTCATTGGTGTCGCTTTATTACATATCTGTTGGTTCATTGGTTCAAACTGCGGGGCGATTTGATTTTTTGCCACTGTTGCTGTGCTGGTTGCTTGATCTTCTTTTCTTCGATACGATAATTCGTAAACACCTCCTTCCTTATTAATAGCTTTCAAAGCAGATTGGTGAAATTCGACCCAATTCGTGGAATTCGTGTGAATCAAAAAAGCCGCCCCTTAACTTGTAGGGCGGCTTTAGTTTTTAGTTAGCCTTGGCGAGACAATATTAAAAACGTTAATTCTTTTTTGTTAATTGATATTCTGTTTGATTGTTGTTTGTTTGATTTTCTTTTTGTTCTGATACGGTGATTCGTAAACACCTCCTTTCGTATTTATAGCTTTCAAAGCAGCTTTGTGAAAATTCGACCCAATTCGTGTAAATCAATTCGTGAAATTCGGGTTATTACAATTCTTCATCGTGCTGGCTGATATCCAAGCCTGCCAGTTCTTCTTCAGGTGTAACACGTAGTGTGCTTATCATGTCGGTTATTTTTAACAATAATAATGAGCCGAAGAAAGCAAAAGCCGATACGCCAACTAAAGTTACCAGGTGAAGGAAAAATAAATGGGTTTCGCCATAAAATAAGCCGTTTCCTGTTGTGTTGGCGCTATTTACATTTTGATGTGCGAACACGCCGGTTAGCAACATACCAACCATACCGCCTACGCCATGGCAAGGGAATACATCAAGCGTATCGTCGATGCTGGTTTTGCTTCTCCAGATAACTACAAGGTTACTTACAACTGCTGCAACAATACCAATTATTAACGAGTGGGGGATGGTTACAAACCCTGCGGCGGGTGTAATGGCAACCAGGCCAACTACGGCACCAATACACGCGCCTAACACACCCGGCTTTTTGCCACGCAGGATATCAAAAAACATCCAGGCCATTGCTGCTGCTGCAGATGCAGTGGTTGTAGTAGCCAATGCCGTAGCAGCAAGCGTACCCGAACCTAAAGCAGAGCCTGCGTTAAAGCCAAACCAGCCGAACCATAATAAACCTGTACCCAATAAAACGTAGCTGATGCGGGCCGGATTGTGCGATGTTTCGTTACGGCCTTTTAAATATAATGCCGATGCAAGCGCAGCCCAGCCGGCGCTCATGTGTACAACGGTACCACCAGCAAAATCAAGTACTCCTTTACCAAACAGGAAGCCATCCGGATGCCAGGTTGAGTGGGCCAAAGGCGCATATATAAATACCATAAACAGGCAAAGAAAAATAACATAGGAGTTAAAGCGGATACGCTCGGCAAATGCGCCGGTAATAAGGGCCGGGGTGATAACTGCGAATTTTAACTGGAACATGGCAAACAATACCAATGGAATGGTTGGTGCAAGTTTCCAGGTGGCGTTACCCAGGGTGCCCTTCATCATAAAAAAGGTGCGCGGATCGCCGATGAAGCCGCCAATGGTATCGCCAAAGGCAAGGCTAAAGCCAAAAATAACCCAAATTACGGTGATAACGCCCATACATACAAAGCTTTGCAGCATGGTTGATAGCACGTTTTTTTTGCTCACCATACCGCCGTAAAAAAAGGCAAGTCCTGGTGTCATGATCAATACAAGGGCAGTACTTACCAATAGCCAGGCAGTATCGCCGGTATCAATTTTACTGTCTTTAACGGTTGTTAAAGTAACCGAAGGAAATATAAGGGCAAGTACTATGATAAGTATAAGTATGCCAAATGGGATGAATTTTTTCATGCTTAGGGTTTTAGGGAATAGTTAATAAAAAGCTGATAGCTTAATGCCTGAAGCAAAAGCCAGTTTAAAAAAAGCCCGGTTTATAAAATATTGATAGCTAACTACAATAACTGATTTTATTGCAATAACAACCAACTGTTAAAGCCTGGCCCTTGTGCAGGTACGCTTAACACTGTATAAACAAGGTTGGTTAATACTTTTAGTTTAATGATCATTGAAGAAACTGCCCGGTACCCAATCAAAATACCGGGCAGCATCAATAACTATACTTAGTGTTACGCCAATAGTGTAATGACGAATAGTTTTTAGTCGAAAGTCTTAAGTTCCAAGTCAAAAAAAGAATAAATCTGACTTCTGACTCAAGGCTTAGTACTATCAACTTAACACCAGGGCACCCAATCAAAATGCCTGTAAGTATTTAAACTAAGTTTTAAAAAACAATAAACACGGTTGTGTAATCAGCACAGCCGCATGTAATTGTTTAACTATTACCAAAAAGCGTGGAATGGAAAAAGAATGAGTTTGCGGAACCGCGATAGCTCGCTTGTGCCCCTGCCGCAAATAAAATTGAGATACTTTACGTTTATAGTGTAGAAATTGGGGCTTGTGTAAAGGAATGGCAGCGAATGCGAACCCCGGTGCTGCTGCAGATTTATAATTTGTACCGGTACATTATTAAGGCTGTAATCATAGTTATAAGGGCTATGATGGTTGGTTGTGGCCGATACCGATGTTTTTTTATCGTCTTTATGGCTGGCATGGTACAATCCTCCCCTTGCCGAGGCCGAAAGCCCCGAAAATAGAAGGAAAATTAACGCCGTAAACCGATAAAGGCTATTGAACATGTCTAAAAGTAGTAAAAAAATAAAATAAATGCATTTTTTTTACAATTATTTTAACCTTTTTACTGTTTATGTGAAAAATATGTATAGAATTCGATTTTTTAATTCACTGATTGCTGTAAAATATAGATTGTGTATTGCATTTTTTGGATTTTTTTCATTGAATTTAACTTTTTTTGAATTTTAGTGATTTATGATTTTTTAACAAAAGGATTTAAAGCGCACGATAATTTGTGGCCCTGCTCCGGTGTCCTGCCCCGGCTAAACGAGATCATATTAAATATTCTGTACGAATAATTATCTCGCTGTTTTGGCTTTGCGAAATTTTATTTGGTAAATATTGATTTACTCAAAATTAAATATACTATTTGTTTTGATTTGTCGTTATTTTTGAAATAAAATTCTTTAAATCATGTCAGTAACAAAATTTAATTTGTACAATACCGAGTGGCTCGAGCTTGTATTTGATCATCGTAACAAAACTTATGGTGCTTACGAACTGCGGCAGCATTATAGCCGTACCATGGGTAAAGCTATGGGATGGGCCTTTGCCGGCCTGGCGATTTTAATTGTGGGGAGTATTGTTTTTAGGCATAAGGTTGATGGGGCTGTTATACACGAGTATGTTTTACCGGAAATACTGCCAATTAATCCGCCGAAAGAGGTAAAACACCCTAAAGTTGAAGCCCCTCGATCGCCAGACCTGCCTCAACCTAAAACGCTTTCAAAAACACTGCGCTTTCCGCCGCCTGTTGTGGTGCCGGCCGAGCAAACGGTTGATCCGCATACTGTTGCCGATCTTCAAAAGTCGACCATAGCCAGTACTGACCGTAGTGGTGATGACGTGCCCGAAAATATTTTGGAGGCCGATGGTATAAAAGGAGGCGCTGGTACAGCTAATCCTATTACCGAAGATGAAAAGGTAAGGCCGTTTAGCGAAGTAGAAATATTACCGCAACCCGACGGTGGAATGGCCGGCTGGGCTAAGTTTTTACAAAAGAACCTGCAGTATCCAGCTTTGGCTCGTGAAAATAACATATCGGGTAAAGTATTTGTGAGTTTTATTGTGGAGAAGGATGGACAGCTAACAGATATAAAAATAGTGCGCGGACTTGGTTACGGCCTTGACGAAGAATCTGTACGGGTGCTGAAACTGGCCAAAGCCTGGAAACCCGGCATCCAGAATGGGCACCCGGTGAGGGTAGCCTATAGCATTCCCTTTAATTTTCAATTAGCGGGAGAATAGGATCAGGCAGTGCGTATTAAGCATCGAGACTTTTTGTAATGATTGGCGGCTAATTATCAAAATGGGTATTAAGCGTTGTTTTGGGATGAAAATATCCGTCAAAATGCTGCTGAAAGTGTATTCGGTACACTTTTTAAAATAAAAATATAGTAAGTTTTTTAAGATTTTGTAAAATATATTAAATGCATTATCGTTATATAAGAAATTTAATTCTTTAAATTATGCCTATCACAAAATTTGATTTGTACAATGCCGAGTGGCTCGACCTTGTATTTGACCATCGTAACAAAGAATACGGAGCTTATGAATTAAGACAACATTATGGCCGAACTATGAGTAAGGCAATGGGCCTGGCTTTTGCAGGCATTGCGGTTATTGTAATATCGGCCTTTGTTTTTAAAGGCAAACCGGTAGAAATAGTTAAAATGACACCGGTTGATTTGACAAGCGTTTTGGTTCAGCCCCCTGTAGCGCCGCCAAAAAAGGCCGAGCCACCAAAATCTACCGAACCACCTAAGCCTGTTGAGCCTGTAAAAACACTTGCCAGCCCGCCACCTGTTGTGGTACCTAATGACCCCATTGTGCAACCGCATACCACTGCCGAATTACAGGCAAGCACCATTGGAGCTACAGACAGTAAAGGAGCTGATAAACCAGGCAATGCCATGGATGCTAATACAAATAAGGGTACAACAGGTACCGGCCCTGCGGTTGATAATGCTATACATGATATGGATGGCAGCCTTGAAGCAATGCCCGAACCGGTAGGTGGTGCAGCGGCGTGGAGTAAATTTTTGCAAAAGAATTTAAGGTTCCCGGTGGTAGCGCAGGAGCAAGGGGTATCTGGCAAGGTATTAATGAGTTTTGTGATAGAAAAAGATGGCTCGCTATCAAATATAAAGGTTGAACGCGGTGCGGGTTTTGGATTTGATGAAGAAGCTTCCCGTGTATTAAAACTGGCTAAAGCCTGGAAGCCAGGCATGCAAAACGGGCAGCCCGTGCGCGTTAAATACGTAATACCAATGAACTTTCAGTTAGCCGATCAGTAATATTTAAGTTGCGGGTGTCGGGTTGCGGGGCTCGTGGGTGTAGTGATAACAGATGTGTGTGATTGTGTGTTAGCCGCCGGAGATTTCTTCGGTGGCTTTCTTTTTTGGCAAGGTTATTTATAGTGCCTTCCGGAAACAGATGCTATCCGGCAGATCAACATACGGTCCATATTTGGGGATGGGTGCGTAGCCTGATTTAGGATATAAGCTTAATGCCTCTACCTGTTTTTCGCCGGTTTCAAGCACGGTATATTTATAGCCTAAGCTATGTGCCCATGTTTCCAGCTCAGTTAATACCATTTTGCTTATGCCTTTGCCACGTGCATCAGGGCGTACAAACATTCGTTTAACTTCTACAGCTTCGTCATCGTACCATTTAAAACACCCGCATCCGGCAGGCTGGTTATCAACATAAGCTATCACCACTGTATCAATTTTTTCTATTACGTTATGCTGATCGTAAATATCCATCATAGCGCCATTGCGGTCGCGTAAATCAGCATCAAGCTGGTTTACCAGGATGCGAAAATCGGGATCGGTGCTGGTGGTGCGAGCAAGGCTTACTGTTTTCATTGGGGCAAAAATAGGATAAGATAAAGACAAGTTGGATGCGGGATGAGATATTTTTAAGGTGAATTTTATCAACTCTGAGCTATGAAAGCGGTAGGCTTAAAGGATAAATTATATGTGCCCCGGATAAAACCTTTTTGATAATACATTGTCGTACATGCAAATTAACTTTATATGAAAAAAATAGTCTTCGCCGCAATGGCATTGTTAAGCCTTTTTAGCTTCAAGGCAGCCGATGCCCAGGTAAGTGTTAGCCTTGGTATCAATATCGGGAGTCAGCCCGCATGGGGACCAGTTGGCTACGATTATGCCCGTTACTATTACATGCCGGATATTGATGTATACTACTCCGTGCCAACACATCAGTATGTTTATTACCAAAATAACAGCTGGATAAAAACAAGTGTATTGCCCGCCAGGTATGGCAATTTTGACCCCTATCAAAGTTATAAAGTAGTAATAAACGAAAAAGACCCGTGGGTACGGAATAACTTTTATCGTACCAAATATGCAACTTACAAGGGGCGTCGCGATCAGATTATTATCCGAGATAGCCGTGACGAGAAATATCGTAACCATTGGGATAACGGTAAACATAAAGGCTGGGATAAGCAAAAATATAAAAAGCAAAAGAACGATGATGGCGACGACGACCAGGGCAATGGTAATGGACACGGCAAGGGACATGGTCATAAAGACAAAGATTGATAACAGGCTTATCGGATAGCTTTGTTTTTACCAAAAATTAAACTATTTTACCAATAGTAAAAATGTCAATTATTTAGTGTATGTTTGCAACTTATTAATATACAATATAATGCAACAAGGAACAGTAAAATTTTTTAATGACGAAAAAGGTTTCGGATTTATTACCCCGGCAAATGGCGGAAGCGAGATCTTCGTACACTCATCTGGTTTAATTGACAACATTCGCGAGAATAACTCAGTTAGCTATGATGTAGAAGAAGGTCGTAAAGGCCCAAATGCAGTAAATGTTAAAATAGTTTAATACCCTATATAATCATTTGTAAAGCCTGTTCCTGCAAAGGAATGGGCTTTTTTTATTTGCTTTTTAGCTGTGGCGTTCGTTTGCTATCCGTTACGTAAACCAATTTGACTTTTGAATTTTAACTTTTGAGTTTATAAAATCAATTTCCCTACTTCCTTGTTAAACAACCAGTAAAAGCCGCCGTGGTGGTTGCTAAATGTAAAAGCAAATAGAATATGACGGCTTGGGTTTTTAAAAACAGGTGGCGAAAGATTTCGATAATAGGCCTGGGCATATTAGGCGTTATCATACTGGTAGTGGTGTTTTTTTTGAATAGTTTTTTAAGCAGAACCCTCTCATCGAAATTTAAAGAGGCTGTACTTAAAGGCACCGACAGCCTGTACCGGGTAAATTTCAGCAAACTCGATATTAATGTATTTAACGGCACCGCCGTATTGCACGATATCACTTTTAAACCCGATACCACGGCATACCACCGCCTGCAACAGGCAGGCAAAGCGCCAAATCGTTTATTCGAGATCAAAGTGAAGCGGCTGGAAGTATCTGGTGCACATCCGCTGGATATCTGGCTGCATAAAAAGATAGAAGTAGCATTGATCGACCTGAAAAATCCTGAAATATATATTAGCAAAAACGGTGATAAGCAACAGCCCCAAAAACCGGCAGACAAGCGTACCATTTATCAAAAACTTTCTGCCAGTTTTAAGCTTATCCGTGTTGATGATATCCGCCTTGGCGAAATCAATTTTACCTACCGCGATAAGTCGGGCCCTAAGCCATCGGTTCATGTGTTAAAAGAGATGGACGTGCACGCTACCAACCTGCTCATAGATTCGGCTACGCAGGCTGATACATCCCGCACATTGTATTGCCGCGATATTGTTACCCAGCTTAGGCATTACACCGGCAAATCGGCAAACGGGCTGTACACTTATAAAATAAACTCGGTAAAGTTATCAACCAAAACCTCCAGGCTGGATATTGCCGGGGTAGATGTGCAGCCGCTTACTATAAGTATGTACCTGGCTAAAAGCCACACAGATCGGTTTGGTCTGCACCTGGATGCTATTACCCTGCACCATTTTAATTACCGAAGCTACCGACAAGGCCAGGGTTTGGATGTGGCGAGGGCGGTGTTAAATAAAGGCGAATTCAGCATATTCAGTAACCCAAATGGCCCGCTTAAAACTACCGACAGGCTGGTTACTTTTCCTAACTGGGCCATCCGCCAGCTAAAAATGGGACTTCAGGTTGATACCCTTGATATTAAAGATCTCGATGTAAACTACAGCGAATTCAAAAAAGGCAAATCGCGTAAAACCGGTACGGTGAGGTTTAGCGCAGTTACAGGCAGCATTTTTAACCTTACCAATAAAAAGGCTTTGTTACAAAAGCAACCGCTTGCTACTGCACACCTGAGTACCCTGTTTATGGGCAAGGGGCGGCTAAACCTGCAATTTGGCTTTAACCTTGCCGATGATGGCTATAGCTACAGCTACAAAGGGCATATGGGCGCCATGAATATGGCCGATGCTAATCCGGCTGTTATGCCGCTTGGGCTGGTGCGCATTACATCGGGCACGGTAACCAGCCTTGATTTTGATATCCATGGTAACCAGCGCAGGTCGGCGGGTAAGGTTACCTTTTTGTACCATAATCTTAAGGTTGATGTATTAAAGACCGACGATGAAAAAGGTTACGCAAAAAAGGGCATCATTTCATTGCTGGCGAATACGGTGATCCTGAAAAGCGATAACCCCGACAATGGTAAAACTATCCCCCGTGTGGCCGATGTGGCCTTTATCAGGCCCAAAAACTTCCCGTTTTTTAAAACTATATGGTCGGCCCTGCTTAACGGCCTTAAGGGTTGTGCCGGTGTAGGAAAGGCCGACGAAAAAGAAAAAAATCAGCCGCTTACCAAAAAAGAAATCAAGGAAAAGGCCGACGCGTTAAAGAAAGCTAGCGAGTATAAACAAAAAGAGGATAAAAAGTTTAAGCAAAAGCTTAGCGAAAAACAGAAACCTTAACCACGTCGGTTATAAAATTGAACAATATAGTCATCATCTTCAGTATCAAAACAGAATCAGATGGTAACTTAAGCTGTGCTATTACGTTAACAGCACTACATAGTTGTTTAAAAGGTTGTTGTTTTTGGGCCTATCGCTTAACATTTTCAACCGTGCGTTAACGGCTTGTTTACTACTAACACCGTGGTAGCTTGGCCCTTAATGAAAGGTTAATGGATAATTAATATGAATAACTAAATACTTCAAATAGCTTTTTTTACGTTTAATCAATCAATTTGCTACTTACTTTTTGTAACCCCGACATTAAAATAACTTTGCTGATACAGGGAAAATTCCGCTTTTATAAATTTTTTATCGCCAATAAATTAAGCGCAGCCTGCCTGGCTATTTTACTGTTATTTTCAATACATGCTGCCGCGCAGCAAACAGATAGCCTTAAAACAAACAAAGCTGCGGTTACTACCGTAACTGGACATATAGTTGATGATGGCTCGGGCTTGCCGCTGGCTTATATCAGTATTACGTTTAATGGCAGTAATTTTGGCACTACTTCCGATAAAGATGGCAATTTCAGGTTAAGCGCCGGTGGTTTGTTTAGTCGTGTTACCTTTAGCTATGTAGGGTACACATCGCTTACGCGTACTATAAAACCGGGGCAGGCCATCCAGTTGCAGGTGCGCATGCGCAGCAAGCAAACGCAGTTGAAAGAGGTGTCGGTTACATCGGGCAAGAAAGCGCGGTACCGCAATAAAGGCAATCCTGCCGTCGAGCTTATTCAACAGGTAATTGATCATAAAGATGAAAACCGGATGGAGGCTGCCGACTACTATCAATATAACCAGTACGAGCGTATCGGCATGTCGTTGTTCCATTTGTCGCCCAAAATTGTTAATGGTAAGTTTTTTGGCAAATACAAGTTTATGCTCGATAGTTCCCAGGTGATTGACGGGCGCAAAGAAACCTCCCTGCCCGTTTACTTTAGCGAAAAACTTTACCAGCATTATTATCGTAAAGAGCCTGCCAAATTCATCAGCATATTGCAGGCGCAAAAGGAAACCAACATTATTAAGTTTGTTGATACCGCCGGGCTTGATACCTATCTTAACCGTTTCTACGGGAATGATATTGATATTTACGCCAACAATATTTTTATTGTAACCAACCAGTTTTTAAGCCCGATATCCAATCACTCGCCCGATTTTTATAAGTTTTTTATTACTGATACTATACAAACTGATAAAGGTAAACTGGTAGGCATCAGTTTTACGCCCCGCAACAAAGGCGACTTGCTTTTTGAAGGCCGCCTGCTGGTTTCACTGGATGGCCATTATGCCGTACAATCATGCGAGCTGGATGTTAACAAGCAAATCAACATTAACTTTATGCGTAGCCTTAAGGTGAAACTTGATTTTAAGCAATTTCCTGGCGGGCGTTACTACCTGCAGAAAAGTGATGTTGCGGCTGACTTTGGAATTTTAAAAAACAAAGGTTTAGCTGTATACGGCCAGCGTACTGTTTTTTATGATAACTATAAACTAAACCAGCCCCAGCCTGCCGAATTTTATGAGGGTAAAAGCACCCAAACCATGGCCGATGCCAACAAACCCGATACCGCTTACTGGGCACAACATCGCAGCGATACCCTTAACAGCCAGCAAAAACAGCTTTATGCGCGCATAAACCGGCTGGAAAGCATGCCATCATATAAACGGTTCACCTGGATAGCGGCAACACTTACCGGCGGCTTTGCCACGGTGGGCCCCGTGCAGATAGGCCCAATCGGATCGATATTTGCGTATGATAACCAGGAGGGGGCGCGCTTCCAGTTAGGAGGGCGTACAACGCCTGCCCTGAGCAAAACTGTTTTTTTTGACGGCTATACCGCCTACGGCACCAAAGATAAAACAGCCAAGTATGAATTGAACACCTATTTATCGCTCAACAAAACAGCGCCATACCGCTACGCCAACAACTACTTTAAAATAGGCTACCGGTACGATGTTGACCTGCCTGGGCAAAGTTTTGCGGTAAGTAACCAGCAAGCCGCGCTTACATCGTTCCATACCGGTACCACCAATTACTGGCTGTATAACCGCACATTTACACTGGCCTATGTAAGGGATTTTGATAATCATTTTTCATACAACCTGGCCCTGCGCAACTGGAACCAACGGCCCGCAGGCACCCTTCAGTTTCAATCAAATACCGATAATAGCCTTATTCCCAGCCTTACCACTACCGAGGTTGCCCTGGGTATGCGCTACGCCCCGCATGAGCAGTTTATACAAGGCACCATATTCAGGCACACCATATACAGTAAATACCCTATTTTTAACCTTCAAATCAATCATGGTTTTGCGGGCCTGTTAAACGGGGCTTATAGTTACAACAACATATCGGCCAATATTTTTAAGCGTTTTTACATGTCGCAATTGGGCTTTACCGATATAACGCTGTTGGGCAATCTTGTTACCGGCAAAGTTCCGTTCCCGCTGCTAAATATGCCGCCCGCCAACCAATCATTAAAGTACGACCCGGACGGCTACAACAACATGAACTACCTTGAGTTTGTGAGCGATCACTCGGCGGGCATCAACATTACCCACAGCTTCAACGGCTTTATCCTCAATAAAATTCCGCTGATAGAGCACCTCAAATGGCGCGAGTTCCTGTCGTTTAAAGCCATATACGGCGGCTTACGTGCCGAAAATAACCCGCTGCTGTCGGCCAACCTGTATAACCTGCCCCCGGCGCTGGGCAATGCCAATGGCACCTACGCACTGGGCAGCACTCCCTACATTGAAGCAGGCGTTGGCATAGGCAATATATTTAAACTGCTGCGGGTTGATGTGATTAAACGCTTCAACTACCTCGATCATCCCGGGGTGAACCAATATGGTATTAAATTTAGTATTACGCCGGATTTGTAAGGGGCGATAGCCATCATACCTCCATTTAAAAAACTTTTGGACTTCCCGACTTTCGGACTTTTTCTATTTTTAAGTTTTATCCTTATTTTTGTTACTACGATTAAATGTGTTAGCGTATTAAAACTGTAATTATGAGTTTACAATTTATTTCTGACAGTACCGGTGAAACAACCGGCGTGTTTATTCCTATCAACGAATGGAATGAATTAAAAAGTAGATTTAAAGGGATTGAACAAGAAGAGTTTACAGTACCAGCATGGCACGTTGATTTGGTAAGGAACCGCGTTTACGATTATAAAAATCAACCGGAACAAGCTATAGATTTTGATACAGCGATGGACGATATCGAAAAGGAGCTGTAAATGTATAAGGTTGTTATGTTAATCTCTGCCAAACACGATATCAGGGAAGCCGCCCTATGGTATAATTTGCAGAAAAAAGAACTTGGTAAAAAGTTTGCGCTGAAAGTTCGCCAAAAGATAAACCTGATCAGGAAAAATCCCTATTCGTATACAACTAGGTATGATGAAGTAAAGACCGCTGTTTTGGATGTTTTTCCTTTTATGATCCATTATAAAGTGGACGAGTTTGACAAACTTATAACCATTTATGCTGTTTTACATACAAGCCATAACCCCGATATGCCAAAACAAAGAGGTTGACCTTTTGTAAAAGGTGCTATAATCAAAATTCCAAAAGTAGAGATGGGTTTTGTCACCATATCCCTATTTAAAGTCAGCCACCCACATCGAAACGCAGTACTTTTGCTAAAAATGGGGATATCGGCCTTACGGATAACGTCTGTGCAGTATGAGCCCGGGCCGCTTCTATCAGCGGGAACGCCATTTTTTAATTCAAAAGTCAAAATGATTTGCGGGGTGTAAAAAAACTATTTTGTTATCGCGGTCAGCCTCACTGCCGGCACACACGTATTGCCTGTACCTCGTGTTCCAAGCCTATTGATTGTCACTTCATACCCCCCCCCATTAATTTTTAACAATTACTAAAAGAAATACTTTTCTATCAGTTCCTTTGTAAATAAACCAGCCACAATTGAACATAGGAATTTTTACTTACGGAACACGGGGCGATATACAACCCTATATTGCTTTGGCTTTAGGGCTTATCGACAAAAAACACCAGGTAATTATTGCAGCACCAGGAAATTTTAAGGAATTAGTGGAGGGCTATGGCCTTACTTTTCATCCGCTGTATGGAAATGCCGAAGAAATGATGAATTCGGCGGAGGGCCAAAGCGTACTGAAAACAGAGAATACCATTAAGCTGATGAAGTACTTTTTTAAAGCGCTCCATGGAATAAGGGGGCCTTTACGCAAAAGCTGTATAGAAGGAGTTAACCAGGTAGATTTTATTATAGCCAATGCGGCAACGTTACCCGTTACAAGCGCGATTGCAGAAAAGCAACATAAAAAAATTGCGTTAACCTATTTTATGCCACCGGTTGTACCTACAGCTGAATTTCCTTTAGGCGACTTTGATTTCCTGGATTTCCCATGGTATAATAAGCTGACCTATAAGCTGGCACACTTGTTTTTCTGGAAGTTTGTAAAGACAGAGACCAACGAATTCAGACAAGAATTAGGCCTGCCCATTTTAAAGGAAAACCTTATAGATTATATTGGCAAGCAAAAGCCGCTCGATTTATATTGCCTAAGCCCCAGCCTGATCCCGCAACCTAAAGATTGGGACGATAATCATAAAATAACCGGCTTTTTAACTGTTCCCGAAGAAAAAATACCAGGCCAGTTTAGGGACGAAACCCCGGCCACATTAAATGCCTGGTTACAGCAAGGTGATAAACCCATATACATGGGCTTTGGTAGTAATGGTGTTGGCAATACCGAAAAATTTATAGACATTTTAAACACCATTTTAAATAAAACCAATGAGCGGGTTTTGTTTTGTACAGGCTGGTCGCTTTTTAAAAACTTGCCGTCGCATAAAAACCTGTTCGTAACAAAATATGTAAACCACGGCGCTGTTTTACCAAAATGTAAGGCAGGGGTATTCCACGGTGGCGCAGGTACGTTGGCAGCTATGCTGCGAAACGATTTACCGGTAATAATTATTTCGTTTTACACCGACCAGCCTACCTGGGGCAAAATAGCCGAACGGATGAAATTTGGGGTTCATATCCCTGTTAAAAAGCTCGACGCCAATAAGCTGATTTCTGCGCTATCAAAAATTCAAACAAGTGAAGTAAAAAACAATGCGACAGCTATTGGCAGGGAAATAAGGAATGAAAAGGGACTTGAAAACGCGGTGAATGAAATTGAAAAGTTTTTTAATGACGTAGATACAGGAAATTAAGCCAGTTATGTATAGTTTTATACAGGGCGGGCAGCCTCAGCGGGCTTTTTCAAAGGGGTATTGAAGAGACGGAAATAAAAAACCGCTTCATAATTGTTTATGAAGCGGCCTAATTGATTGTATTGCTAACGATATTCTTAAATATATTAAAAAACGATTAGTTTAGGCCCCAACCGTAACGAACACGAAAAACGCCGGAAGAGTTTACAGTGGTCAGCGTGATGTTGTTGCCGCTTCCACCTCTTTTTTGGATGCTGTAACTATCGTTGTCTCTTAAACCGGGCCAGTAAACGCTGGCGATTCTGTTGTTCCGGAATACATTACTCGATCCTACGATGTAGGCAATCTCATTGTCGGATTGCGAACCATTCTGATAATCTTTACCGCTGCTCATTGTTGCTCCAAATTCGGTAACTACCGTCCTCGAACCATAACTTCCGTATCTGTTTTGCCAGTCGGTTTGCCATGCTGCAGTTGAGTGGGTTGCCCAATAGGCATAATTGTGCAACGAAAGCAGGCAGCTGGTAAAGCGGCTGTCGGCACCAACCCCGGTTACGTTGTCTGAATAGCCTGTGCCGCTTAGCAACACCCTGCCTTTTGCTACGCTCGGATAATTAGCCAGCCACTGCGCATAAATTGCTGTTAAACTGGATAAGCTGTAGCCGTGGGGTTCATTAAACACCTCGAAATAAACGTTGCCATTGCTGCCATATTTATTAACTACGGTTTGCCACATGGACCAAAAATTGGTCATGTTATCTATCAATCCGTCGTTGGCCGATGCGCTATCCCAGCAACATATAATTACTTTCATGCCTTTGTTAAGGGCGGCATCTATAGCACCGGTATAAGCGCTCCACCACGATTGGGATACACTGGGGTAATTTATAGGTATCCTTATTGTATTGACACCTGGCATGTTGGTTTGAAAGCCCGATAATATCGAATTGGCTTTTGCATTAACCGTGCTGTAATTGTCAGAAGAAGTTAAACCAGATGGAATAACCCAGCCATCAACAAAGTTATCGCGGCCATCGGCCCAGTTTACGCCGGCTATAGAAGCAGCCCCTACCGCCATTGTGGTTACCGAACTTGTTGGTTTGGCAGTTGCCAAAGGGTGAGTCGGAGTCAAGTCGGCTGTGTTTTTTGTACAACTACAAAAAATAGAAATGGAACATAAGAAAACTAAGGTTTTTTTCATTTGGTTTTTTGGTTTTTGATTTATAATAAATTGGTTAGCAAGCATATTTTGCATATACCCCGTATAGCCGTCAAAACATAGGCTACAGAATTGGTTAATACGCAATAGTTGATAATCAGGAGCTGGAAACGTTGGTCGGGTTATAATCTTAGGCTAAGTTAGATGGTAATGTGCAATGCGGTGATTGGCATAATCGCCATTGTGAGGGGGTAAACTCAGCATTTACGTGTTTTTTCTGTTCCTCAATTAATTTCATCTCTTCGGCTGCCTCAAGCTTCGGGCCTCAAACATCAGGATTTTTGATTTTCGAACTTAAAGAGATGAAGCTGTACTGATGCTTGATAGTCGCTACTTGATACTAAAAAATTATTGCAACCTTTATGCGATAGCCCGGTCTAATCAGCAAGTGAGTCACCAAAACGAATATCAGCACCCAGATCAGCAACTGGTTTCCCGAGTTTTGGGTGGCGACAGGTATGCTTTTGGTATAATTATTAAAAACACCGAGGGATTGGTGGCGCAGCTTATCTTTAAGATGATACCCGTACCAGCCGACAGGAAAGATATTGCGCAGGACGTTTACCTGAAGGCGTACAAAAACTTGCCTGGTTTTAAATTTCAATGCAAAATATCAACCTGGATAGCACAAATTACTTACAATACCTGCCTGCATTACCTGGAGAAAAAGAAGGTGGTACTGATAGATGCGCAGGATGACGACGATGACGGGCAAGAGCAAACGCTTGAGCGGCTGCAGCAAAAAGATGTTGGACGATACGATAACGAGGTAGAGCGCCTGCTATCGGCAAAGGAGCTGTCGGTTATTTTAAATGCCGAAATGGATAAACTGTCACCGGTTTATAAAACATTGTTATCCCTGTATCACCAGGAAGAAATGAGTTATGCCGAAATAGGCCAGATCGCCAATCTGCCCGAAGGCACCATTAAAAATTACCTGTTCAGGGCCCGCAAGGCCTTAAAACAAAACCTGCTAACCAACTATAAACGCGAAGATTTATGAGTAGTTACCATCCAACAGACAATGAATTACAGCAATACGCCCTGGAAGGCATGGGTTTGGGCGAAGATGTATCCACCCACATACAAGGCTGTGCCGCCTGCAGCGCCAAACTGGCCAATTACCGGCTGCTTACACGGCAAATAAGTGCCCTGCAAAAGCCTGCGTTTGATTTTAACCTTGCCGACCTGGTGCTGCAGCAATTACCGGCCCCAAAGGCAGAATTTCCGTGGATAGCAGCATTGGGCGTAACCCTCACTATGATTTTCCTTATTGCAGTTGCCTTGCTGTTTGGCACTTACCTGCTGCAGCTATTTCAAAACCTGCCTGCGTTGTTTGGCACCATTTTAACAGCAAGCGCGATAGCAATATTTGCCGGCATGCTTAATACCATGATCAAAGAACACCACGACCAGATGAAAAAGCTGGATTTTAATTAACTGCAACATAAACACGGGCTGCCGGTCTCATCCGGTATAACAACAATAAAAAACAACAACATGAAAAAAATAGCCACTATCATATCCCTAATGCCGGCAGGTATTACTGCCAATGCGCAAACAGTATTTGATCCATTTACAAATGAGCAGGCCTTTTTTGAGATGATGCACAGCGTCGTAATCATTATCCTCGTTTTCCTGGCCTCATCATTTGTGCTCACACTCATCAAGCTTTTTTTAGACGACAGGTTAAAACGCCGTATTGTTGAAAAAGGCGTTGCCGAAGGTGTAATTGCCCAGTTACTGCCCGCAAACCAAAAAGGCAAAGAGAATTCGCTTAAATGGTTTGCCATATTAACGGCTATAGCCATCGGCCTTACCGTCATCAGCTTTTACATGCCATCGGGTTTGTATGCCGCCATTGTAATGATATTCAGTATAGCCCTTGGTTTCCTTGGATACTACTTCCTGTTAAAAAAGCTTAGGTAGGAGAGCGAGGAGAGTCAAGAGTTAAGAATCAAGACAGCTGCAAAATTTATAGCACGTTTAAACGTCCGCACCGCGGACATGGGCAAGCTATGCCCATTAATCAATAAATCCATCAATCCTTTAAAAATCACCAACACATGAAATCGTTTTATTATCTACTCATAACCGGCATTATATCCATTACTATTTGCCTGTCCTTTACTATTGCCAATAATGGCAACCGCACTCAGGTTAAAATAACCGAGACATTCAGCCTGTTTAAATTGGAAGCCTCCTACAGTCGCGATCAAACTAAAAAGGTAGAAGCTTTTATCAACCAAACTTTAAAACCAGTAACCGTATTTAAAAACGCAGATGAATTAGATACCCGGGTAACGCTTGGCGATAGCAGCAATTTTTACATCAGGGCGTCTGCCGGTTGGCTATTGGTTAAGGTTGATAAAGACACCAATTCTGCAGTATCCCTGTTGCGCCTCAAAAACCTTTGCGGGCAATTAAGCAAAAATGTAATTAAGTAAGCCTGCACAGGTACCAAACCCTTTAATCTTATTGAAATGAAAAAACTGATCATGGTTATTTTAACCATATGGATAACTATTGCCCCGATTTTTGTAAACGCCCAGATAGCAACCGGTAAAATAACCGGTAAAGTACGGGATGCCGCCCAAAAGCCTGCTGATGGCGCTACCATAACACTACGCGGCGTAAAGGATTCTATAGTGCTTAAATACGAATTGGCAGATGCTGCCGGGAACTTTGTTTTTAACGGACTAAAAACCGGCCTTTACCGGGTGTTTATAACCGCCGCCGGTTATACCCCTTATAAAAGCGATACTATCGCTATCAGCGATAAGCAACCGGCGGTGTCGTTAAAAGAGGTGGTTTTGCAAACAGGTAACATTGCGCTTAAAGAGGTAAGTATCACCGGTAAAAAATCGTATATCGAACATAAGATAGACCGGACGGTGGTAAATGTAGATGCTATCATCAGCAATGCGGGTACTACAGCGCTGGAGGTGTTGGAGAAATCGCCGGGTGTGCTGGTTGATCAGAACGGGACAATCAGCCTTAAGGGGCAGCAAGGCGTTGTCATCTTTATTGATGATAAGCCCAGCTACCTGTCGGGAGCCGCCCTTGCCGATTACCTGCGCAGCCTGCCATCATCAAGCCTGCAACAAATAGAAATTATGACCAACCCGCCGGCCAAATATGATGCGGCAGGTAATGCGGGCGTTATCAATATCAAAACAAAAAAAACGCAGGTTAGGGGCTTTAACCTGGGGCTTAGTTTAAGCATTGGGCAGTCCCGGTATACCCGTACCAACAACAGCTTTAATTTCAATTATCGAAAAAATAAGCTCAACTTGTTTGGCAACCTGGCTTACACTGTGCGTAACAGTTATGCCGATGTTGCCATTTTTCGCCGGTACAAAAATACCGATGGCCAAACTACCGGTATTTTTAACCAGGATACCTATAACCGCCGCCGGGGGCATGGCGGTAAGGTTACCATTGGTGCCGATTATGATGCATCGCCAAATACAACCTTTGGCATAGCGCTCACCGGTTTGGCCCGCTATCCGTATTTGCTAAGTACAGGCACGGGCAACCTGTTAAATGCGGCAGGGCAGCTCGACTCAAGCGTGATTTCAAAAAACACCGAAAAGGGCAGCTTTAAAAATACAGCCCTGAACCTGAATTACCGGCACGAGTTTAAGAAAGACGGCCCGGATTTTACCGCCAACCTTGATTACCTGCATTATGCCACTACCAACCAGCAGGATTTTGACAGCCACACCTTTTTGCCCGGCGGGGCATTAATAGACCAAAGCAGTTTAAACGGCAACCTGCCGTCAAATATTAAAATACTATCTGGCAAGGCCGATTACGGGCATCCGCTGGGCGGCGGCATAAAACTGGAAGCCGGGGTAAAAACAAGCTATACCCAAACAGATAACGTGGCCGGTTATTTTAATACTCTAAACGGCAATACCACGCCCGATTATGATAAAACAAACCACTTTAATTATAAGGAGAATATTAATGCCGCATACCTTAACCTCAACAAGGAATTTAAAAGGCTGAGCATCCAGGCTGGTTTACGATTGGAGAATACCAGCTCGAAAGGACATCAGCTGGGCAACGTTATAAAACCCGATTCGGCCTTTAACCGTAATTATGCCAACCTGTTCCCAACCTTATTTGTGCAATATAAACTGGATAGCCTGGCCGATAACCAAATTCAGCTGAACTACGGCCGCCGTATTGACAGGCCGTATTACCAGGACCTGAACCCCTTTGTTTCTCCCCTGGATAAATTTACTTATTACATAGGGAACCCTTACCTGCAGCCATCGTTCGCCAATAAAATTGAGCTGGCCTATATTTTCAAAAACCATATTACCGGTACGCTCAGTTACAGCGACACAAAAAACGATACGGATGAAACTATCCAGATAGTAAACGGTATTTACTACAGCCGCCCCGGCAACATCGGCCATAAAACGGTAAGCAGCTTTTCTGTCGATGCCGACTTTGAGCCGGCAAAATGGCTTACTGTACAGGTAAATGGCGAGGTTACCCGCGTACACTCGCGCAGTAATTTTTACACCGGCTTATTGGATACCAAAGGCACGTTTGTATACGGGCAAGGCATTTTGCAGTTTAAGCTTAAAAAAGGTTTTAACCTGCAGGTTGATGGCAATTACCAAAGCAGTATTACCAGTGCCCAGTTTGTTACCGGTAGTAAGGGGGCTTTAAATGCAGCGGTATCAAAAAGTCTATCGCCCAAAGTAACGGTTAAATTGAGCGTGAACGATATTTTGTATACCAACATCAACCGGGGCACTATCAATAACCTGTACCTTACCGATGCCAGCTACACCAACCACGGCGACACCCGGTCGGCCCTGCTAACGCTCAGTTTCCGTTTCGGCAAAGCCGTAGCCGGCCAGCGCAAAAAAGAACAAACCGGCGCGGATACCGAGCAGGGGAGGGTGAAGAATTAGAAGGCATACGCTACCTGTAGAATCGACCGCGAGGCTTTCTGTTCATACTGCACCGACCTTAGCCCAATGTCATTAAGGTAGGGAATTAAGGTCGATTTAATATCGAATACCGAATATCCAATTTCGAATAATGAAGGAAAAACTTCGGTGTTGGATATTGGATATTCGGTGTTCAGTATTATTTGTCCCTTCTGTCCGCACCTTTATACGGTTGCCATGTCAAACGGTAATTTGCGGATGCGTTTGCCTGTCAAATCAAAAATAGCTTCTGTTAGGGCTGGTGCAAATGGCGGTAGTCCCGGCTCGCCAACACCACCGGCATTGGCATCATTTTCCATAATGTGCACCTCAACCAAAGGCATATCGTTAATTCTGGGCATTAAATAGTTATAAAAATTCCGTTGCTCTACCAACCCATCTTTAAAGGTAATTTCATGTGTAGTAGCAGCGCCAAGCGCCATAACAATGGCACCCTCTACCTGTGCATGAACAATATCCGGATTTACGTACCAGCCGCAGTCTACAACAGCCCACACCTTATCAATTTTTACCTTTTCACCGTTCTTTTTCGATACCTTAACAATCTGGCCAACGGTGGTTCCAAAGCATTCGGTAATGGCAACCCCAAATCCGTCGCCTTTGTTTTTCAGCTTCCAGCCCGAAACCTGTTCCATTTTATCTATTAGCTTTTGTTCCCGTTCTTCGTTTAAATAGCCTCGTCTAAAATCAAGCGGGTCTTTACCGGCAAGGTGCGCCATTTCGTTCAGGAAACTTTCGTAAGCAAAGCCATTGGTTGATGCATATACTGATCGCCACCAGATATTGGGGATAGGTGTTTCAAACGGCACATCGGCGAAGCTAATGTCTTTTATGCTTTTATAGTATGGGGCCAGGAAGCCTTCGGTAGTGCTGCGGTTGGCCCTGTCTTTAGGGCCTCCTTGCCAGTGAGCCGTGTTTTGCCCGGCCATCCGGAACTTTAAAGCGCTTAATTGCCCGTTGCTGATGGCGCCCTGGCAACGGTATGAGATGCCGGCCCGGTAGGGACCTTGTGTCATATCGTCTTCCCTGGTCCAAACTACCTGCACAGGGGTGCCGGTTTCTTTCGAGATCAGGCAAGCCTCGTGTGGATAGTCCATGAAGGCCTTTCGCCCGAAACCGCCGCCTAAAAAGGTCATGTTAACAATCACCTTTTCTTTCGGCAGCTTAAACTGCGCGCAAATGTAATCCTGCACCCATTCAGGTGCCTGTATCGGACCCCATATTTCCAGCTTATCGGGCTGGTAAAAAGCCACGCAATTCAGCGGCTCCATAGCGCTGTGCGACTGGTATGGTGTTTCATAAACCAAATCCAGCTTTTGGGTGGCTGTATTTAATATGGCATCCGGATCGCCCTGTTTCCTGGCAGATAAGCCTTCTTCGTTGTTAATGAGTTCATGTTGTTTTTTATAAATATCGGGCGTGTTCACGTGCTCAAAGCCGCTGTCGTCCCATTCAATGGTTAACGCTTTGCGGCCCTGTATGGCGGCCCAGGTGCTATCGGCTACCACAGCAATGCCGTCTCTGAAAGTTTGAAAAACACCCGTTTGTATTTTGAATACTTTTTTAACACCCGGAACTTTCAGCGCCGCGCTGGCATCAAATGATTTGAGTGTTCCGCGTAAGCGTGGGTTTCGCTCCACTACAGCATATAGCATCCCCGGCAGTTTAAAATCTAACCCGAAAATGGCTTTGCCGTTGGTTTTTAACGGGGTGTCCTGCCTGTGCAGCGGTTTGCCTATCTGTTTGTAATCGGACCGCTTTTTCAATACAACATCTTTAGGTGCTTCCAGTTTAGATGCTGCCTCCACCAGTTCGCCGTAATGAAATTTATTTCCTGTTGGACGATGGATCACGTGCCCGGCTTCGGCATAACATTCTGTTACCGGCACATTCCATTTGGTGGCTGCTGCCGCTATCAGCATTTCGCGTGCTGATGCACCTAATTTCAATAAATTCTTGTATGAACCACGGATGGTAGAGCTGCCGCCCGTTACCTGGTTGCCGTATTTTTGACGATCGCCCTGCGCGAAGCGTATGTTTACATCATTCAAATTAACTTCCAGTTCTTCTGCAACAATTTGCGGAACAGATTGGTAAGCACCCTGGCCCATCTCGGCCCGGTGGCTGAAAATAGTAACCTTGCCATTCGTGTCAATATGTATCCAGGCATTCATCTCTATATCCGAAGCCACCGCCGAATCTGCGGCAGCAACCTTAGCTTCTTCGGCGCCCGACGGAAAATACAGGCCAACAAGTAAAGCTGTTCCGGTAAGGCCCGCCGCCCTTAAAAAGTTTCTTCTTGATATGTTACTCACACTCATGGTATTCTGGTTATTGGTTAGGCTGTCTGTTACTTCTTTGGCGCGTATGCCCCGGTGGTTAGCCAGGTTATCCATGCTTTTTTAAATGCTGCGTGGCTCATGGGTGGCAGGGTACGGCCTTCGCCGGGGTTCCAGCCACTTAAAACCAAACCGTCATCAGCATGCTCAATCAGCTTTTTCATATCCTTATGGCCATTTTGTTTGGGATCGATGATCTGTTTGGCCAATTGCCGCGGGCTCCGGCCCTGGAATATCATTTTCATATCGGCCGGGGGCAAATGCCAGTTGGGGTTTCCCGGAGGCGTATGCAATCCAGGTGTATTTGTTGCCTGGTGGCAATTAGCGCATTTCATGGCATAAACACCCTTGCCATCAACTCCCCTTTGGGGCGACATGGTATGCAGGTGACTGTCGTCGCCCTGTAAAGGAATATTGCCCGAGGGGTGACAGTTCATACACCGGGCGCTCATCAAAACACTGTAAACCTGTTTAAACGCCTTAACCGATGCCACACTATCTTTCCTGACGACGATAGGGGCGGCCTCTCTCTTTCCGGGTTCGGAGTTTAGCCCGAAAGACATGATAGCTATGGCAGATAACAATACGCCAACTACAGCAAAGGCTCTCGCAACGCCCGTATAACGACGCTTATTTTTTAATTGCTTTTTCATTTGCTGGCGCTCTCCTTTCTCTGCAATTCTGCAGCTGTACGAATAGCTTTGCGAATACGCTGGTAGGTGCCGCAGCGGCAAATATTACCGGCCATGGCCGCGTCAATATCGGCATCGCTGGGGTTGTTATTTTCGCGAAGCAACACCGCCGCCGACATGATTTGGCCCGAATGACAGTAACCGCATTGCGGCACCTGCTCCTGGTTCCAGGCAAGCTGGGCCGGGTGGTCATTATTTTTAGAAAGACCTTCAATGGTGACGATCTTTTGACCTTCGGCACGGCTTACTTTGGTTACACATGACCGGACTGCCTGGTCATTCAGGTGAACAACGCAGGCACCGCACTGTGCCACGCCGCAGCCAAATTTTGTACCGGTGAGGCCAATAATATCCCGTATTACCCACAACAGTGGCATATTCGGGTCTGCCTCAATCTGATGCGGTGTTCCGTTTACATTAATGTTAATCATAGCATTTATAATTGGTATTAAATGTTAAAGCTTTAACTGCTATTTTTAGATATTGCAAAAATATCAAAAAAGCGTCCCGGTATCTCACCCCCGGAACGCCGTTACCGTTGGGTAATCAACTAAATCACCAATTTCATGCTGGTGATGCCTTTGGCGCTTTCCGGAAGCACGCTAAATGTCGTGTCAACGATAAATTGACGGATTGTCTTTAGTCCAAAGTCTTAAGTTCTAAGTCGAAAAAGGAAAAATTCAACTTTAGACTTACGACTTAATACTGTTGACTTAATACTAATATATAACTTTAATAAGTTTTCAATTCAATGAACGGTATTCATGGGGTGTTTGGCCCACCTGTTTTTTAAACAACCGTGTAAAGTGCTGCGGGTATTTAAAACCTAACTCATAAGCAACCTGGTTCACGGTTTTTTCACCGTCGAAGATCTTTTCTTTGGCAAGGTTAATAAGTTTAAACTGGATATACTCCTGCGCGGTTTTGCCGGTTTCTTTCTTCACAAGATCGCCAAAATAATTTGGCGATAAATTTAGTTCATCGGCACAATAGGCCACCGATGGCAGGCCAACTGTTTGAGGTTTTTCTGAAGAAAAGTAATTATTCAATAGCTTTTCAAACTTCTCAATGGTTCCCTTATACACGTGGTCGCGGGTGATGAATTGCCTGTCGTAAAAGCGAACGCTGTAATCCAAAAATAATTCAATGTTGGATACAATTAACCTCTTGCTGTGTTTATCAATCCCCCGTTCCAGTTCGTAATTTATTTTTGAAAAACAATCCAATACAATGCTCCGTTCCTTTTCAGATAAATGCAGCGCTTCGTTTGATTGGTAGCTAAAAAAGTTATAGTCCTGAATATGCCTGCCCAACGATGTACCATGAATTAAATCTGCATCAAAAGCCAGTACATGGCCTTTGGGCTGGTAGTACTCGCCATTACTGTTTACGCCAGCCACTTGTCCCGGCGCCATAAAAACCAATGTGCCCTCCTGGTAATCATAAGTGTTACGGCCATAAACCAGGTCGCCGCATTTAACATCTTTTAAAAATACGATGTAAAAGCCAAAATACATTTGTGAGCCCTGCCTGGGGGCAGCCTTTGACAGATCGACAACGCTAACCAATGGGTGCCTGGTTTCGTTGTTATTAAATGCATTGTATTCGCTAATCGTATTAAAACGCCGCATGCTGTCCATAATCTAATTCTTTATTCGAATTTACATTATTAATCAACGCATTAATCATACCAGCGCTTAAATCAGTAATAATGGTAGAAACATCCGTAATCTGTATCCTATCCCGTCAGATAAAACGCCTCACCTTTGTGTTGTTAAATATCCTTTATGCAAAAAGTAAAATTAAATAACGGTGTTGAAATGCCAATCCTCGGTTTTGGCGTTTTCCAGGTAACCGACCTGGCAGAATGTGAAAGAAATGTAGTGGATGCCATTGATACCGGCTACAGGTTAATTGATACCGCACAATCCTATATGAATGAAGAAGCCGTGGGTAAAGCCATTAAGCGCAGCGGTGTGGCCAGGGAAGAGCTGTTTATTACTACCAAGCTGTGGATTCAATCAAACGGTTACGACGGCGCTAAAAAGGCTTTTGAAGCTTCGTTGAAGAAGCTACAGCTGGATTATCTCGACCTTTACTTAATTCACCAGCCTTACGGCGATGTATATGGCGAATGGCGCGCGATGGAAGATTTGTACAAAGAAGGCAAGATACGTGCCATCGGCGTAAGCAACTTTCAGCCCGACAGGTTGATTGACCTGATTATCAACAACGAAATTGTGCCGGCTGTTAACCAGGTAGAAACGCACCCGTTTCACCAGCAAATTGATGCGCAGCAATTCATGATTGATAACAACGTGCAGATAGAATCATGGGGGCCTTTGCTGAGGGCAAGAATGATATGTTTAAAAATGAATTGCTGCAGGCCATTGGCAACAAATACAACAAGTCAATTGCCCAGGTAGTACTGCGCTGGCTTACCCAAAGGGGCGTGGTCGCTATTCCAAAATCGGTACGTAAGCAGCGCATGGCCGAAAACCTGGATAGCCTTGATTTCGAACTTACAACTGATGAAATGGAACGCATTAAAACATTGGATACCAATGCTAGCAGTTTTTTCGATCACCGCGATCCTAAAATGGTGAAATGGCTGGGAGAACGAAAATTGAATAACTAAAATTTAAACCTATGAAAATTCAACGTATTGGCTCTAAGCCGTCGGCAAAAGGGCCGGCCGAATATTTTACCGGTACTGTACGAATTGATCCGCTAAACGAACCACCCGCACCTGCGCGTGTAGCAATGGCGCTGGTGACATTTGAGCCGGGCGCGCGTACTGCCTGGCATACGCATCCCTTCGGTCAAACACTTATTGTTACCGCAGGAGCGGGCTGGGTACAGCGGGAGGGAGGTGTTAAAGAAAATATCTTTCCGGGCGATGTGGTTTACTTTGAACCGAACGAAAAGCACTGGCACGGCGCAACTACCACCACAGCCATGAGTCACATTGCTGTACAGGAAAAGGAGAATGGCTCACCGGTAGATTGGCTGGAGCAGGTTACAGACGAGGACTACAACGGTTAAAAAAAATGAAAAAGAGACAATTAGGAAATAGCGGGCTGGAAGTATCGGCCCTTGGATTGGGTTGCATGGGACTGAGTTTTGGCTACGGCCCGGCAACAGAAAAACAGGAAGCAATTAAATTAATACACGCCGCCTTTGAGCGCGGTGTTACGTTTTTTGATACAGCGGAAGCTTACGGGCCTTTTACCAATGAAGAGCTCTTAGGCGAGGCCCTGGAGCCTTTTCGCGACCAGGTGGTTATTGCCACCAAATTTGGCTTTAAAGACGGCAAACCACCCCTTGGTTTAGATAGCCGGCCCGAGCATATCCGTAAGGTTGCTGAAGCCGCATTGATACGTTTGAGAACAGACCACATCGACTTGTTTTATCAACATCGCGTTGATCCGAATGTGCCGATGGAGGACGTTGCAGGTACAGTTAAAGATTTGATTGCCGAAGGCAAGGTTAAACATTTTGGCCTGTCGGAAGCTGGGGTTGGCGCTATCCGCAAAGCGCATGCGATACAACCGGTTGCGGCCCTGCAAAGCGAATATTCCCTTTGGTGGCGCGAACCTGAGCAGGATATAATACCTGTACTGGAAGAACTGGGTATTGGTTTCGTGCCGTTTAGTCCGCTGGGTAAAGGGTTTTTAACGGGCGCCATTAATGGGAGTACCACATTTGATAAAAGCGATTTCAGGAACACAGTTCCTCGTTTCTCCGAAGAAAACCGGAAGGCGAACCAGGCATTGGTTGAGGTACTTGGCCTTATTGCCAAAGACAAAAACGCAACGCCTGCCCAAATTGCGTTGGCCTGGCTGCTTTCGCAAAAGCCCTGGATTGTTCCAATTCCCGGTACCACAAAAATGCACCGTTTGGAAGAGAATTTGGGTGCTGAGGATATCCGGTTATCTGCCAAAGATCTCCTTGAGATTGGCAATAGCCTGTCACAAATCGAGGTGCACGGCCATCGTTATTCCGAACAGGGACAAAAAATGGTTAACCGTTAAAATAATTATTATGAAAAAATTACTGCTCATTACCTGCGGATTATTTGCCGGGTTTACAATGCGGGCAACTGCTCAAAATGCCCCGGTTTTTCCAAAGGGCGAAATTTCAACTGTTAATAATCATACCGGAACAGTTTGGCTTACCGAACTTAACAAAGCCGATAGTACTATTGATATTAATGTGGCCAATGCAACTTTCGCGGCGGGTGCAAAACTCGATTGGCACATCCATCCCGCTGGGCAAATCCTGATGATTACCGAGGGGACAGGCTATTACCAGGAAAAAGGTAAGCCAATCCGCATTGTTCATAAAGGGGATGTTATCAATTGCGACCCGGGTGTGGCACACTGGCACGGCGCATCGCCCAATAGTTTGTTCACCTATATAGCGGTAAGCACAAACAGTGCTAAAAATAAAACCATATGGCTGCAAAGGGTAACCGATGCCGAGTACAACAGCGCAAATTAATTTCTTAATATATACAAACCTATTTTACAACCAAAAATATGAAAGCAATCATTATCGCGCTGTTCATGTGTATTGCCGGTGTGCAGTTATCCCTTGGCCAGGCCAAATTGCCCGGTGCGGCATCAACAACTACAACTAAGGACGAACAGGAACTACTTGACCTATCCAAAACGAAATGGACATGGATGGCCGGCAAAAATGTAGATGCATTAACCGGGCTGTTTGCCGAGAACTGTGTATTTGTGCACATGGGCGGAAGCTGGGGTAAAACCCAGGAACTGAATACCATTAAGGGCGGCTTCATCTGGTATAAACAAGCCGAGGTTTACGGGGCATCTGTAAATATTTTCGGTAATACGGCTATCCTGTTAAATGATATCGATTTGCTGGCAGTAGTGGGTGGTAACGAAGTTGTGCATGCGTTTATGGTGACCGAGGTATACCTTAAAGAAAACGGCAAATGGAAAATGGGTTCGCTTACTTTTTCAACATTAATACGGCCGGTTAAAATGAAAACCAACATAGCCCAACCGGCACAACCACAACACTAATCTTTTAAGTATGAACCGTCGTAACCCTTTAAAATCCGCTTAACAAGCGGAAGAGAAACAACAAGCATGCTGATCCGTATAATAGCTAACCAAAAAACAAGCTGGACTTTGGGCTTGTGATAACTGACGTAAACAAAGATATATTTATGAAAAATGTAATTGTTGTAATTGGCGCAGGTTCCATCGGCCAGGCCATTGCCCGCCGAGTGAGTGCCGGAAAGCATATTTTACTGGCCGACCTGAAACAAGATAATGCCGACGCTGCTGCCAAAGTGTTGGGCGAGGCTGGTTTCGAAGTAAGCACTACAACGGTTGATATTTCATCCCGTACGTCTGTCCGGGCATTGGTCGAAAAGGCTACGTCAATCGGCAGCGTTACCGGGTTGATACAAGCTGCCGGTGTATCGCCTTCGCAGGCATCGCCTTCAACAATATTGCATATCGATCTCTATGGCAACGCTGTTATATTGGAAGAATTTGGCAAGGTGATTGCAAGCGGTGGATCTGGTGTAGTTATCGCTTCGCAGTCGGGCCACCGCTTGCCCGCATTAACCCCTGAACAGGATAAAGCATTGGCAACCACACCTGCAGACGAATTGCTGGCTTTAGATTTTTTGCAGCCCGCCCAGGTAAAAGATTCATTGCGTGCCTATCAATTATCAAAGCGCGGAAATTCACTGCGCGTAATGGCCGAAGCTGTGAATTGGGGCAAGCGCGGTGCGCGGATAAACGCGATTAGCCCTGGAATTATCATTACGCCGCTGGCTAAGGACGAATTAAACGGCCCGCGTGGCGAAGGTTATCGCAAAATGATCAATATCTCGGCTGCCGGAAGGGCCGGTACCCCCGACGAGGTTGGCAACGTAGGCGCTTTGCTCATGGGGCAGGACGGCGCTTTCATAACCGGCAGTGATTTTTTGATGGATGGCGGCGTAACGGCGGCTTACTGGTACGGCGACCTTGCCCCTAAATAATGATATTAGCGTTAACAATTTAATGCAAGGAAAAGAGGCTGTTTCAGATAATGAGACAGCCTCTTTATTATAAGTATTGCCAGCATAAAAGTCAGGCCGAACGAATCAACAATAATTCCGCCCGCCTAATAGCCGGAGTGTATAAAATATTAGGATTTCAACGGTCCAACGTGCCGGTAGGTGTTCACGAGTAAACCTGTTGGCGTGGCTTTCGAGTCGACAAAAACAAGTTCCCTGGCGTTAATGCTGTCCGCTAATAAGCGTTTACCATGGCCAAGCAAAACCGGGTAGGTGATGAGCACAACCTCGTCGGCCAGTCCCTGGTCAAGCAATACCGACGTTAGGGTCGAGCTTCCCACAACAATCAAGTCGGGGCCGTCTGTTTGTTTGAGATCACGAATGGCCTCTATAACGTCCTCACCCAAATGCTGCACCGGTCCCCATTCCAGGCTGGCGGGGTTGTGGGTTGCTATGTATTTTGTTGCAGCGTTTATGGCGTTTGCCATCGGGAAATCTCCGGCATTGGGCCAAAAACTACTGAATATATCGTAAGTGTGGCGACCAAGCAGCAGGTCGAAATTTGGCCCGTAAGCTTCAAATAGCATTGCCGCCCCGGCAGGGCTACGGTAGGGCGTAGTCCATGCCCCGTAGGTGTAGTCTCCGTCGTGTTCAATCACGCCATCCAGCGAGATATGTTCAAAAATTCTGATTTTTCTCATTTTGTTTATAATTAGTTCATAGATAAATCTGAGATTGAAATTCGTCTTTAAAAATATCCGGTACTATTTTATTACTTTAAAAAGTCGTCAAGGTAACCTGCTATTGTTTTTGTTTGCATCATCAGGCTCACATGGCTCTGCGCGGGCACAATGGCTAAATGTGATTTTGGCATCGGCCCCAAATCGGCAGCTACGCCACCTCCCAGTAATTTGTATGTTTTCATCAACTCTACTTTATCAAGGCCATCATTGTCGCCCGAGATGAGCAATACCGGCGATGTGATTTTGGCAATATTGGCGTCGCCCACGTCAAAAGGCACCCCGGCAAAAGCAATCATTTGTTCAATAAACTTTGTCCATTTTGTTTTATCGGGTGCTACTGCATCATATGCCGTTTTTATAGGCGTATTGTTAAAAAACTCGGGCTTAAAGCCTTTAAATCCATCGTTTATAACCGGCAGCCAGCCACCGGATTTGTAGGTAGAAGAAATGATCACCAGTTTTTTTACCCGTTTAGGGCTTTTCACAACCAGTTGGTAAGCTATAGAGCCACCCATACTATAACCTGCAACATCGGCACTGTCAATTTTTAAAAAATCCATAACCCCTACCACATCACTGGCCATGGTAGCAATATCTAATTTTCTGTCCGAAAACGGGGTGTGCCCATGCCCCTGCATTTCAACGGCAATTACCTTTCTTGTTTTTGCCAGTTCAGGTATTAACTGGCCCCAGTTCATCTCGATGGTATAAAATGCACCATGCAGCAAAACCAGGGGCTTACCCTCGCCATATACCTCATAATAAACCTTAATGCCATTAACAGGCGCATAGCCACTATTTGCAGGTTTAAGCTGCTGGCCATAACACTGCAATACGGTAAAAAAAAGCAAAGCAATTATGAATGCAGGTTTCATGACATCAGTTCCTTTAAATACTCTTTTCATAAAATGTGATTTAAGTTGTTTCGATTTTATTGACAATACAAATATCGATAGCATTCCGGGATTTTATACTGGGCAGAAGTGACAATTTGAGGGGTGGATAACGACATAGGGTTGACGGTATATGGGGGCTGGTGTAGGGTGGTTGGTTGTAGTTGGTTGCGAGAACAAACGGCGGTTGTGATTTGCTTTCAATCTTTAAACAACTGATATTTGGAACAACATCGGTTAATTGGGGCAGGGCCTTACTTAAGTTGTGATTTGCTTTCAATCTTTAAACAACTGATATTTGGAACAACTATGGTAACTGGTCATGAACTCGGCCGGTGTTGTGATTTGCTTTCATTCTTTGAACAACTGATATTTGAATCAACATGGCAGTTTCACAAACGTGCCGGTTTCGAGTTGTGATTTGCTTTCATTCTTTGAACAACTGATATTTGAATCAACAACTGCTTATACCACCTTTATTCAAACCCTGTTGTGATTTGCTTTCATTCTTTGAACAACTGATATTTGAATCAACACCACCCCTTTTTTTTAAAAAAAAGGGAACGTTGTGATTTGCTTTCATTCTTTGAACAACTGATATTTGAATCAACGGTAACGCTAACATTTACAACAGAAAGCCTGTTGTGATTTGCTTTCATTCTTTGAACAACTGATATTTGAATCAACCGCAAACGCATCGCCATACGCCGATCTGAGTTGTGATTTGCTTTCATTCTTTGAACAACTGATATTTGAATCAACGGTTGGGATATAAGTCAAAACCCTTCAAAGGTTGTGATTTGCTTTCATTCTTTGAACAACTGATATTTGAATCAACGCTTACCCGCAGGCTGTATTTAGGGTTTGTGTTGTGATTTGCTTTCATTCTTTGAACAACTGATATTTGAATCAACCGGCAAGGTGTTTAGAACCTTCCGCAGGCAGTTGTGATTTGCTTTCATTCTTTGAACAACTGATATTTGAATCAACCCGTTCCGAGTTCGGAATGGTTTGAAATTAGTTGTGATTTGCTTTCATTCTTTGAACAACTGATATTTGAATCAACTGACGGCAAGCTGCTGCCCGGATGGGATATGTTGTGATTTGCTTTCATTCTTTGAACAACTGATATTTGAATCAACTTTTACTTTTGAAATAAGCATCTACATATTGTTGTGATTTGCTTTCATTCTTTGAACAACTGATATTTGAATCAACCAAGTGGATAATAAGGATTGATAGCTATTTGTTGTGATTTGCTTTCATTCTTTGAACAACTGATATTTGAATCAACAGGGGTTTAAAATAAAAAAGCCTCACAAGTGTTGTGATTTGCTTTCATTCTTTGAACAACTGATATTTGAATCAACTTTGCTTTTTTATGATCAACCTCGCCGCCTGTTGTGATTTGCTTTCATTCTTTGAACAACTGATATTTGAATCAACTAAAGAAGATGATGTAAATTTTGCCGATCGGTTGTGATTTGCTTTCATTCTTTGAACAACTGATATTTGAATCAACAAGTTGCAGCAATTATAAACCGGAAATCACGTTGTGATTTGCTTTCATTCTTTGAACAACTGATATTTGAATCAACGCTTACCCGCAGGCTGTATTTAGGGTTTGTGTTGTGATTTGCTTTCATTCTTTGAACAACTGATATTTGAATCAACTGATCCCATTGCCGGCATGACCGCATTGCGGTTGTGATTTGCTTTCATTCTTTGAACAACTGATATTTGAATCAACCCGGAAAATGGTGTACGCAAGAGAGCTCGGTTGTGATTTGCTTTCATTCTTTGAACAACTGATATTTGAATCAACACTATTAATGAAGCGCAGTTATTACGATTAGTTGTGATTTGCTTTCATTCTTTGAACAACTGATATTTGAATCAACCAAGTGGATAATAAGGATTGATAGCTATTTGTTGTGATTTGCTTTCATTCTTTGAACAACTGATATTTGAATCAACAGGGGTTTAAAATAAAAAAGCCTCACAAGTGTTGTGATTTGCTTTCATTCTTTGAACAACTGATATTTGAATCAACCCAGGCTCGAAAGGTAGGGCGCTGCATAGAGTTGTGATTTGCTTTCATTCTTTGAACAACTGATATTTGAATCAACGCTGTTTAAGATATGTAGGTATCCTGATAAGTTGTGATTTGCTTTCATTCTTTGAACAACTGATATTTGAATCAACATATCCCAAAAGCAGGTAAAGCTTCCTTGCGTTGTGATTTGCTTTCATTCTTTGAACAACTGATATTTGAATCAACCTATACAGCGAAAAGCGTGTATCTGACGGTGTTGTGATTTGCTTTCATTCTTTGAACAACTGATATTTGAATCAACCCCAGTCTGTAGACGAATTGTCTACCGGAGGTTGTGATTTGCTTTCATTCTTTGAACAACTGATATTTGAATCAACCACTAACGCTTCATCCGCTCTACGTTTAACGTTGTGATTTGCTTTCATTCTTTGAACAACTGATATTTGAATCAACCCACGTAGATATATATAAAGATTTTTACCTGTTGTGATTTGCTTTCATTCTTTGAACAACTGATATTTGAATCAACTTAACAAACGAATAACCGCATCCGTACCATGTTGTGATTTGCTTTCATTCTTTGAACAACTGATATTTGAATCAACTGCATCAGGAAAATAAACAGCATGATTTGTGTTGTGATTTGCTTTCATTCTTTGAACAACTGATATTTGAATCAACTCTGAATCTGAAAATAAGATAAAAGAATTAGTTGTGATTTGCTTTCATTCTTTGAACAACTGATATTTGAATCAACTTCTTTTCGGTGTTTTTAATCGGTAATCTTGTTGTGATTTGCTTTCATTCTTTGAACAACTGATATTTGAATCAACTGTTTTTGTTACATAAATTGTATACCCTGCGTTGTGATTTGCTTTCATTCTTTGAACAACTGATATTTGAATCAACTTGTTTCCGATTATCACAAAGAACAAAAGCGTTGTGATTTGCTTTCATTCTTTGAACAACTGATATTTGAATCAACGGAAATATTTGGTAATTGCTTTTAATAGTTGTTGTGATTTGCTTTCATTCTTTGAACAACTGATATTTGAATCAACTGATTTAGTGAACAGGCCCGAACTTGCATTGTTGTGATTTGCTTTCATTCTTTGAACAACTGATATTTGAATCAACAATCATCTTTATGCAGATTAGGTATGATTGGTTGTGATTTGCTTTCATTCTTTGAACAACTGATATTTGAATCAACTTTGATTTTTGTTTGAAGTTTTTCATATTCGTTGTGATTTGCTTTCATTCTTTGAACAACTGATATTTGAATCAACAGGTTGGGCTTACTTGCTTTACCAGCTAACGTTGTGATTTGCTTTCATTCTTTGAACAACTGATATTTGAATCAACTTAATGTATTCAATGCTACGGTATTGGCAAGTTGTGATTTGCTTTCATTCTTTGAACAACTGATATTTGAATCAACTATGATATCGAAGTATTGAACGATAGTATAGTTGTGATTTGCTTTCATTCTTTGAACAACTGATATTTGAATCAACTCGTCAGTTTCCGGCGCATCGTTTGTGGTCGTTGTGATTTGCTTTCATTCTTTGAACAACTGATATTTGAATCAACGTGATGGTATCTTTTTACAACGTCTTCAGGGTTGTGATTTGCTTTCATTCTTTGAACAACTGATATTTGAATCAACACTAAATGACATTTCTATGACAATTCAACGTTGTGATTTGCTTTCATTCTTTGAACAACTGATATTTGAATCAACTTTACCAGTATAATCCAGGTAGCAGGCCGCGTTGTGATTTGCTTTCATTCTTTGAACAACTGATATTTGAATCAACCCGGAAGTGCCGTTTTTGGGTTGAAGTCAGGTTGTGATTTGCTTTCATTCTTTGAACAACTGATATTTGAATCAACCCGGAAGTGCCGTTTTTGGGTTGAAGTCAGGTTGTGATTTGCTTTCATTCTTTGAACAACTGATATTTGAATCAACTTTTTTGCGTTTTCATAGCGATTGTATCTGGTTGTGATTTGCTTTCATTCTTTGAACAACTGATATTTGAATCAACCACTATCGAAGAGTTTAGGGGTATTTACAAGTTGTGATTTGCTTTCATTCTTTGAACAACTGATATTTGAATCAACGCTACGCATCAGGCGTGCCAAAGCCATATCGTTGTGATTTGCTTTCATTCTTTGAACAACTGATATTTGAATCAACTACTGACCGGGATTACCCAATTTGGGATAAGTTGTGATTTGCTTTCATTCTTTGAACAACTGATATTTGAATCAACGGTACCCAGTACGGCCACCAGGGCATTATTGTTGTGATTTGCTTTCATTCTTTGAACAACTGATATTTGAATCAACAGCTCAGCGCGGTATTTAGCGATACGTCTGGTTGTGATTTGCTTTCATTCTTTGAACAACTGATATTTGAATCAACAATTGCACATTGTTTATATGACGGTAAAAGGTTGTGATTTGCTTTCATTCTTTGAACAACTGATATTTGAATCAACTACTAACTATATCGCCCCACACTTCGCTAGTTGTGATTTGCTTTCATTCTTTGAACAACTGATATTTGAATCAACATAGTAATGGGCGTAGTAAGTATAACGCCGTTGTGATTTGCTTTCATTCTTTGAACAACTGATATTTGAATCAACTTGGCACAATGCTAAGATTGATGATATAATGTTGTGATTTGCTTTCATTCTTTGAACAACTGATATTTGAATCAACCACATCTTTACCCCGACTTTCGACGGCTGGTTGTGATTTGCTTTCATTCTTTGAACAACTGATATTTGAATCAACCGCGGTTCAGATCGCGGCAAACATCTTCTAGTTGTGATTTGCTTTCATTCTTTGAACAACTGATATTTGAATCAACATAGCCATGATATTTAATAGGGGTTTTAAAGTTGTGATTTGCTTTCATTCTTTGAACAACTGATATTTGAATCAACAGTGCCTGCGTATGCCCAAATATCGGTGCCGTTGTGATTTGCTTTCATTCTTTGAACAACTGATATTTGAATCAACCGCTGTTCAGTTCGTACGCAGCACCCCAATGTTGTGATTTGCTTTCATTCTTTGAACAACTGATATTTGAATCAACTGAGCCAGCCAAATGCGCCGCCTACGCCACGTTGTGATTTGCTTTCATTCTTTGAACAACTGATATTTGAATCAACCAATCGGTTAAACGTGGGAATGAACATGCAGTTGTGATTTGCTTTCATTCTTTGAACAACTGATATTTGAATCAACGCGCCAATGATAATGGCAATGGCAAGGAGAGTTGTGATTTGCTTTCATTCTTTGAACAACTGATATTTGAATCAACCCAACCACCCGCCGGAACTCCAACAAGCGTGTTGTGATTTGCTTTCATTCTTTGAACAACTGATATTTGAATCAACCAATCGGTTAAACGTGGGAATGAACATGCAGTTGTGATTTGCTTTCATTCTTTGAACAACTGATATTTGAATCAACAAATGGTGGCTGATAAACAGCTACAAAACCGTTGTGATTTGCTTTCATTCTTTGAACAACTGATATTTGAATCAACCATTCTAAATTTGACAACTCAACAGCTAAAGTTGTGATTTGCTTTCATTCTTTGAACAACTGATATTTGAATCAACTGAGGAAAAATTAGGTTATGGTGCATCATTGTTGTGATTTGCTTTCATTCTTTGAACAACTGATATTTGAATCAACTCATCAACCGTACATAGCCATTCACTGTAAGTTGTGATTTGCTTTCATTCTTTGAACAACTGATATTTGAATCAACACAAATTAATTCACATAAATCAAAAACAATGTTGTGATTTGCTTTCATTCTTTGAACAACTGATATTTGAATCAACTTCATACCCAGGGACATCTACCATAAATGGGTTGTGATTTGCTTTCATTCTTTGAACAACTGATATTTGAATCAACCTGATGGTGTATTTAGCCTGGAAAAGCTTGGTTGTGATTTGCTTTCATTCTTTGAACAACTGATATTTGAATCAACACTTTGGCTCGGGCTTCTTTCCAAATATCTGTTGTGATTTGCTTTCATTCTTTGAACAACTGATATTTGAATCAACGGCAGCGACTTTAGGGAACGCGAGGCTTTAGTTGTGATTTGCTTTCATTCTTTGAACAACTGATATTTGAATCAACACATTTCTTTTTGGACTTTAACCATTACAGGTTGTGATTTGCTTTCATTCTTTGAACAACTGATATTTGAATCAACACGGCCATCTATCCAAACAACAGTGTAATTGTTGTGATTTGCTTTCATTCTTTGAACAACTGATATTTGAATCAACCTAAATGGGGTTTTAATGTGCCTTTCGCATGTTGTGATTTGCTTTCATTCTTTGAACAACTGATATTTGAATCAACTTTGTCATTGGTAGTTACCTGTTCAACCCTGTTGTGATTTGCTTTCATTCTTTGAACAACTGATATTTGAATCAACTAACCGCAATTTCGGGACTGCCGCGCTTGCGTTGTGATTTGCTTTCATTCTTTGAACAACTGATATTTGAATCAACGCGCGGCTAATGTTCCCATGCTTTCGGCGAGTTGTGATTTGCTTTCATTCTTTGAACAACTGATATTTGAATCAACCAATCGGTTAAACGTGGGAATGAATATGCAGTTGTGATTTGCTTTCATTCTTTGAACAACTGATATTTGAATCAACTAGGAGCATTCAAATCAACAGCAAACAGCAGTTGTGATTTGCTTTCATTCTTTGAACAACTGATATTTGAATCAACACAATCGGTTAAACGTGGGAATGAATATGCGTTGTGATTTGCTTTCATTCTTTGAACAACTGATATTTGAATCAACATACAACAGACAATTACAATACAATCGGTTGTTGTGATTTGCTTTCATTCTTTGAACAACTGATATTTGAATCAACAAAGGACGTTATCATATAACGCACCGACACGTTGTGATTTGCTTTCATTCTTTGAACAACTGATATTTGAATCAACCGCAATCGGCTCTATCTTTCCCGGTATTGGGTTGTGATTTGCTTTCATTCTTTGAACAACTGATATTTGAATCAACTGAACCCGCAGCCCTTAACAGGTTTCCTACGTTGTGATTTGCTTTCATTCTTTGAACAACTGATATTTGAATCAACCATGGCCGCTTCTTTTGCCCTACGGGCTACGTTGTGATTTGCTTTCATTCTTTGAACAACTGATATTTGAATCAACCCATTTTTTCTATAACTACCTGGCCGGTATGTTGTGATTTGCTTTCATTCTTTGAACAACTGATATTTGAATCAACCCTCTCAAAATCTCAAAACGACGCATTAGGGTTGTGATTTGCTTTCATTCTTTGAACAACTGATATTTGAATCAACAAGTAGCCAACCACCAGCAGGAACACCAACGTTGTGATTTGCTTTCATTCTTTGAACAACTGATATTTGAATCAACATTTAACTGGTGCCCGTTTAATTAAAGAGGTTGTGATTTGCTTTCATTCTTTGAACAACTGATATTTGAATCAACTTGTGGTAGTAGCGCCTATGATAGTACCTGGTTGTGATTTGCTTTCATTCTTTGAACAACTGATATTTGAATCAACAGTACCTCTATCGGAAGTCGAGAGCCGATAGTTGTGATTTGCTTTCATTCTTTGAACAACTGATATTTGAATCAACAACCAATAGCGGCGGAACGAACCCAACAAGTTGTGATTTGCTTTCATTCTTTGAACAACTGATATTTGAATCAACGTACCAATGCTAATGGCAATGGCCAGGCGGGTTGTGATTTGCTTTCATTCTTTGAACAACTGATATTTGAATCAACAACGAACCCAACAATAACGTTCACAAGCCCGTTGTGATTTGCTTTCATTCTTTGAACAACTGATATTTGAATCAACTACAAAACACACCAGGAATAGACTGTAACGGTTGTGATTTGCTTTCATTCTTTGAACAACTGATATTTGAATCAACTAACCGACTAAATGTTGGAATGAACATGCAGTTGTGATTTGCTTTCATTCTTTGAACAACTGATATTTGAATCAACTAACAGACTAAACGTCGGCATGAATATGCAGTTGTGATTTGCTTTCATTCTTTGAACAACTGATATTTGAATCAACGTACCAATGCTAATGGCAATGGCCAGGCGGGTTGTGATTTGCTTTCATTCTTTGAACAACTGATATTTGAATCAACATAAGCGGAGGAAGCTACGAAGACTGGGTGTTGTGATTTGCTTTCATTCTTTGAACAACTGATATTTGAATCAACCTTGCACATGGGTGTGCGGTATGGAAGTTTGTTGTGATTTGCTTTCATTCTTTGAACAACTGATATTTGAATCAACTTGCTAAACGTCCGGCCGAATATAGGCAACGTTGTGATTTGCTTTCATTCTTTGAACAACTGATATTTGAATCAACGAGGCTAAAATACAAGTAAAGACAGCAAAAGTTGTGATTTGCTTTCATTCTTTGAACAACTGATATTTGAATCAACTAAACATCCTTTTTTACGCAAGCTATCTACGTTGTGATTTGCTTTCATTCTTTGAACAACTGATATTTGAATCAACTGACTTAGTTAACAGGCCAGAACTTGCATTGTTGTGATTTGCTTTCATTCTTTGAACAACTGATATTTGAATCAACAATAATATACAATCCTAAATCCAGGCTGTGTTGTGATTTGCTTTCATTCTTTGAACAACTGATATTTGAATCAACCTGCCATGGTATAAAATTCTAAATATCAATTGTTTATATCAAAAATCAGGAATAAAAAATCCGGTTGCATAAGCTTCCGGATTTTTTATCGGTTTCGCTTTTATTATCCTGTCATAATTTTACAAGGGCGGCAAGAGGGTCTCTAATTAACAAATTTTAATCCTCCCCTCGCTTTTTGCCTTAAGCCTTCCGCTTTCAGCTCAAAATAATTCCAGTTGCTGGGGCGTATCCGGTAATTCTTTTTCTTCTTTTCCGTAAAATAGTTCCATCATGCCAAATTGTTTGTCGGTAATGGTCATGATGCCTACATGGCCTTTGGGCGGCAGTATCTTTTTTACACGTTTAATGTGTACGTCGGCATTTTCGCGGCTGCTGCAATGGCGCAGGTAAATAGAAAACTGGAACATGCCGAAGCCATCTTTCATAATATCCTTACGAAACTTGCTGTAAATCTGCCTGTCCTTTTTGGTTTCGGTAGGCAAATCAAAAAAAACTAATACCCACAAAATCCGGTATTCATTTAAGCGCATTTATCAAAAAGGTAATTCTTCTTCGTCGTCATCATCGCCGGCTTTGTAATACTTCCCTTCTTCTTCGGCAGCCAGGCTTATAAAATCTTCTTCCAGGTCTTTATACAACACGCCCCGCCTTGGTGCAAAATCCTTCATCATAGGGTAGGTTATTTTTCTCAGCTTCCCTTCGTAACAGCGGGCCAGCGATGTGGTGGTGTTTTGTACGCCCACCATTAGTGGACTGCGGCTTTTTTCAAACTGCACATCAACTGTGGCAATAGCCAGTAATTGCGATTTGATAGAATTACCCAGCTCCAAAAAATTCTCGCCGTTATCAATGATGCGCAATACAATCAAATCAACATATGGCCGGTAGGGTTCCATAATGTCATCGGCCAGGCAATAGGCATTATATTTATTACGGTGATGGATGCCCAGCGTAGGGATCAGCCCCGAACATACCAACCCCCTTGCCACAATGGCCCGTAATATGGCGTAGCCGTAATTGAGTAAGTTGTTGGGCGGGTCGCCCTCCCGGCCGCGAAAAAACTCTACCTTTTTGGGAAACACGTTTTTCCAGTAATAAGCCGCCGCGCGGCCCTCGTAATTATCAGGGTCGCCGCTGCGTACCGATTTTGCCCAGTGCAGCATATTATCATGATCGATACCCCGGCCGGCCAATATGGCCGCCTGGTTCAGTATTTTGGCCTGCGTAGTTTGTTGCCACAGCTGTTTTTTTAAAGGCAGCGACGCATCAACCTGGTACCGGAAGCGCTCGCTTTGGGTATGGTGCCCGTCAATAGGCAGCATCATGCCGGTAGGGTGGTGGGTATGGTCGCAGGTAATAATGGCACTGTTATTATTCAGCAGCGCGGCTATGCAGCCATGGGTAATGGTAATTTGCTGATGCTCCAGCACTACAATGCCCACATCCTCGATAGGCACCGACTTTTTGGATTCCTTTTCGCCTAACACTTTTAAATGCGGCAAATCAATCATAAGCTGCCCCTGACTGAGGCTTAGGTAAGCAGGATTGCTGAAGTGAAGCGTTCTTTTAATCATATTAACGTGATTGTAATTATTGAACAAATTTTTCCTGCCCCACCAGAGGTGAATTGCAGAGGTTATTGGTGTTCATTGCTGCTTTACCCAAAAATCTTCCGCCTATGCTTCTTCATCCCAAAATCTTTGCTCCAAAGGCTACAGCTGTTTTATCAATTCCCGCGCCTTATCAGCATTATAAGCGCCATCAATCGCCTTCTTGTCAAACACCATAAAATAACTAAAGCGATTACCCGCCAGTTCGGCCCATTTATTGCCTAATCGGCATTTAGCCTGGCTGTCGGAATTATCCCGGTCGTCGCCCTTTGTCTCTATCAAAATCACCTTACCCAGTTTGGTACCCACAATAAAATCGGGGTAATGATTTGATTTATATCCGTTAATCATAAAACCCTTACCCCGCCCCAGGTTACGATGCCAAAAGGTGATGTTGGGCAGCGCCGCAATATTGCGGATCATGGTGGTTTCAAAATCGTTCATTAGTCCCTCGCGTTCATATAACGATTTGCTAACGGCTCCGCCGAGCATTCCCGGCACTATCATTTCGGGGAAAGCCCAGGTAGCTTCGGCTTCAATCTTGCCTATCTTAATCAAATCATTAAACCGTTCCTCGGCATAATTATCAGCATGCTGTTTTATTTTGGCTTTTATTTTATCAGCGTAGCTTAACTTCCTCACTAAAATATCCTGAAGTTGTTCGGCGTTAAGTGAGCTTAAGATCCGTTCTATGTAAATCCTGATCTCCTGGTCGGCAATGGGGTACATGTCGCCAATCATCTTTATCAGTTGGTGGGCAATATCTTTTACCTGGTTGCTTGGTGGCTTAGCTAAAATGTAGGCCACTACGGGTTCTTTCAGCACCATGTCTTCAATTTTAGTAAAGCGGGCATCATATTCGCTTTGTCCGGTTTCCTCAATATCTACCTTATATAAATCCGACGAGATCTGTTCAAAATCAATTTTGATATCCTCATTACTCAGCTTAAACAGGCTTAACAAAGGCTCCTGGCTTAAAAACTCCCTGCCGGTACCAAAAATGTTGGCCCTGCCTGTATTCAAATAAAACTGAGGCAGCTTTATTCCCGCAACATAGGGTTTGCCGGCAGCCACCAGTTTATAGCGCTTAATTTTATCGCCCATTTCTTCAAATATTTGCTCATCGGCAGGCTGCGTGCGTTGCTGGTTGATGGTGGCTTGCAGCGCAGCGCTTTGTGCAATAGCCATATCTTCAATTTTTGCCAATACCGAATCGTTAGCAACGGGTGTTATCGTATCACCCAAATCAAAATTTATCCGATTGGTGTCCAGTTCCGGATCATCGGTCCCTGTTTTCTCCGGGAATAAAAATTGCTCTAAAACACCGGGTATAGCAGCTTGCTTCTCCGTTTCGGTCATCACATCAATTTCCCGGTAATCCTTATCGCTAAAGCCCGCGGCCTGCAAGCCCTGCACAATATTTTGCAGCGTATCGTTAAATTTGGCCGAGGCAGTGAGCACATACGATATATTGAGCAGCGATGCGCTGTGTTTTGTTACATACGGTTGCCGCAGTACCCGGCCTAATATTTGTTCGACATCCACTGCCGACGATTTATCGGCCAGCGAAGCCAGCACATAGGCAAAAGGGCAATCCCAGCCTTCTTTTAAAGCGTTAATGGTGATAATGTATCGCACCTCGCACAAGGGAGATAGCAGATCTTCGCCCCTAAGTTCATCAATGGTAGCTGTTTTTATCCTGATCTGGTTTTGGGGGATGCCAATGGTTATCAGCTGGCGTTTAAGTTTTTCGTAAGTAATGTTCTCTTCGCCAATGCGGGGCTGCGCCTGGAACAATACTATCGGGCGAATGTACCTGCCACCCTGCTTTTGCTGTTCAATGGCCAGCAATTCCAGCTTGCGTTGCAGGTGCAGGGCGCTGTTTACCACCTCGGTTTTGTCGTGGTGGTTGTACACAATTACCGGCAACTTTACCATGTGCTCTTTTTTAAGTTCGATAGCAGGCACCATGCTAATGATGTTGCTGTTGTTTTTGGGCGTAGCGGTTAAATCCAACACGAAGGATGGGTTCAGCGCATTCAGCATGTCTACACTTAAGTTGCTCTCGGCATTGTGGCTTTCGTCTACAACAATAACCGGCTGCATACTACGCAGTACGTTTATGAGCGATGTCTCGTCCACATCCTGCAATAAATAACCTATATTGGTGTATTGTGAAGCGAAAGAAGCTAGCTGCCCGTTTTCCTGGTACACTTTGCGGTCTTCCTTGTTTTTAGCCCGCAGACTGGCAAAGCTCATTACCACTATAGACAGTTGTTCCTTAACCACAGCAGGGTTAAAGTTCAATCCCTGCAGCAAATCTTTTTTTTCATACACCTCTACCCGGTGGTTAAACAAACTGTTTAGTTTTTGACGGTAGGGGTGGGCCGGGTTGCTTAATGCCGATACCGTTTGCCCTAATAAATTGCTCCATGGCACCAGCCAAACTACCACGCGGGGCATTACGGCCGAGTAAGCGCTAAAAACGGTGTGCAGTGCGTTGCAGGCAATAAAAGTTTTACCGCCCGCCGTGGGCACCTTAATACAAACATGTGCCGCGTTTGGAATGGTATTTTTATACGGTTGCATGCCCTCGCCGCTAAGCGGGTTGTAGGGACCAATGCGTTCCTCCCAAAACAGGTTAAAAGCCCTGTCCGTTTTTTTATATTGCTGCACATACTCCAGGTATGTTTCCAGGTCGCGAATAACTTTATATTGATAGCTTTTTAATTCCATGTTAAAAGCGGCTTAAATCGCGCGGGATTTTTTTAAAAACAATGTTGTGCCTAAACAAAAAATCTTTAGATAGCAGGCAGTTATCGGCGTATACAATGTATTGCCCCGCCTGTACATTGATACCCACCAGGCTGTCAAAATCAAGCGAGGTAAGCCTTTCCGGGTGGTAAATAAAGTAATAAGCCGTATTGTGGTGCACACCTAACAAAGTATCATCGGCAGCGCCGGGAGTAAACTTATCCAGAGCGGTCCGGGTTTCGCTGTACCATACATAGTTTTTAATTTTATCAATGCCCACGGCTTCGTTCAGGTACTCCCGGTTTTCGCCCACAAAAAGCGGCTCGCCCAGGATATAATAATCAAAACTGCCGCCGGTACCCTCTTTGCCGCCGTAACCTTGCATTACCCGTTTCACCCGCTCGGCGGTAATGCTTTCGGCATAGTCCTCCATTTCAATGAGGATAAATTTGCGGTTGCCGCCATCCTTTTTGTTGAGGTTAAGCACGGCATGCGCGGTAGTGCCGCTGCCAGCGAAACTGTCGAGGATGATGGAGTTGGAGGAGGTAGCTAACTGAATTATCCGTTCCATAAGCTTTATCGCTTTAGGGGTTTCAAACAGCAGTTCGTTTTCTGAAAAAATAGTTTTTATATCCTTTTTCGCATCTTGGGTATGACCTACTTCTTTATAAGTCCAAACAGTCATGGGGGTGATGCCATCTTTTACTTCAGAAATAAATCGTTTAATGGCCGGCACATTATTTCCATCGGGACCAAACCAAATACGATTGTCTGCAATTAAATCCTGAAATCGCGATTCTGTATAACGCCAACAATATCCTTTCGGTGGGTAAACTATGCGCCCACTTGGTGTTGTGATCGGATATATTTGCTTTTCGACTATTGGGCCGACACTTAAATCTCCTGGTTTATATAAGCCTCTTTTGTCGTTGTCTGGATTTATATAGCGTTCATTAGCTTCGTCTGTTCTTTTTAGAAGAAAGGTTAGTGCGTTAATATCTTTACCGTAACAAATAATGAAGTCGTGATTTGGAGAAAAACGCTTTTTTGTATTGACTGGAGCATATGCTCTTTGCCATATGATATTGTTAACAAAGTTGCCCCCACCAAAAATCTCATCACATATGAGCTTTAAGACTGCCTGTTCGTTATCATCAATAGATATGAATATCACCCCATCCTTTGCCAACAATTTGTGAAGTAGTACCAATCGCGGGTACATCATACAAAGCCATTTATCATGACGGGTAAGGTCTTCGCTATCTTTGCCAACAACCTGGCCCAGCCATTTTTTTAATTTGGGATGATTTACGTTGTCATTATATACCCAACTTTCGTTGCCGGTATTGTAAGGCGGATCTATATAAATACATTTCACCCTGCCCTCATATTCGGGGAGTAATGATTTCAGCGCTTCGAGGTTATCGCCGTGGATTATTTTGTTGGAAGGTTCGCCCAGGTCGGGAGGGGCGCTGGTATTGAAAGTATACTGATGTGCCAGCACTTTAAAAGGCACATCATGATGATGGGTAATTACTTTTTCTTTTCCGATCCAGGTTAGGGTTGGCATAATTGTGATGTATTACCGCAATTCCTTACATATGCCCCCCTTACTGACCTCAACCTACGGACGGTACCGCGAAGAACCAGAGAGAATTAAATACAGTAAAGGAGGCACCCGTAAAGCTGCATCACTCAACTGTTCCATTCTCTCGTACAAAATTCGCGGTTCTTCCGTAGAGAAACGGTCAGCAACGCTTCGCGTTGATTAATAATTTGGTATTAGGTTGATTTAATATTCTATATTTTGAAATATGGTTTAAATTATCCACAAAGTATAAAAATTATTTAACAGTAAGAAAAATAATCAATTTTATTATTTAAAGACTTTTGAATTAATTTTTTATAAATTTACTTTTCAAGAATGAAAGCAAATCACAATAAGGATTATTCCGTTGTGAAAACATTTAAGGCGGGGTAACTCGCCTTTTTTAATTTTGAAAAATTTAACTTTCTAATATAGATAATCTTTTTATATCTTTGAAGCGATCCAAAAAAAACCACGGACAGGTGGTAATTTCTGGTTGCGGCTGTAGTTTAATGGATAGAACAGATGCCTACTAAGCTCCAAAAGATGGGTTCGAATCCCTCCGGCCGCACAATACAAATATAAATAAATTTAATAAGGTGGTTGAATTTGATTTTAATATTTCGATTATCAATGTATTATGCATGCATTTTTAAGAGTCTATATTAGTTGCGATTTGCTTCATTCTTTGTAATTTGCATTCTTCCATCTTATTAAATTTTACCTAAATCAATACTCCATGAAAAAAATCCTTGGTCTTGACATTGGCACCAATTCTGTTGGCTGGGCACTGGTACATGAACCGGAGTTACCCGATGAGAGTTATTCTATTGCTGGTATCGGCGTCCGTATCATTCCACTTTCGTCTGATGAAAACGACGAGTTTACCAAAGGCAACGCCATGTCTAAAAATGCGGATCGTACTTTAAGGCGAGGAGCCAGGCGTAATTTGCAACGCTATAAATTGCGCAGACGGCAGCTTGGCATTCTGTTAGAAGCATTAAATATGATGCCGGATAAAAAGCTGTTTCTTTTAAGTGCGCTTGATCTTTATGGCTTAAGAGCAAAAGGAGTAACAGAACAATTAGCATTGCAAGAGATTGGGCGTATATTTTTTCATCTTAACCAAAAGCGAGGGTACAAAAGCAATCGTAAGGCCAATAACGATGAAGAGCAAACAGCTGTTACGGCAGCCGAAGAAACGGAAGCCTCGAATGCGAAACCCAAAAAGAAAGGCTATCTTGATCTGATCAACGATCGTGAACAGGCCTTAAAAGATGAAGGTATCACTATAGGCCAACATTTTTATACACAATTATTGATCGATGATAAAATCCGCATCAAAGAAAATATTTACCTGCGCAGCACTTACCTTGATGAATTTGACCGGATTTGGAACAAACAGCAGGCGTATTATCCTGAAGTATTAACAGAAGATAATAAGCAAAAGATCAGGAATGAAACAATTTATTACCAACGTCCGCTCCGTTCACAAAAGGGTTTAGTTAGCAATTGCCTGTTTGAAAAGCACCATAAGGCAACACCTAAAAGTTCGCCACTTTTTCAAGTAGCCAAAATATGGCAGGAACTCAACAACATAGAACTCACCAGTTTTAAGGCCATGAAGGGGCAGGAGCAAGGCTTTGATAAACAAGGTAAACGCCCTTTAACGATAGAGGAAAAGCAAAGCTTATTTAATTTGCTAACAGTTAAAGGTAAGTTAACTACAAAAGATTGTTTGAAGGAACTCGGCTACAAATCTGGGTATGATGAATACAAACTAAATATCCGCAATGAAAAGGAATTGGAGGGGAACCGTACTTATGCGGCTATAAGAAAAGTATTCGACCACTTTAAGATAAACCATGAAGAATTATTGCAGTTTAACCTTACATCTGATCAAAAAGTAAACAAGCAAACCGGAGAGGTATACGGTCAATTGCAAATTGGTGCCGGCTTTGAAAGAGAACCGCTATTTCAACTATGGCATTTGCTATATTCTGTTGAGGAGATAGATACACTTATTGCCAAATTACAAAGCCGTTACGGCTTTTCGCCCGAAGCAGCGAAAGCATTGGCTAAAATAGATTTTGCGAAACAAGGTTATGGTAATTTAAGTGCAAAGGCATTCAGAAACATCGTGCCTTATTTACAAAAAGGTTTGAATTATGCTGAGGCCTGTAAAACAGCGGGTTATAATCATTCTAATTCTCAAACAACGGCTCAAAATGAAGCACGTGACCTTATTGATAAATTAGAACTTTACCCTAAAAATAGTTTGCGTCAACCGGTAGTAGAAAAGATCATTAACCAGGTAATAAACCTTGTCAATGAAATTATTGATGAAAATAATGGATATGTAACCAACCAGGAACGTTATAAGGGTGCATTTGAAATAAGGGTAGAACTTGCCCGAGAGTTACGTCAAAATGCAGAGGAGCGGAATAAGGCATACTCGCGAAATAGCAAACAAGATAAACGCCATAAAGAAATAGAAGCCATAATTAAACAACTTTTACCCTTTAGAAGAGTTTCGCGAAACGATATTGAACGATATAAATTATGGGAAGAATTTGGTAAAGTATCACCTTATGAGCCTCAAAAAGCAATATCATTAGGAGAACTTTTCAGTGGTGAATATGATATTGAACACATTATTCCTAAATCGCGTTTGTTTGATGATTCTTTTAGTAATAAAACCATCTGTCCCAAAAGGTTAAACTCAGGAAGTTTTGGAAGCAAAAATCAAATGACAGCACATGATTTTATGAAGTCACAAGGCGATCATACCTATAATGCGTATCTGGAATTTATTAAAATTCACCTTTATAAAAAGGATGGAATATCCAAAGCGAAATTTAATAAACTAATGATGTCGCTTGATAAGATACCAGAAGATTTCATCAATAGGCAGTTACAAGAAACCCGGTTTATTACTAAAGAAGTAAGAAATCTTTTAACGCAGATATGTAGGAATGTACATGCAACCAGTGGTCCCGTTACTTCAGAGATTAGACATTTATGGGGTTGGGACGATGTGATAATGGATTTGCAGATAGATAGATATAAGACAGTTAATCAAACTGAATTGATAGAATATGTAACTAACGGACAAACGCATAAAAAAGAAAAAATTATTGGATGGAGTAAAAGAGAAGACCATCGACATCATGCTATAGACGCTTTAACGGTTGCCTGTACTAAGCAAGGCTTTATAAATAGGATTAACAAAGTAAATGCCCAGGAAAATAGGGATGAGATGTTTAACGAGGTCAAGGGTACAAGATTTAATGACAGGTTATCTTTACTTCAAAAGTATTTAATCTTACAACGACCATTTGAAACAGCAAAAGTTCTGACTGCGATAGATAACATTCTTGTTTCTTTTAAATCCGGCAAAAAGGTTACCAGTAATAGCAATAATTTGATTAAGCAAGGATCATCTACGCATAAAACAATTGAAGTTATTCCCCGCGGCTTTTTGCATAAAGAAACAGTGTATGGCCGCATAAAAAGATTTAAAGAAATTTCCTTATCGCCCAGGTTTAATAATTTAAAAGAAGTAGCAAGGCGAGAAATAAGAGCCCAGATAACAGAATACCTACGGCAGTTTGATAATGATATAAAACAAGCTTTCAATAATAAAAACCTGTCCCTGTTTAAAGAAAGGACTGGGTATGATAAGGTTGTGATTTACTATTATGAGCACGTGGTTAGATATAAACTGGATACTAATTTTAAAGTGGCTGATGTTGAATCTATTGTTGACGAAGGCGTAAAAGCAATTGTTAAAGCCCATTTGGCGAAGTATGGAAATAACCCGAAGGAGGCATTTAAAAACGAGAATACCATTTGGCTCAACCAAGAAAAGGGAATAGCCGCGAGATCAGTAAGGTGTTTTACCGGCTACACAGATCTACAACCTTTGCATAAAAATGAGTATGGTGAGCCCATCGACTTTGTTATAACACGGAATAATCACCACATAGCCATCTATCGGGATAAGGATGGTAAAATGCAGGAAAACACTGTGTCATTTTGGGATGCGGTGAAGAGGAAACAGGCAAAGCTGCCTGTAATTATCAAAGAACCGGGAATGGTATGGGATGAGGTGATAAATTCAGGTTTCGATGACCAGGAACTTTTACAGGGATTACCACAGCCTGATTGGGTTTACTTAACTTCTTTGCAGCAAAATGAAATGTTCGTGTTTGGGTTAGCCGATAAAGAATTACAATCGGCCATTAGCGTTAAAAATTATGCATTGATCAGTAAGCATTTGTACCGGGTACAAAAAATGTCGAAGAGATCGTCTGGCGCGATAGATCTGTGGTTCAGACATCACCTCGAAACAAAATTAGACGACAGTTTAGCAGCCAAAGAGTTGAATAAATTTCTTAATATTCAAAGCTTAGGAGGGGTAAACGGGATGAAAGTGAAGGTTGATAACATTGGCCGCATTGTAAAGGTATAACCTAAGTTAATCTTATAAAAGGGTTTTGTATTAAAATTAATGTTGATCGTTTAGGCAACATCCAACCAGCATAATAATCACCAAACAATAAAGCCGGTCGCCCGGCTTTATTCCGATTAGGGACACCCCGATCCGAAATTATTTCTAAAGATACAAATAAGTCGTGTCTTTTTAATAATGCTGCCAATAGCGCTGCTGAAGTGCCGGGATGGGGCGTAAAAAGGTAGCACCTGCGGAGCAAAAAACTTGTTTGGCATTTCGCTACAAATGGGTAGCCTCTGCCGAGGCATAGCACCACCGTATGTGGCGGCAGAGGCGTGTAGGCTTGCCTGCACTATTAAAGCTTATCTTGATACTCGCTACCTGATACCAGCAAGCAACGCCATATACAGTTCGCGATTGCCGGGCTCTGCTCATAATGACGTGTTTGTAAGTTTCTGATTGTCAATGACGAAAGTTTAGGACAAGATATATTCCCGCGGCTGATCTTGATGCTTGATACTTGCGACTTGATACTTTTTCATGCAGCTGTCTTGCTACTCGATACTAAAAGAGACGCCCATCAGCTATTCCCATGACGCCGGTCATTTTCCTCGGAGATGGACTTACCTAAATTGCCGAAATTAAAAACCGGGAAAAATCATGAATGGGATTATTGTATACCAGGGTAAATACGGCGCAACTGAGCAGTATGCGCAATGGCTGGCTGATGAGCTGCACATGCCATTTTTAAAGGCGGACGAGGCTACACCAACTATACTTGCGGGTTATGATCTGGTGATTTTGGGCAGTTCGGTTTATGTTGGTAAACTGACTATTGGAAAATGGCTGAAACGGAATAGTAGCATTTTGGCCAACAAAAAGATATTCTTATTTATTGTGTGCGGTACAACGGCAGGTGATAAGGCAGAGCAACGGCTGCTGCTGCGTACAAACCTGGAGCCAGGGGTTTTGAAAACGACGGGAGTATTTTTTTTGCCGGGGCGTTGTGTTGTTTCCAAACTATCGTGGATAGATCGCTTTGTTTTAAAACTGGGGGCCATGCTGCAAAAAGATCCCCAAAAGAAAGCGGTTATGAACCATGGGTTCGACCATATGAATAAGAAAAATTTGCGGAGCCTGGTTTCGGCGGTAGGCCAGGAATGTGAAGTGGAAGCGGTGATGGGCTCAAAGGCAACAAGGAGGCACTGAAATGTTGGGTAAACTGAACGAAATGCAGATGGAAGAACTGCTTAAAAAACAGGTTACCGGGCGCATAGCCTGTACCGATGCCGGTGTACCCTACATTGTGCCCGTAAATTATGTTTACGACGGAAAACAGGTGATTGGCCACAGTACCATGGGGAAAAAGATAGAGATGATGCGAAAGAACCCACGCGTATGTTTCGCTGTCGACGACATTAAAACCATTTTTAACTGGCAAAGCGTGATTGCCTGGGGACGGTTTGAAGAGATTACGGATATTGCAGAAAAGGAGCAGGCCATGATGGCTATTACCCACCGTTTGATGCCCTTTGCCGAAAAACCGGCCAATCACCCGTCGCACGGTTTATCAGAGCGGGAAGATGACATCGGCACCAAACTCGACCTCATCCTATATAAAATAGTGCTGGTTAATAAAACAGGCCGGTTTGAACGGAATTGACGCGGAGTTTAGGGGGCATGGCGACATTGTGCCGCCGATGACGTGTTCGGTTCAAATAAAAATCGGTTTTGAACGCCGGCGAAGACTCACCCGGTCGAGGCTGCGCCCGAGCACCCTCTCTTCACCTGCGGTGGAAAGGGGGTCTTGAACGCTTAATATCAATGTTTTATAAAAGATAAATAATGGATTTCCAAGTCCCTCTTTCCGGCGAAGCCGAAGAGAGGGTGGCGGGCGCAGCCTCGACCGGGTGAGTCTTCGCCGCCATGCGATATGCGTCATTCCTCCTCCGGAATTTCGGGAAATTTTACCACTCAGGATAACAGCTTTTTATTTTTGAATGCCATTTTCCCTTCAGAATCCTCGAATTTTAACAATTGGCATAGTTTTAAAGCCATACATACCTTCACAGCTATCTTGATACTTACTACTTGATACTCTCTTCAATTTCTATCCATACCGGGCAATGGTCGCTGGTTTTTTCCCAGCCGCGTACGTTGCGGTCTACGCCAGCGGATTGGAGGCGGTCGGCTACGTGAGGGCTTAATAGGAAATGGTCGATACGGAGTCCGGCGTTGCGGCCGTAGGCGTTACGGAAATAATCGAAAAAGGTATAGATCACCTCGGTGGGGTATAGCTTGCGGATAGCGTCCGTCCAGCCCTGATCGACCAGGTTTTTGAAGGCCAGGCGTACCTCGGGTCGAAATAAGGCGTCGTCCAGCCAGCGCTCGGGCTTGTAAACGTCAAGTTCGGTGGGCATTACGTTGTAGTCGCCGGTAATTATAGTGGGTATGCCATGCGCCAGCAGGCCCGAGGCGTGGCTGGTAAGGCGCTCAAACCAGCGCAGCTTATAATCCAGTTTGGGTCCGGGAGCGGGGTTGCCGTTAGGCAGGTACAGGCAACCGATGACGATGCCATTTATAAATGCTTCAATGTAGCGGCTGTGCTCGTCGTCCGGGTCGCCGGGCAGGCCTTTGCGCAGTTCTTTAATCTCGTAGTTGCTGCGGGCCAGGATGGCTACGCCGTTCCAGCTTTTTTGGCCATGCCATATAGCGTTGTAGCCGGCACCGGTAATGGCCTCCAACGGGAATTTATCCTGGGGGGCTTTTAGCTCCTGCAGGCAAACCACATCGGGGGCGGTTTCGGCAAGCCAGCGCAGTAGCACCGGCAGGCGGCCGTTTACACCGTTAACATTATAGGTAGCAATTTTCATGTATTTAAAAATTGAATATTTGTGTAAAAAAGTTAACGAAAATTAGGCCATAATTATTAAAAAGCTGCAACTATTTGCATAAAAAGTGCAACTATGAAAATAATCCATGCGTAATCTCTTCCACTTCCGAATCGCCGTAGAAAAATATGGTTAAACCGCGCGCGCCATCGGTGATGGTCAGGATGTTTTCGCGTTTGATATTGTTTTCGTTGATATAAAGTGCCAGCCGGGCCGGGGTGCTGAATGAGTCGGTTTTTACGATGATCATGGTGAGGTGTTTTTACTAAGACAGAAAAGCGACAGATTTTGTTACAAGCGGAAGGTTTGAAAGACAAGAATGCCCCACGTGTAAGGTAGAAGTATTGTTAAGTAAATAAGGCTTTGATTATTAGTAGTTTGTGATGCTTGGAAAATATCCGAACACTTAAGTTTCTTATAATCAACTATTTGTATCATCGCCCCCGAACACCCGAACACTCCACAAAAAACCGAACACCCGTACGCACAAAAAAGCCCGCCGTTTTAAGCGGCGGGCCTGTGATAGGTATATGTAGGGTGCTACTTTATTGTGGGCGGGCAAAGCTGCATAAAGGTTACTATGCTGCTGGCCTCGTATGATTGTATGTCGCCGGTGGGGCAGGCTACCGCGTAGTTACGGTAGGTGAGGTTGCGGGTAGCGTCGCGGTTTTGCCAGCCTGTATTTACATTGGTTTGAATCCAGCTTAAATACTGGGTTTGGCCGGCCTCGGTTATCAGCTGCATTACGTACTGGGCAAATATGGCTTTAAGCACGCCCTGCTCGTTAAAGTCGCCTTCGGCGGGTAGTATGCCGTTGGTACACAGGTTGTTTTTTACGTAGTCGGTATACAGCCTGGCGTCGTCCAGGTAGGCGGCATCATTGCTTTGCTTGTATAATGCGAGTGCGGCGCCTATGGCTGTCCCCGAGTTGTAGGTATAATCCTGGCCGCCGGCGGGGTTGTTACCAATTTTGTTATCGTTTACCTTACCTGATGCATCAACAAGGTTGGTTTTGCTCCAGGTGTATATGGATTTGGCTTTAGCAAGGTAACCGGCGTCGCCGGTAATGGTATACAGGCGCATAGCCGCAATTACTGTAGGGAAATTGATACAAGAGTTTTTACCGCTGTGCTTAAAATCCCAAAACATACCGCCATCCACAGAATCATAAGAACCCGCCCAAACATGGTCAAAACCCTCTTTGGCTTTTTGCAGGCAGGTGGCGTTGCCGGTAATTTGGTTAGCACGTGCCAGGGCCATTACCCACCACATCATATCGTCGTAAATAAACCATACGGTTTGGTTGCTCCAGTTATAGCCATCGTAATGGTTGTAGTTGCCCTGGTAAATATCGCCAATCATGGTTAGCTGGCTTGACGCTTTGGTACGCTGGTAAACATTCATAGCCATATCCCAATAAATGGCCTGTGTCCATATAGCGGCCACGCCGTCCTTTTTGGTGGTGCTGTAATACAGCTTGTTAGCTGAATCATAAAAGGCACTGTTGAACGCATTATAGGCCAGGTCAGCATCACCTGCGGTAAAGTCCTGGTCAACAGGTTTTACTACGGCTGTTTTGGCGGGTGCGGAATCTTTACCCTTGCTGCAGCTAACAAAGCCGGTGAAAATACTTAATGCTAAAAAACAGGTTAACTTTTTCATAGTGATGTTTTAAATGGAATTTTGCCCCAAGGCCGGTTAGGGACCTGGTTTAAAAGCAGCAACGGGTGTTCCGCTGCTGCTATAGTTATGCGGCCTGTATTACCAGCCCGGGTTTTGTACTAATTTTTTATCTGTATCCACATCCTGCTGCGGAATAGGGAAAAAGTAATGCCGTTTGCTAAAAACACGGGTTTCAAACGCAACTACCTTCAAAAAGTCGGGCAGGTCGGCATTGATATTGAGGCCGTAAATTGGCCCGTTGTCGGTTTGCTCGGCAATTTTCCAGCGGCGCACGTCAAAAAAACGCACGTTTTCAAAGGCCAGCTCAACGCGGCGCTCTTTGCGTATAGCGGTACGCATAGCCGATTGATCGGCAGGTATAGGCAAATCGGCCGAGCCGTAAACCGGTACGCCGGCCCTGTCGCGGATGAGATTCAGGTATTTAAGAATATCAGGATCGCCGGGGGCTGCCTCGTTCAAGGCCTCTACATAATCCATATAAATATTGGCTAAGCGTAGCAGCATGAGTGTGCGGCCACCCACATTCCAGTTACCTAACCCCTGCATTTTACGCACAATATAACCGGTTGGCGAGTAATCGTTACCGCCGGTTGCTTTGCCCGAGTTGCCATGATTGTATAACTGGGTGGTTATAAGCCCTGTGTTGATATCCAGCCAGGTACTGCCGTTATAGGTAATATCCACATAAAAACGTGGCTCGCGGTTTACCCATTGGTTGTAAATGCCTGCTTTGGTGTATTTGGTATCGGTAGTTGAATTGCCGGTACTTACATAGCCCGAGCCTGCATCGGTGATGCTTTTGCCATTCGCCATAAAAAATGCATCAACAATATTTTGGGTAGCACCCAAACCACCCGAACCGCGAACTTCTGATGCGTAGCCGTTGTGATAAGGTGTCATTTCGTACTGGCGGGAGCTTAATGAGTTATTGGCCCTGGCCAGGATAACCTCTTTGTTCCAGTCGGTCAACCAGATGTCGCGGCATGACAGGTAAGGGTCATAATTGCCGTTTGCATCGTTTTTGCGGAACAAGTCATACACGGTAGGTACCAATTGAGTAATGAAATCTTTGTAAGCATCTGAAGCTGTTTTCCACTTGGCTGCATCATAAGATTGGCTAATGAGTTGCTTGCCATCGGCGTTTTTCATAGCCGATTCATCGGTGTTGCCATTGTACAGCGGGCTTGCATCCATCAATAAAGTTTGCGCCCTGAAAGCCAGTGCAATCCCTTTTGTGATACGGCCGTAATTGCTATCATTTGACGGCACAGCGGGCAACTGATCGGCAGCGGCTTTTAACCCGGCTGATACATAGTTTGTACACTCGTCAAACGAACTGCGGGGCAATTGCACATCGCTAAAAGCCGCATCGGGCGGTATTACCTCGTCGCCCAGTAATACTACGGGCCCGTAAAGGCGCATTAGGTAGTAGTAAAACATTCCGCGCAGGGCCTGTGCTTCTGCCTTGTATTGGGTTTTAAGGGCCGGCGCCATATCCTGCACTTTATCAACGTTGGCTATAAAAAACGTAGCCGAACGGATACCCTTGTAAAAATTTGTCCAGTACGATGATACAAAACCGCTGTTTGCATCCCAGTTACCAATGTTTACATCGTTTGATGAAACAAAACCCCAGTCGTAGTCGGCTTCATCAGATGCGCCTGTCCATAAACCGGCGTTGCGCGATCCGCCGGGAAAGCGTTGTCCAAATTCGTCGGGGATATTGCTGTATACATTGGCCAGGAATTTTTCGGCACTGGCGCGGCTGTTAAAGGTTTCGTCTAATGATAACCTGTCGTTTGGTACCTGGTCTAAATACTTTTTACATGAAGTAGTAGCCGTTAATACCAATATTGCTGCAAATAAAAATATCTTTTTCATAATGATGAATGGCTATTGGTTAAAATTTCAGGTTAAGGCCTAATGAAATAGTTTTAACACTCGGGTATTTGGCGCCGTCGGCACGTCCGTTCTGATCGGTGTTAAGCTCCGGGTCCCATAATTTAAATTTGCTGAAGGTGAGCAGGTTGTAACCTATAAGGTATAACCTGGCACCTTTTACATGAAACTTATCAAATAAGCCGGCGGGCAGGTTATAACCCAGCTCGGCGGTTTTTAACCTGATGAAGCTTACATCCTTAACCCACCACGAACTGGCTTGCGAGTTGTTGAAGTTTTCGCTGTCGCCATAAGCCAAACGGGGGTAAAATACATTCTGACTTGGGTTTTGTGGTGTCCAGCGGTCAACAGCGTTGCTATAAACATTGGTTTCGCCGCCATCACCATTAAAAGGGATAATTCCGGCACCGCCCAGCATGATATCGGCATTAGCTATACCCTGGAAAAATGCACCTACGTAAAAGCCTTTATACTCCACATTTACGCCAAAACCGTAAACAGTTGATGGTACATCGCCGTTACCAATTTTTGTTTGGTCATAGGCGTTTATCAAGCCATCGCCATTTAAATCCTTGTATTTAATATCGCCTGGCAATACTTTTGATTTATCGCCCGGTACGGCGCTGGCATCAATTTCGGCCTGATCTTTAAATAAACCAACTGCCTGGTAGCCGTATCGCGCCAGGATAGGCTGGCCACGATGATCAAGCCATGGATATGTTTGCGTTGGCCTGTCATCTTCAACCACTACAGCCTTGTTATAGGTAAATGTACCGCGCAGGCCTACATTCACCTTACCAAAATGGGCATTGTAGTCAAGCGTAGCATCAATACCCTTATTATTTACCACACCAAGATTTCCCTCGGGCTGGCTAACCAGGCCCACAAAGCCTGGTACCGATTGCCTTTGCAGAAATATGCCGGTGCGGTGTTCTTTAAAAAGATCGACAATTAATGACAGGTTATCATGTAATGTTCTTACCTCCATGCCCAGATCCTGCTTGTGTGATTTTGCCCAGCTTACGCTTACACCATAATCGGTTACGTTAATACCGTTTGAGTTTTCAAAACCTTTACCAAAAGTGTATCCGCCGTTGTTAACATCTGTTAGTTCGGATACTATGGTCAGGTAACCAAACCTGCGGCCGGCACCTAAATCGTCGCTGCCCACAAAGCCATCCGAATAGCGAAATTTCAGGAATGTAAGTGCATCCTTAACAGGGGCGAAAAACTTTTCGTTAGATACAACCCAACCTGCGCCAAACGACGGGAAAAATCCATAGCGCCTTTTTGGGTCGAAGTTTTCGGAGCCATTATAGCCAAAGTTGGCTTCAAAAAAGTAGCGCTCGTCAAAAGAGTAGGTCCCACGGCCGGCTAAACTCAGGTAACGGTGCGGTATTGACGATGTAAAATCACCTGCAAAAGCATCTACGCCATCCTGAGCGTTCCCTAATGCAAGGCCGGTAATGTGGTGTTTGCCAAAGCTGCGGTCGTAATTAATGGCGGCCTCGGTATATGATTGCCTTCGGCCCCCATTGTTGCGGGTGTAACTTAAATAATTGCCGCTGCCTGTATAGGTGCGCACCAGGTTAAGTGAGCCATCGGCATTATAGGGGTTATTGCTGTCGGGGAAAAAAGTATCTTCCCGTTTAGACCGGTTGATACTATGATCGCTGTAGTTATCAAATGAAAACATAGCGGTAGCACTCAGACCTTTTGTGAAAAATTTCAAATCCTGGGTAACGCGCAGGTTGGTTTGTATGGTGTTATTAAAGTCGGTATTGTATCCGCGGCGGGTTAAATCGGCGTATGGGTTTCTGAAACCTCCGTTTGCAGATTTGCCCGGAATAAAGCCCCCTGGGTAGGAGATGGGGTACTCAACCGGCGGAACGGAAAGCGCGTTAACAAAAATATCCTGGGTTGAAAGCGCAGGGCCGTTTGATTGGGCCGCGTATCCCTGAACACCAAGATCGAGTTTGGTGGTACTGCTTATTTTAAGGTTTAGGTTGGTTGTAAAATTATAGCGGGTATAGGTAACATCCGAGTTATATTGCGCAAGCTGGTCTGTTTTAAGAAAGCCGCCTTCGTTGTAATAACCAACAGAAACGTAATATTGCGCATTATCAACACCACCGCTTGCATTAAAGTTGGCCCGGCGGTTGTGCCCAAGTTTATTAAAGGTGGCATCAAGCCAATCAACATTTGGGTACAGTAACGGATCGGTGTTGTTAGCCGTTTTGTCAATATAATCCTGTGTATATTTAGGAGCCTGCCCACGGGTGGTTAAAGCTTCATTTACCAGGTTCATGTAGGTTACGCCATCGGCCAGTTTGGGGCGGCGTGTAAATGTGGTTACACCTTCGTTATAGTCCAAATAAATCTGGGCCTTGCCAACTTTGCCGCGCTTGGTTTGTACCAGCACTACGCCATTAGCGCCGCGCACGCCGTATACAGCAGTACTCGATGCATCTTTTAATATCGTAAACGACGAAATATCCTGCGGGTCGATGTTGTTAATGCTACGTTCCACACCATCAACCAATACCAGTGGATTTGATGAGCCACCCCCAAAAGTAGCTATACCGCGAATCCAGATATCGGCAACATCCTTGCCTGGTTCGCCCGAGCGTTGTACGCCAACAACGCCCGAAATCCTGCCGGCCAGGGCCGAGGTGATGTTTGATGTTGGCAGTTTTAATTCTTCGATATTTACGGTTGATTGCGCGCCAATAAGGCTTACCTTTTTTTGCACGCCATAGCCTACTACAGCAACTTCGTTGAGGATATTGCCTGCCTCTTTCATTTTAACGTTGATGGTAGTTTGTACGCCAACGGCGATTTCGGTGTTTTCGAAGCCCACGAAGGTGAAAATTAATACCGAAGCAGAAGAGGGGACAGATATGGTATACTTTCCATTAACATCTGTTGATGTTGCCGAGTAGGTGCCTTTTATGGTAACCGTAACACCGGGCAATGCCACGCCCTTATCATCGGTAACCAACCCGGTTACTAAAATTGCCTGGCTTTCTTTTACAGTTTCTTCCTGGGTTTTTCTTTTAACTACAATGGTATTGCCATCAATAACATAGGTTAAACGTTTACCGGCAAGGCAAACAGAAAGTGCATCCTGAATGGAAGCGTTGCGCAGGTTTACGCTTACAGATGGCGATTGCTGAATGATTTCTGCATCGCACAGGATGTTAAACTTTGTTTGCTTTTGTATTTCGCGAAACACTTCCTCGAGCGAAACATTTTTTTGCGACAGGCTTATCCGCTGGCCATAGCTTTTTGCGCTAACCTGCAATAAAAATCCTATCATTATAACTAAAGTTAGCTTCATTATTAGCAATATCTTAGTATAGATGCCGCCTGGTTTACGGCATAAATAATGAGGAAAAAAATTCATAATTTTGAATAGTTTGGGTTTATAACTGAATATGGTTTGTCAAGATTTATATAAGGGTAACCCGGGCTATTGCCAACAGGCATTTAATTGTCCAGGAGTGTTGCAACCACTTCTGGATTTTTTTTGCACTGTAATAAAATAGCGGGTTTCAGTCCCCGGCAGGCGTGTATAGCTATTTCATCACCGTTATCCTCCTTCCGTCAATTGTAAAGTGAGCAACCCCGGTTAATTCAACCACTTTTAGCACTTCAGATACGTTATCAAATTTTGATACTGTACCCCATATTGCTTTTTTTGGCGCGTTGTCCTGGTAAACAATATCAACATTGTACCACCTGGACACTTTTCTTAAAATACTCTGGATATCCTCGCTGGCAAACATAAAATTGCCGTTTTTCCATGCTACGGCTTCATCAACATCCGCTTTGATTACACGAAAACTACCGGCCTGTTTATTAAAGCTTCCTTGCTGGCCGGGTTGCAGCATTACCTGCCCGCCATTACTGGTTAGCTTAACCGAGCCCTCCAACAGCGTGGTTTTCAGCGCGTCTTCATCGTCATAGGCATTCACGTTAAAATGGGTGCCTAATACTTCAACCTGCACTTTGTTGGCCATCACCTTAAACGGCATCGCTTTATTTTTGGCAACTTCAAAGTAGGCTTCGCCGGTTAACTCCACGTCGCGTTCGGTACCTGTAAATACTGTCGGGAATTTTAATGACGATGCAGCGTTTAACCAAACTGCTGTTCCGTCGGGAAGGATAACCTGGTATTCGCCACCCCTTGGGGTGGATACCGTGTTGTACTGAACAGGGGCATTACCGGCATTTGGTGCTTTGTATGAAAGCAAACCGTTGTTTATTTTATTGATGGTAGTTTGGCCTTGTTTGGTTATTAAGCCGTTTTTGGCCTGGTTCAGAATAATTGTCTGGCCGTTGGCCAGCGTGAGTACGGCCTTGTTGCTGCCCGGTGCTATATCATTTTTAAACCTTTCCTTGCGCGAAGCCAATTGGTAGTTATGCGGTTTGGGTTTATATAAAAACAAACCCGCTGTAAGCAAAATAATAGCCGCCGCCGCAACCGAAATCCACTTTTTAAACGGATATGATTTGGGTTGTTGTTCGCTGCTGATATTGGCCTCCAGCTTTTGCCACACATTATTGCTGATTACCGGATTGATAGACCGGGGTTCATTTATTTCTTTATTGAAACTGGTTTGCAAATTTTTAAGCAATAAGCGGCCTGCCTCATCTTTTTTGAGGTGATTGAACAGTTCTTCTGCTTCGGCAGGAGTACATTCATTCAACAAATACTTATTCAGCAGGAGCTGGTAATTCTTTTTAGGAGTCATAATCGTTTGTATATATCCTAAAGGCTGATGGTCGGGGGGGTAGCGGCGAAAATATTTTTTTAGCAATTCTAAGCTTAGGGTGCAACCTTTTGCTAAAAGCGTACGTCACATAACAAAGCGCTTATGTATTGTTGAATAATTTAATATAAAATACGACGTTTATAAAGGTATTTATACAACTACATGTTACCTACACCGAAAAATAACCAATAGCGCCGAATTATATGGAAGATCATATTTGGATGCTTGTTACCAAAAGAATGGCAAATGAAGCCACCGGGGAAGAGTTAGATAAATTAGACAATTTGCTTAAACAAAACCCAATTGCCCATAATTCGTTGAAACTGCTTTTTGATTGGTGGGACACTAATGATGAGTCGGCCGAAGACAATACCCATTTACAGTTTAAAAAGATATTGGAACGGATAGATTATAAAAAGTAAAAACGAGGCACAATTACCCATTGCTACTTTTTCATCAGTTCGATAATTAACAAACTGAATACGATATCGGCGTTTTGCCTGAAATATTTTTTAATACTTTTCATGGCGGCCATCATATGTTCTTTAACGGTATGTTTACTAATACCCAATATCTGGGCGGCTTCGTCGTACGTTTTACCCTCCTGGCGACAAAGATTAAATACTTTTTTGCATTGAGGCGGCAACTGCTCAACTGCGCTGCCAAGTAGTCCTGCGTATTCGTTCCATTGCAAGTCTGCTTCGCTTTCAATGGCTTGTTCTTCAATAATGCTTATTACTTTGGCTCTTAACTCTGTTTCTACAGCAATTTTTTTAATTAACTTAAACACCTGGTTCCGGGTTATTTTGTATAGGTAACCAACTATTCCAAATTCGGGTTTTAGCTGTTCCCGAATTTCCCACAATTTCAGGAACACATCATGGATTACGTCTTCGGCCAGTTCGGGCATTTTCAAAAACCTTAAGGCGTAATAATACAACTGGCTATGGTACTTGTCATAAATTTGCTTATATGCGTCTACATCGCCGCCCATAAGGCGCTCGCAAAGCACAATGTCATTAACAGTCATTTAAATAGGCAATTGGATGATGGTAATACAATTATCGGTCAAAAAAACTGGTTTACCCAAAAAACTTTGCCGAAAGGGTGATAAACAGAGGTTGTTTAGTACGTTAATAAACGTTTGGGCATTGGGTTACAACATAATAATCAGCCAAACCGATAAGCTGGTGCCATTTTTTAAATCGATTTGATGAAAAGCAACAAAGCCTCCGGATTTATACAGGATTATTGGTTGGTAATTGGCAAAAGGTAAATCTTTTAAGGCATGGATGCAATTAAAATGGGTAAACTTAACATTTGATGGATAATACTTTTAAACTATATCCGTTTACCTGTTTTGTGAAATACAAAATATTACCTAACCATCTTTATTATGAATTGCAAAATCCTCCGTGGCTTAATTATTAGCAGTATTATCCATTATAATATGCTGATTGTCCATTTTTAGGAGGCATTATGGCTCATATTTTTGGTTGAGCCGTTAACTGACCTCGTTTTTTAAATATCCATAGAGGATAGTAAATATACTTTTATCAATACATTGCCTGCTTTTATGAAGTAAACTCCTGTCGTTATAAAAAATCTGCCACAAGCCTTCAATCTACCTTATTACACCTTATATATCCATGCGCTATCTTATTATCCTGTTATTCCTTTTTACCGGTATATCCATTTCTTTTGCCCAAAAACATGTAACTATTAAGGGCCATGTTGTTGATTCATTAAACAAAAAGCCCCTTGAATTAAGTACTGTGGCCGCGGTTGATCTAAAAGATACATCGCTGATAGCCTATACGCTAAGTAAAAAAACAGGCGAGTTTGAACTAAGCAACCTCCCGTTGGGAAAGAAAATCAAGCTGGTAATATCATACACCGGGCACAAAAGCTTTATCAAGGCTTTAACTTTTCAAAAAAACGAGGTGGTTGATCTTGGCGAAATTGCGTTGAGTAATAAAATGCTGGATGAGGTAGTGATCAGGGCCGAGCGGGTGCCCATCACTATTAAAAAAGATACCATTGAGTTTAGCGCCGAGGCTTTTAAAACCCGGCCCAACGCGGTAGTAGAGGAGTTACTTAAAAAACTACCCGGCGTACAGGTTAATGGCGATGGCACTATAACCGTAAATGGCAAAAGCGTAAGTAAAGTATTGATAGATGGCAAGCAGTTTTTTGGCAGCGATATTAAAATAGCCACCAAAAACCTGGATGCCGCCATAGTAGGTTCGATACAGGTTTATGATGACAGGGAGAACGACCCCGACCACCTGATAAGCGATACCAAAGTACAAAAGGTGATTAACCTTAAACTGAAAAAAGCCATAAAGCGCAGTACGTTTGGTAAAGGTTTTGCCGGTGCTGGCACACGCGGCAGGTATGAAAGCGGCGGCTTGTTTAATATGTTTAGGGATACCTTGCAGGTAAGCCTCATCGGTTTAAGCAATAACCTTAACCGTACGGCTTTTTCAAATGATGAGTTGTATTCGCAGGGCGGGTTTGACAGGAGCGGTGGCAATAACCTTTATAATGGCACCGTGAATACCGGTGGTCAAAACTGGGGCGGTGGCATCGAAAAAATAACATCAGGCGGTTTCAATATCAATACCGATTATGGCAAAAAGCTAAAATTAAACCTGCTGTATTTTTACAGCCAAAAAAACAATACGTCGCAAAACCAGGCGCATGTGCAAAAGTTCCTGGGCGATACCACGCTTAGTACTACATCAACCAATGATAACCGGTCAAACAGCTATTCGCATTCCATAACCGGCCTGGTTGATTGGAACCCGGATACGCTTAATACCATCCACTATTCGCCTAAGCTTGTTTTTAAACGCGATAACTCGTCAAATTCCTCTTTTTCAGATAATTATAACAATTTTGAAGGTCATTTAAATACCAATGGCGGCAGTTCAAGCAACAACAGCCATGGCACAGATTTTCAGCAGGACTTTTATTATAACAAGCGACTGAAAGGAAAAAAGGGGGCATCTATAAATATAGGCCATAACCTGCAGTATAGCCCCAGCCAATCGCAAAGCCTGAGTAAAACAAACCTCAATTCATTTGTATCAAGCCTTAAATCGGATACCTTAAACCGGCAGGGCAATGGGAAAAACTCCAATTTCTCGGCGGGTTTAAATGGGAGTATCAGGTACCCGTTTACTAAAAAATTAATTGTCGATGTTACCACATCGGGCAATTATAGCCGGTCGCGCGAGGAAAACGCAGTTTTTGATTTTAATAAAACTACCCAGGTTTATGATATTTACCTGCTAAGCCAAAGTACCAACCTTAAACGTAATTTATTTACCGAGGATGTTAAGCCCGGCATTACCTACCAGTTTACCAAGGAGATATCTCTTATCGCGGGTTTATCATTTAACTGGCAGCAAGCCGAAAATAAATTTGCTGTCGTGACAAATTATCACAACTACCTGTTTTTTTTGCCGACCATAAGAATGGAGTTCGGCTCTTTTTCTGTTGGTTACAACCGCTCGGCCAGTTTGCCTTATTTATCTGCCTTGCAGCCACAGACTATTGTTTATAGCCCGTTATACAGCTTTACAGGCAATCCCAATTTAAAGCCAACCATCAACGATAATATCAATATCAACTTTAATAAATACTTCCAGGCATCGCAGGTTAATATTTATAGTTACGCCAGTTTCAGTACAGAGCAGGATGCTATTGTACAAACACAAATAAGCGTAGCCAACGGAGCCCAGGCCACCAATTTTGTAAATCGCGATGGGCAGTTTAGCGTAAATGGATCAATAGGGATGTATAAACAGTTTAAAAAGATGGGTAAATGGACGCTGAACACAAATACCTCCGTTTATGGGTTTTACCGGCGAAATATTAACATCATCAATGGGGTAGACGGATGGCAAAAGTATTTTTCGCTCGGCTTTAACCAAAATTTCAATATAAACTGGAACGATAAGATAGAGCTTAATGCCGGCGGCGGCTATCGCCCCGTATATACCTCTTATAATTATGGCGATCATAAAAAAGTGTTTACCGATAACTACAGCATGCAAAACAACGTGGTGGTGCGCTGGCCAAAGCGGATAGTGTGGGAAACCAAACAGGAATTTAACTATAACTCGCAGGTAAGCAATGGCTTTCAAAAAAGTGTTAACGTAATAAGCAGCTCGGTAGCCCTTCAGTTCCTGAAAAAAGACAGGGGCGAGATAAAAGTGACCGTTTATGATTTGTTTAACCAAAACACCAGTGTGTACCGTTTTACCGGTAATAACACCATTTACGATGTACAGAATAATACGCTGAAGCGCTATTTTTTGATGACGTTAACTTACAAGTTCAATACTTTGAGTACAAAATAGTCACGCAGGGCGAGCGCATCAAAATAACTAACGTAATGAGCTTATAGCGTCGGGAAGATATCATCATCAAACGACTTGTTGATGCTGGTTAAATGCCCCTGCTACCGAAGGGGCTTTATTGGCAAACAACAAACACAAATATTAGGATGCCCTAAATTGAGCTCAATTCAATGTTAACCATGTTTAAATTCAATGTATTGATTATTAAGTATTTATAAATATTTTATTTGAAATGTGTTAAGTTATGTTAACCCAACCAGGTGCGCTTGACCTATCTGTATCCCGCTTATTTTTCCGAAACGCGCCAAATTTTTCATAATCAAATAGGGGTAAAACTTAATACTGTTGTATAAAGGTTATGAAAGTATTAGTTACCGGCGCCACCGGCTTTATTGGCCGTCAGCTTACATTAGCGCTTGCTCAAAAAGATTTTGAGGTGAAAGCCTTGTGCCGCAATACGGCGCATCCCTACCTGCTCAAACATAAAAATATTGAGCCGGTTAAAGGGGATATACTTGATGCTGCCGGTTTGCTTAATGCCCTGCAGGGTTGTAGCCAGGTTTATCATACTGCCGCCCTGGCCAAAATGTGGAGCCGCAATCCCGATGATTTTCATACAACCAATGTTACGGGCACACGTAATGTGCTGGAAGCGGCCGCTGCCACAGGGATTCAGAAAATAGTTTATACATCCACCTGCGGTGTATGGGGCCCAACGCTAAAATACCCGCTTAGCGAAAACGAACCCCGGATAGTAGGGTTTCCGATAGCCTACGAGCGCACCAAATACCTGGCCGAGCTGGAGGTGCAGCAGTTTGTAAAGCAGGGTTTGGATGTGGTTACTGTAAATCCCTCCCGCGTGTTTGGCGAAGGGCCGGTAACCGATAGTAATACCGTTGGTAAAATGGTTTGCGGCTATTTAAAAGGTAATTGGCGCATTATACCGGGCAATGGACAGCAGGTGGCTAATTATGCTTTTTTAGATGATGTAGTGGCTGGCCACATGGCTGCGATGGAGAAAGGAATTGCCGGCAACCGTTATATTTTAGGTGGCGAGGATATTAGCTTCAACCAATTTTTTAGTACGCTCACGGCTGTATCGGGCAAATACCGGAGCATGCTCAATATTCCGCAGCGGGCTATTAAAGCTTATAGCAGGGTTGAGTGGCTGAAAACCAGGCTTACTGGCTTACCACCGGTTTTTTTGCCCGAGTTTGCCGACCGGTTAAAATTCGATCAAAAATATAGTAGCCAAAAAGCTGTTGACCAGCTGGGCTACCAAATAACCCCTTTTTATGAAGGGATGCAACGCACCGTTAACTATTTAAAGGTAAACTAAACCATGACGCAATTAACCGCCATAATTACCGGCGCCAGCGAAGGCCTGGGCAAATCATTTGCCATTGAACTGGCCCAACGTAATATCAATTTATTGCTGGTAGCGCTGCCCGGCTCGGGCCTTTGCGATTTGGCTGCCTACATCCGTAAAAATTTTGATGTGCACGCCGATCACCTGGAAATGGATTTGACCAACGTAGAAAATTACCCGAAAATATTTAGCTACTTGCAGGACAGAGGCATTGCCGCCAACCTGCTCATTAACAATGCGGGGCTGGGCAATTGGTCGTGGTTTGAAGAAAAGGAGATATCTTTTTATAAAATGCAGATTGAGCTTAATGTAATAACTCCGGTATTGCTTACCCGTTTGTTTTTAAAGCAGGCCGATGATAACGTAACATCATACATTTTAAATGTGGGCAGCCTTGGCGGTTTGTTTGTAGTGCCCAAAAAGCAGGTTTACGGCGCTACCAAATCATTTATCCGTTATTTTACAAAATGTTTGCAGCTGGAGTTATCCGGCTCAAACGTAAGCATCAGTTTGCTCAGTCCCGGTGGCATTAATACCAAACCAGAATTGCTGGTGCTTAATAATAAATTAACAGGCGTATCAAGGGCCACTATCCTGGAAGCCGAGGATGTAGCGCGCATTGCTATTGATGGCCTGTTAAAGGGTAAAAAAGAAATTATCCCCGGTATTATTAATAAAATGATGTTTATTTTAGATAGCATTTTACCGGGATTTTTAAAACAAGCTATCATTCAAAGCCGTTTAAAAGTCATCCTTAAAAACCAATGATCATAGCCCTGCACGCATATCGCCCTATTAAACAACTTTGTCGTTATTGCAGGATCAGCAATAACGGTTTCAGGTTGCTTGATGAAGAAACCGTAGCATTTATCTCCGGTATTTTTCGCGGTATCACGTTTGAGTTTCACCGCGATTACTGTGATGTGAAAATTGGGCATATGCATACCAGTTTAGATTTAGCCGGAGATTTTTCGACAGATGCGTTGATTGTTTTTTTGACAAAACATAATGTACTCAGGGCAGGCGAGCTGGATAACCAGGCGTATATGGCTTAAAAGAAATTAAACCCCGCATTCCAACCCACCCACCAGGAATGATGCTGGTTTGCGCTGAAATTGTGCTGCAGGTTTTGCGCCAGCCCGTAGCCTTTAACCGCATTTTCCTGGTCGGAGTAGTAAAAATTAAGGGAGGGGCCACCAAATAATGATGCTTTTTTGCCCAGTTTAATGTTCAGGTTGCCATCAAGCCGTTGCAGCAGGTTGGTATAGCGCCAGCTTCCTTCATACAGGTAACGGCTGCTAATTTCGGGGTTAAAAGTAAGGTGTTTGCCCATGTCAAGTACGGTACCCAGCCCCATTCCCACGCCGTATATCTTACTGTTGGGGGTAATTCTTAAACCGCCGGTATAAACTGTATAAAAGTTATTACTGCCCGTTTTTATGGCTATGTTGGCATTCAAGGTTTCGTTTGATGACAGGCTTAGCTTATTATACCCATTGCGGATATAATTGATAAGCCCAAAACTAAATCCCGACGAAGTATCGGCCACATTAATCAACCCTAACTGAACACCCCTTAGCTTTTTGGCAAAATTGAATATACCAAATTGTATGCCCTCAAATTTTTGCTGCGCTATATTGCCCGCGCCTATCTGCAGACCGCTTACGTTTTTGCCGGCAATATTGCCCAATATCGCTATCTGTAAGCCAGAAACCTTTCCCCGCACATGGTTGTAAGTGCTTAATTGAACGCCCGATAAGTCGCGTTTAATGCTGTTGTGTAAAAATGTAAATTGAAAGCCTGCTACATTGCCCAAAACATTGTTGTACAAGCCGCTTAACTGCACGCCGCTAACGTTACCGCCAACCACATTAAAGGCGCCCGCTACCTGTACGCTTTGCACATCGCCTTTATCAAGGTTAAATATAATGCCCATCTCGGCGCCGCGTACCCCGGCGCTGTAGCCGCCTATAGCGTTTATAGATACAATATTGATGATTTGCCCGTTTAAGGCGCCATGTGTGCTTACATTGGGTATAGCCGACGCCTGGAACGGTGCATTAGCCACCAGGCCGCGCAAATTAGCTGCCTGTATTTGCTGTTTTGTTGACAGCAGCAAACGGCCCAGCCCGGTTTTGGTTATATCGTCGTTGTCATCATTGGCTACATAGCTAAACAGGCTGCTATCCGGGCGGCTTGTAATTTGCACATCATTTAAAAAGGTGATGGTTGTATCTTTATAAAGTTCTTTACTGATGGTTAACCGTACCGGCCGGCCTTCGTTTTTCAGGTGCAGTTCAAAGAATCCGTTCTGGTCGGTCATGGCCGATTGCAGCAGGCTTTTTTCGTATACACTGGCGTTGGGGAGTTTTTTCCCTGTTTGCTCATCGGCAACAAAACCGGTTATAATGTATTCCCTGTTTTCGGTATTCGATTTTTCGGTAGTTAAGCCAAGTTGTAGCGGGGCATAACGCAGGATGATAAAACCTTTGGCATCTTTGTATTCAAAACGTTTCATCAGCATTTGGTCAAGCACCTCTTTAACGGTCCAATTATCGGCATCAAGGCTTACCAGGCTATCGGCTTTTATCAGGTTGCTGTTATATGAAAAGTAAAAGCTACCCTTATCTTCCATGGTTTTAAAAACCGTGCCCAGGCGCTGTTTTTTTACGTGAATGGTAATATTACGTGCAAGGTTAACCTGTGCCGCTGCACGGTTATGCAGGCAGGCAAAAAATGTCACCGTAAAAAACAGTAAAAGCACCCGGTTTATATAATACATAGAACGAGGTAGAAATATCAATTATTTCAGGATGATTTGGTTACCCTTGTGTATTGCCGTAATGGGGAATGTGCCTGTGACTACCAATAAAATTTGCTCAAGCGATTGATCTTTAAACACGGTTGTAATGGGCAGTTTATTTAATGATGGTTTTGCTATAACAATGTGTGCGCCATAAATTTCATTCACTGCCGACACCAGTTCACTTAAGGGGGTGCTGTCGCACACCAACTCTTTGTTGATATAGTAGCTGTACAATTTACCCCGTGTGCTCTGTTTGGTAAGGCTACTGCGGTTTTTTAACACCACGGTTTTTTCGCCAGGCTTAAGGCTGATGCTGTTTTTATCCCTGCTTACATTCACAATTCCGGTTTCAACAATCACTTCGGTTTTTCCATTCCTGCTTTTTATATTAAATGACGTGCCAACTACCCTAACCGTTACACCATTTACATTAATAATAAAAGGTTTTGTTTTATCGGGTGTTATTTTGAAAAAGGCCTCGCCAGATAGTTCAACCGGGCGGGTATCGCCACTAAACCTGTTTGGATACGATAATTGCGATAAAGCGTTCATGGTAACTACAGATCCGTCGGGAAGCGTATCTACCAGTACTTTATTATTGCTTTGCAGGTTAACAGTAGTAACCCTGCTAAAATAATTCAACGCGAAATAGCTGAGCATACAAACCAATACCAGGGATGCTGCTATGGCCAGCCAGTTTGCCCGAGTTAAACGGCGTGTTTGAGTTTGGGACGCGGCCGGACTATTATTTATCCTGTTTTGCAGGCGTATAAAAGCGGTATCTTCATCAATAAGGCGGGTGCCGGCAACCTTTAAACTTTGGTCCCACAGTGTTTTAAACTGATTATAATACAGTTGGTTTTCCTCCGCGGCATTTAACCATGCCTGAACTTGTTCCTGCTCGGCAATCGTGGCCTCGCCGAGCAGGTGTTTTACCAGCAAATCATCGGTCATATGTGGGGTACTATTACTCATCTGCTAACGGCTGATAATTAAATACAAAATGATCATTAAAAATTCGGCCAGTTTGGTTCGCATCAGTTTTAATGCTTTACCCATCTGGTTTTCTATGGTTTTCACTGATAGCCCCATCTGGTCGGCAATTTGCTGGTATTTCAATTGTTCAAAGCGGCTGAGCTGAAAAATGGTGCGGCATTGCTGCGGCAGCTCGCTCATAGCCTGGCTAATGTGCTTTTCCAGTTCATTGGCCAGCATTGCTTTCGACGAATGATCTTGTACCTGGTCCATTTCATCTGCATAATAAACCTGGAAAGATGCTTTTACTTTTTGATGTTTCAGGTAATTAAGGCTTTCGTTATGAACGGCCCGGTATAGGTATGATTTTATCGAGCCGTCCGTTTTTAACAACTCCCGCTTTTCCCAAATCCGGCAAAATACGTTTTGCACTACTTCTTCGGCTTGTCCGTCGTCCTTTAAAAAAGTATAGGCGTAGGCATGCAGGTTTTTAAAATGGCTTTTAAACACCATCTCAAATACCTTTTGGTTGCCCTGCTTTAATAAGGAAATGACCGTGCTATCGCTGTATTCCACTGATAAAGGGTGAAAATATGCGTTAAATATAGGGGCTTTCCCGGTCATATTCCTCATGTTGTTCGTTAACACTTAGGCCAGCTGCACCTGGATGGTGTATAATGAATGGTGGATATCTACCTTACTGCAAATGCCATTGGCGTAAGTATAATAATTGTAATTGCCATCGGGCAGGTCAATCCGGTAAACATGCGTCGACGTTTTTTTTACAGTTAAAAATTGCTGAAAGTTATCAGAGTAAACAAGGTTGCCATCCGCCGGCTCATGGCAGTATAAAAGCATTACATTATTGTTTATAGCGGTTTGTTCAACCTTGCCGCTTTTACCCTCGGCCAGGGTAAGGTAGGCGTTCCCTGCTGCTTTTGTTTCCCGGTTGGCTTTCTCTTTACCATTAACATGCCGCAAAACATGCGAGCTGATGAGCTTGCCGTTCTTAAAGGTTGATTCCTCGTTGCAATTAACGTTAACACTGAAGATAAACTTCATTTTAACTTCCGATACCATTTTGAGGTAAAGTTCATCACCTGTGTTTTTTTGGTAAAAGTTAAGATGCCCAACCACTTTACCGCTGTGCAAAATGTTGTATTTGGTTGTTGTTTCGGTAGCGTATAATCTCGTGCAGGTTATCGACATTAAAACTATGATTAGCAACTTGCCAGATTTTAAAACCGCCCTGCCTTTATAACTGACAATTGCAGGCATGGCATATTTTTTAAACAACCAAATAATTAAGGTGATAATCATGGGCAGTGTATTTTGTTTTATACACCTGATACAACTTAAAAGCTAAGTACCCCTATTTGGGGGAAGAAAAAATTCTAAAGAGGGAAAAACGCTAAATTCTAAACCAATCGCAACATAACATTTACCTTTAAGCTTCTCCCTTTAGAATTTAGATTTTAGAATTTAGGATTTAGAGTTTCCCATTAGAGTTTAGAATTTAATGTCAGCTACTCGCTTTTACCTTTTTTCTATACTCGTTGGGCGAGGTACCCATCAGTTTGGTAAACATCCGCGAGAAATAATACTGATCTTCTATACCCAAAGTCAGGGCGATGTTTTTGATAGACATGGCAGTAAATGAGATATACTGACACGCTTTTTGAACTTTTAACTGGTTAAAATACTCAATAGGAGAGTAGCCCGTTTTTGCCCGGAAAATGGCCGAATAATGCGAAGTGGATAACTTGGCAAAGCTGCTCAGATCATCAAGCCTTATCATGGTATTAACATGGTCTTGCATGTATTGAATGGTTTTTTCAACTATATCGCTATCTGCGGGCTTATCATCAACATGGTTAAACTTATCCTCGTAAATAAGTGATGACAGGAAATGCGAGAATATCATGTTTACATAACGCAGCGCATCGCTGCTATAGCCTTTCTCCAGGTTAAAGCAAATGTCTTCAAACAGCTTTATCCGGTCTTCATTAAAAGACAGGTATGGCTTGTAATTTTCTGAATTTTTCAGGATGAGTTCAACTATAAAAGATGCTACCTCGCCTTTGAAGTGAATCCAGTATATCGTCCATGGTTTATCCATGTTGGCGGCGTACTTATGCGGCGTGTTGGCTGGTATGGCAATAAATTGCGATGGCGAAACCTCTACCTTTTTTTTGTTGATCTCCAGCCAGCCGTAGCCTTCGGTACAATAAATTATTATATGCTGGTTAATACCATTGGGGCGCTCTGCATAATGGTGCCGGGCCTTGGGGTAATAGCCAATATCGGTAATGTAAATTTGCTTGGTAACCAAATCCTTACTTAAAAAGTTGGTAATGACCTTTTTGGGCAGCACAATAAGCTTTTGCCCTTCAAAACCGTCCCGCCGCCTGATAGCTGTACTTTTAGTCATTTTTTTGAATGGAAACCGTGATAATCAGTGTCCCGTAGTAACGGATTGATCTTCGTATACAAACATTCACAAAAAATATCAAAATATTGGCAAAAAATAGAAATAATTGAAATTGAGGTGGCGTAATAAAGTCCATCATTTCCGTAACATTAACTATTTTTTTATCCTGTTTTATCCATGACATTTACATTGTAACCAATTAGCGATACCAACAGCAGCAAATGCTTCATAATCATTTTCATTAAAGAAAAAAAGTGAAAATGTTAGTGTGTTAGGGGGGCGTTGTTTGTTCCTGATAACAACAGGATTAAATGTACCGGAAAACACTATTCAGAACATTTGAAGGGGCTATCGCGATAACAAAGCTATAATAACACTAAATGCAGCACTTTAAAAAAACAACAGGTAATTATAAAATCAGTTTCATTAAAACTTTCGGCTTGATAGCTTTTTTAATATTACCGGTAACTGTGTTGAGCGCACAGGAACTCCAAAAAAGTGCAGATAACACCGCCATTAGCAGCCCGCAGGTAAAAATTACCGTCGATAAAACTACCGGCACTATTAACTATTTGTTTGCCAACGGTATGCATATGGATAACACGGTGGCTTACGTGCGGGATATAAACTCGGGCTACATATCAACTGCCGATCTTGCTAACCATTCCTGCACAACCCTACAGGTTAACGATAATTTAGGTAAAGGCTTAAACCTTGTTGTTAAGCACAGTGATGCAAAGCACAACATCAGCATCACTCAATCCTTCACCCTTTACCTGGGCAAAGCTTACGCGCTTGTTAATGTAAGCGCAACATCTGCGGGTAAGCCTATCGAAACACGGGATATCAGCCCGATAGCTATCCTGCCGGCCAACAAAGGCAAGCTGTTTATTCCCGGTACCGAGCCGCGCATTTTGGATGTGCCTTTTGATAACGACGATTGGACGCCTACTTTGGAGCGGAGCTGGCCGAAAGGCAACGGGCCCAAAAGCAAAGGCATTAGCTACGAGTTTTTAGCGGTGTACGACCAGCTTAAAAATTCGGGCCTGGTAATAGGTAGCGTAAGCCACGATTTCTGGAAAACAGGTTTATCCTATCAAACCGGAACGCAACTGGGCTATGTTGATTCATTAAACGTTTTTGGCGGTGTGGCTACAGCCGATAATCCGTCCCTCAAATCAGGTTATGGTGGCCTGGATGGTACGCATGACCATGCCGACCATGGTACCATGCTGGGCCAAACCGTAAGCTCGGCCACTATTTATATCTGCGGTTCGGATGATCTGCACGAGGCTTTTAAGGATTATGGCAGGGTAAATTCCATCATCAATGGCAAGCAAACCTGGGAGGGACCGGCCCCTGTTTACTGGAACAGTTTTGGGGTTGAGGGTGTGCTGGGTTACGAAAAGGTAATGATGCCGCCTGCTGTAAACCAGATCTCGGATTTTATCCACTCCATGCCCAATTTTGGCGCTTATTCCAAACCTGTTTTAAGTATCGACTCGTACGACCAGGGTATTTATTCTACCGAGGTTTTAAAATCAATAGGGGAGTATGGCGCAAAAAACGGCCAGCAGATGGGGTTTTATTTTACGCCATTTGCCATGTGGAGCTGGAAGAATGATACTAAAGGGCGCAAGCTGCCGGGCACCGATGTAATGTTTGAGGATGTGCTGTTGCAGGATAAAAACGGAAAGGCTATCATGTACAAAGATGGCGATTGGGGCGCTTATGCCATGGATCCCACGCATCCGGCGGTCAGGCTTTCTATCATATCGCAGTTGAAAAAAGCAAAAGCCATTAACGCTAAATTTATCAAGATAGACTTTTTAACCGCCGGCGCGCTGGAGAGTACCAAACGTTACGATCCTAAAATCCGTACCGGTATACAGGCCTATAACTATGGTATGAAAACCCTGCGCCACCTGGTTGATTCAATTATGGGTAAGGATGTTTTTATCACCCAGGCCATCTCGCCGCTGTTTCCACACCAATATACCCACACGCGGTTTGTATCAACCGATGTATACTCGCACCTGCGCGATGATCAGAAAGGCTTTCCTAACTGGGGCAGTACCGAAGCATCGTTAGCCACAGGATCGCATATGGGCTGGGTGCAGGGCACTTTGTTCCCGTATACCAACCTGGATGTAAGCATCATGAAAAACTTCCAGAAAAACCCTGATCTCAACGAGCAGGAAATAAAAGTACGCCTGTATGCCATGATGGTGATGGGTAGTATTCTGGGCGATGGATCTGATTTCAGGAACCCCATAGCCGCCTACCGGGCACAGGAATTTTTGAATAATAAAAACATAGCCCAATTTTTTAGCGATCCAAAAGCGTTTATCCCCATTAAAACAGCCGATGGCGAAAGCTTTGATCAGCAATTGTCGTTTTACCTGCCGGGCGATACTACTATGCTGGCCTTGTTCAATTTCGACCTTAAAAATGATTTTAAACAATTGTTTAGCAGGCAGGCCTTGGGCCTTGATGCGCATAAAAAATACGAATTCCGCGATTTTATGACCGATAAGGCAATTGGTGAATTAAAAGCTGAGGCCCAAACATTTAGCATGGCCGCCAACACAGGCGATGCCTTGCTGGTAAAAATAGTAGCGGTAAATTAATGATAAAAATAAATGGTAATATTATGCCACCAGTTAAACATAGCCAACCTAAAAAATGAGTAGTTCAAAAAGCTTTAACAGCAGTTATATTATTGGCATTTCCTTTATCTCGGCCCTGGGCGGGTACCTGTTCGGGTTCGATTTTGCCGTGATTTCGGGGGCGTTGCCTTTTCTGCGCACCCAGTTTGCCTTAACGCCGGTATGGGAGGGTTTTTTAACCGGGTCACTGGCTTTGGGCTGCATAGTTGGCTGTTTACTGGCCGGTAACATTGCCGATAAATATGGCCGTAAACCGGGGCTTATCATCGCTGCATTAATTTTCGCAGTATCATCTATCGGGATAGCGTTTTCTGCATCTTTAACTTACTTCTTAATCCTGCGCTTTGCCGCCGGGATAGGCGTGGGGATGGCCTCTATGCTTTGCCCCATGTATATTGCCGAAGTTTCGCCGGCCGAAGTGCGTGGCCGAAACGTAGCTATTAACCAGCTTACGGTGGTTATCGGCATATTAATAACCAACCTGGTCAATTACTTTTTGGCCAATCATGGTGCCGATTCATGGCGCTGGATGTTTGGCCTGGGTGCCGTACCATCGGCCATATTTTTAATCGGCGTTACCTGGCTGCCCGAAAGCCCAAGATGGCTCATGAAATCCGGTCAGCCTGATAAAGCCAGGGTTATCCTCAACAAAATTGGCTCCCCCGATTTTGCCGAATCAACCTTTAAAGCGGTCGAAAAATCATTGATGGGGTCAACCAAACAATCATACGCCATGGTGTTTGAAAAGGCCGTACGCCCTGCCGTGGTGGTCGGTATTACGCTGGCTGTGTTTCAGCAGTTTTGCGGTATCAACGTGGTATTTAACTATACATCTACCATATTTGAATCGGTAGGCGCTAACCTGAACCGGCAATTGTTCGAGACTGTGGCCATAGGCGTGGTGAACCTGGTATTTACTTTATTAGCCATGTGGCAGGTTGATAAACTGGGTCGCCGGCCACTGATGCTTTGGGGCGCGCTGGGCTTATCTGTATTGTATATTATACTCGCCTTTCTGCTGCAAAACCATTTCCCGGCGGGGCTGGTATCCATATTTGTGTTGCTGGCTATCAGTACCTATGCTATTTCGCTGGCCCCGGTAACGTGGGTGCTTATTTCCGAGATTTTCCCCAATAAAATTCGCGGTGTAGCGTCATCGGTAGCTATCGTATCCTTATGGCTGGCCTATTTTATTCTTGTATTTACATTTCCTATACTGGCCAAAATATTAGGTGCCTACGGGCCATTTTACCTGTACGCAGGCATCTGTTTTGCGGGCTTCCTTTTTGTAAAAACAAAAGTGAAAGAAACCAAGGGCCAAACTTTAGAAGAGTTAGAAGACAATTTAATAAGACATTAAAATATAATACATAGTATGCAAAGTTCAACTGTTTCCGTTTGGGAAGAGCAAGTAATTATCCCCACTTATGGTGTTGGCAAGCCTGATAAAAACCCCATGTTTTTTGAAAAACGGGTTTACCAGGGTAGCAGTGGGGTGGTTTATCCAAACCCGGTGATTGAGAAAATTGCCGACGAAAAAGAAGATAAAGAATACACAGGCCTGTTCCTGGAGAATAAATACCTTAAAGTGATGATACTGCCGCAGTTAGGCGGCCGCATTCAGACAGCGTTTGATAAGGTTAAACAACGCCACTTTATTTACCATAACCAGGTAATTAAGCCTGCGCTGGTAGGCTTAACCGGCCCCTGGATTTCGGGCGGCATCGAATTTAATTGGCCGCAGCACCACAGGCCCAGTACCTTCGATCCGGTTGATTACAAGCTGGAAGAGCATGCCGATGGCAGCAAAACCGTTTGGGTGAACGAGGTGGAGCGCATGTTTCATACCAAAGGCATGGCCGGTTTTACCCTGCATCCCGATACGGCCTATATCGAAATAAAAGCCAAGCTGTTTAACCGCTCGGCCCTGCCCCAAACCTTTTTATGGTGGGCAAACCCGGCGGTAAAAGTGAATGACTATTACCAATCGGTTTTTCCGCCCGATGTAAACGCCGTTTTTGACCACGGTAAACGCGATGTATCCGATTTTCCGATAGCAACCGGTACTTACTACAAGGTTGATTATTCGCCGGGTACCGATATCTCGATGTACAAAAATATCCCGGTACCTACATCATACATGGCCATTAACTCCGATTATGATTTTGTGGGTGGATATGAGCACGATACCGAAGCCGGTTTACTGCACGTGGCCAATCACCATGTATCGCCCGGTAAAAAACAATGGACCTGGGGCCACAGCGATTTTGGCCAGGCCTGGGACAGGAACCTCACCGACGAGGATGGCCCATACATTGAACTGATGACGGGCGTATTCACCGATAACCAGCCCGATTTTAGCTGGCTGATGCCCTACGAAGAAAAAACCTTTACCCAGTATTTTTTGCCCTACCGCGAACTGGGCATGGTAAAAAACGCATCTAAGGATATCCTGTTAGCTTTAAGCAAAAACGGCGATAAAGTGACCATCAAAGTGCAGGTAACATCGGCCCAAACAGACCTGCATATCAGCCTCAGTTATAAGGGCGAAGAGCTGTTTGCACACACAGGTACAATTGTGCCTGAGGTTGTTTTTGTACAGGAATTGACGGTAGCTGCAGGTTTGGATGAGAATGCGCTACTGCTCATCATCACCAATAGCAGCAACCAGGAAGTATTGCGCTACGAACCGGCTAAAAACAAAAAGAACGAAATGCCCATCCCGGCTAAGCCCGCTTTGGAGCCTGCCGATGTGGAAAGTGTGGAGCAATTGTTTCTGACCGCGCAGCATTTGGAGCAATACCGCCATGCCACATACAGCCCGGTGCCTTACTATGAAGAAGCCCTGCGCCGCGAACCAACCGATATCCGGAACAACAACGCTTTGGGTAAATGGTACATCCGCAAGGGGCAGTTTGCCAAAGCCGAGCCTTTTTTACGGCAGGCTGTTGAAACCGGCATTCAGCGTAACCCTAATCCATACGACAGCGAACCTTATTACAACCTGGGTTTATGCTTAAAATATTTGGGCAGGGCCGATGAAGCTTATACGGTATTCTACAAATCAACCTGGAGCAATGCCTGGAAAGATACCGGCTTTTTTGAGGTAGCCAAAACAGATATGGCCCGTGGTCACTTTGCGTTGGCCTTGGATCATATTAACCAATCGCTGGATAGAAACGCCAATAACAGCAAGGCCTATGTAATAAAAATGGCGGCCCTGCGCAACCTGAAACAGCTGGATAAAGCCTTGCAGGTAGCAGATATTGCCCTGGAAAGGGATAGCTTTAACCTGGGTGTTATTTTTGAGAAAATACAGGCTTATAAATTATTAGGCGAGGCCGATAAAATGGCAGCTTGCATTGATGAGCTGATAGTGCTTTCGCGTAACGACGATCAGAATTATCTTGAATACGCGCTTGATCATGCGGCTGCCGGTTTGTATGGCGAGGCCAACCAGTTATTGCAATTAGCTTTAAAAGATGGCGGCAACAACCCGATGGTTTATTATAGCCTGGGATATTTCAGTTATAAAAACGATTTAGCTGATGTTGCTAAACAATGGTTTAAAAAAGCCGCCGCTGCCGATCCATACCTGTGCTTTCCTAACCGCTTGGATGAGGTGAATATCCTGCAGCTGGCTATGGAGCTTAACCCGGTTGATGCTAAAGCGCCTTACTATTTGGGTAACCTGTTTTATGATAAGCGCCAGTATGATGATGCCGTAAGCAACTGGGAAAAAGCAGCAAAGCTGGATGAAACTTTCCCTACGGTGTACAGGAATTTGGCTATTGCCTATTTTAACAAGCAAAACAATGTCGAAAAAGCGCTAAGCTATTTTGAAAGGGCTTTTGAACTGGATAAAACCGATGCCCGCGTGCTGATGGAGCTGGATCAGCTTTATAAAAGGCTCAACTATCCTGTTGATAAAAGGCTGAAGCAGCTGGAAGATAACCTTGAAGTTGCCGAACAACGCGACGACGTCTACCTGGAACGGGTAACGCTTTACAATTTAACAGGCGAGTACGATAAGGCACTCGGTTTGTTGATGAAACGCCAGTTTCACCCATGGGAGGGCGGCGAAGGTAAGGCATCTGGCCAGTACGTGTTTAGCCTGGTGCAGTTGGCTAAACAATATATTGACGAGGGCGACTTTAATAAAGCCGTTGCCAACCTAAACATGGCCAAAAGCTATCCGCATAATTTAGGCGAGGGTAAACTATTTGGCACACAGGAAAACGATATCGACTACTGGCTGGGCCGCGCTTACGAGGGGTTGAACCAGGCTGATGCCGCTAAACACTATTTTACCCAATCAACCATCGGTTTGGATGAGCCGTCGGCCGCTGTGTTTTATAACGATCAGCAGCCCGATAAGATCTTTTACCAGGGCCTAAGCTGGAAAAAACTGGGCGACCAGGAGCATGCCAAACAGATTTTTGATAAGCTGATAGCCTATGGCAAAGCCCATGAAAACGATGTAGTGAAAATAGATTACTTTGCCGTATCTCTCCCCAATCTGCTCATCTTCGACGACGATTTAAACCTGCGCAACACCATTCACACTTACTTTTTACAGGGATTAGGAATGCTGGGTTTGCATGAGTTTGATGCTGCGCTGGCCCTGTTTACCAAAGTGCTGCAACTTGATAGTGCCCATGCCGGTGCAAAGGCCCATTTGGAGATGACCAAACAGCAATTGAACGTGACAAACTATTAATTTAGTCTTAAGTTCGGAGTCTTAAGTTTTAAGTCAGAAAATGCCAGAGCAGCATTTGGGACTTACGACTTAAGGCTTCTGGCTAAATAACTTATGCATCAATTAATCAAGCTAAATAGTTTTAGCTTAATTAAATATGTGTTATAATTACAATAATATAATTTACCTTGAGCCATAAAACCAACCAAATCATGATCAAAAGCCAAAACAGGATATCGCAACAGGAATGGGGCGAACATGTTGGCTGTAAGGTTTACTTTTTCAGGCTCGAAAATAGTTCAGGGGCATATGTGGAGCTTACCAATTATGGCGCTACACTGGTATCAGCAGTAGTGCCGGATAAGGCGGGAAACCTGGAAAATGTAATATTAGGCTACCATTCATTACCGGGCTGTATTGCCGACGAATGCTATTTAGGTGCCACCATAGGCCGCTTTGCCAACAGGATTGGCGGGGCGGAATTTACTTTGAACGGAACAGTGTACCACCTGGACGCCAATGATGGCAACAACTCCAACCATGGCGGCAATGCCGGCTTTAATACCCGGGTTTTTGATTATCAAATAACCGAAAGTGGCGTAGCCTTTAGCCTGCTGAGTAAGGATGGTGATGGCGGCTACCCCGGAGACCTTAAACTGGTAGTAACTTATGAGTGGACTGATGATAATGAACTGAAAATCAAATACCAGGCCACAGCCGACAAGCAAACGGTGGCCAATTTTACCAACCACGCTTACTTCAATCTATCTGCCGGTGAGGGTGGTATTTTTGACCATACCCTTAAAGTTTATGCAGATAATGTACTGGACGTTGATGCCGCCTACGTGCCAACCGGCCTGGTAAAACCAGCCGGCAAAAGGACTTTAAATGGCGAAGTATTAAGGGATAAAATGATGGCCGGCGGCGATACCATTAACGGTTATAACAATTGCTTTTTGCTGCAAAACGATGCCCGGCATACCCTGAAACCCGCCGCGCTGCTTATAGATAACGCCTCGGGGCGCCAGGTTGAAGTTGCTACTTCCTACCCATCGGTAGTGGTATATACCGGCGATTATCTCCGAAGCAAAATTCCCGGAAATTATTCAAGGCCATACCGGCCTTTTGATGGCTTGTGCCTGGAGTGCCAGCATTATCCCGATAGCCCCAATCATGCTCATTTTCCATCGGCCATATTAAACCCCGGCGAAGCCTTTTGCCAGGTTATTGTGTACAAATTTGGGGTGGTAGCTTAAGTTTTCCCTGCTTTTTTATAAGCAGCTCTTTTTGTATAAAAAAACAATACTTTTTTATACAAATGAGATACTAATGCTATACTTTTTTTCAAAAAATTCACAAAAAGTATCAACTTTTTCGCACTCCCCAAAGTGCTGTTTTTTCATGTGGCAGGTAATTAATGGACTAACCCATTTTGATGGCCAAAAATCATAAAATTGTCCATCCTTTTTGAAAGTAAATCCATTTTTTGGTGCGCGCTCCCCACCTACATTTACAGAACCAATTATTAACTAAACCCATAAAGTATGTGAAGATTTTGACTCTTGACCCCAGGGGAGAAAAGCAGAACTACCAATTATAAAAAGCCAGGGAAGTATCCGCCCGATGTGATTTATGGAATTTGACAAGCGACCCTAAAAGTGGGCGTACACTATTTTCATATCTCCGAATTAACACCCAGGCCCACTCCTTAAAAAGATATTGCTTTTTTTTCGCCAATAACTGATCCTGCATTTGAAAACAAATATTTGATCGCAAACCAATTAATGAATAACAAATTATGAACCAAATTTTATGAAGCCACTTTACATTTTTAGTAAACTACTTTCAAAAAATAACAGGCACCTTATCCTGGGGCGTTGCACTATCCTTTTTGTGCTTACCCTGTTTTTTGGCAGTGCCTATTCGCAAACCAGGGTTACCGTTACAGGTAAGGTAACCGATACCCTTGGCGTAAAAATACAGGGTGCTACCATATTGGCCGAAAACGTTAAAAATATCTCGACGTCGACGGATGAGAACGGCCGCTTTGTGCTGGATGTGCCCGTAGGTACATCATTACGTATCAGCTTTGTGGGTTTTACCGAGCAGCACGTTGTTGTTACTGCCGATAAAAAGATCTTCAACATCATCCTGAAAGAAAACAAGCTGATTGCCGAAGAAGTTGTAGTAACAGCCTTTGGTAAAAAGGAACGCAAGGAAGCGCTGGTAGGTTCGGTAACCAGCATAAAGCCCGGCGAACTTAAAATACCGGCAAGTAACTTAACCAATGCTTTGGCAGGGCAGGCAGCCGGTATTATTGCCTACCAGCGCAGTGGCCAGCCGGGGCAGGATAACGCCTCCTTCTTCATCAGGGGGGTAACTACCTTCGGTTACAAACGTGACCCGCTTATTTTGATTGATAACGTGGAGCTATCCACCAATGACCTGGCACGCTTAAATGTGGATGATATTGCCAGCTTCTCTATCCTGAAAGATGCCAGTGCTACGGCCCTGTATGGTGCACGCGGTGCAAACGGTGTTATTTTGGTAAGCACTAAAGAGGGTAAGGAAGGCGCGCCCAAAATCAATTTCCGGTCGGAATATTCATCATCTCAATCAACAAAGACGTTGGACCTTGTGGACCCGATCCAGTACATGAACCTGTACAACGAGGCCACGCTAACCCGCGACCCTAAATTGCCCCTGCCTTTCCCCGAAAGCAAGATCAGGAACACGCAGAATACCATAAACGGCACACCCGGCAGCAACCAATATGTATACCCCGCTGTGGATTGGCTTAACCTGTTGTTTAAAAAACGTGCCACTACCGAGCGTAATAATCTTAGCGTAAGCGGTGGCGGTAATATTGCCCGCTACTATATAGCAGGAGCGTATAATGTTGATAACGGGGTATTGAAGAACGATATCCGCAACAATAACAACAATAACGTTAAGTTTAAAAATTACCAGTTACGTTCAAACATCAACGTAAACATGACCAAGACTACCGAGGTAGTGGTAAGGCTATCAGGTACGTTTAGCGAGTATAACGGGCCTATTACTACCGATGGTTCCTTCGCGTCCGATTTATATAACGTGGCCATCCATACCAGCCCCGTATTGTTCCCGGCTTATTTCCCGGCCGATTCGGCGAACCTGAACGCCCAGCACATCCTGTTTGGTAATACCGGGTTAACAGGTGGCTCCACGAGCAACAGTATCTCCTACAATAACCCTTACGCGTCATTATTGCGCGGGCATAAAAACTCGTCAGAGTCAAGGATGTCGGCCCAGCTGGAATTAAACCAAAACCTTAAGTTTATTACCGATGGTTTAAAATTCAGGGGGATATTTAATACCAACAGGTATTCTTATTTCACATCCCAATCGGCCTATTCGCCTTTTTACTATAACGTTAATACCTACGATAAGGAGACCAACAAGTATACCCTTACCTGGCTTAACCCGCAGCCAACCGGCTACAACGTGGCGCAGGAATACCTGAGCTATTCGCCGGGCGGCACGCAGGTAAATACTTTTATTTATTTGCAGGGCGCGTTGGAGTACGCCAAATCATTCGGCAGCCATACCATAAACACCACATTGATAGGTACACAGCAGCAAACGCTGTATGCCAATGCCGGCGATTTGTTATCGGCCTTGCCGTATCGCAACCTTGGCCTGGCAGGCAGGGTAACCTACTCTTTTAAAAGCAGGTATTTTGCCGAGTTTAACTTTGGCTATAACGGATCGGAGCGCTTTTCGGCCAATCACCGTTATGGTTTCTTCCCAACCATTGGCGCATCATGGGTTGTATCCAATGAAGACTGGTGGACGCCGGGGATTGTTGATCGCTTAAAAATCCGCGCCAGCCACGGTTTGGTTGGTAACGATGCCATCGGTTCGCAGCGTTTCTTCTACCAATCGGTAGTGCAGTTTAACCAAGGTTATAATTATGCGCAGTTTGGTATCAATAACCAGTACGAGCGTAAAGGGGTAACCATCCAGAACTACGAGAATACCGACGTAACCTGGGAAACCTCGAGGCAAACCAACGTTGCCGTTGAAATGACATTGCTGAAAAATTTCAACATCGTGGCCGAGTTTTATAAAAACCATCGCTATAACATTTTACAGCAACGCGCAAGCATCCCTGTAAGCGAAGGCCTGGAGGCACCAATAAGCGCCAACCTGGGCGTGGTAGATTCAAAGGGTATCGATTTATCTATGGATTATAAGCAAAACTTTGGCAACAGCGCCTGGGCATCAATCCGCGGTAACTTTACCTACTCCAATAACAAATACAGCTACATTGAAGAGCCCGACTATAAAGAGCCATGGCGCCACGCTATTGGCCAGCCCATAAGCCGCGGTTATGGCTACGTTGCCGAACGCTTGTTTGTTGACGACCAGGAAGCGGCAAACTCGCCTACCCAGATCTTTAACGGCAGCGGTATAAAGCCACAGGGCGGCGATATTAAATACCGCGATTTAAACGGCGATGGCAAAATAGATGTATTGGATATGGCCTATCTGGGTTATCCGCAAACGCCCGAAATTGTGTATGGTTTCGGTTTTTCAACCGGCTATAAGGGTTTTGATCTTTCGGCATTTTTCCAGGGACAGGCAAGGGTATCGTTCTTTGTCGATCCTACCAGGGTAAGCCCTTTTATTCAAAGCCCCGATCCTTATGTTTACGGCAATACCCAGGTATTAACCGAGTTTGCCAACAGCCACTGGAGCGAAGAGCACCAGGATTTGTATGCAGCCTATCCGCGCCTGGGTGTTAACTCAACCGTGATATCAAACAACCTGCAGCCAAGCACCTGGTGGCTGCGCGATGGCAGCTTTATGCGCCTTAAATCATTAGAGGTTGGTTATACACTGCCCACACGCATAGCCAAATCATTAAGGGTATCAAACTTAAGAATTTACTTTAACGGCCTGAACTTGCTTACCTGGAGCCCCTTCAAACTATGGGATCCTGAGCAGGGTGGTAACGGCTTTGCGTACCCGATACAAAAAGTATACAACATAGGCTTAAACGTGAATTTATAATTAACAGAAAAAAGCAGAAGATATGAAATCGTCATATTATAAATTGATTTGTGTGATTGTGCTGTGTTCCATGAGCCTTTCATGTAAAAAATACCTTGATGTTACCCCCGATAATGTGGGCACGCTTGAATATGCCTTCAGGAACCGTAACGAGGCCGAAAACTACCTGTTTTCGTGCTACGCTACCATGACGCAGATGAACAACGTGGTAAACGATCCGGGTTTTGCAACATCGTCAGAAATTGTGTACCCCAACACCCTGAACGATCACTACTTTAACGAGGTGGGCTTTAACATGATCAGGGGCCTGCAAACCACCGCAAACCCAAGCATCAACTACTGGGATGGCACCAACGGGGGCAGTAATTTGTTCCAGGCCATCAGGAGGTGTAACATCATGCTCGAAAACATTGATAAGCCTATTGATTTAAGCGCATCAGAAAAAAAACGATGGATTGCCGAGGTTAAATTTTTAAAGGCCTACTACCATTATTACATGATAAGGATGTACGGGCCCATTATTTTAATAAAAACCAATAACCCGGTTAATGCCAGCACAGCCGATGTAAAACGCAGCCGCTCGTCGGTTGATGAATCATTTGCCTACGTGGTATCGTTATTGGATGAAGCCATACCCGATTTGCCGCCTGTTATTGAAAGCCAGGCTACCGAGTTTGGCCGCATTACCAAATTTATAGCCATGAGCGTAAAGGCCGAGGTTTTAACCACGGCTGCAAGTCCGCTGTTTAACGGCAACCCCGACTATGCCAATTTTAAGGATAATACAGGCAAGCTGCTTTTTTCGTCAAGTGCCGATGCCAATAAATGGAAACTGGCTGCCGATGCCTGTAAAGCCGCTATCACCGAGTGCGAGGCGCAGGGCCTGCACCTGTACACTACGCCGCCAACGGTAAGTGTGGGCAATGTATCAGATAAGCTGAAAAAGGTATTAACCCTGCAGGCCATGATCACCGATAAATGGGAGCAAAACCCCGAGCTGATCTGGGCCTTAAATTACGGTTTTGGTTACCAGGGCTTTACTATCCCAAGGATGACGGATAAATCCGAAAGCCTGGCATCAACCTATCCATCAACATTCGCGGTGCCCATTGCAACTGCCGAGCTATATTATACCAGCAATGGTGTGCCCATTAACGAGGATAAAACTTTTGACTATACCAACCGCTATACCCCGCAAACCGGCGATGATGCCAATGGCTCGTACATCAAATCGGGCTATCAAACGGCAAAAGGCCACTTTAACCGCGAACTGCGTTTTTATGCCAGCATTGGTTTTGATGGCGGCATCTGGTTTGGCAACGGCAAGCTGGATGAAAGCAGCGCTTATTATGTGCAGGCCCGTGGCCCTTACGCATTAGCGGGGCCTAAAAGTTTAAGCGCCACCAATATTACCGGTATGTGGCCAAAAAAACTGGCCAACTACCTGTCGGTTTATGATGAGGTTTTTACCGCTGTTGATTTTCATATGCCGCGGATGCGCCTGGCGGGCCTTTACCTGCTGTATGCCGAAGCGCTTAATGAATCGCAGGGGCCTGTTGCCGAAGTTTTTACTTACATAGATAAAGTAAGGGCAAGGGCAGGCTTGGGCGGCGTACAGGCTTCATGGGGCAGCTATTCAAAAACACCCGACAAGCCAAATACCAAAGATGGCCTGCGCGAAATTATCCACCGCGAAAGAAGGATTGAACTATGTTTTGAAGGCCAGGCCGGCTGGGATTTACGCCGCTGGAAAGAGTTGCAGGATGTGCTAAGCAGGCCCATACAAGGCTGGAATGTTAACGAAGGCGATGCCGCGAATTATTACCGCCCGCAAACGGTTATTATACCCGTGTTTGGGATTAAGGATTATTTATGGCCTATCCAGACAAGCGATATTGTAGTGGATAACAACCTTAACCAAAACCCATACTGGTAGTTTACCGGTGCTGTAAAAATTTCAAATGATTAATATTAAAATATAAATTATGAAAAAGATCAATAACCGCAGATCCCTTTCAGTTTTGCTGTTAGCGCCCGTTTTGCTCATGATGCTTTTTGCGTCCTGTAAAAAAGCCGAGTCGAACATCGAGGTGGTATCCAACGATCCTACCAAACCGGGGCCTGTAACCAATGTTAACGTAACCAATTTAAACGGCAGCGCCAGGTTAACCTACACCTTGCCCAATTCAAAAAACCTGCTGTACGTTTTGGCCAAATACGCCATTAACGATAAAACCGTGCGCGAAACCAAGGCCAGCTATTATACCGATACCATTACGGTTGATGGCTTTGCCCGCGCCCAGGAGTACACGGTTACCCTGTATGCCGTAAGCCGTGCCAATATCATGTCCGATCCGGTTACCGTAAAGGTAAACCCGCTTACACCAAACTATCAGCTGGTTAACGCGGCACTAAACATTACTGCCGATTTTGGCGGCGCAAACTTTTTTGGCCTCAACCCCAATAAAGCGCCCATTGCCATGCATGTGCTTACGTTTAACACCAAAACCAACAAGTACGATGAGCAGGACCCTAACTACATTAGTACCGATACCGTTAACTTTTCGGTACGTGGCTTTAGCGCCGTAGCCACCAAGTTTGGCGTTTACACTACCGACAGGTTTGGCAACCACTCTGATACCTTGTTTAAAACATTAACACCACTGTATGAAACCCTGCTGGATAAAAGCAAGTTTTATGTATACCACCTGGCCAGCGATAGCCCTATTGGTTACGGCTGGGAGTTAAAATACCTGTTTGATGGCAGCACCAATGAACCGGGCTGGCATACTTTAGGCGCGCCAACCAACCAGTGTACATTCGGTTTGGGCGTAACCGCCAAGCTGAGCCGTTTTGTGCTGTGGGAAAGGCTTAACAGTATCTATTCGTACCAAAACATCCAGAACTTCACCCTATGGGGTACCACGGTTGATAACCCGCATGATTCTGTTTTGCCAAAAAACTCGGCACCGGGCACCATATCCGGCGATTGGGTTAACCTGGGCAACTTCGTGTTTCCGCCGCCGCCGTCGGGCCTGCCAAATAACCAGGCCAACGCATCTGATCTGGCCTTTGTTGCCGCTGGCGTAAACTTTGCTATTCCGTTTGCTGCGCCGGCTACCAAATATATCAGGCTGGATGTATCGCGCACGTTTGGTGGCTTAAACTATGTAAACGCAATTGAAGTATCGTTATACGGCAATCCTTTGTAATACAACGTGTTGTTAACATTAAAAATTAAGAAAATGAAAATTAATTTCAAGGTTGCTGTTTTCTTTTTGCTGTACCTGTCGCTGGCCGGTTGCAAAAAATACGATACAGACTATAAATCTTTTTTAGATCATCACGAGGTAACTTACCCTGGCCTGGCCAGCGGGGTTACCTACCATACCGGCAATTTGCGGGCCGTGCTGGTTTGGCACCCCAGCCCCGATCCAAGTATCAAAAACTACGTGGTAAGCTGGAATAATGGCAGCGATTCGGTAGTTGTTAATGCTACCTCGCATAGTCCGGCCGATTCAATTACCGTGTCAATCCCCAATTTAAAAGAGTATGTATATACTTTCACCATCGTAGCACATGATAACGATGGCAACAAATCTGTAGGGCAGGATTTAAACAACGTGCGGGTGTATGGTCCATCATATATATCGGCGCTGTTTAACCGGGGGTATAATACGGCAAACCCATATTCGTTAAATGATGACGGCACCGTAACGTTAAACTTTAACAAGGCCGATACGGGTAACGTATCAACCACTATTTTATATACCAATAAGCTTGGCGCTGCTACCCAAAAATCATTCGGGCCTAATGATAACTCGGTAACTTTAACCGATTATAAACTGGGCAGCCCAATAAGTTACCAGTCGGCATATAAACCAACGCCCGACGCGGTGGATGCGTTTCCGGTAAAAACTGCCGATAGCTTCCCAACCATTTATAATATTGTGGAATGCGATAAATCATTGTTCAAGGCCTATAACCTGCCAACAGATGTGCCATCGGCCTACGGCTGGGAAACATATTACCTGTGGGATAAAAGTACCGGCGAACCTGGTTTTCATACCCCCGGCCAAAATTTCCCTATCTGGTTCACGTTTGACATGGGGCAATCGGCATCGCTGGCCAAAATGAAAATCTGGCAGCGCGAATCGGGCCTGTATAACTATGGCAATCCAAAACGCTTCGAAATTTACGGCAGCAATAACCCAAGCTCAAACGGCGACTTTAGCAATTGGGTAAAGCTTGCCAGCTTCACTTCGGTTAAACCATCGGGACTGCCTGTTGGCCAAAACACCGATGCCGACCTTGCGTTTGAACGCGCCGGCGAGCCATTTACCTTCCCGGCTAATTTGGCGCCATACCGCTACATCCGGTTTAAGGTACTGGAAACATGGGGCGGCGGCAACTACTTCCACCTGTGCGAGCTAACGATGTACAAAACAGATAAATAATGGGTTTATAAATTGGTTAAATGTAGCCGGTAACTGTAATGGTTGCCGGCTTTTTTGTTTTGGGGCGACGGCTTTTTTGTAGAGACGCATCACATGCGTCTCCCTCATGCAAATCATCCCGCAGTAATGGTTGCCGGTTTTTTTGTTAGGAAAAATGTGGCAAAAAGCGGAGGGAAAGCGCGAATCCCCTCTCGAGAGGGGCGGAGGGGTGTGTTTATGCGAGCGAAGGTTGAACGCTGGTGAACACACCTTTGCTACTGCTAAATCCCGAGCCCGCCTCTTGAGAGTAAATAAAAATGAGATATTCTAACAAGGCGTCTTCACTTCTTTTTAGCGGTATCCGGCCCGTAAAAAGTTGTTCCGCCAATTTGGGTGGTTATTTTTAGTTTTTGGGTGGTGGCCACTTTATCTTTTTTAACCAAGGCCAGGTATTTTTTTAAGATGGCCTTTTGCCGCGGCGTTCCTTCTTTTGCTATATGGGTTAACTGGTCATGAAAGGCATCTACAAACAGGGTGTCGTTCCCAAAATCTCCAAAACAGGCTATCTTTTTGGCGGTAAGTTCTTCAGGGTCATTTTGTTGGAGCGAAATATCAGGTTTATAAAGCCGGCGTTTATTATCCCATATGTAATTTACACCGCCTTCTCCTTCAATAAGCGAAATGTCAGAGTTTGCACACCAGGGGCAATCGCCTTCGTTAACAGCGCCGGGGAAAAACTTGTATTTATAATTAACCCAAATTTCATCAGCATCTTCGGTGTTAAGGTCGCTGCTGTTAAATTTAAAGCTTGTGCTAACATCCTGGTTAATATATAAGCCCCATCCTTCAATCCGGGCTTCATTAGCCAACTCCAAGCAATGATAAACTCTGTTGTTTATCAGTTTATAAAAACTATAACCATCTGAGTAAACTCCCGAACCGCGTTCATATACCCGCCTGAAGTAGAAAGTTTTGTTTGGCGAAAAGCTGTTAGATACATAAAGTTCCGGCCCCGAATAAAACATGTAAAATTCTTCCAGGTAAACCAGGTACCAGTTACCGGCAATGTTTTTAAATACCGCCATGGAGGGGTAACTCGCATCCCAGCCCATCAGGCATACCAGTTCTTCGCCTGGTTCCTGGTCAAGGTTTATAAACAACGGGTTTAGCAGCGCCATTCCTCTTCTAACCGAATCTACGTCACCCTCATCCTTGATTTTAAGAAGCGAATCGGGTTTGGTATACTTTTCAAATTCGCGCAGTAATAAATTGGCGTGCCTGTGTTTGTAATCAAAATGCCGCACCTTCTCTATCCAGGCCGTTGGTATAGCTATCTTCACATTATAATCGTCGTGCCGGCTGGTGTCCCTGTAAACGTTTTTCTCCGGCTTTGGGGGATTATTATCATGACGGGCACAGCCAAAAAACAAGGGAAATAAAAGCAAAACAACAGCAAAAAAGCGGCGCATGGTTAGGTTGGTATTTGGGTATTAATTTAGCTAATAAGTGCTGTATTTATTTAATGAATTAGAAAAAAATAGCGCCATCTGCAAAGCTCTCAGGCGGGTTAATCTCATGGGCGTTCTCTTATACTACACGGCCATAATCCGTTAACCAACGGACGGTATCTGGTATAAACACTAACGTAAAATTGCGGTAATGAATGAACTTTGAGCAGGCTGCTAATTCGTTTTAGCGTGGCGATTGATTGTCATTGGATGTTCTTAGAAGGCATGGATGCAATTACTAATTCGTTTTAGCAATGCGCATACCTGTGAGCAAGATGGCGTTTATGCACCGGAACGTTGAACGCTGGTCACACACCCCCTGTAATGCTCAATCCGGTGCGCCCCCTCGCGAAAGCTACAGCGTGTATCCATCTATAGTTAGATGCTCGATTATCAATAATAAAATGTCATTTCGAACGAGGTACGAGGAGAAATCTTGGACGCCCTGCACCTCGAAAAGCCCGTTGGAATACAGGGCGTAAAAGATTTCTCCTCACCACCTCACGCGCTATCCACCGCTGGTTCGTTCGAAATGACATCTTCTTTTATAAACATATGTGTACAGACGGTAATTACGGCGATTGGCCGTTGATTATCCTGTGCGGACTACCTTTAGATCACTTTTTAACAAATTCATCTTTTTCCCTATATTTAATCCCAAACCCGCCCTACATGAAAAAGCTGATCTTGTTCATATTCCTTATCTCTCCGTTTTTTGCAAGTGCCCAAACTTTCAGGGTAAACATCGATCCTTCGCTTGGCGAAAGCAAGGAATTGGATGGCAGGCTGTTGCTCCTGCTCTCTAAAAACAACAAGGCCGAGCCCCGTTTCCAGGTGAGTGACGGTGCCGAATCGCAGCTGGTTTTTGGGATGGATATCAACGGGTGGCAGCCGGGCACCAGTCAGCTAATAGATGTGCAGGCTTACGGTTACCCGCTGGAGCGCTTGAAGGATGTGCCTGCCGGCGATTATTACGTGCAGGTGGTGTTACATAAATACGAAACATTTCATCTTAAAACCGGCCAAACCGTAAAGCTGCCGATGGATAGGGGCGAAGGACAGCACTGGAATATGGCGCCGGGCAATATTTATTCGGCCCCGGTCAAAATTCATTTCGACCCGGCTGCTTCAAACGAGTTAACGCTTAATATCAGCAAGGTTATCCCGCCTATTGAAGCGCCTAAGGATACCAAATACATCAAACACATCAAAATTCAAAGCAAGCTGCTTACCGAATTCTGGGGCAGGCCGATGTATCTTGGTGCAAACATATTGCTGCCCGCCGGTTTTGATGAGCACCCTAATGTGAAATATCCGCTGGCTATTTTCCATGGGCATTTCCCGGCCGACCTGGAAGGCTTCAGCACCACGCCGCCCGACCCGAATTTGAAGCCCGATACTTCGGCACGTTTCCATATCACAGGCTATAACAGGATAGTGCAGCAGGAGGCCTACGATTTTTATAAGCAATGGACAGGCCCTGCCTTCCCGCGGGTACTGGCCATCGAGATTCAGCATGCCAACCCGTATTATGACGATTCATATGCCGTAAACTCGGCCAATCTTGGTCCGTACGGCGATGCGATAACTTACGAATTGATCCCCGAGATTGAAAAGCAATTCAGGGGGATAGGTAAAGGCTGGGCCAGGTTTATGTACGGCGGATCGACAGGTGGCTGGGAAGTGCTGGCCGCGCAGGTTTTTTATCCCAACGAGTATAACGGCTGCTACGCCGCATGCCCCGACCCGGTAGATTTTCACCATTACATGACCATTAATCTTTATGGCGATAAAAACGCCTATTTCCTGTCGTCAGATTTTAAACAGACACCCCGCCCCGAAGAACGCGACTACCTGGGCCATGTAGGATCGACCATGAAAGAGGTTAACCAAAGCGAACTGGCCATAGGTACACGCAGCCGCAGTGGTGGTCAGTTTGATATCTGGGAAGCCGTATTTTCGCCCATGGATAAGGATGGTTACCCCAAACGCATCTACGATAAAAATACCGGCGCTATAGATACCTCGGTTGCTGCCTACTGGCGCGAGCACTTTGATCTTACGCACATCATCCAACGCGACTGGCCAAAAATTGGCAACAGTCTGAAAGGTAAAATTCACATCTACGTAGGCGATATGGACACCTACTACCTCAACAACGCCGTTTACACAGCCGAAGACGTGCTCAAAAAGCTCAATAATCCCAACTGCAACTGCGAAGTTGACTACGGCGACCGCGCCGAACACTGCTGGAACGGCGACCATACCCAACCCAACTACATCAGCCGCCTGCGCTACCACCAAATGTTCATCAAAAAATGGGCCGCCGAGATTAAAAACAGAGCACCAAAGGGAGCGGATTTGAAGAGCTGGAGGTATTAATGAAGGTGATGATAAATGCGTATGAAGGATCCTGATTTGAAAGCAAAGCTGGTGCCGGCGGCGGGTGAATAATAGTTTTTTGATGTAATGCTATGAAGCTGACGGAATTTTATTCAATATTGTAACCTGTTTTTCGTCGTCTTTGTGCGTATTCGTCGATAAAACTCAAAGAAAAGTAATAACACTCAACAAAATATATTAAAAATCAGTGTTCTAATCTACCGTCATTGCGAGGTACGAAGCAATCCTAAACAATGTGGGACTTAGCATGTAGGGGATTGCTTCGTACCTCGCAATGACGGTTATTTGATAGTCATAGTAAAACTAAAAAATGAAAACAACCGTACTCATATCCCGTCTGCTGCTTGGCTTTTTATACCTGGTGTTTGGCTTGGATTATTTTCTGCATTTTATACCGTACCAGCCATTACATACCGGTGCGGCGGGTGCATTTATTGCCGGGTTAAAGGGTACGGGGTACTTTTATCCTATCCAAAAAGTGATACAGATAACAGGCGGCTTATCGCTGCTTACCAACCGTTATGCGCCCTTTTCGGCAGTGGTACTGTTCCCTATCAGTTTAAATGTGTTGTTGTTTCATACCTTCCTGGTGCCATCGGGCTGGTTGATGGGTGTTTTCCTGGTAGCCCCAAACCTGCTTTTAGGCGTTGGGTATTGGAAGTATTATAAAGCAATGTTTGTTGCAAAAGCGGTGGTGTAACCGCTTAGTTAAAATATTTCATTAAATCGCTTCTAATCAGTAATCTCCATAGCAGGTAACAACTAAAAACACGAATCAATTGCTTGTTTGTATGCATCAAATACGCTAAATTCGTTCATGACCAATAATCGACGCAGTTTCATCAAACAGGCGGCCGTACTTACCGGCGCTTTTTCGGCTACAAGCCTGTTTAACCAGGCGCATGCTGCCGACTGGACTTCAGCATTAAACAGGGTAAGCCGTTTAACGCCGCAAGAGGTGGCGCAGGACGAGGATTTTTGGGGCGTCATCCAGCGGTCGTACTCGGTAAGCGCTAATATCATCAACCTGAACAATGGCGGTGTGTCGCCATCGCCAATTGTGGTGCAGCAGGCCGTGGAGCGCTACAACCAGCTTACCAACGAAGGTCCGTCGTATTTTATGTGGCGCATCCTTGACCAGGGGCGCGAGCCGTTGCGCGAAAAGCTTGCCTTGCTGGCCGGTACCTTGCCCGATGAAATTGCCGTAAACCGTAACGCTACCGAAGCCTTGAATACCATCATCTGCGGCTTGCCCCTGAAAAGCGGCGATGAAGTGATTGGCGCAAAGTTAGATTACCCGCACATGGTACAGGCTTATCGCCAGCGTGCCCTACGCGAGGGCATAGTATACAAACAACTTACCTTCGACTTTCCGATTGAGAATGACGAGCAGATTGTAAAGGCTTACCAGGATGCCATCACCTCCAAAACAAAACTGATACACGTTACACATATAGTAAACTACGTGGGCCAGATTATGCCCGTACGCAAAATTTGCGATATGGCGCATGCCCGGGGTATCGAGGTAATTGTAGACGGGGCCCATTCTTTTGGGCTGCTCGACTTCAAGATTCCCGATTTAAATTGCGATTACTTTGGCACCAGCCTGCATAAATTCCTGTCGGCACCTATTGGCAGCGGCATGATGTGGATTAAAAAAGAAAAAATAACTAAAGTGATGCCGCTCCTGTGTGATGATAACCCATTGGGCCCCGATATCCGCAAGTTTGAAAACCTGGGCACCCGCAGCTTCCCGATAGAGCAGGGGATAGGCGAGGCTATTAACTTTCAGCTGGCAATTGGCAGCAAACGTAAGGAAGATCGCATCCGTTATCTTAAAAATTACTGGGCTACCAAAGTACAGCACCTGCCCAAAGTTAAGCTGCATACCTCGTTAAAACCAGAATACTCCTGCGCTATCTGCGGCATATCTATTGATGGTATGACACCCGCGCAACTGGATGCCGCGTTATTTAGTCAATATAAAATTCACCAGGTATCCATTGTATTTGAAAATGTAAACTGCGTGCGCATAACACCGCACGTATACACCACCCTTGCCGACCTTGATAAGCTGGTAAAAGCAATTACAGAAATAGCCGGGAAGGCCACCTGATGTTAGGTTAATGATGATAGTCCTAAGTCGAAAGTTTTAAGTTCTGAGAGGCTGTTTAAAATCAAAACACAGATCGTCATTGCTTCGTGTCTTATAATGGTATAATTATAAGTTGTTGATTGTCAATATAATCCATCGTCATTGCGAGGAACGAAGCAATCCCCGACAAGCTAAGTCCCACATAGTTCAGGATTGCTTCGTACCTCGCAATGACGGTAGTTTAGAACATTCTTTTAACTACGTAACCCAGTACTACTTACTTACACAGCACTTGTTTTGGCTACAAAGGATGGTAAAAAAAAATCCGATTAACATTTGCTGTAGAAACTGTAACATTTGTGGCATTAAAAAAAAAGGCAATCGCATAGTTTTACGCTTTAAACCGTAATTCGGGGTTGCCAATAATTTAAATGTATCAAATGCCGGTTCCTAATGTGATGCGCGAAACAACGTCCCTGAATATGGGCGATTGTTTTTCGATATTTTCGAAAGTGAAGGAAAAGTTTGATTTTCCTTTACATTACCACAACGAATATGAGTTAAACCTGATCATAAATGCCAAAGGCGCCAAACGCATTATTGGCGATAGCATAGAAACTATTGACGATATCGAGCTGGTGTTTATTGGCCCAAACGTTTACCATGGGTGGTTTACGGGAGAATGTACCAGCGAGGCCATTAATGAGGTTACCATTCAGTTTCATACCGATTTATTTGATGAAAAGTTTTTACAACGTAACCAGTTGTTTTTTATTAAAAGCATGTTTGAAAACGCCCGGCGGGGCTTGGTTTTCTCGTATGAAACTACCCGCGATATCACCCGGCGTATATTAAACCTTAGCAATAAGGATGGCTTTAACTCGGTATTGGAGCTGCTTGCCATATTGCATACGCTATCTACATCCAAAAACAGGAGGATGCTATCTGATCCTGGCTTTTCGGACGAAAAATTCAGGTATACAAATGGGCGTGTTGATAAGGTTTTTGATTACATGAAAAACAATTTCGACAAGCGCTTAACGCTTGCCGAAGTAGCTACGGTTGCCAACATGCCCGAGGCCTCATTTTGCCGGTTCCTGAAAAAAAATACGGGCAAATCGTTTATTGAAAGCCTAAATGATATCAGGCTTGGTAATGCATCCCGTATGCTCATAAACACCACGCATTCCATCGCCGAAATTGCTTACCAGTGCGGCTTCAATAATATTTCAAACTTCAACCGGATATTTAAACGCCATAAGCTATGTGTCCCTAAAGAGTTCAGGAAGGCCTACACACTTGGCACCAGGGTAGGTTAACCTCTTTTTAATAATTAAAATATATTGATGTTAATATAACACTTATTACGTAATTTTATAAATCCCGTAAACCGGATTATTAAACCCCGCAATCGATTGTTGGTAATTACTAAATAATGAGTTTTAAAGTTTATATAACATTTATATTTCTTGTTTTTACCCATCAGTGGCTATCTGCCCAAAATCATTTATATAAATTTTCGCGGTTGGATATTACCGATGGCTTATCTGATAATCACGTCAATTGTATTTTTAAAGACGAAAAAGGGTTCATGTGGTTTGGCACAAACTCGGGGCTGAGCAGGTACGACGGGTTTAAATTTAAGGTTTTTAAGCACGAGGCCGATAATCCCAATTCGCTAAGTGAAAGCTTTGTTTCGCGCATCAGCGAAGGGCCTGATAAAAAGCTATGGATATTTACGCACAGCAATATCAGTATTTATGACCCCGCGACCGAGAACTTTGCTGTTAGCGTTGCCGATGAACTTCGACGGTATAAAATTATAACCAGCGATGTAACACTCATTCGAAAGGATAAAGACGGCGGCTTTTGGTTTATCACCAAAAATAAAGGCGTGTACAGGTATAACCCCGCTGATAGTTCCACATCGTTTTACTGCACATCCTCCTTTTCAAAAACCATTTTGCATTCAGATGCCATAATGGATGTGGCGGCCACAAAAAACAATGCTGTTTGGTTAATTTATAGCGATGGTATCATCGATTTGTTGGATACCCGGTTAAATAAAATCATCAAACGTTTTGATGGCCTTGCCAGGGCTAACTTATATAAGCAGGAATCGTACACGCTTGCCGTTGATAATAAAAACAACTTATGGATTTATTCGGCCGCAGGCCCTTTTGGTACCTACTGCTTCAATACCCAAAACTATTCACTTTTACATTTTAGCAAAGATACGCCCGATGGCCGGCTAAACTCCAATATTGTGAATACCATAATACAGGGCGATGATAACAAAATATGGATAGGTACCGATCATGGCGGCATCAATGTACTTGATATGGTAACCCATAAAGTAACCTACCTGGTAAATAAGGAGGACGACCCTCAATCCATCAGCGGTAACAGTGTTTTTTTATACAGGGATGATGCCGGCATTGTTTGGGCGGGCACTTTTAAGCAGGGCATAAGTTATTACCACAGCGCCATCATTCAATTTCCGGTTTACAGGCATTTGTTAACAGATAAAAACAGCCTGCCCTACGAGGATATTAATGCTTTTGCCGAAGACAGGAACGGTAATTTATGGATTGGGACAAATGGCGGCGGCCTTATTAATTTTAACCCGGAAACCAAAAAATATACCCAGTTCAAGCACGATGCGGCTAATCCTAACAGTTTATCAATTGATATTATCATAAGCTTATATGTTGACCATGAAAATAAACTTTGGATAGGCACCTATTTTGGCGGGCTGGATTGTTTTGATGGTAAAAAGTTTATTCATTACCGTCACAGCGATAAAGATAAAACCACCATTAGCGACGACCGGGTTTATACCATGATAGAGGATGCTTCACAGAATTTGTGGGCCGGCACCTTTGCCGGCGGACTGAACGTACTTGACCGTAAAAGCAACACTTTCCGCCATCCCGAGTATAAAATGGTATCTGACTACACTGCTTTTTTTTATAAGGACAGGCAGCAAAATATTTGGATAGGCCGCGATAAAGGTGTTGATGTAATAGAGCGCAAAACAAACCGGGTGCGGCATTACTACTATCAGCCTAAAAATCCGAACAGCCTTGCCGGCAGCGATGTAAATATAATAACCCAGGATAGCCGCGGATTGATGTGGATTGGCACAAAAAGCGGCTTAAGCATACTTAACGCCCAAACCAATACATTTTTAAATGTAGATAAGGGCATGGGCTGGCCGGTAAATAATGTATCGAACATTTTAGAAGATAACCAGGGCCGGATGTGGGTAAGCACTACCAACGGCCTTTCAAACATCAGTTTAACACCCGCAGGCGGGCAATATAAATTCCAGGTTGATAATTACAATGAAGCCGATGGCTTACAGGGGCGGGATTTTAACTTATATGCCGCAATAAAACTACGGAACGGGCAAATGGCATTTGGCGGCGCGCATGGGTTTAATTTATTTGACCCTGCAGTAATAAACACCCTTAAACCCAATCCCAAACTGGTATTTACCGATTTTAGGCTGTTTAACAAAAGCGTAGCCGCCGGCGATTCGATAAAGGGGAGGGTTGTGCTAAACAAAGCCATAGCAGAAACAGACTGGATAACCCTGAACCATAATGAAAATGTATTTGATATAGAGTTTGCTGCCAACGAGTATTTTTACCCCAATAAAATAAGTTACCAGTATACCCTTGAAGGCTTTGATAAAGGCTGGATCACTTTTCCGGCCAACAGCCATAGTGTTACCTACACCAATCTTGACGGTGGCGATTATACTTTTAAAGTGAGGGAATTGAATACAGGTAAAGAGATCTCGCTAAAAATTACTGTTCAGCCGCCTTTTTGGAAAACACCAATAGCATACATTGCTTACATGCTGCTTGCACTCGGGCTGTTGTTTTACATCAGGCACCGCGGTATAACCAAACTGGAGCGGCAATTTGAATTTAAACAGGCCGAGATAGAGGCTGAAAGAAAACTTGCCAGCCAGCGCGAAGAAGCGCAGCGCATGCACCAGCTTGATTTAATGAAGATTAAATTCTTCGTTAACATTAGTCACGAGTTTCGTACGCCACTGTCATTAATCCTGTCGCCCATTGATGATCTTATTAAGGTATCTGATAACCCCGATCAGCAACATCATTTAACCATGATTAAGCGCAACAGCAAGCGCTTGCTTAACCTGGTTAACCAGTTGATAGATTTCAGAAAAATGGAGCATAACGAATTGAAGTTGAGCTTAAATAAGGGCGATATTATTCAATTTATAAAAGAGGTTTCATCGTCATTTACGGATGTAGCCCATCAAAAGAAAATCCAATACCTGTTTGAAAGCGAGCTGCACTCATTTACCACCAAATTTGACCACGATAAAATAGAAAGGATACTGTTTAACCTGCTATCAAACGCGTTTAAGTTTACGCCGGCCGGCGGCAGCATCAGCGTAATTTTAAATACCCCGCAGGTTGCTAATTTGCCGGCCGATAAAAGGATGCTCGAAATCAGGGTAATTGATACAGGTATCGGGATTACGAAGGAAAACCAGGAGATGATTTTTGAACGGTTTTTCCAGGATAATATTCCCGAAAGCCTGCTAAACCAGGGCAGCGGAATTGGCTTATCAATTACAAAAGAGTTTATAAAGATACATGGCGGAACGATAAGGCTGGAAAGCGAACCCGAATATGGCAGTTGTTTTATTGTAAGTATACCATTTGAGGGCAAAACCGAGAAACTGACGCTTGCGCCTGCAATACAGGAAAATAACACGCTGCCAACGTTAAAAAACACCGAAGGTATACAGGGTTCAAACAAAAAACCAACGGTTTTATTAATTGAGGACGATGACGATATGCGTTTTTACCTGAAAGAAAACCTGAAAGATCATTTCCACATTATTGAGGCCGTAAATGGTAAAGAAGGCTGGCAAAAAGCGCTTGCCCTGCACCCCAAATTAATAGTGAGCGATGTAACCATGCCCGAAATGAATGGTTTTGAGTTATCGCGAAAGTTAAAGGGAGATAGCCGTACATCGCATATCCCCGTTATATTGCTAACCGCTATGGCCGGCGAAGATGATCAGCTGGTGGGTTTGGAGTGCGGCGCTAACGATTATATTGTTAAGCCATTTAACTCGGGCATCCTGCTATCCAAAATCAATAATTTATTGCTGATGCAGCAAACGTTTAAAGAAACCTATCAAAAGCAGGTTGATATTCAATCGCAGGATGTGGTGGTGGTATCTGAAGATGAAAAATTCCTGAAAAACGCGCTTGATTTTATTGAGCAAAATATCACCAAACCCAATTTCTCGGTAGAAGAGTTAGCCAGGCACCTGGCGCTGAGCAGGGTATCCCTTTATCGTAAATTATTAAGCCTTACCGGTAAAACGCCGGTTGATTGTATCCGCACCATCCGTTTGCAACGGGCAGTACAGTTGCTGGAGAAAAGCAAGCTAAGTATTGCCAATGTTGCTTACGAAGTTGGTTTTAACAATGCCGCCTATTTTGCAAAAGTGTTTAAAGAAGAGTTTGGTATGCTGCCATCTGAGTACATCGCCGAACTGAAGAATAAAGAGCATGAAGATATTTTGGCGTAGCAATAGCACAATTGATACCGGTAATTGATAAAATTGTTAATTTGCGCATCATGAGGATATTTACAACCCTATTGCTGGTAACATTATTTTTTAGTTTTTTGCTGACAGCAGTTGCGCAAACAAAGGCTATAAATAACCCGGTCGTTAAGGGCTATTATGCCGATCCTACTATAATTAAAGATAAAGGGCTTTTTTATATCTATGCCACTATTGATCCCTGGGGAGGCAACGAATTGGGTGTATTGGTGACCAAAGATTTTGTGACCTTTAAAACAGAACATATTAACTGGCCAACTAAACAAGCCTGTACAAGCCCCACCTCCAATAATTCCATGGTATGGGCGCCATCCATCCGCAAGGCAGCCAATGGCAAGTATTACCTGTACGTAGCAGTTGGCAGCGAGTTGTGGGTAGGGGTAAGCAGCCACCCCCTGGGCCCGTGGAAAAATGCAAAAGCCGACAATACGCCCCTGGTTGCAGGCAATAAATATCCAGGTGTTCATAATATCGATCCCGATTGCTTTATTGACCAGGATGGGCAGGCCTATTTATACTGGGGATCTGGCTTTAAATGGGTAAATGGCCATTGCATGGCCGTAAAGCTTAAAAAAGATATGGTCACTTTTGATGGCGAACCGAAGGACATTACCCCTCCCCATTACTTTGAAGCCCCGCATATGGTTAAGCGCGGCGGCTTGTATTACCTGATGTATTCATACGGTAAAGCCATTGATGCCACTTACCAGGTGCGCTATTCGGTAAGTAAAACGCCCTTTGGCCCGTGGACGGAGGGCCAGTATGATCCTATCCTGGCAACCACGCCCGATAGTACCACAATCGGTCCGGGCCATCACACCGTGTTTCAGCAAAACGGCCAGTATTATATTTTATACCACCGTATTCATCCCCAGAATAAAGAATATGTATTGCGCGAGCTTTGTTTAGATAGCCTGAACTTTGATAACCAAGGCAATATTTTGAAAATTAAGCCATCGGCGTTAAGCCGTTTTTAAAATTGCTCCGATTTTTTAAGTCGAAAGTCTTTAGCCCAAAGTGTTAAGAGCTGTTTAAATTTAATTTAAACTACCGTCATTGCGAGGTACGAAGCAATCCCCGATATACTAAACCCTATATAGTTCGGGATTGCTTCGTACCTTATAATGACATGGATGTAAGTTATTGATTATCAATTATGTTTTTATTCCCCTCTCGAGAGGGGGTGGGCTGGGAAGTGCGTTGGCAGGGGTGTGTTTTTCCGCGTTTCATTGCGCGTGCATAAACACACCCCTCCGCCCTCTCAAGAGGGGATTCGCACATTCCCCCGCTTTTTTTTAAAAGGGATTCGAGAAATATTGCGTCTACATTAACCCATTTGCAACCATGTCATTATTGTTTTTTCCAGCCTGAGCTGGTGGTTACTCGCAATGACGGTCTCTTTTTAATTAGACAGCTTTTAAGTTAAAAAGAGACCAGGTTTGAATAAATGGTATATCAGGTCTTTCTCCTTATTCTATCAAGTATTACGAAAGGGCTATGCGGACTCTGACCTTCCCCGGAAATCTACACTTATCTCCCAATCTGTTTTAATCCTGTTTTACCTCAAATTATAGTTATAACGCCTGTATCAAAAGTTGTATCGGTTTGGAGCTTATGGTATTTTTTTGACCATTAATACTCAGTATTCTGTTTATCTTATTGATAATCATTGCTTTAAATGCGTGTAACATTTGTTGTATCAATTTAAACATAAGTAGTACAATCGATTGTGCGGGTTGTATAGTTTTGGTATCAAGGTTCGGTGAAATTTTGCCGACACGAAAAAAGCCGAACCGCTTCAATCGCAAACCAATTTTCAAAATCTAATAATTAATGTATGAGAGGAAAACTACACATCAAAAAGTTTGTGGCTTTAATCTGGATCAACTTAGCACTTATGCTGGTAAGTATGTCTGGATATGCACAAAGCAAAATTACCGGTAAGGTAACCGGAGCCGATGACGGGCTGCCAATACCGGGAGTTACCGTTAAAGTAAAAGGCGGCCCCACCGTAACAAGTACCAATACCGAAGGTACTTATTCAATTACAGCAGGCAGCAATGCTACACTAATATTCAGCTTTATTGGCTACACCAGCCAGGAAGTAGCAGTTGGCGGCAACGCAACAGTAAACATAAAATTATCTCCCGAAAACAAGGCACTTAACGAAGTAGTTGTTGTGGGTTACGGTAGTGCCAAACGCAGCGATGTTACGGGTGCAATTAGCTCCGTTAACGCTGCAACTATAGCAAAGGTACCCGTTACATCGTTAGACCAGGCTTTACAAGGCCGTGCTGCCGGTGTACAGGTTACCAATAACGATGCTTCGCCGGGTAGTAACATTACAGTGTTAATACGTGGTACAGGTAGCCTGGCCAGTGGCGGTAACACACCGTTATATGTGGTAGACGGTTATCCAATAAATGCAGGTGGTATCAACAACATCAACCCAAGCGATATCGCATCTATAGATGTGTTGAAAGATGCTTCGGCAACAGCAATTTACGGTGTTAGGGCAGCTAATGGTGTGGTTATGGTAACCACCAAAAAAGGTAAAAAAGATGGTGGCGCGCAGGTTGAGTTTAATGCTTACAACGCGTTCCAGAGCAAGCCTAAACAGTACGATTTGTTAAACGCGCAGCAGTTTGCCACCCTGGCCAACGATGTAGCCGCAAATGACCCAAACAAACACTTTACAACATTGGCCAACTGGGCCAGCCCATCGTCGTTAACCAATGCCGATTGGCAAAATGCCATTTACCGTAGCGGTTTAACCCAAAACTATGATTTGGCTATCCGTGGTGGTAACGAAAAAGTACAATCCTCAACATCTATTGGTTATTATGATCAAAAGGGTATTGTGCTTGGCTCTTACTTCAAAAGGATCACCGTAGGTGAAAATTTAGATTATCAGCCAAAAAAATGGCTTAAATCTTCAACCAGTGCCAAATACTCTTACCAAAATTTAAATAACCCATTCGGTACCGGTAATTTAGGTAATATAAACCAGTTGCCACCAACACTTGACGGCGGTAATAAGTTAACCAGCCAGATAAAAGATGCTAATGGCAACTACGGTTTTTTTAACCCTATTTATACTTATGTGGCCAAAAATAACAACCCAATCTATTCAATCGAGACCAATCAGTATAAAAATATAAACAACTACTTTTTGGTTAACTCGTCATTAGAAGCTACTATTTTCGACGGCCTTAAATTTAAAACCAACGGCGGTATTACTTATACCGGCTACAACGGTTCTTACTTCCAGCCTTCAGATAGCCGTAAAATTGATCAGTATGGCGCTGCTGCCGGTGCATCGGGTACAGCTTTATATTCGCAGCATATCAACAGCACCTTCGACTGGTTGTGGGAAAATTACCTGTCGTACGATAAAACATTCGGCTCGCATACCATCAATTTTGTAGCGGGTGTATCTGAACAGGAAAGCGATTATAACAGTTTAGGTGGTAGTGTTACGCCGCCAAACAACACTATTAAAAGCTTAAGCCAGGGTACCAACCTTATATTGGATGCTAATACCAATGGTGCTGTTAACAACGGCGAAGTAAAACGTTCTTACGCTTCGCAGTTTGCAAGGTTGGCTTACAACTATGCAAGCAAATATTATTTAACAGGTACGGTTAGAAGAGACGGTTCATCGCAGTTTGCGCCAGGTCATCAGTATGGTACTTTTTATTCAGGCGCTGTAAACTGGAATGTTAAAAAAGAATCTTTTCTTACCAACGTTAACTGGCTTTCAGGTTTAAAATTCAGGGGAAGCTATGGCGAGCTGGGTAACCAGCACGGCATAGGCGACTTTACCTACCAATCATTATATTCTGCAGGCGCTTCTGCAACAGCCAGTGGTAACCTTGGTTATGCCTTTGGTAAAGTAGGTGGCTCAAACGGAACTTACCAGGCAGGTGTGGCTTCAATCCAACCAGAAAATGATAACATCAGGTGGGAAACTGACTACGTTACCGACATTGGTATGGACGCATCATTTTTAAATGGCGAATTGAGCCTTACCGTTGATTATTTTAACAGAAAATCAAAAGACTTCCTGTTAAACATTGCAGCATCGCCACAAACAGGTTATAATACATTACCTTCAAATGTGGGCTCGATGGTAAATAAGGGCTGGGAGTTTGCCCTTAATTATAATCACGCTGTAAATAGTGATGTACACATTGATTTAGGTTTAACGCTTTCATTCATTAAAAACAGACTTACGGGCTTATATTCTGGTACTAATGCAATCTCCAACTTTGGTGGCCTTGGATTAACAGGCGATGGCTGGAGTGAATTTACCAGGACTTATATAGGCCAGCCAATTGGCGAGTTTTATGGATACAAAGCAATCGGAATTATCCAGAACCAGGCTCAATTAACCGCTTTAAACGCGGCTGCACAAGCAAAAGGTAATGACTTTTATTACAAAGCTACCACCGGCGTAGGCGATAGGTTATATGCCGATGTTGATGGCAGCGGTAAAATAACAGCCGACGACAGGGTAGCCCTGGGCAGTCCGCAGCCTAAGTTTTTTGGCGGGTTTAACCTTGGCGGTTCGTACAAATCGTGGGATTTTAATGCTTACTTCTACGGAGTTTACGGTAACAAGATTTTGAACTACCAGGAAAGTAACCTGGAGAGCTTTGCGCAAAGAGGATCGGTAAGTATCGAAAACGTAAGCAAGCAGTATTACAATAACTATTGGACTCCTACACGCTCGTCAAACCGTTATGCCGCGGTACATTATGATGATACCGATTACGGTAACCTGTTACCATCAAGTGCCTGGATTGAAAATGGTAGTTTCCTGAAATTGAAAACTGTTACGGTTGGATACTCATTACCACAGGATTTGGTTAAGAAACTTACATTATCAAAAATAAGGGTATATGTTTCGTCTCAAAACCTGTTCACCATTACCAAGTACACTGGTCTTGATCCCGAAATTGGCACTCAAAACGCCAACCCAACCCAAAACGGTGTTGACAATGGTACTTATCCATCATCAAGGTTTTACACTATCGGCTTAAACGTAGTATTCTAACCAAGGACAAAAAAATTAATGATATGAAAATCAATAAAAAATATTTCACTATAGCGGCCTTGTGTGGGGCTATGCTGATCCCGCTCAGCTGTAAAAAGAATTTCTTAACACAAACCAATACAACAGCATCAAACGCTGATGCTACGTTTCAAAAATCGCAGGATGTAGTAGCGTTGGTAAACAGTATTTATGATGGTTACCAAAACAGCGATTTGCTGAAAAAATCAATCTGGTACTATGCCAATTTTACCAGCCATGACTGGTTTAATGATGGTGGCGATATAGCCTGGAACAACTATACCATCAGCCCGACTTTTGGGGCATTATATACCTTTTGGCAAAATGCCTATTTTGATATCATCAGGGCAAACTCGGCTTTAGAGATCATTGCTACCGCAAAAACAAAAGGCGTAGTTACCGCTGAATTGGGAAACCGTTTATTAGGCGAAGCCTACTTTTTAAGGGGGATGAGCTATTATTACCTGGCGGGTAGCTTTGGCGGTGTTCCGTTGGAGTTAAAATCAAACCCGAGCGGTTTGGCGCCAAGAAACACACAGGCCGAAGTATTTGCACAAGTGGTAGCCGATATGAAACAGGCTGAAACCTTGCTGCAATCAAAAACGGTATTACCGGCTACCGAAAAGGGCAGGGCTACCAAAGGTGCGGCTTATGCTTACGAGGGTTCAGCGCAAATGTGGTTAGGTAAATATACCGAGGCGCTTACCGCGTTTAACAATACCGAATTGACAGCCAATTACCATTTATTGCCAAACTTTATTGATGTACATGAATTTAGCAATCAAAATAACGACGAGTCGTTATTTGAAATTCAGTTCGATATCCAGGGCTCACAAAGCTGGGATGGCGGCTGGCAAAATGGTGGCGAAGTAGCATGGATTGATGACTTTAGCTGGCCACATGAGTTAAGCGGTTTTGGTTATGATTATGGTAACCCAGGTTTAGAATACTCATACCAAACAGGCGATTTGCGTAAAAATGCAACCATCATTGGTCCCGGCGATCAAAACATTAGCCCAGGCATTATTGCCAAATGGGGTGGTATAAAAGGTTACCAGGTGGTTATTGACGGTTTTAAAAACGGAACTAAAGATAACTCAGCTCAAAAATATGGCTCATTTGTTGGCGATGATGGCAACATCATTAACACCTGCGGTGCCTTAAGGCAGCCATGGTACGGCGATGACCTTACCCGGTCTGGCTACTATTGCGCAAAAAAATGGCGCGATCCAAACCTTACAGGCGCCAACGGTTCATCAACCATATTTGGTTCGCAAAATCAAATCCTGATGCGTTATGCCGAAGTTTTATTGTCAAGGGCAGAGTGTAAAGTGCGTACCGGCGATATTCCCGGTGCCATGGCCGATTTAAAATTGGTTAGAGACAGGGCTTTTGGCGGCACAGCACCGGCAGTTATGCAGGATGGACTTACTTATGATGGTAAACCAACATCGCCAATAACCGACCCATTGCAAATGGTATTAAGCGAGTACAGGCACGAATTAACCGGCGAGTATTCTTTATTTTACCTGTTGCGCAGGGCAGGCCCGGGTGTGGCTACTGCCTTTATTCAAAAAAACTACGGTACCGATGCTACAGTAACACCTCAGCCTTATCCTTACGGCCCAACTGCCGATGGAAAACTGCATGGCGTTTGGCGCACAACGCTACCTGCAAACCACGACATATTACCTATACCGCAAACCGCTATAGGGCTTAACCCTAACCTGAAACAAAACCCAGGTTATTAATAAAAGGGTTATATAAATTAAAATGAAATAAGTTTAGTTATATAATTGGTTCACTTGTTTTGGCTTTCTCCTTCGGGAGAAAGCCTTTTTAAATTCTGAGAAGAGCATGACGTAGCCGAGCGGCGGCGACTCACCCCGACGAGGCTCCGCCCATCTGCCCCTCCGACTGCGTCGCATAGAGGGGCGAGAAAGGAAGAGGAAAATAAAAAGGAAAAAATATTAAAACCCTCTTTGCGGCGCAGCCGGAGAGAGGGTCGGCCAGCGCAGCGTTGCCGGGGTGAGTTGGTGGCCAGCGTTCAAACAAGCATTTAATTTAAACGTCATGGTTAAGCACCAGTCATCTGTGAAATATTCTATCGGCTATACATGTCGGTAAGCTAACATGAAGAAAATACTAATAGTAACAAGCATATTAATTACCCTGCTGGCAGTCATTTACTTCCAGTTTAGGAGTAATAATGCCTATGCCGATCCCCGCGGCCCCTTATACGCCGGTTCAAAAGCCTGCGTCAAATGTCATGGTAAGCTTTATGATTCGTACCTGCATACTGCACATTATATAGCGTCAATCCCTGCATCGGCAAATACGGTACATGGTAGTTTTGCAGCAGGCTTTAACGTGTTTAACATCGGCCAAAATCAAAAAATAGTGATGGAGAAACGCGATAGCGGCTTATACCAAACCCTTTACCAGGATGGCAAGGTTAAGCAAAGCAACCGTTTTGATATTGTTTTTGGCGGGGTAAAAGGTGAAAGTTATTTATACTGGAAAAACAACCGGCTTTACCAGCTGCCGTTATCTTATTACAATAAACAGGAGCAATGGTCAACCAGTCCTGGCTATCAGTTTAATTTTGTCAACTACCGGTCAATAGGGAAGCGTTGCCTGGAATGCCATGTTTCGTATGTTGATGAGTTGCCCCAGGAAAAGCAGCAGTTAAGCCGCGATGAGCAATTTGACAAAAGCACCATGGTATATGGTATTGATTGTGAACGCTGCCATGGCCCCGGCGCACAACACGTGGATTTTCAGGCTAACAATCCCGGTGTTAAAACGGCAAAATTTATAGCCCGTTACGCAAATTTAAGCAGGGAGCAAAGGATGGATATGTGCGCGGTATGTCATTCGGGTATCCATACAGCATTGTTAAAAACAACATTCGGTTTTATGCCCGGCGATACCTTTGCCAGATATAAACTTCCCGAATTTCAGCGTACGTTGGATACCAGTCATTTAGATGTGCATGGTAAGCAGTTGCAGCTATTACAAAGCAGCAAGTGCTACATGAACAGTACCATGGATTGCGCAACCTGCCACGATACACACCAGAATACCCGTGGCAACGATGTTTTGTATACCCAAAAATGCCTCAGCTGCCATAATAAACCCAATCATATTTATTGCAAAATGACAGATAAGCTGAGCGCGGGTGTGCTTAAAGATAAATGCATTAGCTGCCACATGCCCGAATTAACTACAAATGTAATATCTGTGCAAACAGCCGATAAGGCCCCGCCTGTAAGGTTTTTTGTACACACGCATCATATAGCCATATATCCGCAGGAGGTTAAAAAAATAATTGCATTTGTTAACAAATAATTGAATATCCCCATATGAATAAGATCTATTTCCCGGTGCTGCTTTTATTATCGTTATGCCTGCTTTCCTGCAAAAAGCATACGTTGTTTCAGCAAATTTCTTCGTCGCATTCGGGCATTCACTTTAATAACCAGATTATAGAAACCGATACCATTAACCCCATCGACCTCACCAATATTTATAACGGTGGCGGGGTAGGCGTAGGCGATTTTAATAATGATGGCCTGCAGGACCTTTACTTTACCGGCAACCTGGTATCAAACCGGCTTTATCTGAATAAAGGCGATTTTAAATTCGAGGATATTACGGATGTAGCCGGGGTAAGCGGCATGGGCCGCTGGGGCAGGGGCGTTGCCGTGGTTGATATCAATAATGATGGCCTGATGGATATTTACGTATGTAATACCATTTACCCCGATTCGCTGCGCCGCAAAAATATCTTATACATTAACCAGGGGCTTGATAAGGATGGCATTCCTCATTTTAAGGATGAAGCCAAAGCCTATGGCCTGGAGCTGACCAAACAATCAACCATGGCCAGCTTTTTTGATTATGATAACGACGGCGACCTGGATATGTACCTTACGGTTAATACCGCGTCATCTGCCTATTACCCCAATGTTTTTGGCAAAGCCACCCGCACCAGCAATAGCAGTACCGGGCAACTGTACCGTAACGATTGGGACGAAAAGCTGCACCATGCCGTTTTTCATAATGTATCTGCCCAGGCCGGCATCAATTTAGATGGTTTTGGCCACGCAGCCACCACGGTTGATATTAACGGCGACGGCTGGAAGGATATTTATGTATCTGACGATTTTGTATCCAGCAATATCCTGTACATCAACAACCACGATGGTACGTTTACAGATCGGTCCAAAGAGTATTTTAAACATACATCCTACAACGCCATGGGGCAGGATATTGTAGATATTAACAACGATGGCCTGGCCGATGTGATAGAGCTGGACATGAACCCCGAGGATAATTACCGTAAAAAAATGATCCTGGGCGCCAACAGCTACCAAACCTTCCAGCTTTTTGATATGTTTAAAACGCAGTATCAATACGTGCGCAATACACTGCAAGTTAACCAGGGCCCGCGTTTGGGACAAAACGGAGCCATTGGCAGCCCGGCATTCAGCGAAGTAGGTTTCATGAGCGGCATATCCCAAACCGACTGGAGCTGGACACCCCTGGTAACCGATTTTAACAACGATGGCTTCCGCGATGTAATAGTAACCAACGGTTTCCCCAAGGATGTATCCGACCGTGATTTTATGACCTACCGCAGCCAGGCCTACGCAGCCGTGCCCAAGAAAAAGGTGCTGGAGCAAATTCCCCAGATCAAGATCCCTAATTATGCTTTTCAAAACAATGGCAATCTTACTTTTCATGATGTCAGCAAAAGCTGGGGACTGAACACACCATCGTTTTCAAACGGTGCAGTTTACGTCGACCTGGATAATGATGGCACGATGGATATGGTGGTGAACAATATCAACGACGAAGCATCGGTATACCGCAACACTTCACGGGATGATAAAACCAAGCTGGATAGTACGCATTACCTGCAGATAGCCTTTAAAGGCGACAAAAATAATATCAACGGACTGGGTGCACTGGCCGAAATTTTTTACGATAAAGGCAAACACCAGGTTTATGAACACGACCCGTACCGGGGATACCTGTCATCGATGCAGGCCATAGCTCACTTTGGATTGGGAACTATTAACAAGTTAGATTCGGTAGTGGTAAAATGGCCGGGTGGCAAAAAACAAGTGTTGCGCGATGTGAAGACTGATCAAAAGCTGAACGTAAATATTGCCGATGCGAGGGATAATTATCCATCCACAATGCCCCAATTTTATACCAAATCGCTGTTTAAAGAGGTAACAGACTCCCTGGGAATAGGTTACGTAAGCAAGGATGCAACCTTCATCGACTTTAATATTCAAAAATTGCTACCCCACAAACTATCAGAATATTGCCCGGCTTTGGCCGTTGGTGATGTAGACAATAACGGGTTGGACGATGTGGTGATCGGCGGCAACTCCAACTTTCCGGCGCAGGTGTTTTTGCAGCAGGCCAATGGCAAATTCATCCAGCGCGACCTGGTTAAAAATAATCCGGCACAAAGCCAGGGTAAATACAAAGATGGCGGTTTGCTTTTGTTCGACGCTAATGGCGATGGCAAGCTGGATTTATACGCGGCAGGCGCCGGGTACGAAACCGCAGCCAACGGCCCAGAATACCAGGACAGGCTTTATTTAAATGATGGCAAAGGCAATTTTACCTTAGCTACCGATGCTTTGCCCACAAACTTTACCAGCAAACTGTGCGTACGCGCCTGCGATTATAATAAAGATGGTAAGCTTGATCTGTTTGTATCGGGCAGGGTTGAGCCATGGAAATACCCGCAGCCGGTATCAAGTATGATATTGAGGAACGATAGCCAAAACGGGCACATTAAATTTACCGATGTTACCGCCCAGGTAGCCCCGGCATTAAAAAATGCGGGCCTTATTTGCGATGCCTTATTCACCGACTTTGACAACGACGGCTGGCCCGACCTGGTCATGGCAGGCGAATGGATGCCCATTACGTTCCTGAAAAATGACCATGGAAAATTTGTGAACATCACCGCTAAATCGGGCGTTGCCGACAAGCTGGGTATGTGGAACACCATAACCGGCGGCGATTTCAGGCATACTGGTCGTACCGATTACATTGTGGGCAACCTTGGCCAAAACAGCCTGCTGCAGGCCAGCGACCAATACCCCATTTACATCACCGCCAAAAACTTCGACGGCAGCGGGTATAGCACCATCCCATCGGTGTTTTTCCCGGATGTAAATGGCGAAAAGAAAGAGTTTCCATTGCACGGGAGGGAAGACCAGCTGAAACAAATGATCAGCCTGAAAAAGAAATATACCAACTATAAATCATTTGCTACTGCCACCCTGCAGGATATGCTCACGCCCGAACAACTGAACGGCGCTTTAAGGCTTAAAGCCAACCTGCTTAAATCATGTTACCTGCGCAACGATGGCAACGGCAAATTTACGCTGATACCGCTACCAATAGAAGCCCAGGTATCCATACTCAACGGTATGCAAACCGGCGATTTTGACGGCGATGGCAACCTGGATGTTATCATGAACGGCAATGATTATGGTAGCGATGCATCCGTAGGTCGCTACGATGCCTTAAATGGTTTGATGTTGAAAGGCGATGGCAAAGGCGGCTTTAAACCGCTGAGTATTTTGCAAAGCGGCATTTACATTCCCGGCAACGGCAAAGCCCTGGTGCAGTTTCCCGATAAAAATAACCATGTGCTTTTAGCTGCCAGCCAGAACAAGGATAGCCTGAAAGTTTTTAAACAAAATACAAAGGTTAAAACCATGGCGGTACAGGAGCGGGATGCTTATGCTATCATCAAATACGCTGATGGCAGGGTAACTAAGCAGGAGTTTTACTACGGCAGCTCGTTCCTTTCGCAATCCGCAAGGTTTATGCAGGTTGATGATGGAATGAAGAGTGTGGTTGTTTTTGATGATAGGGGGAATAAGAGGGTAGTGAAATAGGGGGCATCAGCTAACATAGTTTTCAAATTACACCCAATGTCATTTCGAATCCCTTGAAGGATGAGGAAGTGCGGGGAAAGGGTGAGAAATCTTGTACGCCTTGCATTCCGACGGCTTATCGTGATGCAAGTCGTATAGGATTTCTCCTCGTACCTCGTTCGAAATGACAACGGGTTAATGCTTTTAGAAATCGGGAAAGGATAGTAGCTTCTACTTAATTCTTATCAAATAACTTATTCAAATATTATCCGCAATCGATTGTTAATTTATTAAATTGCACGGTATAAGGCTTAACCATCTTATGCCACATAAACCAAATTATAATTTTAAATAAAATGTATTGTATCAAGTATCCGCCTATAACCTTTAGCAGTAAAAAGCTGGTTATGTTGTTGGGCTGCCTGTTGGGTTGCCATCAATTAATGGCACAAAGCACGGTGCCCTTAACCGATCTTTCGGCCTTCCAGGAGCCATCATCAAATTGGAAATTGGCTGCCGGCGCAAAGGCCGACCTGGATAAAGACGAAGTTTTAACAACCAAAGATGGCACCGGCATATTGGTTAACCTGCCCGGTAAAAATGGCGCTAAAGACCTGTATACCAAAGCCACCTATGGCGATATGGACCTGGAGCTGGATTATATGATGGCCAAAGGATCAAACTCGGGCATCTATTTACAGGGCCGGTACGAAATTCAGTTACTGGATAGCTGGGGTAAAGTTAATCCCCAATCGGGCGACAACGGGGGCATTTACGAACGTTGGGACGATAGCAAGCCCGACGGCCAGCAAGGCTATGATGGCCACGCGCCAAGGCAAAATGCCAGCAGGGCTCCTGGCTTATGGCAGCACATGCGTATCTCGTTCCAGGCTCCGCGCTTTGATGCACAGGGCAAAAAGATAAGTAACGCCAAAGTAATTTACGTTTGGTTAAACGGTGTTTTGATACAGGATAATGCAGAACTGGCAGGCCCAACCCGCGGTGCGATGGACAGTAAAGAAACAACCGCCGGCCCGCTGCGTATCCAGGGCGATCATGGTGCGGTAGCTTTCCGGAATATCAGCATTACCAGTTTTGATAAAGCGCCACCTGTTTTATCTAACCTGAAATATGCGGTTTATAAAGGTGCAGCCATCGCAATAAATGACACTAAAGCTAAGGCGGTGGCCGAAGGAAATTCGACCATATTATCATCCAACGTAGGCACGCTAACCAACGATTTTGCGTTACACTACACCGGGACGATAAAGGTTACCGAGGCGGGGCTGTATACTTTTAAACTAAGTGTACCGGGCGGTAACGGCTCCTTGCGTATTGGCGGCATTGATGCTATTGCATCGGCCAATAACCGCGGCGAAGGTAAAATCCAGTTACAACCGGGCAATCTGGCTTTTGATCTGATTTATTCCAAAACTATCGTTTGGGCCAAGCCTGCTTTAGGCTTAACCGTTTCAGGCCCCGGCATCCGCGAATATTTGCTGACCGATGCCAATGTAAGTAATAACGATCCGGTTGATCCTATCCTTATTAATGCAACGTCCAACACCATTTTGCGCAGCTTTTCTGATCTGCCGGGCGGCATCCGCGTTACCCATGGCGTAAATGTGGGCAGTGCCGAACAGGTACATTACACTTACGACCTGGACAAAGGGATGATAGTACAGATATGGCGTGGTGGCTTTTTAGATGCCACCCCCATGTGGCACGATAGGGGCGATGGCTCATCGCGCGTAGCGGGTTCGGTACAATACCTGGGCAAACCTGTACCTGGGATTGAAAAACTGGCCAATGCACAGGCTTCCTGGGCGGCAGATACCGCCGGCACAGGCTACCGGCCTAAAGGTTATGTGTTGAACGCTAACGACCAGCCCACCTTCAGGTACATCATTTACGGATCGATGGTAAATGATGCCAGTACGGTTATAGATGGCGGCCACGGCATTCACCGCGAAATTACTTTGCAAAACCCGGCTGATGGCTTGTTTGCCCACCTGGCTACCGGCAGCAACATTGAAGATGCGGGTAACGGATTATATATCGTTGATGACAAATCTTACTATATCAAAATAGAAGATGCGGCAGGGGCCAAACCTATCCTTAGGGATGCGGGCGGTAAACAGGAGCTCATTATCCCCATCAAAGGAAAATTAACCTATTCAATTATCTTTTAAGCAGCCGTCAATCATGAAATACACATTAAAACAAATGATAAACAGGGCAGGCTTATTTACTACACTGATAGTTGGCGCGCTGTTAAGTAATACACAACATACTCTGGCCCAGGCCGAATCGCCTAAAGAGGATGATTTTTTCAAGATCATGAAGGTACCCGCACCAGAGGGTACTATACTGGAAGTTGGCGGTTTATGTACCCTGCCTAATGGAACTTTGGCGGTAACTACTCGCAGGGGCGATATTTTTATGGTGGAGAACCCTACCGGCCAGCACCCATATTTCAGGAAATTCGCATCGGGCCTGCATGAGGTTTTGGGCGCGGCCTGGAAAGATGGCGCTTTATACGTAGTACAACGCGGCGAGCTCACCAAACTACAGGATACTAATATGGACGGCAAGGCCGATGTATTTGAAACCATTTACGCCTGGCCATTATCGGGCAATTACCACGAATATAGTTTCGGACCAAAACTGGCGCCCGATGGCTCTTTCTTTGTTACGCTTAACCTGGGTTTTCCGGACGATTGGTGGCATCCGAGGAGCTTTGTGCCATACCGCGGCTGGGCTTTAAATATTAAAGAGGATGGTACGGTTACCCCATGGGCCGCGGGTTTCCGCTCGCCATGTGGCATCAGTATGATTGATGGCGAATTATGGTATAGTGATAACCAGGGCGACTGGGTAGGATCGGGCAGTATCATGAAGATAGAAAAAGGCGCTTTCATGGGCCACCCTTCAAGCCTGGTGTGGACTAATTTGCCAAACTCGCCCCTGAAATTAACGCCCGAGCAGTTCTTTGCCAAAAACAACCCCAGGATTGAGTTTGATAAAGACGGTCGGCCTTTTAAACCACAGGATATCGTCAACGAAAAATTCAGGACTGAATTCGAGGTTAAAAAAGAGATTCCCGAGCTGACATTGCCAACCGTTTGGTTACCTCACGGTATCTTAGGTATCTCCAATTCCGAAATTGTAAAAATTCCTGAAGATGCTTTTGGCCCCTTTGCCGGTCAGCTATTAGTGTGCGACCAGGGGCAGAGTATGGTCGACAGGATCTTTTTAGAAAAAGTTAACGGCCAGTACCAGGGCGCAGCATGGGCTTTCCGCAGCGGTTTTCAATCGGGCATTGTGCGGTTGGCCTGGCTACCCGACGGTTCATTAGCAGCCGGCGAAACTAACCGTGGCTGGGGATCAGCAGGCGAGGCTACCATGGGCCTGCAACGTTTGGTTTGGAACAATAAGGTGCCGTTTGAGATGCGCGCTATCCGGGCCATGCCCGATGGTTTCGAGATTGAATTTACCAAACCGGTTGATAAAAAAGTAGCAGAGGATATCGCTTCCTACTCGGTAGAAAGCTACATCTACAAATACCAGGCGGTATATGGCAGCCCGCCGGTAAATACCGAAAAATGCCCGATCGTAGGTGTTAAAGTATCGGAAGACGGACTAAAAGCCAGGCTAATTGTAAACAACCTGCGCCGGTATTACATTCATACCATCACATTAGATGGCATACGCGATAAGGAGAATTATTTTAACCTTGTTCATCCAACAGCTTATTACACCCTCAACAACATCCCCGAAGGTCAAAAGCTTTCGATGGCGGGTGTTAGCACCCTGAATTCGGCCAAAACGGTAAAAACTGTGGCAACTGCAGATGCTAAAAAAGGTGCTTTAGCTAAAGGCGCCGGTGCAAAAGCATTGGCTATGGCCAACGCGGTACCTACATATGATGAGGTAAAGCCGTTGTTACTAAAGAATACCTGTTTATCGTGCCATAATGCCAATAAGCGCCAGGTTGGCCCGGCCTATGTTGATGTGGCCAAAAAGAAGTACAGCGTGAACGAATTGGTACAGCTGATCCACAATCCCAAACCCGAGCACTGGCCCGATTACTCGACACCGATGCCGCCCATGCCGCAGGTGCCTAAAGATGAAGCCCGGAAGATAGCGCTCTGGATTAAATCGCTGGCTAAATAATTTATTAAAACAGATCATCAATAGTAAAAATGAAAAACGTTATCATATTATCAGCTTTATTAGCTGTTTCGGCAATAGCTGCAAACGCGCAGCAAAAAGGAAAACCAGAAGATACAGAATACTGGACACCAGTACCAGCTGTAGTAACACCCGGCCAAAAAATGGGCGAAGCACCATCTGATGCCATCGTTTTGTTCGACGGCAAAAACCTGGATGAGTGGGTAGATTTAAACGATTCCACATCAACCCACAAATGGACAGTTGCCGACAATGTTATAACTGTTGATAAAAGCGTAGGCGATATCCGTACCAAACGCAAATTCATGGATTTTCAATTGCATATTGAGTACCGCATTCCATCCAACATTACCGGCACCAGCCAGGCACGTGGCAACAGCGGTATTTTCCTGGCGGCCTTGCCATGGGGTGCAGGTGGCTACGAGTTGCAGGTATTGGACAATTACAAAAACCCAACCTATGTAAACGGCCAGGCCGGCAGTATGTACAAACAATCGCCGCCTTTGGTAAACGCTTGCCGCAAACCGGGTGAATGGCAGTATTATGATGTAATTTGGACAGCCCCCCGGTTTAATGAGGATGGCACCTTAAAATCGGCAGCCCGCGCTACGGTTTTGCATAATGGAGTGCTTGTACAAAACAATACTATTCTGAAAGGAGATACCCCTTACATCGGTCAGCCAGAATATCGTAAACATGGCGCCGAGCCCATTAAGCTACAGGCCCATGGCGATAAAAGCGAACCTATTAGCTATCGCAATATCTGGTTAAGGGAGCTTTAAAAAGCAACAGGAGTAAATAGTTCAGGGTGTTTGCTATTAGTTGATGGTACTACGTACATAAACTTTGGCAAGCACCTTGTTGTTTATGAAGTTTTTAATTACGGCAATCTTTCCTGTGCGGATAAGGTAACCGGTGAGTAAGGCTATCAGCATAATTTAATTTATTTAATAATACCTGCAAAACGTTGATAAAATGCAGTAGGGCTATCAGCATTTTTTGGTTCGAATTTGCCCGCTATGATGGGTATGTATATTACCCTGCGCCTGCTTGCCTCGCCAGTTATGGTTGATTGTGCCACACGGTGCCATAAGCGGCCATCGTGTATGGTCAGGTCGCCGGCGTTTGGTGTAATTGCTACCTCATTTTCATCAGTATCATGATCCAGGAAATACTTTTTACGGAAAAGCATCTGGTAAAGGTTTTGCCTGTGGGTACCGGGCAAAATGCGTAATCCTCCGTTTTCGGGTTTTAATGTGCTCAGGTGGATACCTACATTCAGCATCGGATTTAATCGCTGCCCGTGAAATATATCGCGCAAGCCATCGGTGTGCCAGCCCATTTTGGTAAAGCTGCTTTCGGGGCCGTTCACATAATGGTTAAAAACCATCCCGTCTTTTTCCTCGGTGCCCAACCTTGCGCCATCACCAATAAGGTTTAACAATATCTGGAACCTTGGGTCGTGGGTAAATTCATTAAGCACCGCATGGTGTTGGTTAATGAACGCGAAGCGCTGCACAATTGGCGAGCCATCCAAATCTTTGCCATATTTAACCGGGACGCCGTTTATCTTTTCTACTTTATTATCTATCCATTGCTGCTGTACCTGTTCAGATGCCTTGATGATATCGGCCACGGTTTCGGGCTTAATAAAATTGGTGAAATGGATGAAACCATGCTGGTTAAAAAAAGCTTGTTGTTCGGTCGTAATAGTTGTGCCTAAGGTGAATTTTTGATATACCGCTGCCATAAAATGGGTAGTTAAAATAATAGATAATTAATGTTGAATAGGATAAAAGCGCTACGCAGCTTTTAAATGAGGGAGCCTGGGGCCGGTGAAAATTAACAACAACAGCTACACATCACCCTTTTTGCAGAGGGCATTCGCATGGAGGATGCAAAGATGGTATGTTGTGTTTTGTTCAATGTATATAATGTCTATGTATTTTATAGACTATGCAAATGTAGATAAATTGTTTAATCAAACAAATTTTCCTGAAAATATTTTTATTGTTTATATAAACCGGCTGTTATACGTTCAATAAGGCGTTTTGGGCTGTGCCTGGCCGCTGTTGACGATAGCTTATTTAAAAAGCCGGGTACAATTTCGGCTTTGTTGGCAAACATGCCGGCGATGCCTATGGCCGCAACATCATCGGGAGTCATGTTAAATTTGGCTGCCAGTTCTGCAATGGCATCCATGCCTGCACGATGCACAAAGTTGGTATCAGTAGGGCCGGGGCACAGGCAACTTACAGATACAGGAGTGTTTTTTAGTTCATAACGCAAGGCCCTGCTAAATGATAAAACAAATACTTTGGCAGCCGCGTAAATAGCCATTGTAGGCACGGCCTGGTAGGCCGTAGTGCTGCTTACATTAAGTATATAGGCTTGTTGCTGTAATTTTAAAAACGGAATAAAATAATGCGATAACTCAACAACGGCATCTATATTAACCCTCATCATGGCCATTTGGCCCGGTAGTGGAAGTTCATCAAAGTTACCCCATTGCCCGTAGCCCGCATTATTTACCAGTATAGATAATGGTACAGATAAGCCGGTAAACCAGGCCGCTATAGCTGCCGCTGCGCCTGGGTTTGATAAATCGGTTGCATAAAAGTGTACCTCAACTTGATGGGCCGACGTGATAGCTACGGATAAAGCATTCAATTCGGCCTCTGAGCGGGCAACAAGCAATAAATTATAACCTTTTTGTGCCAATAGCCAGGCTATCGACTTGCCAATACCCTTACTTGCGCCGGTTACTAAAGCATATTTTTTCATCCTGTAATTGTCATTTTAAACCAAAACCCAAAAAACTCCGCAAGTTAAATAAATACTCTACTAAATTTGTAGACTATTTGAAATGTTATTACGTTTGTATCGGATATGAAAAACACACCCACATGTTTTAATTTTTTAGGTTGTAGCGGCAACTATTGTTGTTGCAGGTAAGCAAACCACATATACCGTTTACCAATAAATTACGTTAATACAATATCCATCTAAGCTCCTTTTCATGAATAGCCATCGAATAACGCAATGTTTTAAAGCGTTCACCATTATAGGTTATCTTTTATATAGTATACCCCTGCATGCCCAGTTATCAGCCGCGGTGCATTATAAACCAATGCGGGCAGATACATCTGCAGATGTTATAACCGATTACGATGCTAACAAAGCATCGGTAATAGCTAATAAAACACGCGTACCGGCCGAAGGCAACATCAATTTCCTGGAAAATATGGAAACCCATTTAAGCAGCCGCCAGGAGCGCAAGGCGCTGATGGGGTACTTGAAAGAATTTTCGACTGCGGGGAACAACGAAGTAAATTATAACAGGTCGAGGGTTAAGATATACTACAAACTGGCCAATGTATTTGCCCGGTTGCGCATGTATCCGCTGGCCATGAAATGCTTTTTTAAAACTATGCAATATAAAAAAGGACCAAAATCACCAGCCTTGCAAATAAGACCGTTGGCTGATTCGGTATCTGCAGATACATTGAGTGTTGATTCGGGCCTTAGCACACGTTACCTGGCAATTAGTTCAAAAGACGATTCGTTATTTGTAAACGATCCAAGACCCTTAGCATTAAATGATAAGGCCGAAGAGAAAAGCAAGGCTGTTACTTACCAGCGTATTGTAAACACTTTTAACGATGGCAAAAAAGCGGCGGCCTATGCGCTGTTATTTCATGTGAAACAGCCGGTACCCGGTAAACCACGCATATTTAAGATAGTTAATACGGGCCATACTTTTATTACGCTTATAAAATACAATACCGATTCAACATCGGTTTCCATATCGTTTGGATTTTATCCTCAAAAAGACAACCTGTTTTCGTCAACGCCGCTTGATCCTTCCTGCTCGGGCACGTTCAAGAACGATAACGGGCATAACTGGGACGAGGTGATGGGGAAGTTTATCTCCAAAAAAAGGTTTGACAAGATCCTGCTGCTCACCAAAAGCTACGATGGGCTTGAATATCATCTATCTAAAAACAACTGTACCGATTTTGCAATTAAAGCCGCTTCATACGCAGGCATCGGCGTGGCCGATACAAAAGGCTCGTGGCCCCTGGGGCATGGGAACAATCCGGGCATAACCGGGCAAAGTATTATAGCAGGCGGCGTTTATAATACCGAAGGCAAAGACGGCCTTTTTATTGACTTTGATGCTGCGCTTGGTAAATAATATGGCCTGTTGGCAAGCTATTTAGCACGGTTGTTTTGGGTATAAAACGAAAATGATCGCTCTATGCCGGTTTGAATGGGTTGTTCGATTTCAATTAGCTTCTATATCACTCTTCCTATGGGCCATCAGCCCGGCACATATTGTAGCCACGGATTTCAACCCGTGGACGATTAGCCAATGACAATGAGAGTGCCATCGGCACGGCCCATATTTTGGTGTAAATCCAGGTATTTTCAATCTGTTCAAACGATATATACGCGTTGCTCATATGGATAGAGCCTACGGTTCTTAATCGTTTTTTTTATTTTTTTCCACGGGTTAAAACCCGCGGTTATAAGATTGGCCGAGGCTAAGCCTCTAAGTCGTGTTGAATACGCCCCGATGTGTCAACAAAATATATATTTAAAAACTAATCAGCAACCGCATCTGTGTTACCCAAATAAACCATTATAGCACCAAAAATAACCTAAATCAAACTCAACCAGCTCTGTCTGTAGGGGGGGCAAAAAGCCGCACAGATATTTCTATATATTAAAACACGTCTTCATAAATTTCGGACTGAAATGTCTTAATATCCCGTTCTGATTGCCAGTGCAATATATTTATCTAAATATCAAATAGTTGAATTGCTATTCTGTTCTGAATTATATACGTTAAGCGATAATTAATCTTTTATTAAGCCTCCCCGGCTTACTTTATAAGTAACCAATAATATCGGTGTAAATCGCACAAATCCACCAGGTAAATTAATCTGCAGCTATGGAAAAGAAACTCTTTGTACCTCCGTAATGGGTACGCAACTCCGTCGTTTAACCAATTATTAATTTTTAACATCAATCTTTATGAATTTTAAGAAAACCAATCTTATCCTGGTGATAGCTTGCACCGCTGTCACCATCAGCTGTTCCAAAAATAAACTTAGCGCACCCGCTACCACCACGGATGGAAAAACAACCAAACTTAAAACCTCGGCTTCTGCCGCCGGCGACGTTGTAGGTAAGGTGATAGTAGGCTACCAGGGCTGGTTTGCCGCCCCGGGCGATGGTTCGCCCCTTAACACCTGGTGGCACTATGCATCCGGCGATCCGTTCGGGGTTCCTACGCCAACAAACGCCAGCATTATTTCCTGGCCGGATGTTCGTGAGTATACAAGTACCTACACAGCATCCAACTTTGGCAACCTGGGCAATGGTCAGCCGGCCAAATTGTTTTCTTCCTTCAACGATCAAACAGTAAATACCCATTTTTTATGGATGCAGCAAAATAATATTGATGGAGCTGCCTTACAACGTTTTAATCCCAACGGGCAGGAAGGACCAATCCGCGATGCTATCACTGCCAAAGTTAAAACGGCAGCCGAAACCTATGGGCGTAAATTTTACATTATGTATGACGTAGGCGGCTGGACTAACATGCAATCGGAAATTAAAACCGACTGGACCAACAAAATGTCGGCCTATACCACGTCATCGGCTTACGCTAAACAAAATGGAAAACCTGTGGTGTGTATATGGGGCTTCGGTTTCAATGATACCAACCATCCCTGGTCGGCAGCGGTTTGTCTTGATGTTATTAACTGGTTTAAAGCCCAGGGCTGCTATATCATTGGCGGCGTGCCTGCTTATTGGCGCGATACAAACAGTACCGAAGTTAGGCCAGACTTTTTGGCGACTTATAACGCCTTGAACATGATTTCGCCCTGGATGATTGGGAAGATTTCAAATACGTCGGAAGCCGATGGTTTTTACACCGACCATAATGTTGGCGATCAGTCTTATTGTAATGCCAACGGCATCGATTACCAGCCATGTGTTTTGCCGGGCGATTTGCAAAAACGCCAGAGGGTTCATGGCGATTTTATGTGGAGACAATTTTATAACATGGTAAGGCTGGGTGCCCAGGGCATTTACATTTCTATGTTTGATGAATATAACGAAGGTAACCAGATAGCCAAAACTACCGAAACATCGGCCTATACACCTGCAGGCTTGGGCTTTTTATCGTTGGATGAAGATGGTACAGCCTGCTCTGCAGATTATTATTTACGCCTTACAGGTGATGGGGGCAGGATGCTGAAAGGCCAGATTGGGCTTACGGCTACCCGCCCTACGCTACCGGTAGTATCGGGCAGTGTTCCTGCACCCATAGGGCAAACCATTACCATTAAGGGAAACAATAATCTTTATGTGAGCAGCGAAAACGGCACACAGGCTATGAACTGTAACCGGACTACCGCCCAGGGCTGGGAACAATTTACCATTGTTGATGCAGGTGGGGGTAAGGTAGCGCTGATGAGCCAGGGTAAATATGTATCTTCTGAAAACGGTACACAGGCCATAAATTGCAACCGGACAGCGATTGGGGCCTGGGAACAGTTTGATTGGGTAAACAATGGGAACGGCACATTTTCGCTGAGAGGAAACAACGCGAAATATGTTTCGAGCGAAAACGGCACGCAAGCCATGACCTGTAATCGCACCGCTGCCCAGACTTATGAATCATTCCGGGTAAATCAATAAATAGCTTGCCTTAAATGAGTTTTTAAACTATTTTTCAAATGGCCGGCTTATTGATGGCCGGCCATTTATTTACAATGTTTACCGGATTGCTAATGTTTTCCGGAAATTGATGACGGCTGATAGCAATTATTGCTTTTTTACTTTAACGGCATTCAACCCTTTGGCGCCCTGCTCGGTTTCAAAAGTTACCTTATCATTTTCCTGGATAGCTTCTGTTAAGCCATTAGCATGTACAAAAATACTTTCCTGGCTTAGCAGGTCTTTGATAAATCCATAACCTTTAGATTCATTATAGAAAGCCACCACGCCTTTACGCACCGGATCGGCGGGAGCAAGGTTTTCCTGTTTGGGTACGCCAATCTGGATATCCTCTGCTATAATTTTTTTCTTTTTAGCCGGATCGGGTGGGGTAGAGGTGATATTGCCATTCTCATCGATGTAGGCCATCATATCTTCCAATCCTTTTCCTTTACCTGAATTTGCTTTTCTTTCTTCAGCTTTATCTTTCTTATCCAGTTGCTTTTTGAACTTTTTCTTTTCTCTTTCTTTTTTACTAAATGTTTCTACTGATCTACCCATAACTTAATATACGAAAAAATAGCGACATACGTGACATTTTTTATCGGATTTGAAGAATATTTTTTTGAGCCCGGATGCAGCCTGTTTAAAAGTAACATAAACCGGCCACCAGTGGCCCATGATTTGGCATACAATTATAGCCTGCACGCGGGGTAGATCAGGATAATAAATTCATTGAGTTACCTGACAATCTATCTTCCGGTTTCCCAATTATCTGTGCGAAAGGGCGATGCAGGCAGGTTTGCGCCATTATATAAATTGCAAACCGGATCATTGGCCCAGGCATATCGTACGGCAATGGGGCTGGCAACATCACTACTGCTCACAATTACCTTATCGCCAACTATAAATGCCAATGCGGGATAAAATTTTTGATCAGCTCCTGCTATGGTAAACCCTTTCAGCATATCCCCGCGTGCAAGCAGGCCCTTGTCGGTATGGGTAAATTGCAGCTCAATTTGATGCCCTTTGATAGTTTGTGATTTATAAAGTGGCCAGGAATAAGGAATATTTTCACCATAAGTTTTGGCGCGTGCAATCAGCGCCAGGCGCCTGCCAACTTCCTGTTTGTTTTGTGGGTGAATGCGGTGAGCATCGCCAATATCAATGGTTACCGCCATGCCTGTTTGTGGCAGGCTAAGTGTACTTAACTGTGCATCACGAAGTGCGGGCCAGTTAGCAGCTGGCGGCTGGTCGGTGGCTGCATAATTAGCTATTTGTACAAAGTAAAACGGAAAACTGCCCTGTTTCCATTTTTCCCGCCAATCGTTAATCAGCAAAGGGAAAAGATGCTTGTACTGCAGGGCCCTGTCGGCGTTGCTTTCGCCCTGGTACCATATTACGCCCTTTATTGTATAGGGTAATATCGGGTTAATCATGGCATTATAAATAAGCGCCGGCCGGCTGGGGCTGTTTGATTGCACGGGCGGCTGTGGCAATGCTGCCAGCGACCTGGCTTGATGATAAGCCCATGAGCCGGACAGGTCAATCTGGCTACTGGTGTCGGTTGCTAATGATAGCTGTAAGGGGCCTTTGTTGATACCGCCAAGACCGCCATTGTCAAAAACGCGGATGGCAATGGTGTTTTCGCCGGCTTTTACCAACTTGCCGGGTATAGTATAGTTGCGCTGATAAAAAAATAGTTCGGTATGGCCTGTTTCGGTTCCGTTAAAGTAGGTAACATCATAGTCATCAATACCGCCCATGTGCAGTTTCAAGTCTTTGCCGGCCCACGCTGGTGGCACAGTAACTTTTTTCCTGAACCACATGGTACCATCATAATCCGGAACCCCGGCTTGTTCCCAATAGGCAGGTACTTTCATTGTTGGCCATCCCGAATCATCGAAACCTGGTTCGGCCCACAGCAGCCTGCCTTGCTGAAAGGCCGGGTCTTGTTGGTTGACCGAATCTATCCAACTGCTGATCTCCTCCTGGTAACGGGCATCCAGTTTTTGTTGCGTGAGGCCGCCTTCGGCAGCTTTTACAAATGACGCAAAGGCTGGCATCGTCTTTAAAGCGCCGCCGCTGGTCCAGCCTTCGGCAGCCGTACCGCCCCAGGTGCTGTTGATGATACCTACCGGTATATGTTTACCTGCGAAAAGGTTTTTTGCAAAAAAATAAGCGACGGCCGAAAAGTCGCGCACCGTTTGGGGGCTGCATATGGCCCAGCCTCCCTTGGTTTGAACCTGCGTAAGTGGCGTAAAGCTTATTTTGTTATCAATTTTTAACATCCGTATCTCGGGATGATTGGCGGCATCAGCCAACTCCTGCTCCAGGTTTAGTACATCGCCATAAAAACCGGTCAGGGGCATTTCCATGTTAGATTGGCCGGAACAAACCCAAACTTCGCCCACCAGCACATTTTTTAGTGTTGTTATTTGGCCATCGTTGAAGGTAATGGTGTAGGGGCCTCCGTAGGCTGGGGTACTTACTTTTATTTTCCAGTTACCCTGCGCATCGCCGGCGGCATGGTAAATTTTGTGATCCCAGGAGGTGGTAACAGTGAAATTTTTGGCCGGTGTTTCTGTTCCCCACAGATTTACTTTTGTTTGTTGTTGTAATACCATATTATCGGTAAAACAAGGAGACAGCAAGATTTGGGCACTGCTGTTTTTGAAGATAAAAAGTAACAGGCTGGGTAGCAATAAGTAGCTACGGAGTGTTTTATAAATCGTTTTAGCAATCATATGATAAAAGTATAAAAAAATATATGAAAGCAACTAATGGCTGCAAATAATCCCGGAAGCAGTAGGACTAAAAGAGAGGTGTTGGCTGGCCAATAAAATAGCTTGATAGCATTAGTTGTATTCAAATACAACTGTTGGAAATCTAACTACATGGAGTGGCCATTCGCAGTTTATGTTTTCGTCGTGGTACCGGCACAACTTTGCAGCAATAGCCATCTTTATCAAGTTGTTTGTTCGGAGGTAAGTATAATCCGTTTGTTTTTATATCCTTGTTTCTTGTTAGCGTATTATCCGGATAGATTTTTCCTTCACGTATTTCGTAGTAAGCTGATGGTATATAATACATCGAATCGGGATTACCATACACTTCTGTTAAATCCCTGCCACCAAATTCCAGGTATCCATCACCGTCATGATCTTTAATAGGCGAAAGAATGGCGTCAACCAGCAAAGTAGCTTTTGTGGAATTGATCAAAAATGCATTTAAGCGGTCAATATTGGGGTTGCCAGCCATCGCGATAAATAAAAAAACAGAACCATGATCCTCTATTAAGCGATTGGATTTGCTTTCATAAAGAACGTCGTCAGGGTGCTTTATTTTTAATATTATTTTATTATCGTAAAGAATTTGCCCCCTTGCTACTTTGATAGTATGACCTGTTGATGTTTTAAAGCTTAATATGTTTTTTACAGATAACCGAAATGCAGGCAGCGTAACAATAATTATTGCTAAAACTAAAATGTACTTGTATTTCATATTATCTGCAAAATAAATACTCGTTTGATATCAACCCCAATAAGTAAATTTTCTAAAAAAGAAGTCGGAAACCCTCTCGCGAGCTGACAAAGCAATAAATAAGTCAACCCTAAAACAATTATTTTATCTTAAACTGAAACAGCCCCGAATTGGAAGTATTACCCTGCGAATCTGTAGTGATCACGTTCCAATAATAGGTTGTTCCCGATTTTACGCTAATCCCGTTCATAAACATATCCTTTACATTAGCCATGTACAGGGCCGGCGTCACTGTTGTACCAAAATATAGGTCATAACCTGTAATATCGCCATCAACGTCGCTGCCTTTCCATTGCAGTTTTATGGTGCCGTCGCCCGAAGCAACATCAAGCCCGAATCCCGGTGAAACAAGTTCTGCGGGAAACGGGCTGTGCGATACCGTTCCGAGCCCTGAATTGTAAAACTTCCAGGTGTCGCTTTGGGCCGTACTGCTGGTTTTTTCTGATTTTGATACAATATACCAGGAATACGGTGTGTTTCGGGAGAGTTTAACCGCCAATTGGTTGGAGGTTGTTGTTTGTGTGGTTGAAGTACCGGTAAGCAGGTTTTTTAAATTTAGCTCGTAGCTGCTGGTATTGGCTGCAGTTTGCCAGGTAAAGGTTACCGAACTTTGTGTTGCGGATATAATAGTACCTGTGGTACAAACGGCATCCTGTGCCGGAAATGTTAATGCCGCCTTTGCCGGGTTAGCAACTTGTGGTGTGGGGGAGCTTTTTTTCTGGCATCCCGCTATAACTATTGCCAGTAACAAGCAGGCAGCCACACTGATAGATTTTCTTATCATTGCTTTATTATTTTCGAGATGTTATCTGAACCATCTGCTGACAGTTTAAGCATATAAATGCCGTTTTTTAAAGCCGAAAGATCGATGTGAAGCATTTCGGACGGGTTTGTGTATTGATTACTGTAAACCACTTTTCCATTGGTTATAGCGTATATGGTTACAGTTGCGTTTTTTACGGCTTGTTTACCAATATCAAGGTTAAGGTTGTTGTTAAAAGGGTTTGGATAAATGACCAACGCATTGTTGATGTTAATGACTCTTTCAATTACTCCCTGGCACAGCCTGTCGGTACTTACCAAAATACGGTTGCTGCCGGTGTTTAACGGCAAGGTAACCTGGCTTTGTGTGGTTGTATATTCGAGGCCGTTAAGCTTTATTGTGTACACAGTTCCGCCATCGAGGTTTAGCGTAACCTGGTTGGAGCCACCTACGCTGGTGTATAACGATAAATCTTTGGGCTCGGTGATAACCGCGGTAAAACATTGCTGATAGGTGGGCTCGCCAGATACTGTAATACAAATATTATATGTGCCTGCTGCAAGGTTATTAATAACTGTGCCGGTAGTGAACGGATAACTGTTACTTATGCCGTTACCGGTTATTGTAGCTAAGTAGTTTAATGTTTGCGCCGCTGTAATATTTACCGATCCATTTGCCGAACCTTTGCAACTCGCACTGGTATAAGTAAGCTGAAAATTATTTACCGGCAACATAAACACAGCGTTCACATCAATAGCATCCGACTCGCGGGTGACGGCGTTTAGTGTTATTTTTACCGTATATGCCCCCGTTTGTGCTGCTGTATAAGTTGCACCTGTTGCGCCTTTAATGGCAGTTCCGTCCTTAAACCATTGGTAAGTATAGCCGTTAGCCGGGCTGGCTGTTAAAGTAACGCTGCCATTTATACTACTGAACGTTGTTGGGCCGCCAGCCGTTATGAGAGGTTGGGGAACGTAGTTAAAGCCGGTTTTTGTACCAGTTCCGTAAGGTGTAGTAACCGATACTGCGCCTGAAGAGCCGTCCCCGGTTACTGCTTTGATGCTTGTTGCCGATACTACCGTAAAAGAGGCGGCAGGCATACCGCCAAAGCTTACAGCTGTTGTACCTGTAAAGCCGGTACCGGTAATAGTCACAGTGCTTTGATTGGTTGCTGTAAGCGGCGTGAATGAGGCAATAGCAGGTGGCGCATAATAAGTGAACCCTGTTAAAATCGCTGTACCGCCTGCCGTTTTTACGCTGATACTGCCGGTTGCACCCTTGTCTACAACAGCCGTAATGCTATTGTCGGCATTAACAACAAAGGAAGCCGCCGCCGCTCCGCCAAAGCTCACCGCAGTTGCCCCGTTAAAGCCACTGCCTGTAATGGTCACCACATCTCCTGTTGCTGCCGATGACGGCGTAAATGAGATAATAGCCGGAACCGGGATAAATGTGAAGCCCGAAACTGTAGCCGTGCCGGCCCTGGTTGTTACGGTAACTGTGCCGCTTGCAGCAGAGCCGATAACGGCGGTAATGCTGTTATCGGAATTTACTACATATGAGGCAGCAGCAACACCACCGAAACTTACGGAGGTTGCCCCGGTGAAGTTTGTTCCGGCAATGGTTATGCTTGTACCTTTAGTAGCGCTTGCAGGTGAAAATGACGTAATAGCCGGTGCCGGGATATATTTGAATCCGCCAAGCGTGCCTGTACCTCCGGGCGTAGTTACCTTAATATTGCCGCTTGCACCCTGCCCTATAACAGCCGTAATGCTATTATCAGCATTTAGTGTATAAGAATAGGCTGGTATATCGCCGAAACTTACTGCCGAAACCCCGCCGAAGCCGGTACCGGTGATGGTAACTTTATCGCCGGTGCTTGCACTCAATGGCGTAAATGCGGTTACTACCGTTGGGGAAATAAATTTGAACCCGGCAAAGGTTGATGTTCCTCCAGGGGTTGTTATCACAATATTACCACTTGCGCCTTGCCCGATAACAGCTTTTATGCCCGTATCCGAAGTAACTGAAAATGATGCTGCAGCAACGCCGCCAAAACTCACGGCAGTAGCGCCTGTAAAGCCAGTACCGGTAATGGTTACCGTTGTGCCGGAAGCCGCATTTAATGGCGAAAACGATGTTGTTACAGGCGCAGCAATAAATTTGAATCCTGGGAGTATTGCGGAGCCGCCGGGCGAGGTAACGCTTATTGCCCCAGTGGCGCCGGTACCCACCACCGCGGTAATTAAGGTATCTGACACAATTTTAAATGATGCTGCGGCGGTGCCGCCAAAACTTACAGCGGTAGCGCTTGTAAAATTGCTGCCGCTAAGTTTAACCGTTGCGCCCCGTGCTGCCGTCATGGGCGTAAATCCCGATAACGAAACAGGTGCTGCAAAGGTAAATCCTGCTTTGCTGGTGCTATCTGCAGCGGTAGTTAAGGTTACATTTCCTGTTGCCCCGGTACCTACCACCGCCGTAACCGTGGTATCATTAACCACTTTAAATGATGCTGCGGCAATGCTGCCGAAGCGGACACCGGTAACTTTGCCCAGGTTTGAGCCGGTTATGGTAACGGTAACACCTTTTGCTGCCGATGCGGGTTTGAATGATTTTATAGCGAGGTTGCCCTGAGTTACAGCGAATTTAAGCGTATAAGTGCTGTTGCCGCTGGTATTAAAAGCTGTAATAACATAGCTTGTTAGCGCACTTGCCGTTGTTGGCGTACCGCTGATGGTGCCTGTTGATGCATCGAAATTCAAGCCTGCGGGTAAGTCGGGACTGATGGAGTAGCCTGTGAGCGACATTTTGCGGATTGTATTATCGCCATTGAAAATATAAATGTTGCCTCTGCCATCGGCACAAATACCATTTGGCTTATAAAAATAAGAATCAAGTATTTTGGGTAAGGGTGCAATGGTGGATACATTTCCGGCAGGGTCAATCATCCTGAGCTGATTATTGCCTGTTTCGCATGCATAAATGTTTCCAAAATGATCGGCTGCCAGGCCACTCAGGCCGGTAAAGCTTGCTGATGCAGGGGTACCATCGGCTTTTCCAGTTTTTCCGCTGCCTGTAAAGATGCTTACAGAGCCCGCCGGGGTCATTTTTTTAACTAAAGCATGTCCCTGATCGGCTATATATAAATTACCGGCATCGTCTGTTGTTATGCCTGTTACACCATTAAAGCTGTTATCAACAGTAGTAACAACGCCATCCGTAGTTATTTTTCTGAGATTGCTTGTTGCCGAAAACTCCCCGCAATATAAATTCCAAAGGGCATCAATACCCATTTCTACGGGGCCGGAAAACCAGGCATAAACCCCTTTACCATCTTTGGAGCCCGCGCGCCCGCTGCCTGCAAGTGTGGTAACAACGCCCGCCGGAGTAATTTTCCTGATCAGCTGGTCATTACCGTCGGCCACATACAGGTTGCCTGCAGCGTCAATAGTAATACCCGCCGGGCCATAAAACCCGGCTGTTTTTCCGGTGCCGTCGTTAGGATAGTGGCCACCCCCTGCAAAGGTTGTAACCACGCCATCAGGAGTAACTTTTCTGATGAGGCCGTTGGTAATGTCGGCAACGTAAAGATTTCCAAATAGGTCACATACGCCTGCATAGGGGTATTTAAAACCGGCGGCTTTACCCGTGCCGTCGTTTGATCCGCCCGAAGGGTTGCCGGCCAGCAGACTAACGTATCTGTAACCTGTTTTGGGTACTTCACCGCCTGTATTGGCAGGTGACAGGGTAGTACTTGCTTTGCCGGTAACATAAGCTGGCGGCTGGCTATAGGAAATTTTAGGAGCTTTAAGCAGTGTAAAGCCATTAGCTGTTACGCTGCCGTAAGGCGTGGTGATTTTGATAGTACCCGATGTTGCCGCGCCAGGAATAGTTACATTAAGGCTTGTGGGCGATACCGGAGTGAAAGATTTTGCGGGCACACCACCAACGGTAACCGCAGTAGCGCCCAACAGGTTGTTGCCTGTAATATTTATAGTTGAGTATGCGCTTGCCAATACGGGTGCCAATGAAGTAACCGTTGGCGCCGAGGCCGGTAAAACGGTGGACAGGCCGACTGTTGCAGTACTGCTGCCCCCTGCATTATAAGCCGTTATTGTATAAACAGTAAGCGACGAAGTTGCCAATGGCGTACCGCTGATAGTACCCGATGTACCATCGAATGTTAAACCATTGGGTAGGGCAGGGTTGATGCTATAGCCCCAGATACTCATCTTACGTACATCGCTATTATAGCCTTCTCCAATATAAAGATTGCCATGGCCATCACATGCCATGCCCTTAACATCATTGAATGTGGCTGCATTGCCAACAGCACTGGCCGAGCCCTCAATTCCGTTGCCAGCTATAGTGGTGATAACTCCCGCCGGCGTAATTTTGCGTACCAGGCTAAAATAATATTCGGCTTCATACAAATTTCCAAGTTCATCAATGGCAATGGCATAAGGGTCGTTAAGGGCTGCAGATGTGCCCGTTCCATCGCGCCAGTTGGCTGTACCGTCGCCAACTAAATCACTTACCGCACCGGCTGCTGTAATTTTCCTTATCTTGTGGTTGCCGGCATCTGTAACATACAGATTTCCTGTGGCATCAGCCACAATACCTGTGGGGCCAAAAAAAGAGGCTGTTGTGCCAAGGCCATTGGCAGCTCCGGGAGTGCCGCTGGTGCTGCCCGCAAAGGTGCTAACTACGCCGGCGGGCGTTATTTTTCTGATATTATTGTTTTGAATATCTGCAACGTACAAATTGCCGCTTTTGTCAAAACAAAGCCCCTCGGGAACGTTAAAACTTGCTGCAGTGCCGGTGCCATCAGCAACCCCTTTTGTGCCGCTGCCGGCAAAGGTGCTTACTACGCCTGCAGGCGTTATTTTCCTGATCTTGCGCCCTGCTGTCTCCGAAATATAGATATTGCCTGCTGCATCAACAGCTACGCCATATGGGCTGTTAAAGGTTGCCGACGAGCCGGGGCCGTCGGCAGAGCCCGCCACCCTATAGGTACCGGCAATTGTGCTTACTATGCCGGCAGGTGTGGCCTTGCGAATGCGCTGGCCGCTATTTTCGGCAATATATAAATTGCCCGAAGCATCAAGTGCAACGCCTGCGGGATTGTTGAATTGTGCTGCTGTACCGCTGCCGTCCGTCCAGCCCAGGCTTCCGCCAGCAAAAGGAGTAACCGAAGCGTAACTCACAGCAGGAACGGGTTTACCACTATTTTGGGGCGAAAGAGGTGTGATGGCAGTTCCTGTTTTATAGGGTGCCGGGGTAGTATATGTTATATTAGGCGCCTGGCTATATCCGTTCAGGCAAGCAAAAATAGCACATGGCAGTAGGGTTAAGCATTTCCTGAAGTTTTTGACTTTCATCAATGGTGATTAAGGTTTGGGAATTTATTTACTATAGCGCAAATATACCTCCGTTTTTTTAATAGTATAACTTGTAATTAAAGTATTTTACAAAACAACGACTTCAGGCTGGCAGCGTATTGTTCTTGATGGTGTTTGAACGATATTGACAGGTTTTGGATCAGTCTAAAAAGTTAGGGGATAAAAAATCGGGCATATATTTTAGCAAGACTGAGTAAGAAGAAAGTAGTGCCTCTTACGCCTCTTAAAGCTTTGACTTTGGCGTTGAATGATTCCGCACATGCATTGGTATTGCCCAACTATATAAAGTGATTTTGCCAGGCTTTTACGAAATCTCGTGAATTAACAATAGTTTATAAATTGCAACTAATTGACTTTCAATTAAATGATTTATTGGTATAAGATTAGCCTACTGGATAAAAATCAAAAAAACCATGAAAACAAAATGGAAAATCGACCCTTCACACAGTGAAGTACAATTCAAGGTAAAACACCTGATGATTACCACCATCTCCGGTCACTTTCATTCTTATGACCTGGAAGTGCTGACAGAGGGTGACGACTTTACAACAGCCTCAAAAATCGAATTCGCGGCCAATGTCGACTCGATCAGCACTAAAAACGAACAGCGTGACGCGCATTTAAAATCGGCAGATTTTTTTAACGCAGAACAGCACGTGGCAATCAGTTTTAGCGGCAAAAGGTTTGAGCCAAATGCAGATGAATACCTGTTACATGGCGACCTGACCATTAAAGGGGTAACCAGGCCGATCTTACTACATGTGGATTTTGGCGGCATTGTTGCAGATCCGTATAATCAAATCAAGGCAGGCTTTACCGTAACGGGCAAGATCAGCCGCAAAGAGTTTGGCTTAACCTGGGATGCCATTACGGAGGCGGGACAGGTCGTAGTCAGCGACGAGATCCGCATCAATTGCGATATACAACTTATTAAATCTTAATCAAGCAGATCAACAACGGGCGAAGAGATGAAGAAGCTATTTCATATGATGATAGCTAACTGGATTTCCAGGAAATTCAAGAAACTTTAACGCATCCGCCTGTTCCTTAATTGTTAATATTATGAAACTTCAAAATCTAATTGGTGTGCAATTTAAACTTGTTGCTGCCTGCATGTTATTAATTTCGGCGGCCGCATTTGGTCAAACTAAAACCCCTGAAAAAAATATTGTTATCGTTCATGGTGCTTTTGCAGATGCATCGGGCTGGGAAGCGGTTTATGCTATCCTAAAAAAAGACGGTTACAACGTTACCCTTGTACAAAATCCATTAACCTCGCTGGAAGATGATGTTGCAGCCACTAACCGCGCTTTAGACAAACAGGATGGCCCTGTAATTCTTGTCGGGCATTCCTGGGGCGGCGCGGTGATTACGCAGGCCGGCGTTTCAGACAAAGTTGCGGCACTGGTTTATGTGGCAGCTTTTGTACCCGACAAGGGAGAAACCGTTATTTCTTTACTACAATCAGGCCCGCCGCTGCCGGTAAATGGAATTCTTCCACCCGACGAAAAAGGAATTGTTTATTTTGATAAAGCGAAATTCAGGGAATGCTTTGCGACCGAGCAAAGCGTAGATAAAGCAAATTTCATGGCTGATTCCCAGCAACCGATTGCGGTTAAATCATTTTTAACCCCGCTAACGGAAACCGCCTGGAAAAACAAACCCTCCTATGCAATAGTTGCAACAGAAGATAAAAGTATCAATCCTGTGTTGGAACGCACTATGTATAAACGCGCTGGCGCTAAGGTAACGGAATTGAAAGGCAGTCATACCCTGTACATGTCGCAGGCCAAAGCAGTGGCAACCGTGATAGAGAGTGCGGCGACCAAGTAACTGTTTGATAGGTTTCAAAATGTTACTTTTAAGTGGGCTGTACAAGCCGTAAAGCTTTATAAATGTTGAATGTATTCCCGCTCAGGGGAACAGAGTCATCCTGAGAAGTCAGGATAACTCTGTTCCTTTTATGCCTGCCATTATCAAATTCAAAATACGCATGATAAAAAAATAAAAACTTAAAAATATTTTTATCGGCTAATCGTCTGCATAAACAGGTACGGAACATTATTGGCATTACACTCACTCACTCGTTGGTTGGTATTGAGTGCCCTCCTGTTCGCTATTTTTTGAGCTTATCGCAGCTGGTTGTTACGAAAGCCCCATTTAAAATTCGATAACGTTGTAAGAAATGCCACAGCAACAGTGGCACATATTCAGTTAACATTGGGCCTCTGCTTATACTTAATCAGCCCGGTTGTTGCTTACTTTTTACACCACTTTGGCACAGCAGTACATGAACAAGCCATCCGTTTTTTTGGTATGGAACACATCACCATGATGTTAATCGGGATAACCCTCATTGCCATTGGCCCGGCCAGAAGCTAACGGCAGGTTAGTGACCCGCAAAAGTTTAAAACAATGGCTATTTGGATCATCGTGGCCCTGGTGGTGATATTAAGTTCGATTCCATGGTCGTTTTCGCCGCTCATCAGCAGGCCAAATTTCCGGCTATTCCCAAAAAAAAGCCAACCCCATTGCCGAATGATACTTACAGCGTATGTAAAATACACCGATGCAACTACCAAATAGTTTATCCCCTAACCTTTCTGCTTGATCCCAAAATTGGGCAAAAAAAAAGCCCCTCTTTTTACAGAAGGGCTTTGATGAGCGAAAGACGAGATTCGAACTCGCGACCCCGACCTTGGCAAGGTCGTGCTCTACCAACTGAGCTACTTTCGCATTGGCATATGCTCTCATTTATAACAAAACCTGATACGCCGGTGTATGGCTTTGTACTTAGAGCAGGAATGACTTCGGTTTTGTAAGTTCTTAATTTATAACAACTTATGGACTCTTAAAGATCATTCAACGATTTGTAGAACAATGGATTTGTCCCCTCATCGCCGCGCTGCAAATATACGAAACTTTTGATCTTATGGAAATCCGTAATTAATTTAATTTATAAAAATTGGATAGGGGTTGAACAGAAATCTCAAATCTTATTGCAATTCAATATCTTATAGCTGTTTGAACCCGTACCCACCGAAATACCGACAGTGCCTTATAAAAAAACGTGTCAACCTTATATTAAAGTATTAAGGAATTTGTTAGGTGAAATTTAACATAGTAAATAATTTACCATTTGTAAATCGAAAGAAAACATGTATTTTTAACAAATCCGAAAATCATAATTTAAAATACTTTTTGTACACAACCTATTTACCACCTAACCCTTAATCGCATTAATATGAAACTATCTCAAAGTAATCTTAAGCTGTAATCCAGAGCGAATCCTGATTTTAACTTATTCAGCACAGCTATAAAGTAGCCTTTATAAATGGTATGTTGTTTTTTTCGTACGACAACATGGTCACATTTTATATCCCTTTTTAACTATTATCCCAATCATGAAAAAATCGATCTTTATCACTACCCTGCTTCTTTTTGTTGCAGCATTTGTACATGCACAATGGACTAATACTACTCCTAATATCAGCAACACCAATACGGGGAGTGTCACTATCGGGTCGGCAACTCCATATACTATTAACGCGTCGGCTGCGCTGTTTCCCTCGGCAACACCAAAATTGGAGGTAATTACCGGTATAGGAGGAACTACACCGTTTGCCGACTTGATAACTATCCGCCGTCCGGGCGCTACACCGGATGTTGTTTCACGCCAGTTGGGCATGATATTTAAACTATCGAGCGAAAGCGCAACAGGCGAATCGGATAAAATGGGAGGCCTGCTTTTCGAAAGCGCCAATGCCTATGCAAATTCCCCTACCATGAGCTTGGTTACAGCCAATGTCCGTCGTTTAACTATTGATCAAAATGGTAAAATAGGCATAGGTACAACTACCCCTTCATACCCATTTCAATTATTTAACACTACAGCACGAAGCACCAATACCGGGTCATCGGCTGAGTTTGGTTTCGATTCGTTCACAAGTTCCACATTTCAAGGGTCAAGGCTGTATTTTGGACGCTCTCGCGGTACATCAACCGCTCCCCTGGCGGTGCAAAGCGGAGATTATATTGGTTTTCTTGATTTTTATGGCCACGATGGCACCGCAGTGCAGCGGTCGGGCCAGCTTACTCTTCAGGTTGATGGAACTCCATCAAATGGAATTGTTCCCGGGGCATTTACATTCAACACTGCCGGCGCTGATGGTGTAAATTCGGAACGGATGCGGATCAGTTCGGCCGGGAACGTGGGAGTCGCTGCTATAGCCCCAATTTCTACCTTCCAGGTCAACAGTAGCGTCTACAAGTTTTCGGTCGGCAGGGCACCAGGTCCCGATTTAAATTATGGCACGTCTTATATTGGCTTTAATGCAGCGCGTATAGGGATAGCCAACTCTGCTAATTGGACAGTTGAGGGTGACGGATATCATAATGGCGGCGGTGTAATTTACACAGATGTATTTGGAACAGTTTCCATTGCCCCTGTTGCATCAAACGGAACAGGTACGCAAACACTTGCTGACGCTGATATTAAAAGCAGAATAGCGTTCAGAGTTAGCGGCACAGGCAATGTGGGCATAGGAACCACTGACAACTCAACCTGGAATCTTTCAGGTTCGACTTATAAACTGGCAGTTGGCGGCAGCATGATTGCCACCGCAGTAACAGTAAAGCTTGTTGCCAACTGGCCCGATTACGTTTTCAAAAAAGACTACACACTCCCTTCCTTAACAGATGTAAAAACCTACATCGATCAAAACCAGCACCTACCCGAAGTACCATCGGCACAGCAAATGGAGAAAGATGGTATTAATCTGGGCGAGATGAATAAGCTACTGCTTAAAAAAGTGGAGGAATTGACTTTGTATTTGATTGAGAAGGATAAGCAAGACATAGAAAAAAGCAAGCTGCTGCAATCGCTTCAGGCTCGCGTAAGTGAGTTAGAAAAAACCAAATCGAAATAAATAACCCCTAAACAATTAAAATGAAAAAAAACTTATTATCACTCGCAGTAATGCTTTTGGGCTGCCATTTTTCTTATGCCCAATGGGCAACAGTTGGCACTGTAACCACCACTACCAACACCGTTGGCATTGGCACAACCACCCCGGCTTACCCATTTCACTTATACAATACTACAGCACGAAGCACCAATAGCGGATCTTATTCCGACTTTGGTTTTGAGTCATACAATAACACCAACTGGCAGGGATCACGTTTATATTTCGGACGAGCTCACGGAACGGCAACCACCCCTCTTGCAGTACAAAATGGCGATAACATTGGCTGGTTCGATTTTTATGGACATGATGGCACCACCTTTCAGCGTTCGGGCCAGTTTGTTCTTAAAGCCGACGGGACTCCATCAAGCGGCATAGTACCTGGAGCATTCTTGTTTAATTTGGCTGGAGCAGATGGTGTTAATACAGAGCGGATGCGGATTACTTCGGCCGGGAATGTGGGTATTGCTACCTCAGCCCCGATTTCTACATTCCAAATCAACAACGGCACTTTCAAGTTTTCTGTAGGAAGGTGCCCCGGGGTCGATATGAATTACGGTACATCTTATATTGGCTTTAACGCGGCGCGTATTGGGAGCGGTACCTCTGCAAACTGGACAATCGACGGTGATGGTTACAATAATGGCGGAGGTGTAATTTATACAGATGTTTTAGGAAATATCTATTTAGCCCCTATACCAACCGCCGGAACAGCTACTCGTACACTAACCGATGTTAATATCAAAAGCAGCATTACCTTTCGCGTTGCTGCCAACGGCACAACCTACGCAAAGGCAATAACGGTAACAACTACAGGCTGGCCCGATTACGTTTTCAAAAAAGACTACACGCTACCTTCATTAACCGATGTAAAAACCTATATCGACCAAAACCAGCACCTGCCCGAAATCCCATCGGCACAGCAAGTTGAGAAAGATGGCATTAACCTGGGCGAGATGAATAAGCTGCTGCTTAAAAAAGTGGAGGAGTTGACTTTGTATTTGATTGAGAAGGATAAGGAGGAAAAAGAGCAGGAACAAAGATTGAACAAACAAGAGGCCAGGATTAAGAAACTGGAGCAGGCCCTGGTGCATTAAATCGAAACTCGTTTTCTTTTTATTAAGTAGGGAAATAAATCAAAAGGAATATTGCCTTATTAAAGGCTTAATCAGATTTTAATGAAAAATTATTATTTAAAAATTAACGTTGCCATTATTCTTATTGCCTGTTCAGGCTCTGTTAATCTAATGGCGCAAACCTCGGCTGAAGCAAATGAATATAATAAAGTATCCATCGCGTCGCCCACGGCCGGCTCTCTTGCTAAATTTGTGGATATTCCCGTGAGCCTACATACAGGGATACCGGATATCAATATTCCTTTGTATACGCTACAGCAGGGGGCTTTATCGCTGCCTATAAGCATGAGCTATCACGCATCGGGCTTAAAAACAGTTGAACCTGCAGGTTGGGTGGGGGCCGGCTGGGCACTCAACGCAGGGGGAGTAATCACGCGTTCGGTAAGGGGAACGCCTGATGAGAAAGCGACAGTGAATGGCTTTCAGCATACCGGTTTTTTCAGCGATCACGGATACACTAGTCATCTGCTGGAAACAGGTTATCCGCTGAATGACCCGAATGATCCATATCCTGCCGATACTCGGCCCGATAGCGGTTACCGGGTTAACTATCAGCGTTTCGTATCTGGCGAGTTTGATTCAGAACCCGACTTGTTCTTTTTTAATTTCGGGGGCTATTCGGGGAAATTCTATTTTAATGATGATCGCACGCCCATGCTGTTGCCAGAACAGGATATTAAAATAGAATACAATTACACCGAGGGTTCCGCACTAAGCATCCAGGGCTTTACTTTGACTACGCCCGATGGCGTAAAATACTATTTTGGTGCAACTCCCTCTACAACGGATGTCGATCCAATTGAATATACCAAGGTGTTTACCTCACAGAACGGACTGGGCTGGGATAAAGTGATATCAAGCTGGTACCTCAACAAGATAGTATCTGCCGACGGCTATAATACCATTACGTTAAACTATCGCGCCGCCAACTACAGTTACTATACTATCTCTACCAACGTTGAGGGAAGTTTTGGCGCACGGGGGTACAAGCAAGTGCGGAACTATGTAAATGGCGTTGAGCTTGATAACATCATGTCAGCAAACGGTCAGGTCAATTTTATTCCGGCAACAACGGCAAGGCAAGATCTTTCCAGCTCCAATACCGACGGTATAGAAGCCGTAAACACCACCGCAAAAGCCTTGGCTCGAATCGATGTCCTTCAAAAAAATGGCCAAGCGTTGCTCAAAAGCTTTAATTTCTCTTACGATTATTTTGTGGATAACACCACGACCATCGCCTCCAACTTCAGCAACTTAACAACAGATAAAACGAGACTAAAGTTGCTGAGTATACAGGAAAAAAGCAGCAACGGAATTGCTAATCCGCCGTATAAGTTTGATTATTTTACGGAATTGGTACCCCGTAGGATGAGTTTTGCTCAAGATCATTGGGGTTTTATCAATGGCGTAACAACAAACGGCGATAACCTCATCGCTACTTTTTACAATACCAATAATACGCAGGCAACAGTGACCGGCGCCGACCGAGACCCCAAATGGCCGGCAATGCGTGGGGGCACTTTAAGTAAAATTACGTTCCCTACGGGCGGGTATAACATTTACGAGTATGAGCCTAACCAAGTTTATACAACTACAATTTCGGGAACGAACGGGACCAGGACTTCTGTGCAAAGCATAAGCGTTGGTTACGACGGCGGCCAAACTACCAAGACCAATTCCGTCATCCAGGCGATTGACTATCACCAGTATGCTTTCGATGTTTCAAATGGCAATTACGGCGGTGCCGGTCATCTTAATATTTATAATAGCAACAACGCATTGGTTGACCAGGTAAATCTGAATAATAATGAAACGAAAGAGCTTATCCGCAATTACACTCCTGGGAATTACAAGTTTGAAATCATTAAAGAGAATGCCTATGGTGGAAACGGTGTTCAGCTGAGTATTTACCAGTTAGCAGGCGCAGCAACTAGCGTAAATGCGATGGTGGGAGGGCTAAGAATTAAATCAATTACCCAGAGTAGTGGCAACGGTAGCCCCGATATGGTAACGAGCTATAACTACAATGATGGCCAGAGCAGCCTTTCTACCGGAGTTCTTTTTGGTAAACCCACTGTGGCGCAGGTATTGCGTAATGATATTGATAAAAACTATTTTCAGGTAGACGCCGTAACCCACCAAACAGATATTTATGCCGAAGGCTGTCCTGTTAGCCCCGGATCGACTTTACAGTACCTCACATCAGCCGGTAGTGTGCGCGCCATGAACTCCACTCAGGGTAGTCACATAGGCTATAAAAAAGTAACCGTTGCCCAAACGGGTAATGGCTACAGTGTTTCGATGTTTAATACCGATGGCGAAAATGACATCAGCCGCGATGATATTGTAAACCGCACCATAGTGACCACACCAAACACTTGTACAAGTGATATCCCCAATTATCCTGCGGCACCGGAACCTAATAGTTTTAATCGCGGCCAATTGCAATACAAGGCAGATTATAGTGAAAGTGGCACCTTGTTAGACGATGCTTCTTTCACTACTGTGTATCAGGATAACCCGATGACTACGCCAGCTTTTGTAATTGTTGGTAATCCTACAAGTAGTAATATCCCATCTTTTTTTACATGGTATGATCAAAAGACAGGCCGTAAAGTAAAAGAGACGGTGGTGAAAAACATTTACACAGTCAATGGTACGGTTACCAACCAGGAAGACTCATATTTTGATAGCCCGTATCATCACCAGCTAACCAAAAAAACTACTACTAATTCTGCTGGAGATGCCTTGGAAACGCGATATCGTTATGTGCCGGATTATAGGCTAAGCAATGTTGATGGCTTAAGCGATGGCCTTGCCAATTACCAGGCGCAATTAACTCCCGTTAATAGTACATTTAATTCAAGTATATCAAGTTGCAGCGGGAGCGTAGGATGCCAGCGTAGCGCATGGTATGACTATACTATCGGACTGGCACATAAGCGAGAGGATTTCAACAGCTACCGAATCGCTAATTTTACAGGTAGCGGTAATACTTACAGTGCACAGCTCCTCACCGCAGTAACCAATGTTGGTCCCGATCTGAAGCCATTGATAGCCATGCGCACGCAAAATAATTACCAGCCAGTGGAAACTACTAATCTTAAAAATGGCAACGTAATTAGTTCAACTCTTTATACTTATGATTACTTCCCAACGTCGCAAAACCAGATTTATCTTTCTAAAATAAGCAAAACCGATTTCTTTATTCCGCCAACCAGTTTTACCTATACAGGTACTGGAACAGATAATTATTCGCTGGTTAAAGATGCGTCGTACAATGAAAAGGCGACTTTTAATTATGCCTTTGGCAACACAGCCCAGGTCAATATTCAGGGCATTCCGTCAGCGGCCTATCAGTGGGGCTACAATGCCGCTTACCCCGTGGCTAAAGTAAATGCTTCTAAAGTCAATGATATCTTTTTTGATGGCTTCGAAGAAGCGGGAGGGAATAGTACTGTTTATAAAACCGGGCACTATAGCCACACCGGGGGATACAATAAAACGCTTAGCGGTTTAGATGCAGGTAATTACATGTTAACGTATTGGCTAAATACCTCCGGCAATAATTGGTCAATACAAAGTGTTCCTGTTACTGTTACAGGAACTTCTTATACAATTGCTATCCCCAGCGGGCAGATAGACGATGTACGTTTTTACCCACAAGGTTCACAGATGACTTCTTACACCTACGACCCTGAAATTGGAATGACGAGCAGTACCGATGGGAAAGGATTAGTTACGTATTACGAATATGATTCTTTTCAGCGGTTATTGAATATTAAAGATAAAGATCTGGCCATCGTTAGCAATTATAATTACAACTACGCGATACCTCCGGTTATAACCTATAGCAGCGCAGCGCAGTCCGGGAGTTTTACCCGTAATAATTGTGGCGCGGGTTATATTTCCAGCCCCGTTACTTTTACCGTTCAGGCCGGGGCTTATAGTTCTACGATATCACAGAGTGATGCAGATCAGCAAGCGCTGAATTACCTTAATGCCAATGGGCAGGCCTATGCCAATGTTAACGGAACGTGTATGCAGAGCTTTGCGGTTACGCTTAATAATTATACGAATACTGGCTACAAAGTGTATTTTTCAAACAGTTCAACCTCATTAACTTTTAGCTTCTCTGACTCCGGGAGTAGCACCATACAGGTTCCTGCGGGTACTTATTCTGTAGATGTATACCCAACTGGCGCATATGTTAATCACACCATTACATGCGGTTCGCAATCAGTAACGGCACCGCGAAATGTATTTTCAGGTGTGGTCATCGCCTCTGGTAGTAATTTATCCATAACCGTTAACTAACCTTAAATATTTTATCAAGATGACAATAACTCGATTGAAGAATGTTAATATGAATAAGATTTATAAAATATTTTTTGTTTTTTTGGGCTTGTTTCTTCGCCAGTCATTGGATGTTTGTTATGCCCAAGCCCCCAGTTATGTGAGTACCATGACAGGCACACCAGTTGCGGGTTCGTATTATAATAACAGCAACATTACTATAAACCCAACATTTAGTTTTACCGCGGGCACGGGCAGCAGCCTGAGTTTGTTTATTACTGCTCCTGATTGTGTCCCGATAAATGCAAACCCAAGTACCGCGCAAAACTATATTATAACATCGGTACCCCGCATCGGTGGTATTACCGACCCTTCCGGCCTGGTTAATCGTAGTACTTGCGATTTGATGCAGACCGTGCAATATTTTGATGGACTTGGCCGAAAGTTGCAGATTGTACAGGTAAAAGGATCGCCTGCTGATAAGGATTTCATACAACCGGTAATTTATGATCAATTTGGGCGCGAAGCCTTCAAGTACCTCCCGTACACGCTTACTACCGAAACAAGCGATGGCAGCTATAAGGCAAATGCGTTAACAGCGGGTTATGGTGTCTCAGCTTTTTACAATCCTGCAAACACAGCTGCCGCACAAACGCAGCTTGCCGGGGCAATTTCGCATATTAACAGCCCTTATGGCCAAACCATTTTTGAACCGTCGCCGCTAAACCGGGTAACAGAGCAAGGTGCTCCCGGCGATACCTGGCAGCCTAATTTAACCAATGCGGACCTGAGCCATACCGACCGTGTAGCTTACGCTACTAATGATAATACAGATATTGCCAATATAGCCACAACATTTAAGGCAATGTTGTATAAAGTAAATATTGGTACAGATGGTACCCGCACCCTTGTAAATGCCGGAGCCAGTGCCTATACTAACGGCCAGTTATATGTAACGATCAGTAAAGACGCAAACTGGCAGTCGGGCGATCTGCGGGCGGGGACGGTGCAAACGTTTAAGGATAAGATGGGCCATGTAGTATTAAAAAGGAGTTTTAATAAAAAGCCCGACAACAGCATCGAGATGCTATCTACTTATTATGTATATGATGATTATGGCAACCTGGCTTTTGTATTGCCCCCCGGCGCGTTGCCCGATGGCGGCACCATTAGTTCAACCACACTTGATTTTTGGTGTTACCAGTACCGTTATGATGAGCGGGGCAGGCTGGTAGAAAAAAAGCTGCCAGGTAAAGGAAAAGAATTTATAGTTTACAATACGCTTAACCAGGTTGTTATGACTCAGGATGCCAACCAGCGTGGCAACACCAACCAGACCGGCACAAATCCGCAATGGTCGGTCATTAAATACGATGCGCAGGGCCGGGTTGTAGTAACCGGGTTGTATACTGACGCTGGGAGTGCGGCCGGGACCGAAAACAGGACAGGTATACAGGCCGCCGTAACCAATAATGCCAACCTTTGGGAAAACCGGATAGCCGGGGGCAACGGTTACAATACATCGGCAGGTGTTTACCTTGCTTACCCAACAACCCTTAACACTACACTTGGCGTTAATTACTATGATAATTATACCATTCCATCGCTTCCCGGTGTTTTTGATAAGCATGCAGAGGCTGGTATGAGCACGATGACGACCGGCTTACCAACCGCCAGCCTGGTTAAAATACTCGACGGAACCACTGGCAATAATAACATGTTGTGGAATGTAAGTTATTACGATGACTTTGGCCGCAATATCCGCGGCTTTTCAGAACATTTTAAAGGTGGCCTGGTAAGTGTAAATAATTATGACGAAATTAAAAGCACGTATGATTTTACAAGTGCTGTACTTACCAATAGCCGTGTAAATTACATCAATAGTAGCAGCAATACAGCAACGCAGTCTGTAGCGGTAAATTTAGCATACGATTATGACCATTTGGGCAGAAAATTGCGTACCTGGCAAGGTATTAATGGTAACACTATTTTGCTTAACTCCTATGTTTATAATGAAATTGGCCAGGTATCTGAAAAAAACCTGCACTCGGCAGATAACGGAAAAACATTTGTACAAAGTGTTGATTACCGGTACAATAACCGGGGCTGGCTTAAAAGCATCAATAATGCTGCTTTAAACAATGCCGATCCACTGATTAATAACGACACCAACGATGCATTTGGCGAAGAGGTATCCTATGACGATTACGGCACCACTGCCTTAAAACAATACAATGGAAACATCAGCGCGGTAAGCTGGCAGGGCAAAAAACAGCCGTCGGGCCTGGCAGCGCAAATTGTGCAGGGGTATGAGTACAGTTACGATAAACTTAACCGGCTTACCCTGGCCAACTATACCACAACCGGGCTCACGGGCCGGTATAATGAGGCTATTACTTATGATGCCATGGGCAATATTAAGAAACTGAACCGTTACCGCGATAACAATGGCCTAACACCTATTGACCAGCTTACCTATCTATACGATAACGGCGATAACAGTAATAGGTTACTGTCGGTAACCGACATAAGCGGTAGCGATGAGGGGCAGCTAAACGGCACAGCGGGTTATACCTATGATAATAATGGAAATTTGCGGGTTGATAATAAAAAACAACTTACCTTTACTTATAATCATTTAAATTTACCATATACCGTAACGCCCGCTACAGGCAGCGCAATTACCTACATATATGATGCAACAGGGCGCAAATTACGCAAGGTAATAACAGGCGGCAACCGGGATTATATAAACGGTATAGAGTATGATGCTGCGGGCAGCCTGGTTTTTTTGGCCACTGAAGAAGGACGTGCGAGGCCGAATGCGAGTGGCTATTTTTATGAATACACACTGAAGGACCACCTGGGTAATACGCGGGTGCTTATAGGGCAGGACGGACAGGTAGCGCAGCAAACGGATTATTATGCCTTTGGGTTGGAAATGAACCGCGGGGGCGTGGTGGTTCCCAACCCGGATAATAAATATAAATATAACGGGAAGGAGTTGCAGGATGAATTGAGTATGAATCTTTACGATTATGGGGCACGCTTTTATGACCCCGCGATCGCAAGGTGGACAAACACGGATCCCTTGGCCGAAAAAAACAAGAGGTGGTCTGGCTATAACTATGCAGCGAACAACCCCGTTAGATTTATAGATCCGGATGGAATGGAGGATAAACCTGCTGTCGGAGCAGACGGTTTGACCGACGATCAATGGATTGAATCTTCAAATCCTTCATCTGATCCTAACTTATCAAGTGCATTTAAGGAAGTAAATAAAGAGGACGAACAAAAAAAAGAAAAAACTAATGCAACTACTTCAAGTAATCAATCAACAAGTAGTAATGGCGGTGGAATAATAATTAATGGTATAATTATTCCTATACCGGGAATGACTACCTTTATAGTAATTGTAGGACATTATGATTTAAGTAAAATTGTAATTGGCTTTCAAACTTCCGGTGCTGCTACTGGTGCATCGGTATTTGGTACTAGTGGTAATGGTTATATACAAAGTGCTATGTTTTTAGGCGGCCCATTTAAGGGATATTGGTATGATTACCTCGGAATTGAAGGCCAAATCATTGCTGAAACAGCGGCTGAAGGAAGCGTAGGGTTAGGAAGAAGCTATTTTATTGCATTTAATAATCCCAAATCTGCTCCAGAAACCGACACTCCCGATGGCTTCGCTGGAGCATATGTTGGAGGTGGGGCTATGGTGGGATGGAAGCCTTTATTAGGTGACGTAAATGTAACTGGTCAATATTCAAAATCAAAAGATGGAGCTTGGACCGTATTAAGTTTCGGTGCATCTGTAGCTATTGGTCCGTCAATCGGACTTCTATCAACTGGTAGTATAGGTGCCGAAGGCCATATGGGAACAACTAAACTAATTGGAGGCACACCAATACCAACTGGTAAAAGGTCCATTTTTGGAATAATGGCTAATTGGGCGTTACATTTATACATGGGCCTATAATTGTTAAAAAAATTAAATTTATTATTTACATATCTCAAAAGATGAACACCAAAACTAAAGGAATATTTTTCATTTTATTCTTTCTGATTGCCATCATTGTAATTTTCATTATTGTATTCAATCTGCAATCTAATAGGTCAGATCAAGTTGATAAAGATAGACTTGCCCTTACCGGAAATGTTCAATTTAAAGGGAAAGTGATAAAATCTAAAATTTACGAATATGCAGGAAAGAATTATTATATGATTTGTATTCAGTTGGACACTTGTAATGTTAAAAAATTCTATGTTTTTAATGAGCGGAGCGCACTTAAAATTAAAAATAATATTGCAACTATATCGGCGGGCGTTTTTGTTCCTTATTATGGTGTAGTAAATTATGTAGAAGTGAACATCAAAAACAATAAAAAAATAAAATTCTTTTACAAAACAGGAGATATTCATGAGTATGAATTGAATCTTGCAAACAATGGACTATCAGAAAATGATATGAATCTCTGTGATTAATATATAGCTGTTAATTCCCCCAGCTACCGCAAGCGTTTTGTCGCTGCCGCAAGGCTCCAGCCTTGTGCCCCGCTGATAGGTAAACCCCATGCTAAGTAATGAATATGCAAATCCCGGATGTTTGTTTCATCCGGGATTTTGTATTTTTAACCTATGAGTCGTAATTATAAATTCAAAAACCCTGAAGGATTATATTTTGTAAGCTTTGCCACTGTGTTTTGGATAGATGTGTTTGTTCGGCTACACTACTTCGACTGTTTGGTGAGGAATCTCAATTATTGTGTCGACAATAAAGGCATGGAAATTTATGCATGGTGCATAATGCCGAGCCATGTACACCTGGTTTTTAGATCGACAATTCAAAAACCAGAAGACTTGATCAGAGATTTTAAATCGCTTACGTCAAAACAAATGATAGCCTTAATAAAAGACAATAACCAGGAAAGCAGGCGGGAATGGCTGCCAAACTCATTTAAAAAAGCGGGTTTGGCTAATAGCAATAACACCAGCAACCAGTTTTGGCAGCAGCATAACAAACCTATCGAATTATGGAGTGCGGCGGTAATTGACCAAAAAATTGACTATACGCATAATAACCCGGTTGTAGCAGGTTTCGTAGAAAACGACTATGATTATCTGCACAGTAGTGCACGGGATTATGCTGGTACTAAGGGATTGGTAAAAGTAATAATTACGTAGCGCACCGCCCTAAAGGCATGGCGTATACTTGGCATGTGGGCCACAAGGCTGGAGCCTTGCGGCAGCGAAACACTTGCGGTAGCTGGGGTAAAAATTGAAGTTATAACAGATAGCTATGGAAGAAGATTGTAAAAGACCGAATAAGTATTATAAATTTGGTTTGTTTTATGTTGATGAAAGTTCTAAAAGCATAATTGTCGCCGGATCGAACAATCGGTATAGACTAAATTATAACAATAAATGGTCGTATTTATTGTGGTGTTTTTTTATTTTGGTCTTGGTTGGTAGAATTCTTGTAAGCTTTGGTGTAATAAAATAGCCACCCCAGCTACCGTAAGCGTTTTTTCGCTGCCGCAAGCCTCCAGGCTTGTGCGCCCGCTGATAGGTAAACGCTATGCCAAGTAATGAATATGCAACACCCGGATGAAATTAAACATCCGGGTGTTTTTATATACCGGCAGCTCGCGATAACGGTTGCAGTGAGCCCAAAACGCGAGCAGGGCGGGGCAGAAGGCAAACCGAGGACTTGTAACCCCACTTTTTTAATGATGAAAACAAGAACGGGGTTGTCATTTACAGATCCGTTTTTTTTGCTTTATGCGCTATTGATCAATAAGCCATTTTCTAAAACTTCACTTATTTCCATAGTCTGATGTTGAACCTCATCAAAAATTAGATTTCAATTCAAACACATGATGCTTTCACAATATTTTTTCTGAAATATTAAAGCTTTAATTAACGATATTTTATTAACTTTCACTCCAAATTAAAATTATTGCCCTGAAGCCTGAGCCGTATATTCGCTATTTTATGTTTTTTGTAAAGAAATACCTCAAACCAAACCCCGAACGCGCGTTAAAAGCGCTGTCACTCATGGAAATACTGGTTGTACTGATCATTATCGGTATTTTAGTGTTATTGGCTCTGCCCAATCTGTTGCCCGTGATTACCCGTGCAAAAACCACCGAAGCTAAACTGCAGCTTGAGCACGTATCGATGCTGGAGAAAACCTATTTCTACGAGCATTCCAAATATACCAATGACCTTAACGAACTGGGCTTTATCCAGGAAAAGCTAAGCACCGAAAGCAAGGACGCCAGGGCGAACTATAAGATAGAGATCACCAATGCTTCCAACACCGGTTTTACCGCCAGGGCAACCTCGGTAGTTGATTTTAACCAGGACGGTAATTTTAACGTTTGGGAGATGAACCAGGACAAGGTATTGAAAGAAGTAACCCCGGATTAAAGTGTTGCTGGCTATCCGTTTTGCTTTGTTGTTGTCGCTGCTCGTTATTCTCCTGCAGGACTTTTGTTTTCGGGCTGTGCACTGGGCGCTGTTTCCGTTGCTGACTATAGGCCTGTTAAGCCTCAAACTGCTCGAAGGTAACGATGCTTCCTTAGCCGGCGAACAGATTGCCGTTAACTTAAGCTTCCTGGTGATGGTTCTGGCGATATTAACCGGCTACCTTTTCATGAGCAGGAGGCGGTTCATCAACATTACTAAAGGGTTAATGGGATGGGGCGATATTTTATTTTTAGCAGCTATCGGGTTTTATTTGTCGGTACTTAACTATGTTTTTTTTTATATCGTTAGTATCCCAATAGTGTTAATATTATGGTTGTTTTATCAGCTTATAGCCGGCAATAAAGGCAAACATATTCCATTGGCCGGGTTACAGTCCTTATTATTTATTGTATTTTTAGCCGGCGACTGGTGGTATTTTCATATCCGTATTACCGATGATTACTGGTTGCTCCGTTACCTTACGCCATGGATACAGCAATAAAGATAGCCTTACTAACCGAGCATATCCATATCCTTTCCAAGGATTTGGCCTGGCATTACCGTGTGCTGCCCAAAGGGCGGGTTAATGGGCAACTGGCTTTGTATTGCGAAGAAAATACCGATATCGGCAGCCTTGCCGCCGAGCTGGAAATAATGCTTGGCCTGGATATTCTCCTGGAGCCCATCGCTGCATCAGAAATTGCCCGGCTGCTGGCTACCTACTATATTAAGGATAATACCACAACCGGGGCGCTGCAGGCCAATGTACGCCATGATGAGGATAGTTTTTTAATGAACCTGATTGGTGAGGCAAAAAACCTGAAGAGCAGCGATATTCATATCGAACGTTACGAGAATAAATGTAGGGTAAGGATCCGCATTGACGGGAACATGGTGGAGCGTTACCTGCTGAAAGAGGACGACTATCCGGCGCTTATTAACAAAGTAAAGATCATGGGTAACCTGGATATTGCCGAAAAACGCCTGCCCCAGGACGGCAGGATCAATTTTAGTCACCAGGGGCACCAGTTTGACATCCGGGCGTCTATCCTGCCTACGCTTTACGGCGAAAAGGTTGTACTAAGGTTGCTGAACAACGATGCTACAGATATTGATTTGAACAGTCTCGGATTTTCGGCGTTTGATTTGGATAATTACCTCCAGGGGGCCAAAAGGCCAAATGGTATCCTGCTGATTAGCGGCCCTACGGGATCGGGCAAAACCACCACGCTGTATGCCACATTGAAGCTGCTTAACAAGGAAACCCGTAATATCCTGACTATAGAAGACCCGGTAGAATACACGCTGGAAGGGGTAAACCAGGTGCAGCTCAAGGAGGCTATCGGCCTTACTTTCGCGGCGGCGCTCCGCACCTTCCTGCGTCAGGACCCGGACGTGATTATGGTTGGCGAGATACGCGATACCGAGACAGCTAATATGGCTATCAGGGCCGCGCTTACCGGTCACCTTGTGTTGTCAACCATCCACACCAATTCTGCCTGGGGAACGGTTTCCCGGTTGATAGATATGGGCATCCCATCATATATGGTAGCCAATACGCTAAATACTACCGTAGCCCAGCGATTGATCCGACTGCTTTGCCCGCATTGTAAAGTGGAAAAGGACTTTGACAAAACATTATATCCGCGGCAGTTTAAACCTTACCGCGAGGTTTCGGCCCATTATACACCCCGGGGGTGTGAAAAATGCTATTACACCGGTTATAAAGGGAGAAAAGCCGTTTACGAAGTGGTACCTGTAGACCTTGACTTAGCCAACGAAATAAAAAACGGCAATATGCAGGTGCAGGCACTTTTAGAAGAACGGGGCATTAAAACCCTTGCCGAAAACGCTTTCGGCCTGTTTGCCGATGGCCAGACATCTATTGACGAGATATACCCGCTATTATTTAATTACTAAAGTATTATATGCTAAAAAAAATTACCTGCCTTATCATTTGTTTTTACTTGTTTACCACAGCTATAACAGCCAGCGCCCAGCAGCAGGACAGGCTACAGGTTATCAAGCAAAAACTGGATGAGCTTGCAACGGATGTTCCTGGGCTTAACCAAAAAGTGCAGTTACTGGTTACCGGTGTTTCCATCCACGAATACCTGAATGCTATTGCCCGCTCCAATAATTTGAGTATAAGCTCCGATCCCGGGCTTAATTTTAGCATCTCGGATACTTTTACCGGTGTTTCGGCATCCAATATATTGTTGCTGCTTGCTCAAAAATATAACCTGGACATTGCTGTTGTGGGTTCCATTATTAATATTACCCCTTACCGGGACCCTAACCAGTTTTTAAAGCCGCCGCCTAAAGAATTGGGCGTAAAATATAACGGGGCAAACAATACCCTCTCGCTATCATTAACTAACGATAGCCTGGCGGCTGCGGCGAAAAAAATAACGCAGCTATCCGGAAAAAATATTGTGGTGCCAGGTACATTGCAAGGCAAAATAGTTACCTCGTATATTGCAGATGCTCCATTTGAGGCGGCTTTGGGTAAACTGGCCTATGCTAATGAGATAAAAATGGTACATACCGCGGATGATTTTTACCTTTTTCAGCCGCTGGAAGAAAATGAAGAGGTTTATGTTAATGGGGATAAAAATACTGGCGTAAGGAAATCGTTCCGCAATAACGCTGGCGGAGGCCAGCCAGGAGGGGGCGGTGCCAGCGGACTGTTTGTGAGGCAGGTTAACGGACAAAAGCTGATCTCGGTGGATGCCGTTAACAGCCCCATTATTGATCTGGTAAAACGTGCCTCGCAGGAAACAGGAAAAAATTATTCCATTTACTCGGATATTAAAGGAGCTATAACCCTTCATGTAAATGATGTTAGCTACGATGACCTGCTAACCTTACTGTTTAAAAGTACCGAATACACTTTCCATTCCGAAAAAGGTATTTATGTAATTGGCGACCGCAAGCTGGAAGGCTTGCGTACTTTCAGGGCTATTCACCTGCAAAACCGCGCAATTGACACCATTGTAACTATGATCCCTTCAGAATGGAAGCGTGGTATCGAGATCAAAGAATTTCGTGAACAAAACACCCTTTTACTTTCCGGGTCGGGGGCACAGATAGATGAAGTAGAAGGCTTCATTAAGCAGATGGACGTACTTGTTCCGGTTGTGCTGATAGAAGTTACGATGATTGATGTACACAAAACCCGGAGCGTTTCAACCGGAATTTCTGCCGGCGTTTCTGACAGTGTAAAAACGGGTGGCACGGTATTACCTGGCATAGATTACACTTTTGGCGCAAAGGGAGTTAACGACTTTTTAAACAGCGTGGGCAAAGCTACCTCGCTTAACCTTGGCCATGTGGTGCCTAATTTTTACGTAAGGCTGCAGGCGTTGGAGAATAATAACAACATTGATGTGCGATCGGTGCCCAAATTAACGGCGCTTAACGGGCATTCGGCAACCCTGAGTATCGGCAGCAAGCGTTACTACAAAAACACAACACAGAACGTTATCCCTTCCATCCAAAGCGCGCAATCCATATTTACCAATGTGTACCAGGAAGTAAATGCCGATTTGTCTATCGCTATAAAACCCATTGTCTCCGGCGATGATCAGGTAACCCTTGGCATTAAAATAAATATATCCGATTTTACTGCTATTCCTACCGATGGTTCGCCGCCGCCGCAGGCCATCAGCAAATTTGAAACCAGCCTGCGGGTACACAGCGAGGATACCATAGTATTGGGCGGGCTGGAGCGTACAGAAACCGACGATAGCGGCTCGGGGATACCCTTGCTCTCCAGGATCCCTATTTTAAAATGGATTTTCAGCAGCCGTACCCGCACAAATGCAAAGGTGGTTACGGTACTGTTTATCAAATCCACTATTATCAGGTAATATTATGGGTTTATTATCGCCATATTACCATATTAACCAGGCGGCCGGTATCACTATAGATATTGCACAGGATGGCTCCTATACCATAAACTGCTGCCAGGTTAGTACCGATCACAAACAGCTTACGATTGAAAAAAAGCTTGGTGTAAAAGATGATGCAGAGGGGCTTGCCAAAAAACTTGACAACAAAATACCCATCGCTTTAAACTTATCGGGCAAAGGCATCTTAACCAAGCAGGTAACAGCCGCTTCCGGCGATGAACAGCAGGACATGGCCAAAATAATACCTAACCTGAATGTAGACGATTTTTACCTGCAGCAATTTACATCCAACGATCAGTTGTTTGTATCCCTGGTAAGGAAAACGCTGGCCGACCATTGGATAAATATATTGGAGCAGCAGGGCTTTACCATACTGATGCTGAGCCTTGGCCCATTCGCCACATCCCATATGTTAAACCAGCTTAATGTTTACGAAAGCGATGTAGTGTTTAACGGCATCCAGATAAACCGGGATGCCGCACTGAACTGGACGGCCGTGCAATACAGCCCCGCATTTGTGGCCCCTTTCATCCTTAAAATCGGGACGGAGCCCATCGACCAACAATTGATTATGCCCTACGCTGCAGCTTTTCAACTGGTGCTGGCAGATAAACTGGAGCCGGTTAAAGCAAAGGTTGATGCCACGGATGCCCGGTACTTACAAATTATAGGAACAAAAAAACTCAAAGTAACGGGTGCCTTAATATTGGGTGTTTTCTTTATTCTTTTACTGCTCAATTTTGTAACCCTTTCCTGGCTCAATTCTGAAAATAGCCGGCTCGACGGCCAGGCCAGCCTATCTGCAAACAGCAATAGCGATATGCAGGTGCTCACCGAGCAGATTAAAGCAAAAGAAGCCCTCCTGAAGGATATGGGGTGGGACGGAGGCTTTAACAAAGCCAGGCTTATAGATCAGCTTGCAGCTTTGCTGCCGGGTGAGGTAACCCTGAAGGAAATAGCAATAAACCCTGCAGATATCAACAATAAAGATTCGCGCGGGCAGCATTTTTTAGACAGGAGAATAAAGCTTTCAGGGAATTCGCAACAAGTTATTGCTGTAAATGAATGGATAGCGCGCATTAAAACATTAAAGTGGGTAAAGGGCGCGGGGCTTGATAACTTCGAATTCGATAACGACCAGAACACGGGTAAGTTTAATATTATCATCAACTATTAGCATGCTGAAAAACCTGAACATCAAAAAGGAATATCTGCTGATAGCAGGATCGGTACTGCTTTTACTGGTATGCTACCGCTTTTCATTCAGCCATACCGTAGACGCCTGGAAACTCCGGCGCGAGTTACAGCAAAAAATAACCCAGGCCGGCGACCTAACCTACCAGCCCGGCTACCTGGAGCGGAAAGACAATAACCTTGATCATATTATCGCCCGGTTTAAAATAGACACGGCCACCATGCGCAGCAATATGATCACCACGATTGCCCTTCAGGCCGAAAAACTAAACGTGAGGCTATCGAGAGTACCGGTGCAACCCAGCTCGGCCCCCGACGACAAATACATCATTCAGCGACTGGATTTTGAAGGCGATTTTTTTTCGCTTTGCAAATTATTGCAGCAACTGCAATCTACAGACGGTACCGGGCTGATACGCGCCGTTGACTTTGTGTCGGGTAAGACGATAGGGGGGAATACGGAAACAAAGGTGCTTGGCATGCGGGTGTTTGTTGCGGTGATTAAGTGATAGGTTTTCGGTAAACGAAGGATTTTTACGGCGGACGATCTTTAGCAGGAAAACTACATGCTAAATCGTTTAATATGCGGCGGCGTGAATATATATTATGATGCCCCCAAATTTATTATCTCAAACCTTTGGAGTTTTGGTTTTCAAATAATACTTTCGTAAAACTTAAACAAATCACAACACCATGAAAAACGCCCTCAAAAGTTCGCCTTATTAGGCAAATAATCTTTTAATATTAGTTAAAGTAAAGTATTTACTTATAGCAAATAAGGCTATTCGGTTTTATTTTATTTGTGCGGCTATGAGGGCGATGAATCGCCTTTCAATCAGCCCTGTTTAACAACTTCGTCTTTCAATTACAAAATTCAAAACTTAAATAAATGAAATCATTTTCTCTCCTGGTATTGGCTGTGCTATTTTCAGCTTTTTCGTCTTATGCGCAAAATACATTTCCGGCTACCGGCAATGTTGGCATGGGTACAACATCCCCCGCAACTAACCTTCACATTGTTGGCACCGGTACAAATACTGACGGTGATAACGCCCACCCAACAAATGGCGGCGGGTTGATCATTCAGGGAAATACTGGAGCAAGATCGGCCGGCGCTGGCGCGCAGTTAGAATTTGCAATTCCGGCAAATACCGACGGTACTAATGTTTGGGGACAAGGACGAATTATCACGGTAGCAGGCACAGCCACCGGTGGTGATGCTACAGGAAAAATGATTATAGGTACCAGAAGGTCGTTCAATAAATTAGGAACAGGCAATCAATGGTATTATGGTAATGACCTGGTTATTGACGGAGCTGGAAATATAGGGATAGGGACATTAACGCCGCGCGAGGCCTTATCGGTAAATGGTAATATTCGTTCAAAACAGGTTAAAGTAGAAATAACCAACTGGCCCGACTACGTTTTCAAAAAAGATTATCAACTCCCGTCCCTAACTGAGGTAAAAATCTATCTCGACCGAAACCAACATCTGCCGGACATGCCGTCTGAAGCGGAAGTTACCAAAGATGGTCTTAACCTGGGCGAGATGAACAAGTTACTGGTTAAAAAGATGGAAGAAATGACGCTGTATATGATAGAAGCCAAAGAGGAGATCAACGAATTAAAAAAACAAGTGCAGGATTTAAAGAAACAAGTTAAATAGAGATATGAAAAAGATTTTACTTCTGATTCTGGCCGGTTTAACCAGTGTGCAATTTGCCAATGCGCAAACCAAAACGGTTACCGTTGATGCCAATGATGTATTAAATAATAATACAAAAATAGTTGCCCAAACATCGCTTGGACAATCCTTTTTTACGGGGCATCAATTGGGCTCTACCTATTCATATCCGGCAGCCGGAATTTTTAGGGCCTGGACAGATCAACCCACAGGATCGGCGAACTATTATTATGATGGTTTAACCAACGGTACAATAAACTTCAGTGTGAGAGCCGATGGGCAGGGTTATTTTGCGGGCAATGTAGGTATCGGTACTAATGCCCCAACCGCAAAATTACATCTGTTTAATCAGTATGATGTTAACCAGCCTACGGCCTTAAAAATGTTCTACCAGGGAACCTGGGGCACGCCTGCTTATGCCAGTGGCTTCAGATTTATTGACCTTAACAGCACCGAAAGTGGGAAAGTGTTGCAGGTTAACGGAACAGGTATCGGAATTGGATATGATCCGCCAGCCTGGTCTTCTCCCGATAAATTATATATAAGTGGGAATGTCGGTATTGGAACTAACATCTTATCGGCCAAGTTTACTGTTTATAATAGCACCCCCCTGGGCTCTACAGCGAAAAATAATGTATTGCTAAGTTCGGTAAGCAGCACTGCGGGTACAGCAAATAACTTTAAAAACAATCTCTGGCTTGTACGCAATGCTGCTGGCAGCGACTGGACGACGGCAAGATTACACGATGGAATTTCCGTTGACGTATCATTTGGCAACCCCCAAACGGATACCAGGACCTGGTGGGAAAGGGACCCTAACCAGGATATACAATCCTGGGGGACTTCTGGTAATACCTATTTATCCATTAATGCGGGGAATGTGGGTGTGGGAACAATAGATACCAAAGGCTATAAGTTCGCCGTGAACGGCAATGTCATCGCAACATCTATGACTGTTAAATTATATGCCAACTGGCCCGATTACGTTTTCAAAAAAGACTATACACTGCCCGCTTTAACCGATGTGAAAACCTACATCGATGAAAATCATCACTTGCCCGAAATTCCATCTGAACAGGAGGTTGCCAAGAACGGCATCAACCTGGGCGAAATGAACAAACTATTGCTTAAAAAGGTGGAAGAGTTGACACTGTATTTGATTGAGAAGGACAAAAATGAAAAAGAAAATACTGCTCAGCTTAAGCTCATGGCACAAGAAATTGCTAATCTGAAAAAACAAGTTACCCACCTCGATAAAAAATAACCGAAATGAAAAAGTTAATATTCTTATTTGTCTTCCTGATACCGGTATTGGCAAAGGCGCAGTATAGCAATAATATTTTGGGCGATAATGCCACTATATATGTATATGTAGGCACAATTAATGTTTCTCCATCAGATTTAGGCAATTTTAATAAATTAAAGGTAGACATATTTGGTGGTGCCTGGGAATCTGATACCAACGGCGAAACCACTTACTACATAGCAAACCGCAATGGCCTAAGTGTAAACCAGGTTACCTTGGGTAGTTCAAGCGGTAACAGTTTTACCTTAAAAGCGTACCAAAGCGGAACGTCCACTAATTTTTATGTTGTTACCACGGGTGCCAGGTATAAAGCCTTTTCCATCAAATCGTTCCTGCTTTCGTCAGGAAATGCAGCTAATCAACTGGTAACTTTATCCACTACAACCACGGCACCTGCCAATGAAATTGCATTAAACGTTATCCCGGTTATGTATACAGATCTTAACGGTAACTTGGGCTTAAACACCTTAACTCCAGATCCGGCGTACCGTTTATCAGTTAACGGAAAGATCAGGGCCAAAGAAATCAGGGTGGAAACCGGCTGGGCCGACTACGTATTTGGTAATGACTATCAACTGCCATCTTTAGAAATATTAAAAACTTACATTAACCAAAACCATCATCTGCCTGAAATTCCATCTGAACAGGAGGTTGCCAAAAACGGTATCAACCTGGGCGAAATGAACAAGTTGCTGCTTAAAAAGATTGAGGAATTGACGCTGTATTTGATTGAGAAAGATAAAGAGGTGAAAGCGCAAAACGAGCGCATTTTAAAGCTGGAAAAGGCAGCATCAAAGTAAATGATATTAAAATAAATAAAAATGTTGGCATGTTGCCATATCTGGCAGAACAACCCGAAATCACGATAAAATATTATGAGATCTAAACCTATTATTACATTTGCTTTAATGCTTTTCGCTACGATAGCGATTTATCACACCGCTGTGGGCCAAACGCGGCCAACTCTACAGGTACTTACGCCACCACCGCCGGATGTAAGCGCCCTCGGAAAATTCGGACTTGTTCCGGTAAGCACATTTTCGGGCATTCCAGATATTTCTTACCCGATATATACCGTTAAGGAGGGCACTTTAACTTTCCCGGTTTCGCTGAAATATTATGCAGGCGGTTTAAAAGTAAAAGAAGACGCCAGTGAAGTTGGGCTAGGATGGGCCTTAAGTGCCTCGGGTAGCATCACCAGCACCACGCGCGGGGCACCGGATTTTCCGGGCGGCTTTCAGAACTCCTACGTGGATATGCCCGATGCGCCTGATGTTATCAAAACTTTTAAGTCTCCGACAAACAGTATAGAGGGGTATTATTACCTCTGGAACAGTGACGGACATCAGTTTGCAGCAAACGGCGCGGCCGGAACAATTTACAGCGGTTTAGCTTTGCCTCATAATAACGTAAGCAAGGAATATTTTTACAATTTCCAGGTTGGTTATGAAGGCCGTGCGCCCGACTTTGCGTCTGACCTGTACCATATTACTATTGGCGACAAAAGCTATAAGTTTATTTTCGATAATAATTTTAAACCCGTTGTACTTGGCGATGGTTCACTGAAAATAGAATTAATACAAACAAGTGGTAGCTATCCCGATTGGAAAGTAACAGATGAGAGCGGAGTAGCCTATTACTTTACGCAAAGGCAATTTTATTCCACCAATTCTACCGATCCTTATTACGTAGGTAACCGCACATCGCTCACCATGAACACATGGCACCTTACCAAAATCGTTTCTCCCGTAAACGGAGAAATTGATTTCAACTATCTTTATAATACCCAGCAATTTGTTCATCCGCTGCCAAGCGTATCAGAAACTTACCTTGTGGGCAAAGTATCTCCACATACGCAGCAAACTATAGAGAGTGTTGTTCCAAGTTTTACGATATATGAGCAATTAAACCTATCGTCCATTACTTTTTCTGAAGGCTCGGTTAATTTCCTGTATGCCGATCAGCGTGTTGACCTGGATGGTGCGCGGCGCTTACAATCTATCGAGGTTAGAAACAAACAAAATAAACTACTCAAAAAAGTAACGCTGGATAATGACGCCTATTTCACGGCAACAGCAGGTTTTGGAGGTAATACTGCGTTTAATGCCGTTTTTACCAACCTGAGCCAGTACACAAGCGACAACCATTACAAACGGCTGAAACTTAAGGGGATCATAGAATCCGACTCCACAGGAACCAATCAATATAAAAAAACTGGCTATACTTATAATGAACAGCTAAACCTGCCTGCCAAGCTGTCATTAGCCATTGACCATTGGGGTTATTACAATGGGCCGGGCAACGCTCAGCTGGTACCACCGGCTAACATTATGCTTAATGGCGTGCAGCAATCATTGCCGGGGGCCAACAGGAATGCCAATCCTGACTACATGCAAGCCAATGTGCTTACCGGGATAACCTATCCTACCGGCGGCACAACAACCTTTAATTACGAAACCAATCAATACCAGCAGCAGGACCTGGTAACCACCTACTATGATTCCATCGGCGATGGTTATAAAGCTTCGGGATCATCTACAATGAATTATTCTTCATTGCTTAATTCAACCGGAAGCTTTACTGCCGGTACATGGGGCAACAAACGCCTGGGGATTTTTTGCCTGGTTGACAGGCACGGCACCTACCCAAGCAATTATGACCTGAATATTGTTGTTTACCAGGATGGCGTGTTTTTAAAGCGGATTGCAACGTCGGCATCAAGCTACACACCTGTTATCGATTCCTCGATTGTTATTAACGCCGGCAGTACCTATAAATTTGTTTTTGAGCCCTTTACACAGGATTTTTATAATAACTGCGAGATCAGGTTCGAGGTTTCTGTAAAAGCCACTTCAAGCTCGTCTGCATATGTGCTAAATACCTATTATTCAGGTGGCTTAAGGGTAAGTAAGATAAGCAGTTTTGATCCTGTTTCGCAGATTACTAACATTAAAAAATATTCATACTTTGATGGTTCTGCAGACGACATTCCTATCTATCAATCGCAGGAAGGAATGGATTTTTATCTGCAAAACGGAGCCGGGGGTAATATGGATGATGAATTTAATGTTTTTCGTTATAGATATGGCCAATCTGTATACCCGTTCTCAGATGGACGGGATGCGGCCTTTTTTGGCTACGGTAAGGTACAGGTTTCTGAAAGTGACCAGAATAACCTGAATGGTGTGACGGAATTTACTTATAACAAATCTAACAGCCTGAATGTTAATACCATGCTCTACTACAGCAATGGAATGAGCAATCAATTGGGAAATTATTCGGGCAGCAATGCGGCTATCCTTAATCCAATCATCCCGGCCATCCCGTCGGTACCGTTCGGTCGCGGCGATCTTACGGAAGAAAAACACTATAAATCAGTAGGGAGCAACCTGGTAGCGGTTTCCATGAACCATTATTATTATGACCGGGGCAATCCGCCCAAAATATGGCAATTCTTGTTCAACTCGGGTTTGAGCGCTTATACCTCGCCAGGATTTGATAATGGCCAGTACTTTCTCATCTACGCACATCAGTTTGCTGTACCGGTTTACCGTAACGTGTTGCAAAGAAAAGAACATTTTGAGTATGACCAAGCGGGGAATACTTCATTAAGCTCCTTTGAAAGCTATGTTTATGACCAGGTGAACGGGCATTACCAACTGATCAAAAAATCTACAGGTACGTCAAAAGGAGATACGCTGAACACTTATTTTAAGTACCCACAGGACTACCCTGATCTGCAGGCCGCAACTTCGCTTGATTCTGCATCCATGGGTATAAAACGGCTACAGCAAACACATATGATTGTACCGTTGGAAACTTATGCCGAGCGCGTGATCATGAGCCCTACGGTTACCCGGCAATATTCGGGCGGGTTGCTAAATATTTTTAACCCCGATCTGCCTACGCTCAAACAGGTACAGGCACTGGAAACCGTGGCGCCCTTAAGCTCTTTTGCCTTTTCAACCGTTGCCAGCGGTGTTTTTTCCAAAAATGGCAGCTATGCTAGTCGTTTACGCCTAAAATATGATAACCTGGGCCGTCCTTTGCAGCAATACCTGGAACGGGGCAAACCTACTACGTATATCTGGGGCAACGGACTATTGTTTCCTATGGCGCAAATAAGCAATGCGGGGCTGGATGTAACTGCTTACACCAGTTTAGAAGCCGATGGTGATGGCGGCTGGAGTGTTCCATCTGCAACCAGGGTAGCGGCCGGCGTTACCGGGAGCAAATCATACAATCTTAGCCTGGGCGCGCTGAGCAAAAGTGGGCTAACATCAGCCAACACCTACGTTGTTTCATACTGGACGCAAAGCGCCGCACCGCTAAGCATCACCGGTACCATAAGCGGGTATTCGCTTAATGGGCCAAACACCAAAGGCTGGTATTACCACGAGCACCGGGTTACAGGTGTAACATCCGTTAGTATCAGCGGGGCTGTAAATATTGATGAGGTAAGGTTATACCCCCTTGGAGCACAAATGACAACTTATACCTACCTGCCTTTGGTTGGCATCACAAATGTTATGGACGCTAAGAGCCAGGCTACCTATTACGAGTACGATGACTTTCAGCGGTTAATAAACATCAAGGATAAGGACGGGTATATCATTAAACATACAGATTACCATTACCTAAACCAATAAACCTTAAAAAACGGCAAATATGGCTATTACCTATATCACCATAAAACCAGAGCTAAGGCAATTCTGTATTGCTTTAAGCTTTGTGCTTTGCGCTTTGTGCTCAAAAGCCCAAACCTACCTGCCCCCCCCTGCAACGCTAAGCACAACACCAGCGGCAGGCTCGTACTACAGCAACACCAGCATTACGCTTGGCCCTACGTTCAGCTTTACTGCTGCTACCGGCAGCAGCCTGAGCCTGTACATTGTCGCCCCGGATTGCGTACCACAAACCACGGCCCCGAGCCTAACTCAAAATTATATCCTTACTTCAGCACCCCGGGTAGGTGGCATTACCAGCACGGCCGGCCTTGCCGGCCGCACAACCTGCGAACTGATGCAAACGGTGCAATACTTTGATGGCCTTGGCCGCCCGCTGCAAACCATACAGGTTAAAGGCTCGCCATTGGATAAAGACGTTGTACAGCCGTACAGCTATGATACCTATGGCCGCGAAGCGCAGAAGTATTTACCCTACGTAGCAACAGCGGCAACCAGCGATGGCAGATATAAAAGTACAGCCATTGCAGACCAGTCGGCCTTTTATAACAATCCGTCGGCCTTTTCGGCACCGGGCGTGGTCACCATACCGGCCATTAATGGCACATCACCGGCGTTTGGGCTAACAGTTTTTGAGCCATCGCCGCTGAACCGGCCTGTAGAACAAGGCGCCCCAGGTGCCGATTGGCAACCCGTAGCCAATACCTTAACCGGGCATACAGTAAAATTGGCCTATAGTAGCAATAACGCCACTGCTTTAACGGATACGGCCAATACCACCCTTGTTGCGCTGTACACGGCCACCATTAACACCGACCAGACCAGGACCCTTAGCAGGGCGACTGCCAATGGGGGAAATTACCCGGCCAACATGCTCACAATAACCACCACCAGGGATGAGAACTGGAAAAGCGGTCGCGGCGGCACTATGGAGGAGTACAAGGACAAAGAAGGGCATGTGGTGCTTAAACGCACCTTTAACTATGCCGGAGGCACATTACAAATATTAAGCACCTATTACGTGTACGACGACCTGGACAACCTTGCCTTTGTGCTGCCGCCTAAAAGCGGGGCTGATAGCGCATTGCCTGCTGCCTTGCTCAATGACCTGTGTTACCAGTACCGTTATGATGAGCGAAGCCGCCTGAGCCAAAAAAAGTTGCCCGGCAAAGGCTGGGAATACACGGTATACAACCGGTTTGATCAACCTGTTTTAACACAGGACGCCAATCAAAGGTTAACCAACCAGTGGATGGTAACAAAATACGATGCTTTAGGGCGGGTGATTATAACCGGGCTGTGGAATGCAGGTTCGGCTATCCCCTTATCCACTTTGCAAGCCAGTATTTACGGAGCAGCCCAATCAGACGTAAGGAATGTAGCCGACGTAGCACTTGGCTATACCATCAGCAGCTATCCGGCAGCAAGCAGCTATTTATCGGTTAATTATTACGACGATTACAGCTTTAGCAATATCACCGATTTACCGTCAGCATTTACAGTAGCCCCTGCCGGATCTGCCACATCAGTTCGAGGCTTATTAACGGGTAGCAAAATTAACATCCTGGGCACAAGCAGTATGCTGTGGAGCGTGAGCTATTATGATAACCTGGGGCGAAATATCCAGGGTTATAAGCAACACAACCTGGGCGGTGGTACCCCTAATATTAATAACTATGATATAATAACCAATAGCTATGACTTTACCAATGTAGTAACAACCAGTATCCGTAAGCATTACAACACCACCAATACTACAAGCCCTGTGCTGACAATAGTAAATACGTATACCTATGACCACATGGGCCGTAAACTGACCTCATCGGAGCAGATCAACGGCGGTACTAATGTGATGCTATCCAAAAGCGACTATAACGAGATAGGCCAGCTGATGGCCAAACACCTGCATAGCGCTACCGGTGTAGCCCCGTTTTTGCAGGACATTGACTATACGTATAACGAACGCGGATGGCTGCAAAAGATCAATGACCCATCCGTTGCGCCTACCACAACCAAACTATTTTCAGAAAGGTTGAATTATAACAGTACGCAATATGGCGCTACGCCACAATATAATGGTAATATTGCCGAGCAGACATATAATGTTTACAACTCGCCAACCGCAGGCGTGCAGACAGTGAAATACGGTTACGATCCTATGAACCGACTGCTTTCGGGTACCAGCAGTACCGGCTTCACTGAAACAGGTATCACCTATGACGTGAACGGTAATTTGCAAACGCTTAACCGTACCGGGCCTAACGCGGCAACCTTAATTTATGCTTACTATAGCAGCGGCAAGAGCAACCAACTGCAAACCGTAGCCAATGGCAGTACAACATTCAGGAGCTATGGCGCGTACGACGCTAACGGGAATGCACCCAGTGACGGTGCGGGCAAAGCGTTTACCTACAATTTGCTCAACTTGCCGCAAACGGTAACAGCAACCGGCCTGAGTTTATCCTATACATACGATGCCGCAGGAAACAAGCTGAGGAAGGTGAGCAACGGCAGCGCGACCGACTATATCGATGGCATCCAGTACAAGGCTGACGGCACAATCGATTTTGTGCAGACAGAAGAAGGCAAGGCAAACCGGAGTGGAGCCAGTTATGCTTACGAGTACACTTTAACCGACCATTTAGGAAACAACCGCGTTACACTTGATCAAACGAGTGGTAAGGTTGGTGAGGATGATTATTATCCGTTTGGTTTAAATGTACACCGTTTACAAAATGCCGGCAATAAGTATCTTTACAATAAGAAGGAGTTGCAGGAGGAATTGAATCAGTATGACTACGGTGCACGGTTCTATGACCCGGTGATTGCGAGGTGGACTAGTGTCGATCCACATGCCGAAAAATATTATGCCAACTCTCAATACGATTTTGTGGCTGGCAACCCTTTAAGTAGAATAGACCATAATGGGCAAGATTGGTTCTACTATAGGTCGAAAGATGAAAAGACAAAAACATGGCATTGGCAGGAAGGCAATAAGGCAACGTATATTAATGCAAAAGGTAAGAAAGTTACGGACAAAAAGGGCTATGACTATTTAGTGACATACCAACATACTGGTACGAATGCTTTCGGTGCAGCCACCGGAACAATTACCGTTTATAGCCAAAACAAGGTTACTTTTACGCAATCTGGTGTATTTTCTGGCTCTGGCTGGTGGACAACTTTACAAAATCCAACTAAAGGAGGGTTTGATGCTGCCGGAACCGGGAACTATTTGCTTCACTTAGGTAAAAGAAGTGTTATGGAAAATGATCAAAAAGTAGCCCAGGGAGCAACAAATCCAGCTCCGGCCTATGGAATTCAGCAAATACCGAGCAATACAAATTTAGATTATCCTGATCACTCAACCCATAGTGTTAATTCTGACTATGGTGGAGGCAGAATAAGAATGAACCCGGTAAATGACGACATGCAGTATGATGCTTCAAGAGACAGAGGTTATTATATACATGGAAAAGACCAATGGTGGAATTTTCGAACACATGGATGTGTATGTGATAAAACTGATGCCACATTTAATTATTTTTGGGGAGGCGAAGGTAGTACAGTAAAAACAGACGTGCCAATGGCGGTAGACATACCCGTTTCTATTTCAGAAAAATAACCAATATGTCAATGAAAATTTTGATCATCTTTTTAGTAGTCTCCACTTTATTGTCATGTTATCGAAGGCCTAACAAGGCCACAGGAGCATCAGGGGTTATTGAAGGATATTGGATCCCGGATAATATTAAATGGTTAAGTCCAAAATCTGGTGATGTCTCAATAGATACGATAGTTAGATATGCTAATTTTCGAACACTCTGCTTTGATAATGAAAATCGATTTTACATTTTTCAATCAACCCAGAGCTTTCCTAAAAAATATGATTCGCTAATTTTTGAATCTGAACCCGGCATAAGTTTATATAAAGGAAAATGGCGTTTTGTCGATTCTGGCAAAATAATGCTTAGTTATAAGCTTAAAAAAGAATCATTTAAACTTATAATACCCATTGACACTACAAAAAAGTTATTTTTTAACGGCGTAATTTACAAGAGGACTAACTTGTATGACAAACAAAGTAAAAGGAAATTAGATGCTTACAAGGGTGAATGGTTGCCTTGATTAAAATGGCACTTTCTTCAGCCCTTGCCGCCCCTCGCTATCGCAAGCGTCGCTGCTCCAGCTACCGCAAGCGTTTTTCGCTTCCGCAAGCTTCCAAGCTTGTGGCCCGCTGATAGGTAAACGCCATGCTAAGTAATAAATATGCAACACCCGGATGTTTAATTTCATCCGGGTGTTTTTGCATACCGGCAACCTCGCGTTAAGGATCGCAGTGGAAGCCCACATCGCGGGCAAGCCGGAGCGGCAAAAGCAAAGCGGGGACTTGTGATGGAAGGCCTGGCGGGCCGCTTCTATCAGCTGGGTACACGCTGTTAATTCAAAAGGAAAAATTAGAAAAGTTGGAAGTATCGTTGATAGAGTTTTCGCAGTGCCCCTAAATATTAAGATCCGGAGGGCCGATTTTAAATTGATAACGGGAATCCAGCTTTCCAGCTGGAACTTTTCCCATTGAGGGATAAGCAAATTTTATAAATATTATACAGGTAATTAATGTGCCAATGCCCATCTCAAAGGGGCTGAGTATACAAAATTAGGCTAAAGTGTTTTGTTGTTGCGAACAGCATGTTAGTTAGTTTTATAGTCTTAGCGAACGATATATAGGCAACACAAAGTAATAAAGCTTTACTAACGCAGTGACATTCGCATCGTGAGCGAGCTGCTCAGCTGAGTTCTTTACCTAAACTGAGTTTTAAGAGTTAGCAAAAGTTGTATAGAAACCGGGCTGCCTTGGTTTGCTGTTTTGATTGCATATTAATTAATATAAATATAATACTGGGTTTAAATGAAAAGCTTGCTAATAAATTATTGTTTAATATTTTTATAAAAAAAATCTCAATAAAATACTAAAAATAAAAAACGCGTAAGTAATATAATATCAACCTGTTAAACCTAATCACAATAGCATGAATTATTTTTTCATAGTGCGGTATATGTAATTTGATGCCATTTGTTTCGCCCCGATAATCTGGACGGCATACATTCATTATGATGTTAACTATTAATTTAACATCGGACTAATGACCTTCAAGAAACAATATAAATAATCAATTTTCATTAATACCAACGCCTTTAACGCATTCAACCTCAAATCTTAAAACAAATGAAATCATTTTCTCTGCTGGTACTGGCTGCACTATTTTCAGCTTTTTCTTCTTATGGGCAAAATACATTTCCGGCTACAGGCAATGTGGGAGTCGGAACAATGTCTCCATCAACTAATCTTCACATTGTTGGTGCCGGTACAAATACTGATGGCGATAACGCCCACCCTGTAAATGGCGGCGGCTTAATCATTCAAGGAAATACAGGTGCACGGTCGGCAAACAACGGAGCTCAATTGGAATTTGCAATTCCTGCAAATACAGACGGCACAAATGTTTGGGGGCAGGGAAGAATTATTACGGTAGCTGGTACTGCTACTGGTTCTGATGCAACCGGAAAAATGATAATAGGTACCCGGAGGTCATTTAACAAGTTGGGCACGGGGAATCAATGGTATTATGGTAATGACCTGGTTATCGACGGAGCCGGAAATATTGGGATAGGTACCGTAACGCCGCACGAGGCCTTATCTGTAAATGGTAACATTCGTTCAAAACAGATTAAAGTAGAAATAACCAATTGGCCCGACTACGTTTTCAAAGAAGATTATCAACTCCCCTCCCTAACTGAGGTAAAAACCTATCTCGACCGAAATCAACATCTGCCGGAAATGCCGCCTGCAGCGGAAGTTGCCAAAGATGGTCTTAACCTGGGCGAAATGAATAAGTTGCTACTTAAAAAGGTGGAAGAGCTGACTTTGTATTTGATTGAAAAGGATCAGAGAGAAAAAGAACAGGAAGCTATCAACCAAAAAAATGCACAACAAATAGATATGCTTAAGAATCAGCTCGAATCAATAACCAAGCTCTTAAATAAAAATTAATCTACTAATCTTAAATAAATGAAACAATTTTCTCTTTTGGTATTGGCTGCGCTATTTTCAGCTTTTTCTTGTTACGCGCAAAATACATTTCCGGCTACCGGTAATGTGGGAATCGGAACAACATCACCAGCATCGGCACTTGATGTAAATGGGGCAATTTCGCTCAAAGGGATCAATATCAACGAATCAAAATCAATTCCGGTAGCTTCGGATGGGACATATGTTGTAGCGAGTGGGGCGCGGATAAAAGGTACATACATGCTTAATTTTGAAGCCGCCAACAGAGTACAAACCGTTACTATTATGGCTAATGCTACTCAGTTTGATTATAATAGCTCGTTATCCATCTTTACCAATACCTCATATAACAACGCAGTAGTAATGACAAACTTTCGGTTTGTTTTTAGTGCTGACAACTCGGTTGTTTACCTTGTTTTCGACATTGCAAACAGGAATGGTGGGACTTCAGTCACTGCGCTTTTTAATGGTACGGGAGCTTATACGCCGAACTGGGGAGGGACGCTTCCGGCATCTCCCACAACAGCAGGTGTTTATCCTTTAGTAATAAACATGGGCACTGTTGGTATTAATACCACCGATACCAAAGGCTATAAATTTGCAGTAAACGGGAGTGCAATAGCCACATCTATGACCGTTAAACTTTACGCCAACTGGCCCGATTACGTTTTCAAAAAAGATTACCAATTACCCTCCCTAGCCGATGTAAAAACCTACATCAATCAAAATCAGCATTTACCGGATATGCCGTCTGAAGAGCAGGTAGCCAAAAATGGCATCAACCTGGGCGAGATGAATAGGCTGCTGCTTAAAAAGGTAGAAGAATTGACTTTGTATTTGATTGAGAAGGATAAAAAAGAACAGGAACAGGAGGTGCGTATTGAAAAACTGGAAAAAATCATTAACAATAAAAAATAACTACCTGTAACCCTATTAGCGAAAAATATTGACAACAAAATATGATGATGAAAAAACTCTGTTTAAGTATACTTTTTAGTATAATCTTCTTGCCCTTTTGTAAAGCGCAATACACAGCCATTGCGTGTGGACCAAATGTCACCCCCGCTATGAATTATGTTTTTTTGGGAAGCCTCGGCTTTCAGCAGGATAACAGTGCAAACAGCCAGAAACTGCAGGTTGATATCATTGGCGGCGGCTGGGGGGCTAATGATAAAGGTACTACAACCTTTTACATTGCCAACAGGGGTGGGCTTAGTGTAAACCAGGTTACCCAAGGAGGTTCGTCCTTTACTGCAAGTCGTTTGAAAATCTATCAAAACGGCAGTACAACAAGTTTTTATCTTGCCGTGAACAGCGCTAACGAATACCTGGCATTTGCTGTAAAAGCTTACCTGTTTGGGTATGCCACTACAGCACAGCAGGTGAGCATAGCCACACAAACAACAGTGCCTACAGGTACAGATATTACCTCTTCGATAACGGTTACCCCAGTGCTCATAACCGATTTGAACGGCAATATCGGATTGAATACTTCATCTCCCGATCCAGCATACCGTTTATCGGTCAATGGCAAGATCAGGGCGAAGGAAATTAGGGTAGAAACTGGTTGGGCCGATTATGTTTTTGACAAAAGTTATGAATTGCCATCGCTTACCGACATAAAAACCTATATCGACCAAAACCATCACTTGCCCGAAATTCCATCGGAACAGGAGGTTGCTAAAAACGGTATCAACCTGGGCGAGATGAACAAACTGCTGCTTAAGAAGGTGGAGGAATTGACGTTGTATTTGATTGAGAAGGATAATGAACTGACAACGGAAAAAGCCGTTAATCGATCACAGGAGAAACAATTGACCGCGTTCAAAGATCGTCTTGATAACCTGGAAAAACAAAAAACAACCAATATTAATAAATAATTACAGCGATGCTAAAAGGAATTTATGCCTCTTTTAAAAAGGTGGCTCTTATTATATGTTGTTCGATGATTTGGCAAAACGGATATTGCCAGTTTGATGATAAAAGCTCGGCTGCGCCGGCATCGCCTAATGTTTCGGCAACAGCAAAATACGCTAATACAACTGTCAATATGTATACTGGTGTGCCTAATATCAGTGCCGATTTGCATACACTTGCTGCAAGGGGCTATAGTATACCTATTGCCTTACTTTACAACGGATCGGGCAATAAGGTGCAGGATATGTCGAGTCCGATAGGCTTGGGATGGACTATATCAACCAATTGCCTGGTGTCAAGATACATGAGAGGATTGCCGGATGAAGGCACAAACGGATACTTTGGCAGCTCGATGGGGCTTAAAGTAACACAACCGCTGGATGTTACAACAATGGGAGGTATCATGGGGGCTACCTTAGATGCCGAACCTGATTTGTTTTATTATAATCTTAATGGCAGGTACGGGAAATTTGTATTTAACAAAGATGGTGTTCCTGTTATGCTCACAGATAAGAGCATTCGTATTTTAAATACCCCGTTTAAGCAGGAATTGGGGCTTAGCGGCTGGGTATTTGAAGATATAGGAGGCACTTTTTATTATCTTGGTTCAGATGCCTCAAGCATCGAAAATACCCAGTTAACATTTTATGGTGAAACTTCAAATCAGGTACAAAACTATGCTTCTACCTGGTTTCTAAATAAAATAATAACTTCAAACAATACAGAAACTATTACTTTCAGTTATGCTGCAGGGGATCCCATTAAGACAACCAATTATCGTAAAACGGAAAAATTTAGGGATAAGATAACATCCACCTTCGATAAAGGTATCAGCTTTTTAGGAATTCCATTGTCGCAACCAAGTTCATCTCTCGATTTTTCAGTCGTAGATAAATCCGAATGGGATAGTAATATTGAAGAACTCATCCAAAGCCCTAAATACTTGAGTTCAATTGTTACATCAAATCAAAGTGCGTATTTTACATATGACACCCAGGTAAGAAAAGACCTTGCAAATGGAAAAATATTAAATAAAGTAGATATTAAAGATTATAAGGGGGAGTTGATTAAGTCGTTCTCGCTTCTGCATGATTATTTTTATTCATTTTACAACGACGCCAATGATGTAACCGTAAGGGGGATGACGGCCGATAATTACAGGCTCAAGCTAAATAATATAACGGTTACTTCGGGCTTAGCACCTATCGTTACGTTGCCGTTATTTAGCTTTGAATACGTTCAGGATATTAATTTACCCCCGCGTGCGTCAAATAAATTCGATCATTGGGGTTATTATAACAACACCGGGGCCAATAGCGATAACGCCAACCTAATTCCCGAATTGCAGGCGAATATGGACCGTGAACCATCGCCGGTGATGATGACAGCCAATGTGTTAAAAAAAATATATTTGCCAACCGGCGGATACAAAGAATTTGTGTTTGAAGCAAATACCTATTACAACCAGGCTATCTCATACAACAGCTACGCCGGCGGCCTCAGGATAGCAAGAATTAAATCAGCAGGAGACCCAAACACAACACCTGTAATTACAAGTTATAATTATAATGATGATTTGGGACATTCAACCGGGAAGCTTATAAACGCTGCACCCATATATGTCAGATACATAGAACATACACAAAGTCAGTTTCTTCCGCAATACAGCACTTTCAGCCCCAATATACCTATTTACAGAGACTCAGGCAACGGCGCTCCGCCTGTTAATGTCAACAACTCTATATATGCTGCAATTGTAGTTGCTGTGATAGATCTGTTCCAAAGCCACAAAACAACGGTAGAAAGCTACTCTCCGTTTATCGTAATCAACTCCACTTCTTTTAACAATATGTTTGATATTGATGGAAGTGCTATTGGCTATAGCCAGGTTACCATTAATAACAGCAATGAAGGAAAAACAGTAAACTTTTTTACAGACAGAGAAGATTACCCTGATTATACCAACCAATTAAAAGTAGATGGCTCGTTTAAAACTCTTGAACGAATTAGTCCCAACATGAGTCCGTATACGCCGGCAACGTCTTATGCGTTTGCGCGCGGGCATCTTAAACAGTCGCTCGTATATGATAACAACAATAATTTACTTAAAAGAATAACCAATAAATATGTTTTTAATTCGGTTATGGATAGTGTTAAAGGTGTTCGGGTGGCTATTGGAAAGGTAAATATCTCCGGAACGGGGCAATACCAAAGCGTAAATACCGAATTTTATAATATCGGCAACTACTATTATATAGCAAAGCAATTATTGTTAAGCCAAACTACCGAAGATGATTTTATTACGGGCAATGCTTTGCCTGTATCTACCGTAAAATCATATACCTATAATTCTCCCTATCCATCGCTATTAACAAATGTAACAATTCAAAACAGCGACAATAGTACAAATACTATTGATTATAAATATGTATTGAATAAAGATTTGATAACGTATGCCAAGCAGTCAGAAACAGATGCAGTTAATAAACTATATGCGGATGGTAAATACGGTATTCTGCTCGATCAAATAATCAAGACCAATAACAAGGTATTAAAAGGTAGTCGTGTTGGGTATAAAAACTGGATAATTAATAGCCAAACGTTCACTTTGCCCGAAACGGGTTACGAGAATAACGGTATTACATTCAATAATGCTATTCAATATTTTAATTACGATCAGTATGGTAATTTGCTCTGCTCAAATGCCAAATCGGGACCTAAACAATCCACGATATTTGGATATAATAAACTGTATGCGGTGGCAAAAGCGTTCAATGCAGCCGATAATGATGTATTTTATGAAGGCTTTGAGGAAGGGGCCGGCAATACAAGCACATCGGCTAAAACAGGTAGCGTTAGTTTTAGCGGCAGTTATTCCAGGAACCTCACGGGCCTTGATAATGGTAGCTATACGCTAAGCTATTGGCTTAAAACAGGAAGTTCATGGACCCTTCAAAGTAGTACCGTACCCGTTACCGGTAATAGTTACACCATAAATATTGCCGGCGGACAAATAGATGATGTGCGATTTTATCCTGTTGATGCGCAAATGTCGACTAATACCTATACAGCTTTAAACGGTTTAACGGGATCTACGGATGTTAAAAATGAAGCTACATATTTTGAGTACGATCAGCTTTTACAATTGAAGAATACCAAAGATCAGTACGGAAATATTATAAAGAATTTGAAATATAACTACGTTGTACAGCAGCCCGGCGCCGTTGGTACCATAACTTATTATAGCCAGGCAGTATCCGGCGGCTATTCGAAGAACAATTGCGGAACAGACGCCACGCCCAACCCCATGGTTGTAACTTATACTATCCCGGCAAACAAATATACTTCTGTTATTTCTCAGGCCGATGCAAATCAGCAAGCTTACAATGAACTTATTGCCGAGGGGCAGGCCAATGCAAATTATGTTGGCGGATGCAAAATAAATCATTAAATTATCAACCAGTTATTATCAATATAATGATCACTAAACCTATCCTTGCAAGCAAAGCTTTAAACCAGCTGTTGATTTGCGTCTGTTTGTTATTTGCTGGCTACAGTATACAAGCACAAACTTATGTGAGCTCATTAAGCAGCACCGGTACTACCGGTGAGTATTACAATAACAACAGTATCTCATTGTTGGATGGCTTTTCGTCGACCCCTGCGGCGGGTCAAAGCTTTCATGCGTATATTACAGCCCCGGATTGCGTGCCCATAGTATCAAATCAAACTAATGGCCTCAATTATATATTGGTTTCTATTCCCCGGGTAGGGGGCATTACAGATGCATCGCAGCTTGTAAACCGCAATACATGCGAAGTAAAGCAGGTAATACAATATTCCGACGGGCTGGGCAGGGCTTTACAATATGTGGGAATACAAAGTTCAGTATCGGATAAAGATATTGTACAACCAATCCTTTACGATCAGTTTGGCCGGGATTCCATTAATTTTCTGGCCTATGGCAGCACGGTAAATGGCGGGAGCTATCATTCTTCGGCACTTACCGAGCAAGCAAGTTTTTATAATCCGTCGTCGCCGGGTGCTCCTAATATTGCAACCACTTTGTTTCCGTTCTCCCGGTCAGGTTTCGAGCCGTCGCCATTAAGCCGTATAGCAGAACAAGGTGCTATTGGCGATGCCTGGCAGCTAACTAATACAATAGGAGCCAGCAGCCCGGGCCATACCACCAGGATAACTTATGGCACCAATAACAATACCAGCTGGGCAACAGATACCTCGCACAGCTACCAGGCAGCATTATTTACAGCTACTACTAATGCCGACCAAAGCAGAACAATTGGCAGACAAAACAACACCGCAACGTACGCCCCAAGCACATTAACCGTAACCGTTCAAACTGACGAAAATTGGAAGAGCGGCAGGGGGGGAAGTGTTGAAACCTACACCGATAAAATAGGTCGCGTGGTGCTAACGCGAAAGTACATTTACAACGGAGGTTTAAAAATATTGTCGACCTATTATGTTTATGACGATTTTGGAAACCTTGCATTTGTACTCCCTCCGGCCGCCAGTCCAGATACCGGCCTGCCGTCGCAAAATATACTTGATAACTTATGCTATCAATATCAATATGATGAATGGCATCGTTTGGTAAGGAAGAAAATTCCGGGGAAAGACTGGGAATACTTTGTTTACAATAAATTAAACCAATTGGTATTAAGCCAGGATGGTAATCAAAGACTTGGTAACCAATGGTTTGTTTTTAAATACGACGCATTGGGCCGCCAGATTGTGTCCGGAATTTGGAATGCAGGTTCGGTAATGGCACTAAGTACTTTGCAAGCTAACATATATGCTGCCCCGCAATGGGATACTAAAGATAATACCAACAATGTAACCCAGTATCCTACAGGCTACGTTATTAATAGTTATCCGGCATTAACCTATACTTTAGGCATCAGTTATTTTGATAACTACAATATACCCAATTTGCCGGCTGCTTATAATAATGTAGCAGCAGGCAGTAAAATGACATCGGGTTTACTTACTGCAACGAAAGCTGCAATTCTGGATAATAACGGGAATCCAACAAAGCTTTTGCTCGCTGTAAATTATTACGATGATAAAGGGCAATTAACCAAAGCTTATCAGCAACATTACCTGGGTGCCGGCACAACAAATTATGCCAATTACGATAGTTACGCTATAAACTATGATTTCACAGGCCAGGCTACGGATTTAACCCGCAGCCACTATAACACCACAAATACTTTACCGGTTGTTACTATTGCCAATAACTTCACATATGATCATACCGGAAATTTAAAACAGGTATATGAACAGATAAACGGAGGGAAAAATGTATTACTTGCCCAGGGTGATTATAATGAAGCAGGCCAGTTAATAACCAAACATTTACATAGCGAAACAGGTGGCGCACCGTTTTTGCAGGATGTTAACTATACTTATAACGAACGTGGCTGGCTGAGAAGCTTAAACAGCAGCAGCAATCTGCTAAATATAGATTTAAGATACAACGCCCCCGACGCTGGTATAACAAAGCAATATAATGGATCTGTAGCTCAAATGTTGTATACCGCGCCGCATGGGGGCAGCAAGGCTTTCAGTTACAGTTACGATCAGTTAAACAGAGTGCTCGGTGCTTCATCTACTGGCGGACTGCTTAATGAAACGATAAGCTATGACCTTAACGGTAATATCAGCAGTTTAACCCGCGGAGGCGGAAGTGCGGCCCAGTTAAGTTATACCTATCAAAATAATGGCTTAAGCAATCAGCTGGCATCTGTAAAAAATAATAATACCGCTTACAGAAGTTATAGTTATGATCCAAATGGTAATGCCACATCTGATGGCGGCAGTAAACAAATAGCATACAATTTATTAAACCTTCCCAAAGAGGTTGATCAGGGTAGCGTTCCTCTTGCAACATATACATATGATGCAACCGGGGTTAAATTACGTAATACAAGCAGCGACGGAAGTACCTGGGATTATGTTGATGGCATTGTTTACTACAACAATAATATTGCTTTTATTGAAACAAGTGAGGGCCGCGCGGTGCCCAACGGTGGAGCTTATAGCTATCAGTATAATTTAACAGATCATTTAGGTAACGTACGGAGCAGCTTTGATAAAGATCCATCCACTCAGCAAGTAAGGCAGATACAGGAAGATGATTACTACACCTTCGGCTTAAGGAAACTTCCCGGTGTATATGATTTCTCTAACGGCAACCGCAACCTTTATAATGGTAAAGAGTTACAAAATGACTTAACAAACCAGGATGATTTCGGCTGGCGTTTTTATGATCCGGTAATTGGGAGGTGGAATGCCGCCGACCAGTTAGCGGAAAATGACGCTGCCGTTTCTCCTTACAACTATGTGAGTAATAATCCGGTTAACCGGATAGATCCCGATGGGCTGTGGGACTGGTATTTACCCGATGGAGAAACAGATAAAACAAAGGCAGTTTGGTTTCCGGGAAGTGGGGCGCATGCAGGCTATACTAATATAGGACCATCGGGCTGGGGAATATATGAGGCAACCGGACAAGTGGAATGGTTTAACACCGATGGAACAAAATCATTATCGCGTTATAACCTGGCAGAGGTAAAGGTAGTTGATGTCAAACCTGGTCCATCGCTCGCAGAACAGGCTTTAGATATCGGCACTAATTTTATTCCCATCGTAGGCTCATCTAAGGATATTTACCAGGGCATCCGCGATGGTAATTGGCTGCAGGCGGGATTGGGAGTAGGCGGTTTAATTCTTGATGTGGCCACGCTTGGAAGTTCTTCGCTGATTGAGGGAGGAATAAAAACGGGTGTTAAAGAGTTGGCTGAGGTTGGGACTAAGGAGCTGGTTGAAACAGAGGCAAAAAATGCCCTTACTAATGACCAATTAGTTAAAAGAGCAGCTGAGTTTGCGGATGAGTTTGTAACCAAAGCGAAAAACCCAGGAGCATTGGGAACGGCAAAACATGAGGCTGCAACAAAATTGTTAGAAAGGTATCAAAATATTTATGGCGATAGAGGGTTAACATTCAAAGAGTATTTTAATAATGAGCAAAGTCTCGGCATTGGCAATAAAGGTTTTTTGGACGTGGTTGACCACGCGAGTCAAAAAATTTACGATTTTAAATTTGGAGCTGCTAAATTAGGGGGAGCTCAGCAAGCGAAATATGCTCGTAATTTTGCCGGATATATTATAAAACAAATTAAACCATGAGTGATAAAAAGACTGTAATAACTAACTGGGGAAATGCGTTTCCTGATCTGGTACAAATGGGGGGAAATAAATTGTTCAAGATTGTAGGGCCTGTCATTATAGGAATAGAATTAATAAAACTTCCCCGATCTGAAGACTACAGGCCTTACTTCGTATGTTATTCATTGTTTGGAAATGACCTTGATGAATGCTTATCCGCACCCACCATGTTGCTTGAATTCAAAAACGAAGCGGAAAGATCATTTGCAGTGCCTTATATCAAACATCACGAATTGTTTCCAAAGATTTGCGAACGGGTTAAAGAACAGTTACCATTGCCGTTTAATCGTGATGTATTCCTCAACGAGTTTTTAAATATGCTGGACCTATATGCTCAGACTCCACCTTTAAGCGCAGCTCCCCTGTCATTTTTACAGGCTAAGTTAAAGGAGTTCGGTGTTGAGGTGGCCCTATATACAGGGGACATAGAAAAAGTATATACATTGATTGAAAATATTGAACGCCAAAACTGGGACCGAAGCCATTTTAAATTGTGCGGTGCCGATGTTGAACAATGGGTTAAACAAGTAGGTGGTTTATTAAGCCAACGTGAATACACAGCACAAAAAGTAGCTGAAAATAAGAATAATAAAAAACTTGAAAAGTTAAAGAAATCGGAGTTATTGTATCAACCGAGCTAATCATAGTTTACGGCAATCATGATACCAGCGCTAATTCTCGCAACTTCCGAAAGCGTTTGTCGGGGCGGCACTCGTCCGGCTCTCCAGTCTTGTGGCCCGCTGATAGGTATACGCCAAGCTAAGTGATAAATATATAACTCCCGGAGGTAAACTTCATCCGGGAGTTTGTATTTTTTAACAGCCTGGAAAATATTGATAAACACCGTGTGTTACCTCGAAACTTCAAAAATCGGTTCTGAAAGGCAATGAATAATATTTCTTTAAACCACGAATCGATAAGATTGGCTACTGGCTCAACTTATGTTATCATTGATGGGCTCTATGTGGGCGATATTAAGAATTCTATTAAGACTTCGGAAAAAAGCGGATCTATTGAAGAAATTCAAGAAGTGGTATTTTCGTATAATGCGATGGCTTTAGGTGAATTTGTTGCCGATGTAGCAATTTTTGACGTAAGTAGAATAAAAAAAGTTACATATGATAAGTCTCTTCTGGCTAAAAAGAATGTTGTGAGTACCGATACCGGACTATTGTTATTTATAAACAAACTTGCATTCTGGGATTTTATAGAAAGGTTTGATTATGACGCTTTAGTTGATTCGAATGTAAGCTTGATAAATGAACTTTTTTGGCAATCGCTGATTAAGGGGTACGAGATTACCGATTTTGCATTGATAATTCCGGCAATATCAGAATCAGGAATATCCTTGGGCGGTAGTGGAATATACGAAATCAGTTAATAGAAATGGGAGTGGTTAAGGGCGGGGTGTTTAACTTCGTGCAGCTACCCCAGTTGTTCGTAGTCTACCGCTGTTCGAATGTCTCTGACTTCGAACGGCTATGCTTGTAGTTTGTAACTACCGTATTTTAGCCAAATATATGCAACACCCGGATGTTCGTTTAATCCGGGTGTTTTTGTATACCCGCAACGCTCATCAACGATTGCAGTGAAAAGCCCACAGCGCGGGCAGGCCGGGGCGGCAAAGGCAACGCGAAGACTTGTAACGGAAGGCCTTAACGCCTAGCGCCGTTGCCGCGGGTTTGTAACTCACAGTATAATAATTGGGTTAACATGTAAATCATGATTTTTTATAATATATTGATAATCAAAATTTTATAAAAATATTTTTTGAATTATGTTAAGTTATGTTAACCCAATTCTTTGTTGCGGGCATGCTTCGTAGCTGGTATTCAGCATACTTCCGCTGCCGCCTACAGTTGCGGTTTCTACTGAAATGTATTGCCCATCTGGAACATCGGCAGGTACATGGCAATCATAATCACCCCCACCAGGAAGCCCACTACGATGATAAAAAGGGGCTCCATAATACTGCTTAGGGAGGCTGTCTGGTATTCTACTTCCTCGCCGTACTGTTCGGCTATTTTGGAAAAAAAGTAGTCCAGTTTGTTTGACTCTTCGCCAATCCTTACCAGTTGTATCATTTTGGAGGGATAGATCTTGAACTGCTGCAAACTCTGGTGCAGCGATTTGCCGTTCAGGATATCGTCTTCTACCTTTTGGAGTGATGATTCAATAGGGTACCAGCCCACCATCTGCCTGCTCAAAGCTATAGCTCTTAACAACGGCACGTGCGAACCTGTAAGCAACCTCATGGAATTGCAGAAGCGGCCCAGGTATATCTTTTTCACCAGGTTGCCTGCCACCGGAACCCTCAATACAAAACCGGAAGATATTTTGCGGTAAGGTATGGTTTTGCGCACCCGGAAGAGGAAAACAACGATAGCGGTAATTAATAGAAAAGCGGGCAGAAAATAGGTTTCCATTCCCTTAGATATCGTAATCACAAGCTCGGTGATCCAGGGCAGCTGCCCGCCGAAACGTTTAAGTACATCGGCAAACATGGGCACCACCACCTTTAGCATAAAATACACCGCGCCAAATGACGACAGCAGTACCATGCATGGATAGGAAAGTGTGGAAACTATCTTGCGCCTTTGCTTTATCCTGCCCTGGTAATATTTGGCCAGATCCTGCAGCACCATGGCCAGTTGGCCGGTTTCTTCGCCAATCTGTATGCTATATACCTCGTATAGGGAAAACTTCCCCGATTTTTCAAGGGCTTTGGAAAGGGCTATGCCGTTATTCACTACACTATCCTGTATGGCTGCAAATAGTTTTTTGTCGCTTTCCTTTTCCTGTTCGGCGGTTACCAGTTCCAGGCTGGTTTTTAAATTGATGCCAGCTAATAGGAGCGAACTTAGCTCCAGGTATAGGTATTCTTTCTTTTTATCGTTAAGTTCCTTGCTTCCAAAACTGATGTCCCGGTTTAAAAATCCAATAATGCCACCATCACGTTCCTGTTTGACAGGCTTGGGTGTTTTCTTTTTTTCGTATTGGCTCAGGTCAATTGCCGGCATGTGTATCTTGTTCAAAAAGGTTAGCAGAACTGTACAATTTATAATAATGAAAAGTCACCTTATCATTGTGTAGTAACAAATCAAGTTCGAGTTCGTCAACCCTGTTATTCAAAGCATCGGGCCCGGTTTCAACGGCGTGTTGCTCAAAAAGCATATTGGTACGGGTTGTTTTAAACTTAAAGGTGTCTGTTATGCCATTGGTACGCACAATATAATCACTATTAAGCACGTATCGTATGTTGTCTTTATTGTTCTTAAAAAACAAACCGGAATCAGTTTTTTCAATCAGGTCGGCGCGCCGGAAATCGCGGCTGAGCAAGAGATCGAGCTGTGCCAAATCTGCAGATTCCTCGTTTTTGAATACAAACGTGTGGTACGAGTTGCCAACAACCGCAAATGCCACATAAACAATAGCGATCAGTATCCCCGACACCAGCAGTGCAATGGTTACTTCCATAATAGTGAAGGCCTTTAGTTTATGGTTTAACATTGTCGTTATTGATCATAATTTCCGAAACCTTTGCTATCTCCTGTTGGTTTTCATCATAGGCGGTCAAATAAAACTCGCTAAGGCCTGTTCCGCTCTCAAATGGTTTAACCACAGGTATAACCCTAAAGCCATCCTGGCTAAAAGCCTCCTGTGGCAATTGCCGCGATTGTTCTGCTTTAAGCAGGACATTCCTGAGTACAGCCGTGGCCCGTATTTTTTTTGTGGATATTGCTTGTTGTGTCACATTGGCAAATATCATCATGGCCATACCAAAAACCACAACAATAATTACCAGGGCCACCACTACCTCTACAATGGTAGCCGCCTTCAGCATCCCGTTTTTATTTATTTTACCTCCAGCCATTGCAGAATTTTTTTTTCGGACGAGGCAACAGGAATAAGGTCGCTGGTGAGGTAATAGGCTGATAAAGCGGGTGCATCTATTTTTAGGTTTATCAGGTAGTTTTCATACCGGCTAAACGTGGTTTGGTACATAAAACGCGTGGTAAAAACACTCCCTTTAACCGCGACGCTGTCTTTGGTTGAGAGAATATGTTGCGCATATATCTGTCCGTTCACCCGGGCTCCTTTGCCCAAACTGATGGTTGCAGGCAGGGCAGAAGCTTCTTTTTCGTAAGTAAATATAACCCCACTGATCTGGGCGTTTTGCCCGATGACGATTTGTGGAGGAAAACCAATGGTCGGCGACTTGTAACGTAACAGGCCCAGGCATGAAGGATACTCCAGCAGGCAGTTTTTGTCAATACTGATAGAATCTGAAGCGAAGAGCTGGCAACTCCCGTGGAAACCGCTTTTAATAACGATGGCCTTTGCAAAAACCAGCACATTATTCAATGTCGCGGTACTATCTATAGTAAGCAGCGTATCTGCATACAGGATAATATTGCCCGACAGTTTGGTATTTTTTAAAGTATTTGGGCCATTGCCCAGGTTAACGATATTAACAGGGCTTCGAAATGAATTTGCAAGCGTATCTACATGCCAGTTCTTATTGACGGTTCCCCCCGGATTATTAAACTGCTTTGCTAAACCGTTTAGGCGAATATCATTTAACGGGGGCAGGCTACGCTGGCTGTCGTGAATGTTACCCACAACCAGTCTTTTGTCGCCCTCATAGGCTTTATTATCCACATATGCTGCCTTTACGCCGGCCTTTGGCAGGTATGCGTTACCGCGAATAGCAGTCTTTCCGCTTACCGAAACTGACCGGTCTTCGTCTATCAGGTAGATAGCGGCCCATTTGGATGAATCAATCGCAAAAGCAGTCGAAAATACTTTAATTAGCGTGTCTTTCTGTTTGAATGCTTCTACAACGCCGATGTCATAAATACCCCAGGGAGTATTTTTGATCCGCACAGAATCATCAACATTGTTGAACAAATTCAATGTTTTCCCTTGTAAGTAGGCTGGATCATTTGTCCGTAGCAGGATATGAATGCCTGACGAAAGATTATCCTGTAAACGGTCGAACCGCGATTTTACAAGGTATTGCCCCCTGAAAAAATATGCTGCAAGCACAAGGGTAGAGCATATTAAGGCAATTACCAGGCTGATAATAATAACGATATAAAGTGCCGAGCCTTTAAGCATGACCCTTACCCGGCTTGGGCTTCTTTTTAAAAATATTGATCTTGTCAAAAAGCGAACGCGGCTTTCCATTCAAAGCCTTGCCATTGTTGTAATAAATTACTCTCGAAGAATCACGGCTTTCGTGAAATATCACAGGGCCATCCAATTCGTTTTTGTGGTATTCGCCGCTTTCCTTTAAACTGCCATCAGGGTTAAAAAAGCTAAAGCTACCCGAACGTATCCCACTGCGCCAGTTGACTACCTGTATCAGTATACCACGCTCATCCCAATCCCTCCAGGTTCCGTCCTTTAGTCCTTTTTTAAAGGTGCCCAGGGTTCGGGTGTTATGGTTCAGGTATGTTTCGGTATAGGCGCCGTTCAGCAGCCGGCCACTGAATCCGCCCTGAAGGGTATGCACCTTGTTTGTGGCATACCAGTAATAAGTAAGGGTGCTTTGCACATCCGGATTTGAATTAACAGGTATAATTTCTGCCAGTATTGTTCGGTCGGTATCTGTTATCCTTACGCTGTGCAAACCATAATCGGGCATTTTTTGCCCGAATGAGCAGCAGTAAAAGAAGGTAAAAAGTGCTGTATAAATGAATTTCATTAAATTGCAGGTTGGATATGAATATATTTTGTTTTGCCTCCGCTCTTAACCAGTACAGAATCTTTCATATTCCGAATCAGTTTAAATTGCCCTATCGTTTCTCCCTCGCTCATCATAGCTTCCTGGCCGTTTACTTTCATAAAGGCAATCAGTTTTTTAGACCCTGGGTTTTTGATATATCCTGAATATCGTATAACATCCCAGTTGAAAGACGGGGGGACATTGGCTCGTGCAATTCCGGTGTTCTGGTGAACCCTTAGCAGCGGCTTTGCGGTGTCTTTCCGGGTAGCAATCCCAAACGGATCACGGTAATTCAGTAGTAGGCGAGCGGTATCTTTTGCCACAGCATAATCATTAAAAACCTCTTTAGGTGGTGGCGGTGGCACATAACTGTCATCATGACCGCCGCTGTATGCAATAACTATCCGGTAAATGATGATTCCCCATACCAGCAATACAACAACAATCAGTACGTATGTTAATGCTTTATTTTTTTTGACCATGACCTATTGGCTTAAAACAGTACAAAATTTCTAAGCGCACTGGCTTTCCCTTCCTTACCCGAGGCATTTAGCGCACTTACTTTCCAATATATCTTCTCGCCTGTAACACCAAGTGTAAAGCTATAACCTGTAGAATTGACCGTCATTGGGAAATTGTTACTATACAGCGTGGTCGAATCGCTTTTAAATACATATAATTTATATCCTGATACACCTGTAACCGAATTCCAGCTCAGTTGCACCGGTAAACTAACGCTACTTCCATTAGCCGGCGACACAAGGCTAACCTGGGGGGGCAGCGGCAATTGATAGGTTACATAATTAATAGCCGACCATTTAGATTGCTCTGTTTCATTTTCGGCCCTAACCCGCCAACCGTATACCTGATCCTTTGGAAAGGTAAAATTAACCTGGAGCCCGGGTACAACCTGGTTATAAACCAATACGTTATCATTTGCAAAGTTATTTGTATCAATCTGTACCTGGTATTTAGTAGCGCCAAATAGGCTGTTCCATTTAAAAAGGGCTGCATTTGTATTTGTTACAACGTTGTTGGCGGGTGATGAAAGAGTGACAGTTTGATTGGTTAGTGAAGACTCTTCGACAACGAAGCGCCTGGCCGGCGAATAAGCTGTTTGGGAGCTACCATTTTCGGCTCTTACCCGCCATTGATAGTTTCCGGGTTCCAGTGTCGAGGTAAATTTATTGCCCTTAACAAGTGTATCCAGTATCAGGCTGCCAACGGAATCAAAACCGGGTGTAACAACCTGCAAACGGTAACTTAGTGCATCCTCCACCTCATCCCACCAGAAGTTTACCGTGTATTTAGTGCTTAGGTACTGGTCTGCAGGTGCTTGAAGTATCACCTGTCTTTTGGCAATGGATGGTTCTATAAACTCTTTACAAGACGATAGCAGCGTGTTTAAAGCCAGATAAACAGGTAAGATATAAAATAAGTGTTTAAGTTTCATTCCCGACTAATTTAGGAATAAGTCTTTATTATTGAAAATAATATCTTTCACATAGAATTTTTCAAATTAAAGTTTTGTGATTTGAAAGTTGATAACGTTTAAATTCAATAACCAAAAACCTTTCGAGTGAATGGATAACAAAATAAGTACCTTCGGTGTTAACTTTCTTCGAAGGTTGCGAGATTTCAATTTCGCCGCTATCGCGTAATCAGGCGATATTTATTTTCGTTTTTTTATATCGTGAAGGCCTTCTGATATCCTAATAGAATTTTTTGAGTAATTTCAACACCCTGCAAATGTTGGATCAATGTTAGCCTCAAATTTTCAGCCAATAAAAAAGCGATTAGTGTCTTTCACCTAATCGCCTCATTTTCAAGTACTCAGAGCGGGAATCGAACCCGCACTCCGTTTACGGGAACAGGATTTTAAGTCATGTGACTTGCGGTTTCATTCGAGCCAAAAAGTGCCTATACGGCTCAAAAACGAAGTTTTTATATCAGATAAAACCGCTTAATGTTGAAAAAAAACGCAATATGTTCGACCAATGTTAGACCAATAATCCGTATATTTAGCATAGCAAACAACAAATATATGGCTTCGATAAAAGTAATGCTTCGCGCCCGGGAAAATGCAAACGGCGAATACCCAATTGTAATCCGTGTAGTTAAAGATCGTAAAAATACCCTGCTGTCAGTCGGGCATTCAGTCAAAAAAACGGATTGGGATGAAAAGAACGCAAAGGTCAAAAAATCACATTCCAATTCTACTTGGCTGAATAACCTTATTGCCAAGCGCGTAGCCGAAGCAAATGACAAGCTGATACAGCTTGAAGTAAATAACACCGATACTTCGGCGCGTGTTATTGGCAAAGCTGTGAAAGCGGCAAAGGATAACACGTTTTTCAAACAGGCCGATTTATACATTGCCCGCCTTGAAAAATCAGGAAACTTTAACCGCACCTCTGCCGAAAAGCCACGGATCAAACGAGTAAAAGAGTTTTTGAATAACCGGGATATTCATTTCCCTGAAATCGATGCTACATTTCTAAAAGACTTTAAAGCGTGGTTAAAAGGCACCCGAACGATAACGGAGCGCACGGCTGTAAATCACTTGGTGGTTATTCGTTCAATTTATAATCAGGCTATCGCCGATAAACTGGTTGACCCTAAATATTATCCGTTTGGCAAAGGCGGCATTGTTATCAAGTTTCCGGATAGCAAAAAGAGCGGCCTAATGCCTGCGGACATTGTGGCACTGGAAAATGTTGAACTAACAGGCGTTGCCAACCATGCACGTAATTTGTGGCTGTTTGCCTTTTACTGTGGCGGGATGCGCGCATCTGACGTTTTGCGCCTGAAATGGTCCGATTTTGAAGATGGCCGCCTTTATTATACAATGGGCAAAAATGAAAAAGGCGGTTCCTTAAAAATATCGGCAAAGATTGAGGCTATTTTAGCACAATACAGGCGGGAAAATCCTAAGCACAATCTAGTATTCCCTGACCTGGAAAAACTGGTCGATCTGAAAGACAAGGCAGCTGTACAGGAATATATCAAGGTTCGTATCAAGGCGAACAATAAGCACATGTTAAAAGCAACCGAAAAAGCCAATGTAAACAAACAAGCTACATCGCATAAATCCCGCCATAGCTTCGCACAAATGGCGAAAGGTGTTATCAGCGCCTCGGCATTACAAGAGATATTCCGGCATTCCGACCTTAAAACAACCGAGGGTTATATGGGTAATAATTTTGTGAATGAAGAAATTGATAGCGCAATGGATGATGTAATGGCACGACTTTGTTAAACTGGAAATAATACAAAATCTGTAATCTCTACGCATTTAATTTTCATCGCCACGACGACGTTTATATATCTTTTCAAATCCTAAAACGTAATACGATGAATACGCTAAAACAGCATAACAAATTACACCAACACACCCTCTCAAAAATGAATTTTCAAAAATAGACAATCCTAAAATAAACAGAAATGTACTAATTACTAATCCGATGAATTTATTTATCAGCATGAACTAATTTATAACTAAAGCAAAAACAATATACAAAACAATTGATACGATATTCCCAGTCCAAATTATGAAGCGTTTGCTTTTTTGTGATATTCTAACATCCTTGATGTCATCAAATATTAGCATTTGAGTGTAAAACACCATAGCTAAAAAAGCTAAATAACCCAAATATTCCACTATATCAGAATACCAAGGGAGAAGTTTCACAATGCTAAATCTTGTACCTGCATTTATTAAGGCAATTATTACTCTTGGAAAAGAAACCAAAGTTAGTTCAATTCCAAAAAAGAAATCCTCTAAGAGCCATAACTCACCCTTTACATTTTTCTTTGCGACAATTGTAATAGCAATAATAGTAACACCTACGATTAAGTCATTTACCATTTATAAGCAGATTATTCCTTAAATTCATAAGGTGTAGGGATTGGCCATTTTGCCAAAACAGACCAAGCACTGATAAGGTATTCATTTTGTGATATTTGAGTGAAAAATATTTTTGCGTAATTTGAATAACAGATTATCTTCTTATTAGGAAATATGGCCCTTACCTTCTCTTGATTATTGAAAGCCATAGATTGAACTTTTTCAACAATCTCATAACCTAAAAAATTTTGTATAGGTAACACCAACAAGTTTAAATCATTTCTATTGGCCCGCTCTAAAACGGTATTCATCTTTTTAACAGATTTTGACAATTCTCGAAGAGATGTCCATTCATGATTAATATCATCCAATTCATCTGAAGAAAAAGAATTAAGCACTGTTTTATATTGAATTTTGAAACAGAAAGTTTTGTTTTCGGCAGAAAACGAGTCTGAACAATCTTCAAGCTCTATCATTTTTATTGAATAATGTTCTCTGATGTATTTTAAAAGATCACCACTCCAATGATATTCAGCACTACGGCTTTCTTCACTCCAATATTCAAATGCTTTATTGTAATTTTTACTGGATAAAGCAGTGAAATATTGAGTTATAAGATGAACTAATTTTGTTTTTATTTTTTGGTTATCAAATTTCTCATTGTCGATATTCGGGATGACACTGATAACATTGTCGTCTTGGTTTTCTGATAAGGATAGTTTTCTGTTAGGCTCTGCAACCACATTTGTAGGTGGAGTATTTAGAATTGCATTAGAAAGCATTTCGCTTTCGTTCATCAATTGCTCTTCAAATACCCTGTATAACAATCTTGCCTTTTTTTCATCAATATAGGACTCTCTTAATCTGGTTCCCTCTGGTAAAGTGATTCCTATATAATTTAAAATGGTCTCTAAAAATTCTTCCTTTATTGGAATGTTTCCGCTTGGATAGGCGGCGATTTTTCTAATAAAATGATTTCTTGCAGTTCCGGTATAGTCATCTTTAAATAACCTGTCAAAAAAATTTGTTCCTTTATTACCTACCTTAATTATTTCCCATACACGCCTAACGTTGTTGTTTACCGACGCCTTTTGCTCCGGTGTTATTTCATCGTCCCATACTCTTTGCTCGAATCTTCTAAGCATTTCTTCGTGGAGAAATGGATCTATTCGTATCATATCGTTAAAATCAGAATTTTCAGGAGAAGATATCTAATTTTTTAGAAAAAATAGTTTTTACTAAAAAGATCGATATAGTTTAAAACTCCTCAATTTGTATCACAATTAAGGTTGAGGTTTATTTTTATCATCTAATGACGATTCAATATGAGACATCAAATACAGCATCACGGATTTATTTTCAGACCAATATTTCTTAATATTATTACGCACCATGTGCGGCGTTTGCGGAATACCGGCAACCTTTTCAGGATACAAAATATCTGCAATCTTAATTGCAGCCGTTTCAAGTGCCGCCAAATAGCCTTTGGTCCATTCCTCTCCGTGTTCTTTAATGAGACGCTTGGCGTTGGCTTTATTCAGATGTTCTTTTTCTTCACCATCGTATCCGCCGTAGTAATTGAAATCATCAAAAAAATTAGTCACTCGGCCACCTGCTACCTGTTAATTCAATATCGTCTTTAAAGGGATATATACATAATACATAATTAGTGCTTTGTCAACATCTAAATATTAAGATAGTGATCACACCGAAACACTTAAACATCAGGTAGCGAATTAGCCGAAAACGCTGTAAAAGAGTAAGCAATATCAGAAACCTTAATACCATGAGCACAAACAAAGTGATCAAAGATGGTGGCTATAAGGAAACGAACGATCCCTACAAATTTAAAAATGGGGATAGCACCGTTACCGTACGTCCGGGACAAGGGATAATCGTTGATAACGGCGGCCGCCATAACAAATACGGCAGCAACACCAGCGATAGCTTCCTATCCGACAGGATCAAAAAAGGTTAGCTACCTAAGGCAAGGGGGGCATAAGATGTTTCCCCTTGCTAAATGTTAATTAAAATTCGTTGTAATATTTGATTGCGAAGAATTAGTCCGTAAATTTGAGAATACATTTCTTGTAATTACGCACTCGTTTTAGCTACCGAATCGTCGAAAATTTCAAAGCAAAAACACACGAGTGATGATTGTGCTGTACGCTATGCGTGGGGTTATATCATTCGTGTGTACGCTTTTCGACGAGCGTGGTAGCTGGTGAGGCCCCACGTAATTTTTAAAAACCTGTCTGATAGGGGCTAAGACATTTAGCTCCTTTTTTATGAAACAAGTTTTTTTACTGCTCCTGCTGCTGATTGGGATGATCGGCAATGGCTTTGCACAGCCAAAGCAAAAACAAACCGAGTATTTGGCGTCCAACGGTATCACCTATCACATAGGCGATACCATCAAAATGGGTCATGGCACCGACCCGCAAGGCAACTTCATGTATGTTCAAAAAGGCGGCTGGGCAAAAGTGGTGTTCTCCGAACCAAGCCAAGGTTCGTCGCAATACAACCTGGACAGAAGCTTTGCAGGTTCCGGCGCGATTATTAAAAAGATTAGAACGGAAAAATACCACAAGCTTGACCGGGTGATTTTTACCGTTGGTTTAGGCTCGATCAGTAATTGCGACATGTATATTGACGATGCAATTGCCAGTTGCGAGATTGCTGATTGCAAGAAAAAAGGTGAAGTCGCCGCCGTTGCACCCGCAACGCTATCGCCAGCCGATGAACTGGCTAAGTACAAAAAGCTGTTAGATCAGGGCGCTATATCCAAAGCGGAATATGATGCCATGAAAAAGAAACTCCTGAATTTATAACAGCCCATCCAAAAACCAGTCCCCCCATTTTAATATCTTAATCATGAAAAATATCCTGTACCTGTTTATTGGCGCAATCGCGCTTTTAATAACAAGCTGCTCCGGCAGTAATGATAAAATTACCGGCTATTGGAGCAATCTTCCTAATGCCCGGCTGCAAAGAGGCAACCGTATCTGGAATGTGAAGATTGACAAAATGGACAATGACCGATTTTCATTTGTTCAATTTCAATTTGAACCAAACGATACTGTTAAACTCATCTATAACAAAGAATATAAAACGATTAGTGGGTTTATTGGCGGTACGACCTGTAACGTTAAATACCTAAAGGACAAAGACCATCTGCTTTTGACTGATCCGCGTAACGTGGGCGATTTATTTCCGATGGAATTTGAGCGCATGAATGCCGACAATGTAGCCGCTTACCTAAAATCTAAAGCCCAATGAAACGCAATCTATTATTTATCAGCATGGCACTTACCGTGTTGATCGGGATAACGGTACTGATTATCTCCTGCAAAAAAGATAAACAAAAATCAGGCTGCACCGTACAGGGCGGTGGTATCAACCAAGAGCCGCAAGCGGTCGTCATGTTTTATCTTATGACGGATTCGCATTGCGGTCCAATCACGTTTAACAAGATCGTTAATCAAAAGACAGGTAGCGACTATTACCCTAATTTCAGTGGCAAGATTGACCGCTTTTATGATGTCGCCCCGGCTTGCGGCACCAACAATGCGGGAACAGTGGTTGTGTCGGTTGAACAGGGTTACAGCTATACATACACTTTATCCTGTACAGGGAAGACCTACACCGGAACTGTGACCGTCAATTGCGGCGAAACCTGTAAAGCCGTTGAACTTAAATAATCCACCTAAAGCCAATGAACATGAAAAAACTTATAATGATAATAGGACTAGCAATCGCCAGCCTGTTATATAGCTGTGGCGGTAAGGGTAATAATCCGGCCCCACCGATAGTCGGGCCAGTGGTTGATCCAAACGCACCAGTTAATAAAGGCAATGAAACGTCCTACAACGGCTATGTAGTAAAAACAATCGGCATCAGCCGTGCGCGGGTGTCTCTTGATGACAATAATAAAATAATCGTAGCCGACCTGTACGGCGGCGGTAACCGCGTTGTACTGACCTCTGGCACGACCAACACCGTTGAAATGGGTGTAACCTCCCTGTATGCCGCAACAAGAGCTTCTTATCCTGAATTAAGAGTGGGGTGCGTCCATGTGCCGATTGATAACGGCAGCGTGATTGATACGGCTGGCAGTGGCACCGTCTTTAAGATCAAAGGATTTGATAAAAGCAAAACGGGCTATAATCAGTTGAATGTGGTGTTTTGTGATGAAGTGTTTGCCAATGAGGTCGGCAATGCCGGGTATTACCAGAATTATACCTATGTGAAGATGAACAAGGCGGCTGGCAAAACCAATGATGATTATGGTGCGGATTTTATCAAAAAACTCTATAGCGGTAAAATCGGTGTCAAACTGGTGGAAATGGCAAAACCATTATCTGAACACCCTTATCTGACAAGGGATGATAATATCGCCTACGGGATATCTACCTATAACATTGGGCAGGATCGTATCCTGGGCATGGATTTTACCGGTAATTATTTTAGGGCTGAATTTATGCCGGATGATAACGGCTATGCCAACCATATCGGCACCAATGTCAAACTGGAATGGGTAAATATTGATAAAGGAACAATCATCAAAGATGCTGATGCAACTTATCACATCAGTTTACCCAATATCAAAAGTGGCGATGTAGATCAGTTTGCTTATCCATCTGATACCGTCAATAAAGCATTTCTACGAATATCAGGACTTGATCCGAAAGTATGCGGTTATAATCAATACAGGCTGTTTTTAACGGCTGATAACTATAATAATGGAACGTTACGGCTGTATTATAACCGTGGCACTATCAAGGCAGAACCGACGATAGAATTTTATAAGCAGCAAACGGCAAAAGCTAATCTCTATAATGGGGTGTTACGCCCACTTTGGAGCAACTAAAAAAAATGAAAAACAACTAAAAATTATAATCATGGCATCGGAAGAATATTTGAACAGGCAGATCAATAAACAAAAATACGGTGGTGGAGCATCTGACTTCGATATAGTCCTTGATCACGAGCAACGGCAAAAGTTGAATGTTTATAAAACGTACTATCCAAACACAACAACAAAAAATATTAATCAATCTGCAAATACTAATGCGAATTACCATTACGTGGAAATTGATACCCGTAGTAAATTAATTGTATATGGCGCCATAGGTGTTTTTGTAGTGTTATTTTTAGCTGTCAGTTGGTTGATTGACTGGATTGGGAGTAGCCCATTTAGTAAACTTGATAGTGGTGAAACTTTTGTTTTTGTATCGGCCATTATCTGTTTTATCGCATGCATTGTACAATACTGTCGAATTATATTTTGGGATCATCTTAATGACAGAAACGAAAATTATCGCAATTCATATTCCTTTATAATGTTCGGTGTGTTTTTGGTTTCAATCGTAATCATTGCACTTTTTATTATTTGGGCAGTTCAAATAAGGCAAGAACACCTCGGATAAATAATTGCGATTATTTTATTCATATGGTTGCAATGAATGAACTTAATCCTATATTCGAAAATCTTGTAAGTGACCAACACTTACATTGTGATAAGGTTTAGGTGAAGCCCCCAAGCAGCGAGTGTTAGGGGGCTTCGATTTTTAACAGATTGTTGAAATTTATATTGCTAATAAATTTAGTAATTGTAAGGAGTTTTCTATTTTGGCTGACTACAAAAATTAGATGGCGGCTGCGACAAAACGAACTTTCAGTGACTACGATAAAGAAGGCCTATTAAAGGAATTAGGGGTTTGGCGCGGAAAATGTATTTTGGTTTGTACTAAAGCGCCAATCGGCAGCAATGTTTATAAGCTTGCAGAAAAACTTATTGGTGACATTGATACCGCTGTTGAGACATTAACGGGGGATAGGAAACACTTTTATACAAAACCCCATTCCACAAAATAAAGCGGATAAGCTGATTTGCAGTTGTGCAAATAGTAATCAATTTATTGGATATATTCGTGTTAATAACATTAAAATTGATATGATGATAACAAAGAAAGATTTATATGAATTTCTCGATTACTGGAACCAAGAAGATAAAGCCGAAGGTGACTCCAAACCTATAAACCCTTATCAGTTCGGCGGCTATTTCCTTAGCCCGAGTTTTCATTTAAAATGGTATCTTAATGAAAACGATTTTCTTGCATTAACAAAAGAATTAGACGTAGAACAGGAAATAATTGATAGCGGTAAACTGATATTTAAATATGGTGATCAGAATGTAGAAATTGAGCAATACAGTTCGTAGTAATATAGGTTATATTAATCCCCGCGACATTGGTAAAAAGGGATTTAATGAAAAGCTTTGAACCTTTTGTTTTGTTTAATCTTGACGTTATCGCTTTCTTTTCTGTTCTTGTTGCCTTGCGCGGATAGCTTGTTGTTGCCGGATAATTTTTTGTAATTCAATTTGCCGTTCGGTCAATTGATCGCTATCGTTTTTTGTTTCTGGCTTGGGCTGTAATTTACCGGGTACAGACTTAACACCCATTAACTCCCGCTGTTCATCATGCCGTTTCATAATAGCTTCGTAATGCTCGCCACCTTCCATTGACCAAGTATTTAGATAACTGTTCATTTGGTTATCCATTCGCTTGCGGATATCTTCTGGCAAGTTATCTTCTGAGCCAAAAGCCCCAATAATTTCTTCCTGTTCTTTTCGTAGATCAGCCCAAGCCTTATCGCGGATTGTTTTGAATTGTTCTATTTCGCGCTGTTGCTGCTCGTATAATTCCGGCAATGTCATGGAAAAATTCTTTTATCTGCTCTAAGATAGGAATTTGCCCGCTAAAGTGGCGGGTGCGTTTCCTTTCACGGTTGCGCTGCCGCTGGCGTTCCTGTTCGGCGATAATTTTTTGCCGTTCAAGTTCCTGTTGGGTAGATTTTTCATCAATTCCGCTTTGCTTATTATCAAGGAACTGTTCTGCAATCTCCTGCTTGCGCTGCTGGTCGGTTTTTTCCGGCGGCGGTGGCGGCTCGGTTTTATCCTTGCCACTATCCTTGAAGTCATCAAAGATGTCATCGTTTTTGCGCTTGTCTTTGTCGGGCTTTCTTTCTTTCGTTGCATCGTCGCGGCTTTCGGCAAAGCTGGCTGCAAGATCTTGCACCACTGGTTTAAGTTCGGCTTTCTCCTGTTCACGTTTACCGGATGATGTGCCTTGTTCTTGGCGCATCAGGTCGATGGCTTCTTTATCGGTAACAAGCATCTCATGGCGAAGTCTGGCCCGTACCTCTTTGGTACGAACGCCATCAATCTGCCGCACAAGGTCAAACGCCCGGCCATTTTCATCAACAATCATAAACGGCCTGTTGCCTGTGCCTGCCGCAACCATATATCCTGCTTTACGCGCGGATTTGATAAATTCCGGCCCTGTGGTGGTATCATTCCAAAGTTGCGTAACGGCTTCTTTCAGTTCTTTACGTTGTGGATTGCGGTAATTAGTGCGCTTATGCCCTAAAGCTTCTTCTATCTTGGGGCGGGCTTTATCCACTTTCAGGATAAAGTGCTTGGCTGGGATTACCTTGCCTGTTTCAAAATTATAACGTTCCCATACGACATGGGCATGGGTGCGGCCTTTCTTTGTATGCAGGACAATAACACGGCGCTGATTTTCAAATCCTGTATCGGCAGCTAAAATATCAGCCGCCTTGTACCAGTCTTCACGGGTCATGGTTTGATCTTCCCCGTAAGCGGGGTTGATCTGCACATTAAAAAAAGCCTTGTTAGTTTTGGTCAACTCACTATTGAGTTGCATCTCCATAATAACTTGCTGCAAAAACAGTTTGTCTGCATCTTCCCGGCCATCGACTTCCAGAATTTCGATTGCGTCATTATCTTTCAACGTGACCAGGTATTGCGCAAGCTGCGCCCCGTCACTGCGGATATTGGCCCGTAAAATCATACGGCCAAAGCCTCCATGATAAGGGCGCGCAATTCATCGGTATGCTCCAGCACATGATTGAATTGTTTTTTATCAATACCCGTCCAGCCGTCGCGGTCATGTTCGTCATGGTCTTGGCGGCGGTTCAGTTCACGGGCAATCTGGTTCAGATTGCTGCCTTGCTTGCCTAACTCCGATAAAATTTTGAGCAAGATTTCACGATCAAGGGTCGGCACGCTCCGTGCCGGCTTGGCACCGATTGCCAAGCCACGCAAAAAATCACTCGGCGTTTTTCCGGCGCTTTTGGCAAGTTGCCAAATAAGGGATTTTTCTGATGACGATACGCGCAAGCGTATGACAAGCTTGCGCTTGTCGTCATCCGTTTTTACAGGTCGTGGCATGTTACCTAAAATTATTCGTGTTTAAATTTTCCCTCAATTTTCCCGAGGGGGGTCAAGCGGGGGAGTGAAACGTCCCCCCTTGCAAGATGGTTTGTACGGAAAAAACCAACGGTTTTTGTAGCTACAAACCACATCTTGCAACTTACGAATAATATACTGGATATCAGGCTGTTTTCATGGAAATCTGGGTTTGTAAATAACAAACAAGATTAGTGAACCTGAAAAAATAAATATGAATTACTGTTGCTAATAATAAATGATTTTCCGACTTTCAGAAAATCAAACCTGCAACCTTATGAATGAAAAAGAACCTAACCCTAAAACCAACTTATCAAACGAACTTCCTAATAAGTTTAGCCTCCCTGTACAATCTTCATCATTCAGTCAAAGTTTTTTAATCTCCCGTGAAGATTTTAAAAAGCTTATTGCTGTTGAAATAGGCCCCGAAACCAAAAACAGATTCACCATGTTAATGGTGGGCATATCACTTACGGCGATTTCATTAGGAGGAGCGTTAATTGGTTATGTCCGCGCCTATAATCGATTTTTCAAAGACAAAGATTTAGCGCCAGTCTTATACCTGAACAATCCGATTATCAGAGTTGCGATGATTACTGGCGGTGTCATCGCATGGCTTGTTGTTCTGTTATTTATCGTGTGTCTGAGTTTTTTAGCTTCAAATAGTGGTTTCACACCTAAACTCATAACGATTTATATCATCGTAAATTCCGTTACCTCAATTTTTGTTCTTAGTGTGTTCATGTTTTGGCAATCTCGCATCAGTAGCACCATGATTGAGAGTAAAAAATTTGGATCGGCCCGCTTTGCCCGTGAACATGAATTGACCACATTACAAAACCAAAGCGGTTTTTACATCGGACAAGGTCATAAATTTCATTATAAAGGCCATATCCTGACTGTAGCGGGAACAAGGGGCGGCAAAGGAACTAATCTTATCATTCCTAATTTGTTAGGCGCTGGCGGCCTTGAAACCAGTTGGATCGTTATTGACCCAAAAGGGGAAAACGCAGCCATAACAGCACGGTATCAGCGGGAAATCGGCCAAAATGTTATTATCCTAAATCCCTGGGATTTACTTGCTGCCAATGTTGGGACGGCACAAAGTTACAATCCGCTCGATATGCTGGCGATTGAATCCCTGCATTTGGTAGATGATATTCAAGTGATCGCTGAAATGATTGTCCCTGTTAGTCATGATGAAAAAAACAGCTTTTGGACGGACTCCGCGCGTACCATTGTTTCAGGATTGCTGTTGCATATTGTTACTTCGCAACCCAAAGAACTACATACATTAACCACATTGTGGGAATGGGTGAGATATCAGGCGGATGATTGGGACAAAATCATTCAGGATATGGCCGTTAATGACCATGCTTTGCACAAAGGCACCATTAAAAATGCTGGGTTGGAAATATTAAAATTACAATCCGCCGGTGAGGATACGTTTGGCGGGATAATATCATCGGTATTACAGGCAACGGATTTCCTGAAATCGCCGGCTTTACAACAATCCTTAAAAACCGGGTTTGATCCTAAAATACTGGTAGATGGTAAAACAACCGTCTACGTCATTATTCCGGCTGATAAGCTTAAAAGTCATTATAGATGGTTGCGTCTGGTTGTTACCAGTATGATGCGGGCAGTCATCAGGAAACCGGATAAACGGGTTACTTTTCTATTAGATGAATTTGCCGCCCTGGGCTATTTGCCTGAAATCGAAACGGCGTTAAGTACTTATGCCGGATATAACGTTACCGTGTGGCCGATCTTGCAATCCTTGATACAGCTACATAATCTTTATAAAAATAACTGGGAAACGTTTATTGCGAACTGTACTGTGCGGCAGTATTTTACAATAAATGATAATTTTTCGGCGGAATATATTAGTAAAGCTATTGGGGAAACGTCGAATTTGATCGTTTCCAAAGATGCTGACCCAAAAGCTAACGCCCGGCGTTTAGTTACTCCTGATGAATTGAGGCGGGAATCCGGTAAAAAGATATTCATGTTTATTAGCGATCTGCCGCCGACTTATGTTGACAAATTGCCCTATTATTTGTTGGTTGATTTGAAAGGTAAAGCAGATAGAAACCCTTATATCTAATCGAGGAATAATTTTTTAACTTTACATCTTACAGTACATCAAGCATGATAAAGACAATAACTATTGAAACAGGAATGTCAGAAATGAGCCCTTTAGAGGCCCATAAAATATCTGCGATTGATGCAAAGGTAAATCATCTTTCCATTCAATTATTGCACGACTATGTATTAAATAAAGAGGCGTTAACTATAGCTGACGTATCGAAGGTAGAAGAGCATATAATCAACTGTGATAGTTGTAAGTTTCAAATAGACACTTTTCAAAAGGATGAACACAAACCTTAGATAATGAAAGACACCGTATTGCATTTGGGTTGCGATGCAACAGGTCTTGTTTCCATCATCCGGCATTTCTACCACACGATTAACTTAGAAATCTTTTTAATAAATGACGATACGACTTTTAGCGACGATGCAAAAGTGTTGTATTGGTCTAACCTCAAGAGGCAGCGTTACTATGAATTAGCGCCAGAGCTTGGATTTCATTATAAAATTTTTGATAAGGTCTTTTTTAGCAACGTTGTAGATATTTTTGAATTAGAAAAATTAGCGAAGATTTATGAGAAGAGCAGTATTGTACATTTTGTTATAAGTAATAACAAAGCTCAACTCATCGACAACTTAGATACAGTAGCGCATATTTTAAGTGGAAAAAAAACGAAATCGTCATCAGGAGCATTTATTGTTTATCTTGTGAATAGCTACAACTCTGATGAATTTAAAGATTTATTGAGCCGCCGATATCCCGAAATTAATTTGGACAAGATAAGTATTATAGAATGTCTTACAGATGTCCTCTGTAGTATTCCTCATGAAACTTTTAAAAGATGTATTGTTGCTTCTGAGAATAGGAATATATTAATACAGTTGAACAAATACGATGTAAGGAAAATAAAATTAGACAATTGCAGAGAAACGGTCGAATTTCTTTTTAACAGAAAAAGTAGTGTGATTAAAAACATTAGCACTTTGCGAAATAAATTCAATCTCTGTCGTTGTTTAATGCTTCTACTCTCAATTTATGCAGCAGACGTCGGCCATATGTATATTTTTGGATATCTGAAATTCATTCCAAGCGCCCGCTTGGTAGCAGAAAGGTTAATTGCTGAACTTACATATATAATTTTGGTTGATCCAAAGTTGGATAATGTTGCTCGTCGAGACTTGGAGAGCTATTTTGTTAGGCTCGAAAATTATGGAGGTAATGTACTAGAAATATTGCCTGCATCAAAAATTGAACTTCTGGAAATCAAGGATTTTCTTTACGAAACTCTAAATCCCGGGATTAAAAATTTTTATGAACAAGACGACCTTTGGCGTTATAGCATAAGTGAATTTGAGTACATTCCTTACGCGTTAAAACTTCTTAATGACCAAATCAAACTTTGGAGATAACTATAAAGTTAGTCGTCCAGAATCTCTTTTCAAAATCTTAGATTGGTTTATATTTGATTGATGTTTTACAAAATGGCAGTATAAAAACAGGGGCAACAATGTTTATCAATCTTGGAAAATACATGCGTATTTGTCATCGATTTCCCGCTGTAGCAACAGTGGTGCTTTTTCTTGTATGCATTCATTCAACAAACTGTTTTAGTGGTCAACTAGAGCCAATCAAAATAGATTTGAAAGTTTTTAGTACTTATTTCAATTTGTCAGATAACAGTGATAGCGTTGATGATTATGTTGCAAAATATTCAAAGAAAATTGTACAATTAACGCCATCGCAGTTAAACGAAATAGTTATCAATAGCCAAGGCGATTATCAAAAAGCAAAAGCGTTACTTATGCTTACTGTGCTTAATTTAAATCATAACATCACAGACACCAGTGTTAGCAAAAATTATTACGATCTCTATTATCATGATTTAAGCAGCGATCTTTGGATTACCTTACTGTTGAAATAGAATAACCAAACTGCTCTATTATTGCATAATCTATAATAACATGCCGTTCCATGTTCGATAACTTACATAAACTGCTCTTCCAAAAAATCATGTTTTGGTTATATTGAGATTAGCTAAAATGTCTTTAGCCGCTGTTTATATCCATGATGAACCACAGTTGAACGAACAAAAACAAAGGATTTCTTACTCCATTAAGTGATTGATTTAACAATTATAAAATCAACCGGATATTCATTATATTTTCTTTGAGAGAAGGCTGATTGAGTAATTGACACATGTTTACGAAGTTTGATCCTCGTTAATTGTGCTTAATAAATCAAGAATTTAAAACGATCAGGAGAATTTATCGCTATTGTCACTAATAGCCCGGTTTTACTCGTCAACGATGAACCATGGTGTAACCGCTCAACCAGAGAAAGGTACAACAATGACAACTGCAATAAATTTCACCAAAACTGTTTTGGACTTAATCCCACGCCCGACCAATGGCAAGAGAACATACCATTATGATAGCCAAGTAAGAGGCTTAGCCTTCGTTATTCAAACCAGCGGGGCTACATCCTTTTACTTAGTTAAAAAAATAGAGGGGCGAAGCGCCAAAATTCTTCTTGGTAAATACCCGGATTTGTCGGTGGAAAATGCCAGAAAAAAAGCAAAGATATTACTCGGACAAATTGCAATGGGGGAAAATCCCCAAGCGGAGCGACAGCGCCGCCGAAACGAGCAAACGTTTAAAGAGCTTTTTGAAGAGTATATGACCCGCTATAGCAAGCTTTACAAAAAAACGTGGCTTTCAGATCAGCAAGATATAAGCCGACTTTGTACGAAGTTATTTCACAAAAAGATCTCTGCGATTGATAAAAATGATATTCAGCGTCTATGGGAAACGATTTCTGCGGAAAACGGCAAACACATGGCTAATACCATACTAAGACGTGTGAAAGCTGTGTTTAATAAAGCGATAGAGTGGGGTTGGCAAGGTACAAATCCAGCAGCAGGCATTAAGAAGCATAAAGAAAAGTCCCGTGACCGCTTCATCCAGCCCGGAGAGATGCCTCATCTTATCCAAGCAATTAAAGATCAGAATGATGATACCTTACGGGATTATTTTTTGATCCTGTTGCTGACTGGTGCGCGTAGAACCAATACAGTAATGATGCGTTGGGATCAGCTTAATTGGGAAATGGCTGAATGGCGCATTCCTGATACTAAAAATGGCGACCCTGTAATCGTGCCTCTTACTGAAACAGCTTTGACACTGTTGCGCAACCGCTTGCAAGCTTCATCCTCGATATGGGTTTTTCCGCATAAAACAAAGCCTGAAAAGCATATATTAAATCTTGAATTAAAATGGAGAGCAATAAAGGCGCAAGCCACTGCTTATCTACAGGAACAAAAAGAATATGCCACATCGACTTTAATGGATGTTCGTATTCATGATCTGCGCCGCACATTTGGTAGCTATCAGGCTTTGTCAGGAACCAGCTTGCAAATTATTGGCAAGAGCCTTGGGCATAGATCGACACATTCAACGCAGATTTATGCCAGGCTAAATATGGATGCGGTACGCGCATCCGTTAATAAAGCAACTGACATGATGTTGGCTTTGCAATCAGCATAACAATGCATCGTTGATAAATCAGGATAGCGGCCCAGCAAGGTCGCTATCTCTGACATAATAAAAACTGCCTTGACAATAGGACTAAATTCCTCTATAGTGCGCCCCCTTTTTTTACCACCAACCAAGGACAATGAATGATTGAAAAGCTAAATCCTGACCCATTACTAACCCGAAAAGAAGCCGCCCGTTATCTTGATATGGCACCCAATACCCTGGCTGTATGGGCCTGCACCAAGCGTTACAACCTTAATCCGATTAAAATCGGTCGATCCGTTCGGTATCGCCGTTCTGAACTGGACAGATTTCTTGACCAGTCACTTGTTGTTATTCAACCAAGTTAACCCAGCCTCCACCAATAATTTTGCCATTCCAATAAAATTTTTACGGAGATTGCTCATGAATATTGAACAAGCTAAATGCATTCCTATGTCTTCAATTCTGGAAAAAATCAATTGTCATCCTGTCAAATATTCAGAAAAAGAGGCCTGGTATCGTTCGCCGTTAAGGCAAGAGAAAACAGCGAGTTTTCAGGTACTCTATAAAACTAACCGTTGGCATGATTTCGGAGAGGGCATAGGCGGCGATACAATTGATTTTGTCCGTGCCTACCTCAACCTATGTGAAGTTAATGATTCTATTCCCGATGCGCTGCGTTGGATTAATAACATGGTGGGCAATACGGCTTATATTGCCTTTGTGCCACATGATGTTGCAGGGAATACGGAAACGGATAAATCGCTTATCCGTAATTCAGTTGAACCAATAAAGCATAGAGGGCTTATCAATTATATCGAGAGGCGCGGGATTGATTTTAAACTTGCAAAAAGTCATCTGAAACAACTCTCCCTGACAAACAAAAAAACGGATAAGAAATTTTATGCACTTGGCCTTAAAAATGAGGAAAACGGATATGAAATACGCAATCCTTATTTCAAGGGCTGTGCTGGCAAGAAGCATATAACATTTATCCGTGGCACTAAACCTAAACCTGACGATATACATTTGTTTGAGGGGATGTTTGATTATCTCACTTACCTGACGATAAAAAAACAACATGAACATGATGTCATTATTTTAAACTCGCTGTCCTGTCTGAAATTTGCCACGCCATATATCAAGGGGTACGGTTATAAAAAAGCTGCTACATGGCTTGATAATGATCTATCTGGGCAAAAGGCTACAGAAGTATTAGCGGCTTTTTTTAAAACGGAAGATGATCTTATACACAAGCCAATGAATAGCATCTATGAAAATTTCAAAGATGTGAATGCTTGGCACATGCATAATCTCAATTTATCGTGACCCGCTAAGTAAAAAACCGCCCTCGAATGGCGGTTTTTTATTACTAATTTGGATGACGGCTATCTAATTACAAAATATTCCCAAACCGGATGTGGATAATCAAGCCATAATTTCATTACCTAATTAATCCTCATTATAATTAATCGGAAAATAGCTTTCGCTTATTCCATTCCCAAAATGGTAATTCCAATTACTTCTGTCTTCCATCAAATGCCTCAAACCTTTGTAACGAATTTCATCAAAATCGTTTGATGGATATTCAAGTCTAACTGTAGTCCAACTAAAATTGATATCGGGTCCCGTTTCGATCAACAAAACACCTTCGGCTAATCTGAAAGAGGGGAGAACGTTTTTTCTAATTTGTGTACAAATATAATTTGCAGCCTTCGTTAATTCAATGGCTAAATCTTGTACTAAATCTACTTGATATTCGAATATTCTATATAATCTATCATATTCTTTCTCATCCCATTTGCGTAGCTGTTTATAAATTTTTTCAGTTGTATAAAGCGCGTTTTCATCTTCGCCAATTTTTTGAGAGTATTTTATAAACACATTTAGAAATTCATTCAAAATCAATCTGAAGTTTTGAAATGCTAATTCCAAATTTGGATATCGTTTTGGCCAGTGTCTGGCTAACAGATATTCGTTTAAATCCCTAAGTTTTTTGTATCTGCTTACAAATACTTGTGGTTCACCACCACCAAACACGTTCGAGGTCCAACCTTTCCACTCATTGATTCCGGCAAGTTCTATCCATTTATCGATATACATTGCATATACTTCATCATCTTTTTGCCTATCATCATCGGGACTAAGATTTTTTTCTACCCATTCAAGATGGTCGCTTTTTATTTTATGAAGTTTATCGACTGTATATTCAAACGGTTGATCATCGACAACTTTATGATGAATGCTACATAGAAGAACCAAATTGTCGTATTTGTCTCTTTCATCGGCAGTTAACGTAGAATCGCCTCTTGGCCCATCCTGACTACGGGCAACGATATGTGCTTCTTCACCAACCAATGCCGCATCGTCTGTTAGCGTTTCATCTTCATAAAGCACCCTTTTACAACCAGGTATTGCGCAACGATTACCGGAACGCCCCCATAGCATTTTATGTGTTCTAATACTTATTGCCATTGTTATCGCTGCCAGCCTTGTCCATAAGAACCTTTTTCACGAAGCCATTCTGTACCACATTCATTACATGTGTAATAATATTCATTAACGTCACCAAACATAGATTTAAAAGGTTTTTCCTTTGTTAGTTTAAGGTCACCATGCGGCTGGGTATGACGACTTGCACCAACAAGTTTATTACATTCTTCACACATTGTTTTATGAATATTTGTCATTTTATTATCGTTTGTGAGTTTTTATTTGGCTCCGCTCTTTAATTTCCTGCTGCTGATGGATAATCTTTTCCCGTTCCAGTTGTTTGGCTCCCTGTGCCATAGCATTCATAATCTCGCTATCATTTTTGGTTGAAAGAAGTTTTTCAACCATAGCGGGATCAATCTTCTGCATGGTATAACCAGCATTAAAAGCCTCTGCGATTTGTTCGTCTGTTGCCATGATCTAACTTTTACGGGCGTGTTTATTTAAATATTCGCGAATGCTATCAATGTTATAAAGGATCACTTTTTTGGATGGTTGGGAGATTTCTATCTCGCCAGTATCGCGTAACTCTTGAAGTTTGGTCGTTTTTACGCCAAGTATTTCCATGGCCTTATCAGGCAATATCCATTTTTCTTCTTTGATATTATGCAGGCTTTTAATGTACTCATATGATCTCTTGAGTAAATCAAAGTAGGCATCCTCACTTATGCAGATAACATCCATCTCGTGATTTGGTTAAGTTATCAACAAAGTTATGAGAATAATTGAGGGAACAAAATTGATTGGTCTAACATCCTGCAAATGTTCGACCAATGTTAGACCAGAAATTTTGGGCAACAAAAAAGCGATTAGTGTCTTTCACCTAATCGCTTGATTTTCAAGGTACTCAGAGCGGGAATCGAACCCGCACTCCGTTTACGGGAACAGGATTTTAAGTCCTGCGTGTCTACCAGTTCCACCATCTGAGCAGGTGATTAACCTTCAAAAATAAAACCCTTCTTTTTGATGGAAGGGCTTTGAGCGAAAGACGAGATTCGAACTCGCGACCCCGACCTTGGCAAGGTCGTGCTCTACCAACTGAGCTACTTTCGCATTGGTATTCTCCTGCTTTAAGTAAGCTGTGTGCCTATCTCGTTTGCGGGAGTGCAAATATAGACAGAATTGGATGTTCTGCAAGGGAAAATTTCACTTTTTTTAAAATAGTTTATAAGTGGTTGACTTTCAAAACATCTGTAATCAGGTCTGCCTCGTACCCGCGCCCCATAGCGTACTGTTGTAGCTTATAACGGCGCTTCAGGTCATTTTTTTCGCTTATGGTGCCTGCTTTTTTTTCCAATAGCCTGGTTAAGGCTGTAAAATAATCATCGGCATCAATGGTTAACAGCGCTTTTTTTATCAGTACATCGGGCACGCGTTTCTGTTTAAGGCCTTGTTTTATTTTTATGCGGCCCCATGCTTTCTGGCTAAACTTGCCTTTGGCGTAGGCTTTGGCAAAGCGCTCTTCGTTTAAAAAGTTGCCTTGTATCAGTTCGCTTATTACCTGCTCAATGGCATCGGGCCATAAGCCCCAATCATAAAGCTTGTCGCGCACCTCTTGTTGCGATCGTTCCTGGTAGGCGCAATAACTTTCGGCCTTGGCCAGGGCTATTTTAGGGTCGGTTATTTTAATTTTTTTAGGGCCATCCATTGGCTGTCAAAATTCGTCAAAAAATATGCTATAGTTAAATTAATATGCCCAAATTCGTACCATGCTTAACAACCAGTACCAGATAACCGAAGTTAAACAGATCATTAATGCGGGTGGCAACATTGTAAAAGAATACATCATCTGCGCGCTGTTTACCGATAGCCGCCGCTTAAATAATGCTGCCGAAGGTTTGTTTTTTGCCCTGAGCGGCAGGCGTAACGGGCACGAGTTTGTTGCCGGCGCTTATGCAGCAGGCGTACGTAATTTTGTGGTAGAGTATGGCCCCGAATTTAACTTACCCGAAGCCAATTTTTTAATAGTGGCCGATCCTCTTGCGGCGTTGCAGGCTTTAGCGGCCTATCACCGTGACCGGTTTAACCTGCAGGTAATTGGCATAACAGGTAGTAATGGTAAAACCATTGTAAAGGAATGGCTATACCAGCTGCTTGCAGCCGATAAAAATATTGTTCGTAACCCTAAAAGTTATAACTCGCAAATAGGGGTACCGCTTTCGGTTTGGCAAATAAACAGCCGTAATGATATGGGCATTTTTGAAGCCGGTATATCAACCATTAATGAAATGGAAAAGCTGGAGGCTATTATTAAGCCCCAGGTAGGCGTGCTTACCCACATAGGTACCGCGCATGACGAAGGTTTTGCCAGCAAGAGAGAGAAGGTGTTGGAGAAGTTTAAATTATTTAAAAACAGCCAAAAACTGATTTGCAATTACGATTTGCTGATAGATTTTAGAGCAGATGTGCCGGCCAAAGAAACGTTTACCTGGAGCCGCAAATTTAGCCAGGCCCACTTGTATGTTTTTAGCGGCACGGTGATCGCCAAAAATTATTACCTGCGTGCTTATTACCAAAAACAGGAAATTGAATGCCTGGTGCCCTTTACCGACGAAGCATCGATAGAAAATGCTATTGTTTGCTGGGCAACTATGCTGGCCCTTGGATATAGCGCTGTTGAGGCTGATAAACGTATTGAACGCCTGGTGCCGGTGAGCATGCGCCTTGAATTAAAAAATGGCATAAACAATTGTTCGGTGATTGACGACTCTTACAACTCCGATCTGCAATCATTGGAGATAGCGCTCAACTTTTTAGGCCAGCAAAATCAACATCAGAAAAAAACATTGATTCTGTCGGATATCTACCAGTCGGGGCTTCCCCAGGATGTGCTTTATCAGCAGGTAGCCGATTTGGTAACCGGTAAAAAGGTAGATAAATTCATAGGCGTTGGCGATGCCCTGTTAAGCCACCGGGAATACTTCAACGTAGCGGAACATCATTTTTTTAATGATACTGCCGCCATGCTGCAGCACCTGAAGCAGCTTGACTTTAAAGATGAAACCATCCTGATCAAAGGCTCGCGTAGTTTTGAATTTGAACGTATAAGCCGCGCGCTGGCCCAAAAGGCCCACGAAACAATTTTAGAGATCAACCTGAATACCTTATTGAGTAATCTTGATTTTTATAAATCTAAACTGAAACCCGGCGTAAAGGTGATGGCCATGGTGAAGGCCTTCAGTTATGGAAGCGGCACTTTTGAGGTAGCCAATATGCTGCAATACAATAAGGTAGATTACCTGGCGGTTGCCTATATTGATGAGGGGGCCGCGTTAAGGCAGGCAGGTATTAACCTGCCTATCATGGTGCTGAACCCAGAAGCATCGGCATTTGATAAGCTGACAGAGTACAAACTGGAGCCGGTAATTTATAGTTTTGGTTTGCTGGATGATTTTGTGAATTATGCGAAGGGGCGCAACATATCAAGCTATCGTGTAAACATCAAAATAGACACAGGGATGCACAGGCTGGGCTTCGAAAATCACGAAATTGATACCCTGTGCGATATGCTGGAGGCAAACCGATTCGTTCGTGTTCAATCTGTTTTTTCGCACCTGGCAGCAAGTGAGGCCAGTAAACATGATGAGTTTACCAAAACACAGATAAAGCGTTTTGAAAAAGCATTTACGGAGATTGAACGCTCATTGGGTTATACCGTTATTAAACACCTGTGCAATACGGCGGGGATCATCCGGTGGCCATCGGCGCAATATGATATGGTGCGGCTGGGTATTGGCTTATACGGCATTGATTCGGCAGTACCTGCATCAAACAGGGCGCTGCAGCCCATTGCCAGCTTAAAAACAAGTGTGGCACAGGTAAAAAAAATAAAAGCAGGAGAAACCATCAGTTATAGCCGTAGCGGTAAACTGGCCAAAGACGGCAAAATTGCCACCGTACGTATTGGTTATGCCGATGGTTATTTGCGGGCATTTGGCAATGGTGTAGGCAAAATGCTGGTAAAAGGAACCCTGGTACCAACGGTGGGTAACATCACCATGGATATGTGTATGCTGGATGTAAGCGGCCTTGACGTAAACGAGGGCGACGAGGTAGTTATATTTGACGAACAGCACCAGCGGATTGAGGAGTTGGCCGCCCAGATAGGCACCATTCCCTATGAAATATTAACTAATGTTTCACAGCGGGTAAAAAGGGTGTATTTTTACGAGTAGAAATTTTAGGGGCTTATGAACAATTTTGCGCGGGTTTTAATCAGGTATTTTGCAAAAGGGCTGTTGGTAGTAGTACCTATAGGCGCGGCAATTTTTTTGATGTACTGGGGCGTATCAACAATTGATAAAGCGCTGAATTTAAGTGACCTGCTGGTTGATAAAACTGGCAAGCATCTTTATATCCCAGGCCTTGGGATATTAAACGTGATTGTGGTGATCATGATAGCGGGTATTTTAGTTACCAATGTAATAACCGACCCGATAAAACGCTGGTTTAAGCGCTGGTTTAACCGTTTACCCATCTTCGCGTTCTTGTATTCATCTATAAAAGACCTTACCGAGGCTTTTGTTGGCGAGGAAAAAAAGTTTAACGAACCGGTTTTGGTAGAGGTAAATGAGTTTGGGCTGAAAAAAATTGGGTTTCTTGTTCAAAAAGATCTCGCTGTTTTAGGACTGCCCGGCGAAGTTGCCGTGTATTTTCCTTACTCATACTCGTTTGCCGGGCAGGTTATTATCATAGATGCCGGTAAAGTAAAGCCCATTGATAAAAGCGCTGCCGATATGATGAAATTTGTAATATCGGGCGGCGTAAGCGGTTTAGATCATTAACGTTGCATCGATCCTGAAATGACAAATAGGATTTAGCCGAAAGCGCTATGTTCTAAGTCAAAGGATGACAAATTCCGACTTTGAACTTACAGGGCAAACGCATCTAAATATTTCGCAATACCAACAGCAGGCACCAATAACCGTATACGCTTAAATCGAGTAACACATCAGTTTTATGTTAACCATGTAAAAACGGCAAATTATTGATTGTTAGGTATTTATAAATGATATTGCTTAAAATGTGTTAAGTTATGTTAACCCAATTTACATTGGTTTGCCCTGCTAAAACTTTCAACTAACTGCTCAGGGTATATCACATTAAACTGCTTTTGCTTTTTTGGGAACGGGTACCTTTTTAAAACTTTTTACGGCCAGGAAAGTACTGGTGAGCATTAGTACCGCACCCAATATATAAGGTGCACCCGGGAAATAAGCAGTGGTATCTTTATGTGTAAACAAGTGGAAAACCGAACTCATCAGCAGCGGGCCTATAATAACGGCCACACTGGTTAAGCTGGTTAAAGAGCCTTGCAGTTCGCCCTGTTCTTTTGCCGATACTGTACCGGTAATTAACCCTTGTAAGGCTGGTCCCGAAATTCCGCCCAGGCAGTAAGGCACCATATAAACATAAACCATCCAGCCGTGGCTGGCAAAGGCAATAAGCACCAGGCCAAGGGCGTAAAACAACAGGCCTGCCACAATATTTTTTTCCTGGCCGAACTTAGGGATGGTATACCTGATAAGGCCGCCCTGTATAGCAACCAGCACAACACCAATAAACACCCCCAGGTAACCAATACTGATTTGGCTCCACTGAAACTTTTCAATTAAAAAGAAGGCCAGAACATATTCTACAGCCTTTTGGGCCACATAAACCAGCGCGAATGCACCAACCAGGCCACCAAGGGCAGGATAGCGGTTAAGGCTGCGTAATGAGCTTATTGGGTTCGATTTTTTCCAGTCAAATTTACGGCGGTTTTCAGGCGCTAATGATTCTGGGAGTACAAAGTAGCCGTATGCCGCATTAACCAGGGCAAAGGCAGCTGCAGCCATAAATGGCAGCCTCACACTAATCTCGCCCAGGAAGCTACCCATAGCCAGGCCTACAATAAAACCCACACCCGATGCAGCGCCTACCAGTCCAAAATTTGCCGCGCGGTTTTTGCCGGTGCTTACATCGGCAATGTAGGCTGTTGCTGTACTGGTGCTGGCGCCGGTGATGCCAGCTATAACGCGGCCAACAAAAAGCCAGGCTATGGTAGGGGCAAAGGCCATAAAAATATAATCTATCCCAAAACCAAGTAATGAACTAAGCAGGATGGGCCGGCGGCCGTACCTATCGCTAAGGTTACCTACAACCGACGAGAAAAGGAATTGCATGGAAGCGTAGGTGAAAGTTAAGTAACCACTGTACTGCGCGGCGGTGCTTACATCAACATGCCCCAGGTTTTCGAGCAGTTTGGGCATTACCGGGATAGTAACCGCTAAACCAAGCACATCAATAAACAGCGTAACAAATATAAAGCCCAGCGCTGCCGACTGCTTCTTTTGAGGTTTTTTAGTCATTAATTTGATAAAGGTTTATTCGCTGTAAAAGTTTTGAAGATATTAATTTTGGCGAATATATAACCTATCCTTTTATTTTATCTATAATTTGATCTTTAATTCGTGTTCGCGTTTTAAGGTGAGCAAGGCCTCGGCGTTTCCTTTTGCATCGTCAACCGGGTGATGGGTATGTGCTGTTTTGCGCAGGTGTTTAAAGTTTTTGAACATATCTTTAACCATGCCTTTATACAGGCTGCCCAGGTTTTGCGAACTGAATCCAAACGGGTTTTTACCTGTAAAGTGATGGAAATACCAGCAGATGAACATCCAATCGAACCCGTTATTGTCGCTAATGAAAATGGGCTGATCTTTACAAACAGTTTTTATCCAGGTTGCAAAATTGGCCATAACCGTAGCCGGGTCGTCGAATGATAAAACCTCTTCGCGCGTATGGCCCGAAACAGCCAGGGCTTCGGGAATATAATTTTCAGATATCGATTTTAGTTGTCCGTAAAAAGTTTTGTCGAGGCCATACTGTACAAGCACAGCGCCGAAAGAGATCATAGAAAAGCCGCCCGGAATTGGGCCATCACTTTCTATATCTACCATAATATAAGCCATTGTTGTTTATTAATAATACAATAGTGAGACGGAAAATTAAGGCCGTAAAATGATATCGCCAGCTTGTTTTTACTTCTTTTTAAAACTCCTGATAGCCAGCAATGCAGCCAAAAGCATCAGTATGGCCCCCAAAATAAACGGAGCTCCGGGTAAATACAGGTGGTTTTTGAAATTGGTAAAATAGTAAAACAAGGTGGTCATTATCCATGGGCCAAATATCGAGCTTAAACTCATGAGGCTGGTTAGGCCGCCTTGTAGTTCGCCCTGCTCATTGGCGGGTACCTGGTTACTCATCAAGCCCTGTAAAGCGGGACCCGCAATACCGCCCAGGGCATAAGGAATCATAAAAGCAAACATCATCCAGGTATGGGTGGCAATTGCAAATAGTATCAACCCGGTGCTGTACAGCAAAAGGCCCATCCATATACTGCGTTCCAAACCCAGCTTGGGTAATGTTACCCGTATTAAGCCACCCTGAACCATGGCTATCATCAAGCCAATAAACCCTAATGAATAGCCTACTATATCTTCGCTCCAATTAAATTTCAGGATGGTATAAAACGTCCATACGCTTTGTACAGATTGTGCAGCAAAATACACCAGGAACAACGAAGCGGCGAGGCCAATTACTGATGGATATTTTTTGAGCTGTAATAATGACCCCAATGGATTGGCGCGTTTCCAGTCAAAGGGTCGGCGGTGGTCTAACGACAGCGACTCTGGCAAGATAAAGAAGCCATAAGCTGCATTTAATAAGGCCAAGCCAGCGGCCGCAAAAAATGGATAATGAACATTCCATTTTCCTAAAATACCGCCCAGCACCGGGCCAATAATAAAGCCGATGCCGAAAGCAACCCCTATCATCCCGAAGTTTTGTGCGCGTTTTTCGGGAGTGCTGATATCAGCGATATAAGCAGAAGCGGTTGTAAAACTTGCGCCCGTTATACCAGCTATAGTGCGGCCAACAAACAGCCAGCCTACTGATGGTGCAAATGCGAGGAATAGATAATCGACGCCGAATCCTAACAGGGATGATAATAACACCGGCCGGCGGCCATATTTATCGCTCAGGTTGCCAATCACCGGCGAAAACAGGAATTGCATTACCGAATAGGCCAGCAGCATAAGCCCCGAATATAACGATGCCTGGCTAACGGTGCCATGTATTAATTTCTCTATCAGTTTAGGCATTACGGGTATAATGATACCAAAGCCGATAACATCTATCAGCATGGTAACAAAAATAAAGCCCAATGCGGCCTGTGGCTTAAGTTTGGCAGGTTTATCCATAAACCGCAAAATAATGATAAAATGTTATCGGCGGATATTAACTTTAAAAATCATTTGAATGTCTAAAATCGTTGCCTCATTGTTTTTTACTCCGAAAATTTAAAAAAAATAGGCAATTTGCAGCGTAATATCCATCAAAAGCAACCTAAAGCCCGATAACCCAACAGATCGGCCTGAACACTTAACAATTGAAATGGCAACAACACTTAAAAACAGGATAACATCGATTGATTTTCTTCGTGGCACCATCATGATCATTATGGCGCTTGACCACGTGCGCGATTACCTGTATAAAGGCTCGTTTTTATTTGATCCGCTTGATTTAGATAAAACATCCGGTGTGTTGTTTTTTACCCGTTGGATAACCCATTTTTGCGCGCCCATTTTCATGCTGCTGGCAGGCACCTCGGCATTTTTAATGAGCCGCAAGAAAACAAAGAATGAGCTATCTGTTTTCCTGGTAAAACGTGGCCTTTGGTTGGTGTTCCTGGAGCTGGTGGTAGTCAATTTCGGCTGGAACTTTAATATCGCCTTCCCGATGTTGCTGTTTATAACCATATGGGCCCTGGGGATAAGTATGATTGTACTTGCGGCACTAATCCATTTGCCTAAAACCGCTATTCTTGTTCTTAGCCTTGCAGTTATATTCGGCCATAATTTATTGGATGGCGTGCATGTGGCCGGTAATAATATAGCCGGTTTTGGCTGGGCTTTTCTTCATGATCAGCGTCCGTTTTTCTGGGGACATGAAATACTTTTAGTAGGTTATCCTATAATTCCGCTGGTTGCAATTATGCCATTAGGCTATTGCCTGGGGCAATTGTTTACCCCGGAATACAGCGTGGAAAAACGCAGGAAAACTTTATTTATAATGGGTGCCGCTTCCCTGGTATTATTTGTAGTGATCAGGTATCTTAACGTATACGGCGATCCTGTTAAATGGACTGTACAGAAGGATGCGTTTTTTACCTTCCTTTCGTTTATCAAAGTCAATAAATATCCACCTTCGTTGTTGTATATTTTATTAACAGTGGGTTCAGCTTTGCTATTCCTGGCCTTTACAGAAAAGCTACAGAATACCGTGGTTAGGGTAGTATCTGTGTACGGAAGGGTACCTATGTTTTACTATCTTATCCATATCTACATTATTCACCTTATAGCCCTTGTTGCATCCGCCCTTACGCCAGGACAAAACTGGAAAATCTGGATACTTGATCAGCCAATATGGTTTACCACATCGCTTAAAGGCTACGGGTTTTCGTTGCCGGTTGCGTACCTGGTTTGGATAGTTATTGTTGTAGGCCTGTATCCGTTGTGCAAACGGTATGATACATACAAACAGGCGCATAAAGAAAAATGGTGGCTGAGTTATTTATAGTCAACATTATAAGTGTAATTTGATACTATAATGAATGTTACTTGTAGTTAATAAATGTTAACCGCTTCTTTTTTGGTAAATAATAGTATTATTTTAGGGGTAAAATAATTACCTATGAAATATCGCAAACTGCTGCTGGTTTTGCCTGCCATACTGGCGCTGCAAAACATTTATGCGCAAAACAGTCACCTTACTTTATCGGCCCGGTTTCCCGCAGTCGCCGAGAAAATAAAATTAACCTATAACCCTGCCGGGACGCCGGTTGACGGGAAGAAGGATATCGCAGCCGAAGTTTATTTTATTGATGGCAAGGATAACCCTGTTGCCGATGTAACCCTAAAAACCAGCGGCGCTTTGCTAACCGGCGATTTTACCGTGCCTGCATCTGCAAAGGCCTTTTTTGTAAAGCTGTACAGTGGCGAGGCTGTTGACAACAATGCCGATAAAGGATACCTGTTTTCTGTTTATCAAAACGGAAAGCCCGTGCAAGGTGCTTATGAAGCCGAAGCGTTTGTTTTAAGCAGCGGCGTTGGCGCGCGATTTGGCGGTATAAAAGCCGATAATGATAAGGCCCTTGAATTGTTTAAAAAAGAAGATGAGGTGTATCCTAAAGGCGAGCGTCTTTTTAATATCCAATATTATTCTATACTGGCTAAGAAAAAAGATCCGCAAACTGTTGTTTTGGTAAACGCCAAAATAAAAACGCTGGAGAAAAGCGATGACGAGAAAGACCTGGTGCTGGCGACAAACATGCTCAACTGGACAAAGCAGTCGGCATCGGCCGATTCGATGGTGGCAGTGATCAAAAAACGATTCCCCGAAGGTACAACAGCAAAAAATGACGCTGCCGTAGAGGTTTACAAAATAGCCGATCTGGGCAAAAAGGATTCGGCTTACAATGCCTATATCGCCAAATATCCGCCCAGGCCAGAAGATAAAATTCCGGCGCTTGATTTTGTAAGAACTCAGTTGGCCTCCGGTTATCTTAAAAAAGGAGATATGGAATCCTTTAACAAGTATGCCGCACTTGTGAAAAACAAAACTGTTTTGGCACAAGAGTATAATAATACTGCTTACGAGTGGGGCAAGGCCGGTGATAAACTGGGCGAAGCAGAAAAATTATCCAAACGATCATTAGATATCATGGCCGAAGGGGTGAAGAACCCCGTAGCCGGGGCTTATGCATCGCCAAAAGCTGTGGCTAAACGTAGCCAGGAATCATATGATAATTATGCAGATACCTACGCCTTTATTTTATACAAGGAGAAGAAGTACGATGAAGCCTACAAATATCAAAAAGCAGTGTATGCAACCAACACCTATAATGATCCCGAAATAAATGAGCATTACGTGTTGATACTGAATGCCCTTGGTAAATATGCCGAATCGCAACAAGTAATTGAAGGCGCTTTAAAAGCCGGCAAGGGATCAGATGTTTTAAAAAATGAGTTAAAAACCGATTATATGAAGTTGAAAGGCAGCCAGGCAGGTTACGATGAATACCTTGCTTCCCTTATCAATTTTGCCCGGAATAAAAAACGTGTCGAACTGGCCAAACAAATGATTAACCAGCCCGCATTACCCTTTGCTTTAAAAGATTTTGAAGGCAACACCGTATCACTGGCCAGCCTGAAAGGCAAAGTGGTTATTGTTGATTTTTGGGCAACCTGGTGCGGCCCTTGTAAAGCATCGTTCCCTGGTATGCAAACTGCTGTAAATAATTTTAAGGACGATGCAGATGTGAAATTTTTATTTGTTGATACATGGGAAAACGGCGATAACTATGCCGACGGTGTAAAGAAATTTATTGCTGATAAAAAGTACAGTTTTTATGTGCTGATGGACGAAAAAGGGGCCGATGGCCGCCAATCAAAGGTGGTATCGCAATTTGGGGTTGATGGTATCCCTACCAAGTTTATTATCGACAAAAATGGTAATATCCGCTTTAAAGTTGTTGGATTTGACGGCTCGACTGATGGATTGGTTGATGAAGTTACCGCCATGATTGATATGGCTAAAGAGCCTGCAGCTGCTGCAAGTGTAGTGACTAAGGAAAGTATGAAGTAGGATTCTTAGACTTACGAGGAATAAGCAATCTTTAAGTGACTAAATACAAAATGCCACCTTGTTTAGGGTGGCATTTTGTATTTTACCCGGTTGTCATTTCGAACGAATCAGAGGTGGATTTAAGCGTTGGGGTGAGGAGAAATCCTATACACACTGCATCACGACAAGTCCATTGGAATGCAGTGTGTATAGGATTTCTCCTCGCACCCCGCTTTTTCCCTGCACCTGCTCGTTCGAAATGACATTTAGTCTAATGATTAATATATCCTTAAAAATTCGGCTTCAACACATATTTGTTGTAGAAACGGGTAATATGATCAACTGCCTCTTCGGCGGTATCAACTACGCGGTAAAGCATCAGGTCATCTGGGTTGATGTTGTGCTGATCGGCCAGCATTTTTTCTTCTATCCAGCTAAACAAGCCTTTCCAGTAATCAACACCCACAAAAATAATAGGGAACCGCGCAATTTTACCGGTTTGGATCAACGTCATGGCCTCGAAGGACTCATCCATTGTTCCAAAACCGCCGGGCAAAATAATGAAGCCTTGCGAGTATTTCATAAACATCACCTTGCGGATAAAAAAGTAATCAAACTCCATGATCTTATCCCTATCAATATATTTATTGTGGAACTGCTCAAACGGCAGTTCGATATTTAAACCTACCGATTTGCCCCCCGCTTCGTACGCGCCTTTGTTGGCTGCCTCCATGATACCTGGTCCGCCGCCCGATATTACACCATAGCCATGCTCGGTAAGCAGGCGGGCAGCCCCTTCGGCCAATTGGTAATACTTGTTATCGTTATGGGTACGTGCCGATCCGAATATGGATACGCATGGGCCAATTTTGGCCAGTTTTTCAAAGCCGTCAACAAATTCGGCCATTATTTTAAATATCTGCCAGGAATCCGTAACCTTTATTTCCTGCCAGTTTTTGTTTTCAAATGCTTGTCTTATTTTATCATCTCCGGTCATATCCTTTGTTTTAGTAGCCCGGAAGTCCGAAAGTCGGGAAATCCGGAAGTATTGTTAGTACATCAAATTTGTTAATTATGTTTTGTTGTTGATTCTCTTTTACCCAGCTACGACTTTCGGAGTTCCCGAATTCCTGTCTTTCGGACTTGAGCTCAGCAACAAGCCGACAAAGGTAATTAATCCGTTAACAATGATGAGTTCATTGCTAAAAACATATCCACCCAAAAGTGATTTTGATTCGGCATTTAAAAAGTAGCATATAGCGGGCGATGCAACACAAATAAACGGAACCAGCTTGTCCCTTACCTGCCTGTTACTTACAAACAAACCAAAGGAATAAAGCCCCAGCAATGGCCCGTACGTGTACGATGCAACAGTAAATATGGCGCTTACCACCGCATCGTTGTTAATAGCGTTAAATATCACAATGGTTAAAAACATCAGCCCCGAAAAAGCAATATGTACCGTATGGCGTGTGCCTACCTTTTTTTTGCTATTAAGATCGGTGCTTTTGTTAAAGCCTAAAAAATCTACACAAAAAGAGGTTGTAAGCGCTGTAAGCGCCGAATCGGTGGTAGCAAAGGTTGCCGCTGTAAGGCCCAGCATGAAAACCATGGCCGGTACAATGCCCAAATGTTGCAGGGCGATGGTAGGGTACAGGTAGTCGGTTTTATCCACATGGATGCCATATTTGCCGGCATACATCCACAACAGGGCGCCTACGCTTAAAAAGAATATATTGATTACGACAAATACCCCGGTAAAACTGAACATGTTTTTCTGGGCTTCCTTAATGTTTTTAAGGCTCAGGTTTTTTTGCATCAGGTCCTGGTCAAGGCCCACCATGCCAATGGTTATAAATATGCCACCTAAAAACGCTTTGGTAAAATGGAATTTGCTGCTCAGGAAATCATTAAAGAAAAATATTTTGGCATAACTACTGTTTTTAATGGCATCGGCAGCCTCAATAATATTCAGGTGCAGGCTACTGCAAATGAAGTATATAGATAGAAATACCGATAACACAAGGAAAAAAGTTTGCAGGCTATCGGTAATAATAATGGTTTTTAATCCTCCTTTAAACGTGTAAGACCAGATAAGCACTAAACAAATGAGCACTGTAACGGCAAAAGGAATATGGTAACTATCAAAAATAAATTTCTGTAAAACAATAACCACCAGGTACAACCGGAAGGATGAACCGATAACCCTGCTGATGAGGAATATTCCGGCAGCGGTTTTATAGCTCCATGTGCCTAAAGCGCCCTCGATATAACTGTATATTGAGGTAAGTTTTAACCGGTAATAAAGCGGCAGCAATACGGTAGCGATGATGAGAAAGCCGGCGGCGTTGCCCAGCACAAATTGAAAGTAAGAAAACTGATCGCCGGAGGGGGCGCCAACTTTGCCCGGCACCGAAATAAAGGTAACCCCGCTAAGAGCGGTGCCGATCATCCCGAAGGCCACCAGGTACCATTTAGAGTTGCGGTTGGCAACAAAAAAAGTATCATTATCTGAAGCTTTGCGGGATGTAAGCCAGGATATAACCAGCAACACCAAAAAATAACCGATAATAAATGATAATAGTACTCCTGGCGACATAGATGTTTTATTAGTCTGGAAGTTGGGAAGTCCGAAAGTCCGGAAGTAGCTCCGAAAGCCCGGAAAGATCCGTAAAGTCCGAATTGAGTTGCAAAGTACAGAACAAATTAACTATTTACAAACTTTAGTCCGAAAGTCCGGAAGACGGAAAGTCCGCAAGACCGAAAGTGGGAAAAGGCCCTGAAGTCGGAAAGTAAATTGCATAACACAGAAGAAATTCTCAAAATACAAACTTTAATCTTTCGGACTTCCCGACTTTCCGAACTCTCCCAACTTCCCGACTTATTCCTTAACTTCGCAAAATGAATTTTTCGTCCAAATTACTGGAAAATGCTGTAGCCGAATTTGCCAAATTGCCGGGGGTGGGTCAAAAAACCGCTCTGAGGCTGGTGCTGCATTTGCTAAACCAGGATAAACAGGATGTTGAACGATTTAGCAACACTGTGAGCAAGCTGCGTAACGAGATTATGTTTTGCTCGGTTTGCCACAACATATCAGACCATGCCGTATGCGAGATTTGCTCATCGCATAAACGCGACCGCAGCCTTATTTGCGTGGTTGAGGATACCCGCGATGTAATGGCTATTGAAAATACCAACCAGTACAATGGCGTATATCATGTATTGGGTGGCTTAATATCGCCAATGGATGGGGTAGGGCCATCGGATTTGCAGGTTGATACCCTGGTTGAACGCCTGAAGGAAAACGAAGCCAAAGAGATCATTTTTGCCCTTAGCGCTACCATGGAAGGCGATACCACTTTGTTTTATTTAAACAAGCGCATAAAATCTTTCAACATTACCATATCAACCATAGCCCGTGGCATAGCCTTTGGAGGTGAATTGGAGTACGTAGATGAGATCACCCTCGGGCGGTCTATCGCTACACGTGTTCCGTATGAAAATTCATTGTCAAAGTAAGGTATGAAACTATCTGTCATCGTTGTAAATTACAATACCTGTGATATGCTCAGGATAGCGCTTAATTCGGTAATAAGGGCCGCTGTGGGCATTAATTACGAGGTTTTTGTGGTGGATAACGCCTCGGCAGACAAATCTGTAGAGATGCTAAGCGGTGAGTTTCCTGATGTTAAAGTGATTGCCAACACCAGTAACCAGGGACTGGCAAAAGCTTATAACCAGGGAATTAAAGAAACTACCGGAGAGTATGTTTTAGTAGTCAGTGCGGATACAATTACAGGCAAAAAGACTTTTGAAAAGGCGCTGGAATTTATGGATACACATTTGGATGCCGGAGGGATGGGTGTACGAATGATAACGCCTGACGGTCGTTTCCTTGCCGAATCAAAACATGGGTTTACCGAGTCTTGGGCAGTGTTTTTTAAACTGACAGGCCTTGCCAAATATTTTTCCAAATCGCGCCTTACCGATGTACAACGTAAAGATTGGGTGGAGGAGTTTCAAACTTCGGAAACCGATGTGCTGAACGGCGCTTTTATGCTGATGCGTAAAGAGGCTATTGATAAAGCCGGGCTGTTTGATGAACGTTTTCATACCTATGGATATGATATCGATCTGAGTTACCGCATCAGGCTTGCCGGGTTTAAAAATTATTACTTTCCCAAAACGTATATTATTAACTTCAACAGCCGTAATAATGTGAAATTTAGCTGGGATTATCTTAAGGAATTTTATGGTGCGATGATTATCTTCGCCGCCAAATATTTATTTAAGGTACCCGAAATTAAAGTGGAGGGTTTGCCGCAGCTATTCCCTTCAACTTATGAAGTTAAATGATAAAGTTATAGTAATAACCGGGGCATCATCCGGCATCGGAAAATCGTTAGCTATTGAATGTGCCAAACGCGGTGCAACTGTGGTTTTGGCAGCCCGCCAATATGTAACCCTTTGCGTAATAACCCAGGATATTGAAAGGCGTTACCAAACCAAAGCCCTGGCTGTACAATGCGATGTAACTATCGAAGACGATTGCGCTCAATTAATTAAACAAACGCTCATCACCTTTGGTAAAATTGATGTGTTGATAAACAATGCAGGCATATCTATGCGGGCGTTGTTTAAAGATGTTGATTTGAAGGTACTCAAATCATTAATGGATGTTAACTTTTGGGGTACGGTATATTGTACCAAATACGCGCTGCCCGAAATTACCAAAACCAAAGGCAGCATAGTAGGTGTATCATCTATAGCGGGCTATAAAGGCCTGCCCGGCCGCGCGGGATATTCTGCCTCAAAGTTTGCCATGAATGGTTTTTTGGATGCTTTGCGGGTTGAAAATCTGAAAACCGGTGTACACGTGTTAACCGCTTGTCCGGGCTTTACTGCATCAAACATCCGCAATACTGCGCTTAATAAAGAAGGGGTAGAGCAGCGCGAAAGCACCCTGGAAGAAGATAAAATGATGACTGCCGACCAGGTAGCCAAGGTAATTGTAGATGGTATTGAAAACCGCTCGCGCACACTGGTGTTGACCCTGCAGGGCAAACTTACCGTATTGCTTAGTAAACTGCTGCCAGCCTTTTTAGATAAGATGGTTTACAATGTGTTTGCAAAGGAGAAGAATCCGCTTTTAAGATAGTTCATTGGTTCATTAGTGCACTGGTTCATTGGTCTTTTATGTTTGATAAGTTTGTTTAAAAAACTTTTTTAAATAGCCAGCTGACAGGCACCAATGAACTAATGAACCAGTGAACTAATGAACAATTTCATAAGTGCTTATTTTACTCATATCCAAAATAGCTTGTCCATCTTCGTCACGATGAAATACAGGCACAAATTTGGCGCCCCAAACCACGTCCGAATAGATATAGGAGGTGCGGGAGTGTACGGTTTGTGAAAAGGTATCGTCAAAGGTTTTTAGGATGACGGATAAACTGGCCTGTTTGGCTTCCAGTTCCTCCTGGGTCATGTCTTTTAACGGGCTGTTTTCATCAAGTGGGTGCACCACCGTCCAGTTTACAGTCAAAATGCTCACAAACTTTCGTTCCAGTTCCAGTTGAAAAAACTTGCGGATCACCTTGCCGTTCACTTCTTCGTTATAGCCAAATACAACCTCAATCTCGAGGTCTATCAATATGTTGCGCCTTAAATTGGCCAGTCTGAACATTAAGCCCCAACCCTTATCCCGATAAGGAGCAACTAATACCTTATCACTGTACAATATCTTGGCCGACGGCCTGGAGAAGCGCCCGTATAATAAACCTGTAGCTAAGGCAAAGGCTAATAAGCCCATCATCGATTCTAAAGCCGCCACACTGTTTGCAGCCATTCCCTTCGGACTGATGTGCCCATAACCAACGGTCGAAATAGTTTGGGCCGAAAAAAAGAAGGCATCCATAAAACGGTCGAATACAGTGTTGCCACTCCGGCCATCAAGCACATCAGTACCCAATGAAATGTAGATGCAGGCAAATATGATATTGGCTATAAAATAACAGCTAAAAACAATTACCCAAAACTTGCGCCAGCTCATGGTAATAAGCGAGTGGTAATTATTGGCTGTAGAAAAACGCGGCAAGCCAGTACGCCTTACGTTAATAGATCCATCTTTATTAATAACCGGCTGGCTTTTTACCACTGGCTGTGTGCCGAAGCCAAGGTCATCCTCTGGGTTTATTTTTTCTTTATGTATAGCCATGCTTAATTATTGAATTACTGAGTTATTGAATTATTGATTTGGGCTGCATAGGTGCTGTTTTCATAATTCCGTAAAACAATATATCGGTTGCTGATAGTTCATTACAAAGATTCATTTATTTTTTTATTCAATAATTCAATAATTCAATAATTCAATAATTCAATAATTCAATAATTCAATAATTCAATAATTCAATAATTCAATAATTCAAATTTATCTGTTTGTTTTTATAAAAACTATTTCCATCTTTGTGGCATAAATGAAAATGAACGCATTAAACAACTGGTGGTGGCTTAACGAGATATCGTAAGGCAATTCCGTGTTTGTTTAGAAAATATATTCAAAGGAAGGGTTGCCATACGGTAACCCTTTTTTTATGCCCCCTGGCCCCCCTGAATGGGGAGGGAAGAAGTCGAGGGGGTAGGTAATTAACAATTAAAAAGTACCCCCTTTAGGGGGCCAGGGGGCATGAAACAGATACTTAATCATCTATTCGAACACAAAACCTTTAGCCGGGAGCAGTCAAAAGGCATTTTGATAAACATTGCTCAAGGTAAGTACAACAACTCGCAAATGGCCGCGTTTATGACGGCCTATTGCATGCGCAGTATTACCGTTGATGAGCTGGAAGGCTTTCGCGATGCCATGCTGGAACTCTGCCTGCCCATTGATTTGCAAACCGGCGAACTGATAGATTTGTGCGGTACCGGCGGCGATGGCAAGGATACCTTCAATATTTCTACCCTCGCATCCTTTGTGGTAGCGGGAGCGGGTTATAAGGTGGCCAAACACGGTAACTACGGTGTGTCATCGGGTTGTGGCTCGTCAAACGTGATGGAGTATTTGGGGTACCAGTTTACCAACGATGCTGATAAACTGAAACGCGGAATTGACAAAGCCAACATCTGCTTTTTACATGCACCACTGTTCCACCCCGCCATGAAAACGGTGGCGCCCATCCGCAGGGAGTTGGGGGTGAAAACATTTTTTAACATGCTTGGTCCGCTGGTTAATCCTGCGAAGCCTGAAAATCAACTGGTTGGTGTTTTTAACCTGGAGCTGGCAAGGGTGTATGCTTATCTTTACCAAAAATCAACTACTAAATATACCATAGTGAACGCTTTGGAGGGTTATGACGAAGTTTCCCTTACCTGCGATTTCAAAACCTTCTCGGCCGAGGGCGAAAAGATTAATAGTGTTGAGGCCCTGGGCTTCGAAAAGCTTGACCCATCAGAAATTGCCGGTGGTGATACTGTAAGTGCCTCTGCTTCAATATTTAGTAGCGTGCTAAGTGGCGATGGTACCAACGCGCAAAACAACGTAGTGCTATCAAACGCAGCTTTGGCTATCAGGACTATCACCCCCGAAAAAACCTTTGCCGATTGCTTTTACGAGGCGGAGGAAGCCCTGCTCAGCAAAAAGGCGCTAAACAGCTTTAACCTGCTATTGCAAAACTAAACATGAAAATAAAAGTTTGCGGTTTAAAAGATCCCGAAAATATTGAAGCGGTTGCTGCTTTAAAACCGGACTACCTGGGCTTTATTTGCTACGGGCCTTCGCCACGATATATCGGTCAATTATCTGCAGAAAGTTTCAAAAAACTACCAATAAACATCAAAAAAACAGCAGTTTTTGTGAACGAAAACACACAAATAATAAACTCCTTAATACAAGCCTACAATTTTGATGTAATTCAGTTACATGGCGACGAATCGCCGGAATTTAGCCACAGTTTTCGGGACAGGGTTACCGTGTTTAAAGCATTTGGATTGGACGAGAATTTCGATTTTAGCCGGCTGGATAATTATGTGAACAAAGTAGACTATTTCCTGTTCGATACAAAAACTGCAGCCTATGGTGGTTCGGGTAAAACCTTTGACTGGGGGATGCTGGAAAATTATAAACTGGATGTCCCCTTCTTTTTGTCGGGCGGCATCAGCCTGGATAATTTAGAAGAAATTAAAAAGATTAACCATCCGCAATTTTACGGGGTTGATTTAAATAGCCGTTTTGAAACGGCGCCCGGTGTTAAAGATACCGATAAACTAAAACAAGCATTTGATATCATCAACAAACAACCTATTATAAATGAAATACGGAGTTAACGAGCAAGGTTATTATGGCGATTTTGGCGGCGCCTATATCCCCGAAATGCTTTATCCAAATGTTGAGGAGTTAAGGCTTCAATATCTCAACATTATTAATGATCCAGGTTTTAAAACCGAATTTGACGACTTGCTGAAAAACTACGTGGGCAGGCCTTCGCCGCTGTATCATGCTAAAAGATATTCGGAAAAGTATGGGGCTAACATATTTTTTAAACGTGAGGACCTGAACCATACCGGCTCGCATAAGATTAATAATGCTATCGGGCAAATCCTGCTGGCTAAGCGTTTAGGCAAAAAACGTATTATTGCCGAAACAGGCGCCGGGCAGCATGGTGTTGCCACAGCTACAGTTTGCGCCTTGATGGGTATTGAATGCGTGGTTTACATGGGCGCGGTGGACATGGAACGCCAGGCACCCAATGTATCGCGTATGAAGATGCTGGGTGCTACGGTAAGGCCGGCTACATCGGGCAGTAAAACACTGAAAGATGCCACCAATGAGGCCCTGCGCGATTGGATAGGCAACCCTGTTGATACTCATTACATCATCGGATCGGTAGTTGGGCCGTACCCTTTTCCGGATATGGTTGCCCGCTTTCAGTCGGTGATTTCTACTGAGACCAAAAAACAGCTTTTAGAGCAAACCGGTAACGAGCTGCCTCAATATGTAATGGCTTGTGTTGGCGGCGGTAGTAATGCCATGGGCATGTTTTACCATTTTTTGGGCGACGAAGAAGTAAAGCTTGTTGCGGTTGAAGCGGCAGGTAAAGGTGTTAACAGCGGCCACTCGGCAGCTACCACCTTTTTGGGACAGGAGGGTGTATTGCATGGCAGCCGTACCATACTCATGCAAACCGAGGATGGGCAGGTGGTTGAACCATATTCTATATCGGCCGGGCTGGATTACCCTGGTATCGGTCCGCAGCATGCGCACCTGTACAAAATAAACCGCGCACAATACACCAGTATTACCGATGATGAGGCGTTACGGGCAGGCCTGTTATGCTCGCAAATGGAAGGCATTATCCCGGCCATTGAAACAGCCCATGCACTGGCACAGCTGGAAAAGATGACATTCAAAGCCGATGATAACGTTGTTATCTGTATTTCGGGCAGGGGCGATAAGGATTTGGATACTTATATTAAATATTTTAATTTCTGAATCAGAATTTACAGAATTAAAGAATTTACCGAATGATCTTGAAATTCTGCACTGTTATTCTGCTAATTGTAAAATTCTGTACATTCTGATTCAGACAAACACAACACAATGAACCGCCTAAATAAGCTTTTCGCTACCAAAAAGGATAATTTGTTATCTATATACTTTACCGCGGGTTATCCTGCGCTAAATACTACCGTTGATATTGCCGAAGCTCTGGAAAAAGCCGGGGCCGATTTCCTGGAAATTGGTTTTCCATACTCGGATCCTGTGGCTGATGGGCCGACAATTCAACACAGTTCTGAACAGGCTTTGGAAAATGGCATGACGCTTAACGTGCTGTTTGAAGAACTGACCGAACTACGTAAGCGCGTTACCATCCCAATATTATTGATGGGCTATTTTAACCCTATTGTACAATACGGCATCGAACGTTTTTGCAAAAAGGCAGTTGAATTAGGTGTCGACGGTGTAATAGTACCCGATTTGCCTATGTACGAGTATGAAGCCAAATACGCCAGTTATTTTACAGATAACAATCTGAGTAATATCTTCCTGGTTACCCCACAAACATCCGAAGGCCGCATCCGTAAAATTGATGAGTTAAGCAACAGTTTTATTTACCTGCTGTCATCATCTTCTATCACTGGCGGCAGCTTACAGCTAACCAACAGTATTGAAGATTATTATAAGCGCATTAAAGCGATGGAGCTTAAAAATCCAACTATCATAGGTTTTGGTATCTCGGATAATAATACCTTTAAACAAGCATGTGCTTACGCAAACGGCGCTATTGTAGGCAGCAAGTTTGTGAAGCTGCTGGGTGAGGAGGGGTATATGGAGAAGATACCGGGGTTTATTGAGGGGATAAAAGCCCCACCCAAACCCTCCCCGGAAGGGAGGGCTTAAAAATATTGAATAAAGTCTCCCCTACCGGGGGAGATTTAGAGGGGGCTTACAAATACAATTCCAAATCTCCCTTACCCTCACGAATTACCTCAAACTCGCCGTTGGTACAGTCAACTACGGTTGATGCTACGTTATCACCGTAGCCGCCATCAATTACGATATCAACAAGGTCCTCATATTTTTCGTGGATCAGTTCCGGGTCGGTAGAGTATTCGATGATATCGTCATCGTCGCGGATAGAGGTGGACAGGATGGGGTTGCCCAATACGCGTACAATTTCGCGGGCAATATCATTGTCCGGAACGCGGATACCAACCGTTTTTTTGTTGCTGCTTAACAGCTTGGGCACTTTATGGCTGGCGTTAAATATAAAGGTAAACGGGCCGGGCAATGCCTTTTTAAGTACACGGAAGGTAGCGTTATCTATCGGTTTGATGTAATCAGATATATGGCTTAAATCGTAGCAGATAAACGAAAAATTAGCCTTTTCGGGTTTAATGTTCCTGATTTTGCAGATAGATTCGATAGCTTTATGGTTGGTAATATCGCAACCAAGCCCGTAAATGGTATCTGTAGGATAAATGATCAATCCGCCTTTGCGCAGTACTTCAACAACCTGTTCTATCGCCTTAGGGTTCGGATTTTCGGGATATATTTTAATGAGCATATTTAATAGACAAATATACGCTGAAGTAGTTTAAAAAATGTATGTAATAAAAGCGAGGTCATTTTTAATATGAATGATCTGCTGCTGTTCGGAATTGAACATTGAGTGCTTGCATCAATAATTTGAATATTGAAACGTTCGCGTGCTTTCTAAGTAAAAATAATTGGTTATTAAACTATCTATTTCTTGTACGTTTTTGAATAATTCCTTTTTTAGCGATAGCTTTTCTTTGTCAGATATTTCCAAATCACTGCCTATCTCGTCTGAAATTACCTGCTTTAAAGATTTTAGATATAAGCTTTTTTGCTTGGATATATTATATGTTTTGATGAAATAGCTATTGTCTTTGGCCCTGTATATATCATATTCGGCCTCCCCTAAAATGCGTGTATACTGATGGCCAAAGTAGGTGCCGCCACCCGCCAACCGATCGAAAATAAAATTGATATCCCGGTATATCCTTACCAGGTTTTGCCTTTGTACCTTGTGTTTTTCACCGGGATGCTTTAATTTTAAAAAGTAGGCATAAGTTGCATAATAAATGTCCTGGCCTTTTTCGCTACCATACTCATTCATGTTGCGCTGTCGGAAATAATAAATGTCCGGCGACATGAAAATCTCGCTGGTATCTAATTCCGGGTTATCTTTTAATATTTTTCTGAGTTCAGCTTTGGTCTTTTTATAATGATGCTCACTATCAATGACCACACTATCCTGATCTCCCGGTAAAATCGTGTTGTTTTGAATACCAGTTGGGTTCGCGGTAATCTTTTTTGATCTTTTTTCGTGTTGGTTGCATGCGATATTCAATACCAATAGAAGCAGAAAGGATAAGTTTTTCATGTTACTTTGCTATCACTAAAATAGCCATTTATACTGGTAGCCGAATTTAAAACACCAATAATCCCGCAGCAATTTTAAATCGCACGAGATACCTTTAATTAAAATTTATCGGCTTCGGTTTTAATGCCTTAACTACCGTATCCACTAATTGTGTATCTACAACAGATTTTTCAATAATATCAGCAAAACCCATCTTCAAATATTTTTCCGCGTCAGTCATTACCTCGCTTATAGCAATTACAGGTAGCTTACTGGATGGATTCGGTTTTTGTATGGCGGTCAACAATTCGGCTATATCTGTATCCAACGCGGGCACAGCTGCAAGCACAACGTTTACATCGTTTTTGCCAATTATCTCTAATGCTTGTTTTGCGTTGCCTGCCTGTAAAAAATTAACATTCCATCTGGCCAGCATCATTTTCAGCGACATCAAATCCAGTTCATTGTCGTCAACCGCCAAAATGGTAATGCCATTCAGCAGTAAAGCCGGGTCAAGCGTGTCGGGTTTAACAACAGCAGTGTTATTGCTTTTTTCATACGGAATAGTAAAACTAAAGGTAGTTCCTGCTCCAGGCTTGCTATTTACGGTAATATGCCCGTCCTGCAACTTTATTAGCTGTTTGCAAATAAAGAGACCCAGGCCGGTGCCTGCTTTTCCGTTTGATGAACTGGTTTGATAGTATTTTGAAAACAAATTTGCCTGCTGATCCGGACTAATCCCGTCCCCGGTGTCCCTGACATCAACCATCAGCTTATTTTCCGGGCTCACCAATTCGGCCATTACCCTTATTCCGCCTTCTTTGGTAAATTTAATAGCGTTGCTTAGCAGGTTAACCACAATCTGTTTAAGCCTAAGGCTATCGCCCTGTAAAATAGCGCCTTTGTCGCCTTTAAAATGGTAATCTAATGTTAACCCCTTTTTAGTTGCGCCAAACTCCATGCTTTCTACAACTGTTTTTAATGCATCGTCGGGATTAAAAGGTTCCATGCCAATTTTAAACTCGCTATTTTCCATTTTTGCTGCATCCAGCGTATCGTTCAGGGTGCGCAGTAGCATATCTGAAGAATGCTTGATAGATTCGAGCATATCGGCTTGTTTTTGGGTAAGGTTGGTTTTACCAAAAATGTACAAGAAGCCCCTGATGGCGGTAAGCGGGTTACGTACCTCGTGGCTCATATGCAAAAGCAGGTCCATTTTTTGCTGAGCGATGGTAACCGATTGTTCAATCTCTTTGTGTAACAGCAACTCGGCCCTGTTAAGCTGAATGATGAATAAAATGAGTAGCGTAGCAAACACAAGCACCAGGAATAAAGCAATAAGCGAGAAATTATTTAACAGCCCCATAGTTTCCTGGTAGTTTTTAAACGACATATCCCTGAATTCGTTAGTCGCGTTGTAATTAATTTCCTTCATATCATTCACAATGCGTTCCAGTTCATTACTGATGTGTGAATTCAGCACAATCAGCTCGCGCTGCATCGTTATCAGCTTCAGGTTTTGCTGCTGTAATTGCTTCAGGCTATTGGCGTAAGCCTTTTGATCCCTGGCTAAAAGCTTTTGTGTGGCTGCATTAACCTGTTTTAAATTGTTGTGATGATTTATCTCGATTGCCGATATTTCCTTATCGTCTTTATTGTTAATGGCGTCTTTAATTCGTCTGAAAAGGCTTCTTTTGGCTGCCGGCGTCATTTTTCTGACGGTATCTGTTTGGATTTTAATTGATTTATTGGCGTTGCCGGAAAGTTCCTGAGCATATTTGCCGGCTTCGATGTTAAAAGCGGCGTAAACAGTAAGCAGTGAATCGAAATTGTGCTTAAGCCCGAAGAGCTGATTTGATAGGGCTAACTTTTTTTGATACCACGACTTTATTTTATGGCTTTGGATAACGTTAAGGCTGCTTGTATCGGCATTTGCTTTAAGCAAAGTATTCAGCTCGTTAAATGCCAAGGTTAGCTTTGTTTTATAGTTGTTGCTATTTTTAGTGTTGGCATTGAGTAAGGAGGCCTGGAAATCGTCTTCGGCCTGGTGCAGTAACAACAGTATATGCTCGGGATGGTTGTTCCCCTGGCCCATGTTGTTGGCCAGTTTTGAAATATTCTCTAACTTTTTGGTAATTGACGTGCGGACAATAAGCGCTGTTACCGAAAAAATGATGGCGAAAGCAAGAAACGCAAAAAGAATTTTTCGGGCTAAAGTTTTGGTATAAGTTGTTTGCATAAAATTGCGTTTGGCACAACTACACAAAGTATAGTCAGGCCGGCAAAATTATCAAAAATTAAGCGCATTTAACTGATGATGTTATGAATGGCCAGGAAGCTTATAATGACGTGTTTTGGGAACGATCTTTTGTCATCCGATTGGAAAAATTTCGCGAATAGATCCTTCGTATCTACCTATAACATATCCAATTTTCCTGTCATCCTGAGGTACGAAGGATCTATCAGCCGCGCAAGAACGATAGGAAATTTCGCAAATAGATCCTTCGTATCTTATAATGACGTGCTTGCAAGTTGCTGAATATCAATATCAAATTACCGTCATTGCGAGGTACGAAGCAATCCCCGACATGCTAAGTCCCACATAGTTCGGGATTGCTTCGTACCTCGCAATGACGGGTTTTATAAATGTTATTTCACAAACGTCATCACTGTTTTTTCCAGCTTACCTGGTGGTTACTCAGGATGACAACGCTTTTTATAACGTTATTCCCACCAGGGTTTCGATGGATTTTATAATTCCCTACGATGCCTGAAATCTAACTCAACGCTACTTCCTTTTCAGCGTAGTATGCGCTTTAACCCCATTAGCCGCGATGTCCACTCCGATAGAATCGCCATAAAATTTGCCACTGTGTGGTATCTCGATATCGCCAAGGGTAACTGTAAACGTGAATTTATCTCCGTTAATTTTGCCATCGTCGACGGGTAGTTCGCCTTTTGGGGTTTGCACAGTGCCGGTTAATTTATCCCCGTCAATTTTAAAGTTGTAGGTTAAAGGATATTGGTCGCCATTCTCCATGGTTAAAATTCCTGCCCAGCTTCCGCTAAAATCGGCAATGGTAGCCAAACAGGCCAAAAAGCAGCAGCACAGCAATACAGTTGTTAAGAATTTTCTTTTCATAACGTGTTGTTTTTCTGTAGCTAAAAGTACTGTTGCTATTAAAATTTATCATAAACAATAGGTTAAGTTTAATGGCAGAAGGGGAGGGGCATTAATTGAGGAGTTTTTCGCGCAAAAACCGCAAAGTGATTAGCTTATTTTTTCTCAGCGATTTTGTGCGAAAGGATTATAAATGAGATCAACGCCCTGTCTTGAATAGTTCGGTATAACAGATCCTAAAATTAGAATATCATCTCTCTCCGGGAGTTTATCATAAAGGCGTTTTGTCAATAGTTTTATTGACAAGGTATTTCGACAATAAAATTATTGACAGATTTTGTGTAGAGACATGGGCCGTGCCTACAGCACTTTTGCGGTTGTTCAAATTACCCCGGGTTGAAACCCGGGGCTATAATATGGTTCAGGCCTATGGCCCTTAGCTGCAATTGTATGGCTATGGGATATACCCTAAGTCAAGAAAACAGAGGCGTAGCCCCGGCTTATATTGTGGCAATAATATATGGCCATTTGCTGCAATTGTATGATTAGGATACACTCTAAGGCAAGAAAATAGAGGCATAGCGCCGGCCTGTATTGTGGCAATAATATATGATCCTTAACGGGGTAATTGCTCAGGAACTAAGAAATACGTTAAATCGCTAAAAAGAGGCGTAGCCTCGGCCAATATTGTAGCGCCGGGTTTCAACCCGGTGTAAAATAAAACGGGAGTTAAATGAGAACCGTAGGTTCGGCACATATAAAACGCCGAATTTGCAATTTCTCATAGCCAGCCGTAAAGCTCCTAAGCAATAAGCGTAAGGCAGATGCCCATCCGCCTCACGCAAAATCAATAAAGCCTACTCAAATTTATCTGCTACAACAAAGATCTTCATGCCCGGTTTTTCCTCGGCTTCAAACATCAGTGTAATTTTGCCTGCCACACCGGTAATAGTTATGGTAGCCGTTCTTTCATGGGCATGATCTTCATCACTGAGTTTAGCTTTAATAACTGTTTTTCCTTCTTTAAAAGGCGTTTTCCAATCGCAAGTCTTTGAACTGATTGTTCCCGACATCTTGTGATCGTCGCCACCGGGAACAATGGTTACTTCTGTTTTAGTAATCGTAATAACCGTGTTTTCATCCCTGCTGTCAGTGTTGCCCTGGGCATCAACCTTACTTGTTTTTGATGATGTTAAGGTTACGGTTTGGTCGCACTGCGCAAAACCTTTGATGGTACCGGCTATCAGCAAAAAAATAATAATAACCGCCTTTTTTAAATTGAATGCTGTTTTCATATACTGATGATTAAGTTTTAAATAAAGATAGGTGTTTTATATAGTATTATGCAATACAAAGTACTATATAAAATATAAATATCTGATTATAAATAATATAAATTTATTATTTGCTTGATTTTTCCTTCGAGGTGATTTTAGGATGAGCTTATATTGTTAATGTGGTAGCGGATAATTTCCTGCTATTAACAGTTAAAATTAATTAGTGTGAAAACAACAATTAATGTACATTTGGAATGTAGTATCTTTATATTGTTATCGCCAATTATATTAACCCGTTATGCGTAAAAACATCTGTTTATTATTAGCTGTATGCTGCAGCTTTTCGGCTTTTGCACAAAAACAGCAGGATTATCCTATCCAGCCGGTTCCGTTTACAAGTGTAAAACTGGCCGATCATTTCTGGAATTCGCGGATTGAAACCAACCGCACGGCCACTATTCCGGCATCGTTTACCCGTTGCGAAAGTACCGGCAGGGTAAAAAACTTCCAGATGGCGGCAGCCCGTTCGGGCAAGTTTTGCACTACTTACCCGTTTGATGACACCGATATTTATAAAACCATAGAAGGTGCTTCCTATTCGTTAGCGGTTCATCCCGATAAACAGCTGGATCATTATCTTGATTCAATAATTACCATAGTAGGCAAGGCGCAGGAACCCGATGGCTACCTGTACACCGCCCGCACTATCGACCCGATACATCCGCAAGCATGGGCCGGCCCAGAGCGCTGGGTAAACGAGCAAAATATGAGCCATGAGCTTTACAATGCCGGCCATATGTACGAAGCTGCCGCCGCGCATTTTATGGCTACAGGCAAGCGCAATTTTTTAAATATCGCCCTTAAAAACGCCGATTTACTGGTACGCACTTTTGGTCCCGGCAAACGCACGGTTGCACCCGGCCATGAAATTGTAGAGATGGGCTTGGTACGCCTGTACCGCATCAGCGGCAAAAAGGAATATCTTGACCTGGCCAAATTTTTTATTGACGCCCGTGGCCACAAGGAATACAACAAAAAAAGCAAAAATCCATTCGAAAACGGTGTTTACTGGCAGGATGATACCCCTGTTACCAACCAGGACGAAGCCGAAGGCCATGCCGTACGGGCAATGTACCTGTATTCGGGCATGACAGATGTTGCAGCCCTCACCGGCGATAAAGAGTACATCGCCGCTATTGATAAGATTTGGGATAACATGGTGAGCCAAAAGCTATACGTACAGGGCAGCATAGGCGCCGTTGGTGATGGCGAACGCTTTGGCGGCAATTATGAACTGCCAAACACCACCGCCTATAACGAAACCTGCGCAGCTATTGGCAATGTTTTCTGGAACCAAAGGATGTTTTTATTGCACGGCGATTCTAAATACATCGACCTGTTGGAGAAAACCCTGTATAATGGCTTAATTTCGGGTGTTGGGCTCGATGGTAAATCTTTCTTTTACACCAATGCTATGCAAATCCGCGATAGCTTTACGCATCCGGATATTGAGCGTGAGCGCTCGGGCTGGTTTACCTGCTCGTGCTGCCCAACCAATATCGTGCGGTTAATTCCTTCTATCCCCGGTTATATGTACGCCCAAAATGGTAAGGATGTGTATGTAAACCTGTTCATCAGCGGATCGGCAAACTTGAAGGTTGCCGAAAAGGAGCTTAAAATTACCCAGCAAAATAATTACCCATGGGATGGCGGTTTGGTATTCAACATCGATCCGGCATCGGCTATGGATATGAACCTCAAAATACGTATCCCGGGCTGGGCACAGGATAAAGCTATCCCGTCTGATTTGTACAGCTACGAGAAGCCATCGGCACAAAAAATAGAAATAAAAGTAAACGGTAAAGCCGTTGATTACCAAATGGATCATGGCTACGCGGTGATAAGCAAAAAATGGAAAAAGAACGATAGGGTAGAACTCACCCTGCCCATGGATGTACAGCGTGTAATAGCCAACGAAAAACTGGCCGACGACAACGGGAAAATCGCCATCCAGCGCGGCCCTATCATGTATTGCGCCGAATGGAAGGATAATGCAGGCAAACCAAGCAGTTTTATTATTCCTAAAGATGTTGTTTTTACCCCAAGCTATAATGCCGATTTGCTAAATGGCGTAATTACATTAAAGGCCGATGTAAAAAGTGTTAATGTTGATGAAGCTAATCAGAATGTGAGTACCGTTACCAGCACGCTAACAGCTATCCCTTACTACTCATGGGCAAACCGTGGTAAAGGCGAAATGACAGTTTGGTTCCCGGAACAGGTGAAGTATGTGGATTTGTTGAGTAAGTAGGCCAGCCAAGCCCCCTCTAAATCTCCCCCGGCAGGGGAGACTTTTGGGTTGCTACCTAATATACTGGTGTTTAAACCGACGCTATATCTGAAAGATTGATTTTTTAAAGTCCTCCCTACCGGGGAGGATTTAGGAGGGGCTGCTTAATAAATGTTACACATACATTTCTATTTTCTTGAAATGTTTATACCTTTAAAAAGTATAAACAAACCAGTAAACCATTCTGAACCAATTGCAAGTCGCCTTTAATTTATGGCGACTTTATAATGGTATCATTAAAACATTAATTATGATAAGAAAGATTTTTATCCTATTATTTCTCGCCACGGGCTTCCTGACAGCCCGGGCGCAGGAGGTTTCCATTAGCAAAGGCTGGAAATTTACAGTCGGCGATTCGGCCCAGTGGGCGTCGCCAACTTATAACGACCAGCATTGGCAGGCCGCCAACCTTAACGACAACTGGGAACGCCAGGGCCACCCAAACTACGATGGCTTTGGCTGGTACCGTACTAAAGTTGTAATACCCTCGTCATTAAAAGATAAATCCTATCTGAAAGACAGCCTGCGTTTAAATTTGGGCACGGTTGATGATAATGACGAGGTTTACCTTAACGGTAAACTTGTAGCCAAATACGGCGGTTACGGTGGTACCATAAAAGATGGCCATTACGGCGGCCGTTCCTACACCATAGCAGCAAACAACCCTGCTATTTTATGGGATAAAGAAAATGTGCTTGCAGTGCGCATATTTGATACCGGTGGCGATGGTGGCTTGGTAACCAGCGGCTACGGCAGCACATTTAACATCACCATGGCCGATGTAATGGATCATGTAGCTGTAAATACCGAAGCTGATTTTGTATACGGCGACAACAACAGCCTGAGCAAAAGTGTTAAACTACACACCACAAATGCTTACCAGTACAGCGGCACCCTTGCATTTAAAGTAACCGACCCGGAAAACGGCACCGTGCTTTACGAAAAAACAAACCCGGCCAATTTTACCAGCGGCAAGCCGTTTACCTACTCGTTTTCGATAGCGCGCCTGGCAAAAAGATCATATACCATCAGTTATACTTTTACCGACACCAAATCGGGCAAATCGATAGTACAAACAGAAACTACGCCTTACATTTTAACGCCTTACCCAACGGCAAAGGTGAAAATTAATGGTGCCGATGTATTTGGGGCGCGGCCGGGCCACCCGTTCCTTTACCTGATACCGGCCACTGGTAAAAGGCCATTACTGTACAAGGTTGCTGGGCTTCCCGAATGTTTAAAGGTTGATGCCGCAACCGGGGTAATCAGCGGTTCGGTAGCTCAAAAGGGAAATTACCCGGTAACTTTTACAGTTAGCAACAGCCTGGGCGCAAAAACAAAACAATTTACCATTAGCATTGGCGATAATATTGGTTTAACCCCTGCTTTAGGCTGGAACAGCTGGAACGCCTGGGGCCTGAGTGTTAACGACGAAAAGGTACGCATATCTGCCAAAGCTATGATTGATAAATTGAGTGCACATGGATGGGCTTACATCAATATCGATGATGGATGGGAGGCAGAAAACCGTGCTGCCGATGGCAAAATTGTAACCAACAGCAAATTTCCCGATATGAAAGGCCTCGCCGATTTTGTGCATGGTTTAGGCCTGCGCATAGGTATTTACTCGTCGCCGGGCCCGCGTACCTGCGGTGGCTTTTTAGGCAGCTGGCAGCATGAAGACCAGGATGCCCAAACATACGCCGATTGGGGTATCGACTATTTAAAATACGATTGGTGCTCTTATTCGGATATTGCACCCAAACCAGATCTGGACGGATTGAAGAAGCCTTACCAGGTAATGCAGGCCTCATTAGGTAAAACAAACCGCGATATCATGTACAGCCTGTGCCAATATGGCTGGGGCAATGTATGGGAGTGGGGTGCCGATGTAAATGGCAATAGCTGGCGCACAACGGGCGATATCCAGGATACCTGGCAAAGTATGTCCACCATCGGTTTTAACCAGGGGCCGGCGGCGCCACATGCCCAGCCCGGCCATTTTAACGATCCGGATATGCTGGTTGTTGGCAAAGTAGGATGGGGCCCAAGCCTGCATAACACCAGGCTTACGTTTGATGAGCAGTACACGCACATTAGCTTGTGGAGCCTGCTTGCATCACCTTTGTTAATTGGTTGCGATATGGGGCACCTGGATGCCTTTACGTTAAGCCTGCTTACCAACGATGAAGTGCTGGCCATTGACCAGGATGCTTTGGGTAAAGGCGCAAACCAGTATATCAAAAAAGATGATTATCAGGTTTGGGTAAAAGAATTGAAAGATGGCGGTAAGGCTATCGGCCTGTTCAACACATCCGATAAATACCAAACCATCAGCCTTGATAAAACCGACCCGGCAATAGCTGGCTACACCAAATTCAGGGATGCCTGGCAGCAAAAGTATATTGTGGTTACCGGCAATGCCCTAACCGCTAAAGTAGCGCCGCATGGTGTACTGCTGGTACGTGTAGAAAAATAAACGCAGAAATGTCATTATATAAAAAAGACTTACATAGGTTAAACCGTGTAAGTCTTTTTTTAAGCTTTGTCTTGATTCTTGACTCTAATCTCTTGATTCTTCCTACATGGCCTCGTGAATTACCCCGTCCTCTTTTAGCACTATCTTATTGGTATCCACTTTTTGTTTGATGAGATTATTTACGCGCCACATTAAAAAGATGCCTAAAACCGAGATGCCAACTATCACATAGCCTACCGTATTGTAATGCTGCAAGGGGCTGCCTTTGCTTTGCTGCGTAACTATCATACCGGCAACCGCGGCGGCAACACCACCTGCTATTTGTTGCAGCGATGCGTTAATGCTCATGAACGCTCCACGGTCGGCCATTTCGGGAACGGCGCTGGTGAGTGCCGATGATGGTATCATCCGGCTCATGATGCCCATCATCATTAAAATATTTAGTATCATCACCAATATTAATGGTGTTACGCCCAGGTTGGTATATACCACGCACATCAGCATCATCCATACAGATGCACTTGCAAATATTCTAAACTTATCTATCTTATCGCTTAGTTTGCCTATAAGTGGCATTATGATTAGTGAACTTACGCCCGATACCATAAACAATAAGGGCAGCTGCTGGTTGGTTAGCCCAAGGTTGTTAACAGCAAAGGCGCTGCCGAAGGGCATCATCATAAAACCACCAATTGATAACAGCGCAGTTGCGGCAAAGCCTACCCGGTAATTGGCTTTGCCAACAGTGTGCAGCAGGTGTTTATATGCCGATCTATCTGTTTGCACAGAAAGGTGTTTCACTATAGGTTGCAGTTTAATAGCTATTAACGTGGCAATACAAATACTTAATGCGGCTACCATCCAAAACGGAGCTTCCCAACTCCAGGCATTGGCTAAATACAGGCCTATAGGTACGCCTAAAACCTGGCTGCCGCCAAACCCCATTTGTATAAAACCCATAACGCGGCCACGTTGCTGTAATGCAAACAAGTCGGTAACGATAGCCATTGATATGGAGCCGATTACGCCTCCAAACAGCCCGGTAATAATACGCGCGGCAACCAGCACCACGTATGACTGGGCCATGCCACAAAAAATGGTGCCAGCAATAAAGCCGATATAGAAAAACAGTAATAGCTTTTTACGGTCGAACTTATCGGCGAAGCCGGCGGTTAGTAAACCCGAAATACCTGCACTAAAGGCATAGGCCGATACGGCAATACCAAAAGCCGAAGGTTTTAGGTTAAGCGATTTCATGAGCATATCGCCAAGCGGCGACATCACCATAAAATCGAGTATCACGGTAAACTGGGTGATAGCCAGTAAAAATATTACCAATTTTTGGTAGCCTGTAAAGGCTAAGGGTTGTTGATTGTCCATCTTTTTTGGTCAGGTTAATTCGCAGCATTGATAGCCGCGATGGGTTATTATTTCAATTATTTGCGTGTGCGATAGCGTTGCTGATACTATCCGCAGCACGCGGTCGCTGTCGTCCAAATCAATGTTCCAGCATTTTATATCGGGGTTACTGTCAAACAAGGTATGTAAAACTGCTTTTCGGTATCGCTGTTAATGTTAGTTTTAAATAACAGTATGTGTTTAAAATCTTCTGTAGTGTCCATACGCTTATTTTTTAAGGGCTTTTATCACCAGGTCGAAGGTTTTCCAAAGTATTTCGTCCGTTAGTTTAAAGGGCATGCCGCTCATGCTTTTACCTTCCTTGTCAAAACGGATCAGGTTATAAAAAGGAGCAAACGCTATCGACCAGTATATTTCAAAGGGCATTGCGTCTATCTCGGCACGCTCAATGATGTTTTGCATAAAGCTGCCCATCATTGCCTTAAAGTCGGCCATGTAACCCGACAGAAATTGTTCCTGGTAGCTGGAACTGCGTAGCTGATCAAAAAACAAATTGATACCTGGCTTTTCTACGGCGTAGCGGTAGCGGTTTTCCCATTGCCTGCGCAGGCCCTGTTCAAAAGACATTAAGGGATCAAAGTCTTTTACAATTGTCTCTTCCATTAACCGTAATTCTTCCACGGCTATGTTAATGATCAGGTCGTCACGGTCTTTATAGTATATATAAAGCGTGGCTACCGAAATTTGACAAGCCCTGGCCAGTTTATTCATGCTAAACCCTTCCAGCCCATCTTTTATTATTAATTCGATAGCTTTCTGTTTAACTAATTGTACCTTTTCTGAATCTCTCAATCTCATGATGCAACAAAGATAAATAAATATTCATTCATTTATAAAATATATTTATTTATGAGATTATAATGGCAGTTTGCGGTGGAGTGTGTTGAAAAATTTATGTGAAAGGGGGACGGGGTTCTCTTCGAAGTTTTTGCGGAATTTTACAATTCCGCTGACATGTTGGAGGACCTTACACGAACATTCGATTGAACGCTGGTCACGACTCACCCGGCCGACGCTGCGCTGGGCCACCCTCTCTCCGGCTTGCGCCGCAAAGAGGGTTAAAACTCGTTTTTTATTCTTTTCGCCCCTCTATGCGACGCAAGTCGGAGAGAGGGGTAGACGGGCGTAGCCTCGTCGGGGTGAGTCGACTCGCCGACAAACAAGGGCAAAATTACTTTTTCGGGCTATCGTAATAATAAATGGGCGAGAATACGCCTTCGCTGGTAGTATAATATCCTTTGCCGTCGGGTGTAAATCCTATGGCTTCACCTTGTTTTTCAACGGTGTAAGGCAACTCTCTTGTTTTCCGGGCCATGGCATCCCATATATGCTCATTGGGCTGGCGTTGCCAATAGTAAACCTTTTCGTAACTTTTTAAAAGTATCTGCTGGCCGTCTTTAGAAATATCGCCCGCTGTTATCCATTTAAAGGGTTTAAAGCCGGGGAAAAATAGTTTGGTGCGTTTTGTTAAGGTAAGCGTGTCGTTTGCTTTATAATCTAATGGCGCTGTATAAACCCCTACGGTGTCGCTGCGCTTGGTTACAATGTATAAAAGCTTTTCAACCGGGTCAACCATGAGGGTTTCGGCATCTTTCGCGCCGTCAGGATACTTTAAATTAATAGCTGCCGGCACCGCATACGTTGTTGTATCGCGGGCCCATAAAGTGTTTTCTAAAAAGCGATAAACGGTAACACATTTCCTTTCTGCCTTGTTATCTCCAATATCACCCAGATATACGTAGCTTTTACCTTTCCGGGGGCCGGGGCCAACCGCTATGTCCTCACAGTCGGTTACGCCCAACCATACTTTTTTGTCGCCCGTAAAATAAATAGTAGCCTTTAATTTGCCCTCAGGACTTATCGAAAAAAAACGGCTGGTATCGCCGCTGTCATTGTGCACATAATATACATCGGGATTGATGGATGATGCCGCTATGCCCGATGTTTCGTCCATTAATTTGCTGCTCAGTGTACCGCTTATTGGTTTTTTATCCAATAAACGATGTTTGGCATATGCGCCCAAAAACAGCAGCATTACAAAAGGTATCAGGATCTGTAATTTCTTTCTTCGGCTCATCTTATTGTTGCAAATAATAACGCAAATAAATCATATTAGTATGAAGTTCGCATTAAATAAATGCAATTGTTAATAATGTGTGCAAAAATACGGCCAAAAAAACTCCTGCTACTTTAACATGAGGTTTAAGGTTAAATCAGCAGCATTTCCAGACTTATGCCTGTTTCCGCCTTTGGGGATGGTCAAACTTTTGAAACGGAAGTTTTATTACATTTAAGAATTTTCCGTTTAGGTTTTCGTCCATATGGGTATCAATGCCAAAAACGATATCTTTCCTATCCACGTTGGCATAGGTCCCAAACAGTCTGTCCCAAATACTTAGTACATCGCCATAGTTACAGTCGGTATAAGGCAGTTGATAATGGTGATGAACATGGTGCAGGTTGGGGGTAATAAATACCAGGCCAACAATTTTGTTGAGCTTTGAAGGTAGCTGGAACTCGGTATGTGCAACAATATTTGAAAACGACTGGAAGGTTTGCCGTAATATTAAAACGCCGATAGCCGGGCCGCAAATAAATACCCAAAGCATTAAAAAGCAGGTACGGATACAGGTTTCGCAAGGATGCTCTCTGATGGTGGTAGATACATCTACCTTAAGATCGCTATGATGCACCAGGTGAAATTTCCATAGCGGCTCTATCTTGTGCATGGTTACATGGTATACATATTCGCAAAAATCCATCATCATAAACATCACGATGTAATATACCCATGGATTGGTGTGAAACGGGATAAAATTGATAAGCCCCCAATGATGGGCGGTGGCCCAGCCGGATATTAAAACTACAAAGGTGGTTAATACCAGTTGAATAGGCAGGGCAGTAAATATGAACAAGGTGTTAACCGATGTGTGTTTCCATTTGATCTTTATTCCGTCAAGAGAGGCCAGCATTTCGGCAAACCACAGGCCCGTAATTACACCGGCGTATAAAAGTACTTGCGTAAGGTCTTCGTGCTGAGAAAAAAACAGGCTCAGTTTATGCATAGTCAAATTAAAATAGAGACTTAAAGATAGTAACTTTGTTACAATTACCTTAATCTTATGTTAATTCTTCATTAAATATTCATTTTTCTGTCAAAAAAAATGAGCATAATTCTGATTGTTTTTGGCTGGTAAGCTATTAACGTACAGCAAAATGTGCTAAAACAAGAAAGGGCATCTGATGAATGCCCTTTCTTGTTTAGTGTTCTTTTACCATTTCCATTTCCACGTCGGGCTTGGATACATCGGTGAGTGCAACCCGGCCACGGTCTTTACGTAAGATGCGGTTGAAAAGCGAAATTTCGCGATCAAAAAGGAACCGGAAAAATAGTTTTGTCCATGAGGTATGATAGTACAGCGTATCATAAAATTCAGGGGCGGTTTTCTTAATCTCTGGTAATTTATTCCAGGGGATAGAAGGGAAATCGTGGTGTTCATTATGGAAGCCTACATTGAAAGCCACTGCGTTAAAATTACCATAGTAGCTGTAAGTTTCCTGCTCAACACTATGTGTTAGGTAGTGCTCTTGTATCCAGCGGGCGCCAAGCGGGTGCAGGCCAACAGAGAATGAGAAGCTAAGCAGTAAAAATGCCACCGAATGCCAGCCCATAAAATAAGCTATAGCGGTGGTAAAAATAACCTGCAATAAAAAGTTGGTAATTATCCATCCATCAATAGGGTGTATCTCTCTTAACCGTGATAAACGGAAAAGCTGGAATACCGGGAAAAACAGCAACCAAAGCGCTTTACCAAAAAAAGAATTACTGATGAGTTTTGCTTCCCATTTGTTAGGCAAATCGGCATCCAGTTCATGCACACCCTGAAAAGAGTGGTGTTTGATATGGTATTTTTCGAACGAGATTGCGCTTGGCAATATTTGCGGCAAATTGGCAAACATTGATGCCCAGCGGTTAGCGTTACGATTTTTAAACAGCAGCTGGTGAGTACATTCATGAATCATTACAAACAATGCATGATCGGCAAAGGCGCCTAACAGGTAAGCCGCGCCAAATACCCACCACCATGATTGATCGCGCAGAAACCAGGCCAAAACTACCTGGAACGCTACCAAACCAACAATAGCAAATATGGTATTGGGGTTTTTACCTATCAGCTTGCGCAACTGCGGAAACTGCTTTAAAATTTTTTTTGTACGGATACGATGTGGTTCAGACTCGGAAGAATAAACAAAATCAGTTCTTTTAATCATATAATATGTAAACGTTAAATATAGGAATAACGTTTTAAAAATATCATTTTGCAGTCAAAATAAAAGTTAGATATCTAAAATTCACAAACATTTCATGATTTTTTTATATACAAAATAAGCTTACTGTAGCTTGTAAACCAGTACTTTAAATGTGCCCGGTAGTGCTTTGCGTGTGCCCGGCTCAAACTCGGCCACGCTTAAGTAAATTTTGTGGGTTTTGGTATCCAGCGCTAAAGTTTTAGCACGCAAGGCCGTTTTCAGGGTTTGGATAACACTGTATTCATCCGCCGATTTTTGTTTGATAATGGTGGTTGTACCATCGCCATTGGAGCAAAATATAAGCTTTGTTTCGGCATCATAAGCCACGGCATCAACACCCGCGCCAATAGGTATGGTGGCAGTTACTTTGCCTGTGTTGATATCAACAACGCTCATGCCTTTATTTTCGCGGCAAACAGTAAATATGCGCTGGTTTGCTGCATCTAATGCCAGGCCGGTAGGGCCGCCACATGGTGCAAGCGGATAGTTTTTAACAACCTTAAGCATTTTGCTGTCAATAACGTTCAGGCTATTTTTATCTTCCAGGTTGTTATATATTTTGCCTTTGCCATCTGGTACTGCAAATTCCGGTCCTCCGCCCAATGCTACTGTACCCACCTGTTTTAAAGTTTTAGGATCGATAACCGACGAGTTATTGCTTTCGCCGTTAAAACTGAAAATGCGGTCTGAATAAGGATCATACATTATCGCGTCGGGGCCATTAGCACCTGTAAGGGGTATGGTAGTAATTGTTTTTAAGGTTTTAATATCAAATGCAACCACAGCATTAGCCTTTCCGTCGGTTATAAAGCCGCGGTTTAGTTTATTTACAATAGCAATGCCATGTACGCCTTTCATATTATCTACAGAGCCCACCTCTTTTTCGGTAGCCAGGTCAATAACGTTTACCTGGGTGCCGTGCGATACGTATAAGCGGTTGTTTACTTTATCAATAGTCAGGTAATCATAGCCGCCATCGCCTTGTAAAGTTATGGTTTTATCGGCCACATAGGTTTGGGCTTTTGTTGTAAAAGGTGCTAAGCCGATTGCCGCCATGGCAAAAATCAAAATTTGCTTTTTCATTTTATAGATCTGTTTTTTGCTATGAAATTAGAAGTTGAATCTGTAGAAATATTGGTTAAGCGGTATGTGTTTCCTGTATTTCTCCGGCAGGGAAATTGTAGCCTTTGCGGTAAATAATGCGCATCATACTTGGTAAAACAATGAGCAGCAACGGCAGTGCCGCTAAAAATCCACCTATAACAGCAATAGCTAAGGGCTGATGCAGCTGTGCGCCCGCACCAATGCCAAGGGCTAAAGGAGTTAAGGCGATTATGGCACCCAGCGCAGTCATCAGTTTGGGTCTTAAGCGCGTTGAAATGGAGTATATTATTGCTTCATCTACCGTTTTTGTACGGGCGCTTTCCTTAAATTGTAAAAAAGTGAATATGGCGTTTTCGCCAATAATACCAACTATCATAATAAGGCCGGTATAGCTGCCCACATTTAACGGCGTATTGGTAATAAACAACGCCAGGAAGCTTCCCGAAATTCCTAACACAGCCATTATTAAAATTAAAATGGCTATCCTGAACTCTTTAAATAAAAATAATATTACCCCAAAAACCAATAAGCTTGAAGTTACCAGGATAATTAATAATTCTTTAAATGATTGCTGCTGCTCGGCATATGCGCCGCCGTATTCAACATGGTAGCCTTTAGGCAGGCTTATTTTTGAACTGATGTTTTTTTGAATAGCCGGAATTACCGATCCTAAATCGCTGTTCTCCAACCTAGCTGTAATAACCCCCATTGATTGCAGGTCCTGGCGGTTAATTTCGGCATCGCCTGCACTTATTTTAACGGTAGCCAGCTGGCTGATAGGGGTTAATTTGCCGTTAGCCAAAAATACGTTCAGGTTTTTGATGGCGTTGATGTTTAATGACCTGTTGCCCGGGTACACCATCCGGATGGGTGATAGCTGCAGGGCCTCATAAATGTTACCAACTACATTACCATCAAGGGCGGTTTGCGCCTGGAATTGCAGGGATGCCGGAGTGATATTATATTGGGCCAGTTTTTTATAATCGGGGATGATACTTACCGACGGGCCGGCAATTACAATACCGTCAAAAACATCGGCGGTGCCTTTAACCGCGCTAACCTCGGCTGCTATTTGTTTAGATAAGCTTTGTAAAACATGCTGATCGTCGCCAAAAACTTTAATTTCAATGGGCTGGGTCGAACTCATTAAATCGCCCAGCATATCTGTAATTACCTGGCCAAAATCAACCCGCAGTGCGGGCTGCGTTTTTTCAATTTCGGCCCTTATGTCGCTGGTTACCTCTTCGGTGGTTTTTTCGTGTGTCTTTTTTAGTTGTATCAGGTAATCGCCGGTGTTGGGTTCTGTAATAAAAAAGCCCATTTGCGTTCCCGTGCGGCGCGAATACGCGGCCACATCCGGGTGTTTGGTAATAATTTTTTCAATTTCCCGTAGCATACGGTCGGTTTCTTCCAGCGATGTACCCGGGGGCGAGCTATAGTCAAGTACAATGCTGCCTTCGTCCATATCAGGTAAAAAACCGGTTTGCAGTTGGGATGGAATTAATACTATAGCCACAATAAACCCGATGATGATGGCGATACCTATAAATGGTTTCAGAATAAAAAACGATACCCAGCCCTGTCTTTTTACTTCGTGTGTTTCTTCTTTAGCGTTGCCTGCATGGCCGTGATGGTTGCGGGTTAAAAACAGGTAGATAACAGGCAGCCCTATCCAGGTAACAAAAAACGAGCAGATGAGGGTAATGATCATGGTATTGGTCATTACTTTAAAATATGCGCCTGCAACTCCTGTCATCAACAGAAAAGGGATAAAAATCACGATAGTGCTTATTGATGAACCCAACATAGCCGGAAACAGGTAATCGATAGCCTTTTTGAGCAGCCTGCTGGTAGGTTCGTCGGGGTGCTCTTCATGCGTGCGATGAATTTGTTCAACTACCACAATGGCATCGTCAATAATTAAACCTATGGCTGCAGCTATGGCGCCAAGCGTCATGATGTTAAAGGTATAGCCAAGTACATACAACACAATAAGCGTAAGCCCCAGCGTAACGGGGATGGTTATGAGGATGGTGGCGCTTGCCTTTAATGAACGCAGGAAAATGATAGCTACAATGATAGCCAGTAACAGGCCTATCCAAACACTATCGGTAACGCTTTTAACCGAATCGTTCACAAAATCGGCCTGTACGTAGTAGGGTTTTATGGTTACGTCTTTTGGCAGTATTTTTTGCAGCGCCACAACTTTGGCCGCCATATCTGTTGATAAAGTTATCAGGTTGGCTCCGGGTTGTTTTATTACGGCTATCAACACGCCATCGTGCCCGTTGGCATTTATTTTGGTATATTCAATGCCCTCGCTTATTTGTACCGATGCTATATCTTTTACCTGGATAACCCTTTTGCCGTTATTGCTGATAATCATGTTTTCCAGCTGATCTTTACCGGTTACGGTTGCATCGGTTACGGTAAGATACAGCATTTTATAATCAGACAGGTAGCCTTCTGATTTGATGAAGTTGGTTTGCGCCAATGAGTTGCTGATCATATCCGGCGTTAACGACAAAGCTGTCATTCGCTCGCGGTTAAGCACCAGCCAGTATTCTTTGGTTTTGCCGCCTATTACCCTGATTTCGGATACGCCGTTAATTTGTGATAAAAACGGTTTTACTGTGAATGTTGCCAATTGTTTTAACTCAATCGGCGACCTTTCATGGCTCTCCAGCGTGTACCCGCTCACAGGTAAAATAGAAGGGTTCATTTTTTCGACAGAGATATTTACCCCGGCCGGCAATGAGTTTTGAATCTTAGCTATCTGCGATTCTATTTGTTGCTTGCTCAGGTCAATGTCTGCGCTCCAATCCATGTAAGCCGATATTTCGGCACTGCCGCGGCTGGTGGTGCTGCGCACAATTTGTAAATCGGGTACCTGCTTTATCGCGTTTTCCAGCGGTTTGGTAACCGTTATCATCATCTGATTAACGGGCTGTAAACCGGCATCGGCAATTACTTTTATTTTAGGAAAGGTAATCTCGGGAAAAAGGGATGTTTGCAGTTTGGTATAGGCAAAAATACCCCCCATTAATATTAACGATAATACAAGCAGTAAAGGCTTACGGTAAAAAATGAAAAAATTTTCGACCTTATCAATTTTAGTATCTGCAACTTTTGCCATTACTGTACAATTTTAACTTTAGCGGTATCGGCCAAACCGTAGTTGCCGCTGATGATAATTTTATCCTGGCCCGAAAATTTAGGCGATATGATCTCGACCCTGTCGCCGCTTTCAATGCCTTTTTTCACCGGAGTTTTCACAGCGGTGTTTGCATTAATCAATTTCATTACCCAAAACTCTGTTTGAGTTTCGTTTGATAAAATGGCCGAATTGGGCAGCGATATGGTATTTGTTTTAGCTGTTTTTACTATGCGCGCCCGTGCTACCAGGTTTTCGGGAATCTGGGTTGATGTATTTACCTTGATAACCACACCCTGGGTTTGTGATAACGTATCAACCGCGGGCATAAACGAGGCAACGTTGCCATTTAATTTGGTGCCGTCGGGCAGGGTAAGCAATACATCCTGGTTGTTTGACACAGATCCGCGTAATTCATACGGCAATTGCATAATAAATACAAAACTGCTCCTGTCGCTTATTACTGCCAGTTGTTCGCCGTCCTGCACATAATCGCCCAATTGGTGATTTAACTGGGTAATGTAACCATGTTCAGATGCTTTGATTTTATTAACACCCGAGAATTTGAAAGTGGTATCTAATATATTAATGCTGTTGCCTATGCTTTGTGCTTCTTTGGTTTTTATAGTAAACAATACCTCGCCTTTATTTACATAATGCCCAATTTGCGCATTTACCTTTTGTATATAACCAATAGCGTTTGCCTTTACAAAGTTTTTTTGAAGGAAAGACGAGGTTGCGTTTAACTCAATATAATTGGTAAGCGAACTTTGGTCAATTGTGGTAACCTTTACCGGGGTTTCGGTTACGGGACCGGCTGCTTCGCCGGTATCGGCTGCGGGGGCGCTTCCTTTGCATGAACAATAAATTAATGCCACTGCTGCAATAATCAGGATGTTTTTTGAACGGGAATAGGCTGTAGGATATATTTTCATGTTATTTATTCCAGTAGTTTAGTTGGTTTACCAGCTGAAGCCTGGTTATAGTGGTTTGTGTAAGCAGGTTGGTTATAGTATAGTAGCTATTAACGGCCAGTATCAAATCGGCAATTTTTACGTCGCCGGTTTGCATCAATTGTGTATCAACTTTAATGAGGCTTTCGGCGTATTTTATCTGCTCTTTAATTTGGTTAATAAGGTTATCATTCTCATTTATCTGTTGGTTAAGCTGCGCTATTTGTTGCTGATATTGCGTTTTGAAAAAAGCCTTATTGGTAGCATGGGTCTCTTGTTGCAGCTTTAACTTTTTGTACATGAGTTTACGTTGCCCGCCATCATAAATAGGCATGGTAATGCTGAAACCAATGCTGGTACCAAAGTTTTTATAAGGCTGCGCGCCAAAATCGGTATTAAAGCCGCCATCGGCAAAAATGTTGGCTTTGGGCCTGTAGCTAATGTCAATCAAATCTCGTTGGTTAAGCAACCGCAAACTATCCGATTTAAATTGCCTGAAAAATATACTTTCAGATTCGGCAGCGGTTGCCGTTTTTTGAATCACCGGCTCGGCTATTTCTGCAGCACTGGTATCGGCCACACCGGCCAGGTAGCTAAGTGTTGCATAATCATTTTTATATTGTATTTGCGCCTGCGATAATTGCAGTTGCTGCTGTTTTAAAGTAACTAAAAAGGCAAGGTATTCACTTTGTTTGTAAACGTTATTGCGGGTAAGTTTTTTTAAAAAGCCCTCTTCTTCGGTAAGCAGCTTTACCACATCGGTATTAAATTTTACCTGCTGCAGGCTGCCGTAGGCGGTTATATATTGGGTAGTAATGGTTCTGTTTAAATCCTGAACCGACAGTATGGTTGTGTTATTAACCGAGTCGCGCTGCAGGTTTATTCCGGCCAGTTGGGCGTTTAGGTTCCGTTTGCCAACAATTTGTTTGTTTACTCCCAGCAGTGCGCTAAAAGTTTGCACGTTGGTAATAGCCCCGGCGTACCCGTAACCACCAATAACCGGCGCAAAATATCCATTGCTGTTGGCATTTACCTGTGGTTTAAGCCCGGCCCGCAGCCTTAAGCTATCAATTTGCGTAGCAGCAAGCTGGTTGCGTAAATCCTTAAGTAAGGGACTGTTGTTTTTAGCAAGCTCTAAATAATGATCGAGCGTGTATGTTTGTGCCCTGGCGGCGGTACAGGTAACTGTAAATAATAGAAGGCCGAAAAACCACTTCATTAACTAATGTATAAGTTCATTTAAACATAGCTAAAGTATTGCATAAATCTGTAATAATTTAGGATGGTAACAGTCTGTTTACGTTTGCGCAGCGTATTTTCCATGGTAATTTATGAATAAGAAATTTAACAGTTTATTTGTTTAGTTATAAAAGGCTGTCTGAAATGATAAGCCGGGTAACAAGGCGGGTATTTGATATAGATATGGGTAGTGCCTGCAGCACTTTCACAACTGTTTAAATAGTCCACGGGTTAAAACCCGTGGCTATAATATGTTTCGGGCCGATGGCCCTTAGCGGCAAAAGCCAAAAACTTATAAAAACTTTTTATATCAAAAAAACATACAAAAGGTGTGGTATGGTTTTGAATACCGGTAGGTGAGCGAAAAATTAAGACTCTGGCAAATTTGTTTGCTGATGGTAAGCCCAAGTCCGCTGCCATCAGACTGGGCTGACTTATGAAAACGGGTAAATATTTTGTCCACGTCCAGGGGTTCGTCGGCGCCCGTATTTTTAATAGTTAATGCTGCTGTGGTCAGGTCAATCACAATTTCGCCGCCTGCATGATTGTGCCGCACGGCATTAATGATCAGGTTATTTAATAAAATTTCAATAAGGTACCTGCTTCCCGAAATTTCTTTGTCCTCCAGCCGGGCGGTTACCGTAATTTGTTTATCCGCAAAAATATCTTCCATCTGTAGCAGCATTTCATCAATTAACTGTTTAAGGTTGATGGTTTGCTGATCTGTAAGCAAGCGGTTTTCTATTTTTACCAACAGTAATAACGATTGATTAAGCCGGCTTAACCGGGCTACTGCGCTATACAGGTCATTAAGTAGTTTGCTTTGCCTGTCGTTAAAGTTTTCGGATTGTATTAAGGTATCTAATTTGGAGTTGATGACGGCAATGGGCGTAAGTAATTCGTGCGATGCATTTTCGGTAAATGTTTTAAGCTCTTTATAATCATGCTTTGCCCTGATGGTCATGGCCGTGGCTGCCTGGTTTAAATCGGCAAACTCATCAATGCGGGTTTCGGTTTGGGTAATTTCTTTATTATCAGTGATGTTAAATAGTTTCATCTCCTTTAAAATGGCATGGAACGGCTGCCAAAGGCGATTTAGAATAAGCCTGTTGGCAACAAGCAATACCAGTAATAAAAACAAAATCAATCCAAAAGTTATGGTGAAGATAATCTGGATCAGGTCTTCAGTTTCTACCTTCGATTCAACGATCAGGATTTTATAGTATTTGCCGTTAACCGTAATTGAGCTGATAAGCCCGCGACCGGATTCAACTTCGTCCTTATCTTTTTTATATAGGGTGTCAATAAATTCGCGCGTAACGGAATTGGGGGCTGCCGAGGTAAAGCTTATCTGCTGATCTTTAGATTCAAAAACCTGGGGGAGTTGTTTGTTGAGTTTTACGTAATCAAAAACTTCATCCTCCTCAACCTTTAAAGATTTATCGGCCTGGTCAATTAATATCCAACTGATGGCCTGGTAGTATATAATGCCCGTTATAAGCATTACTGCTATAGTGGTAACAATATTTACCCGGTTATATAAGGTGATAAGTTTCATTGCCCGGCAAATTTATAGCCCATGCCGTAAGCCGCCTGGATATAATCGTTGGCGCCGGCTTCTACCAGCTTTTTGCGGATATTTTTAATGTGCGAGTAGATGAAATCGAAATTGTCGGCTAAATCGATGCCGTCGCCCCAAAGATGCTCGGCTATGGCATTTTTTGATACTACTTTGCCTTTGTTGGCAATAAAATAAATAAGCAGCGCAAACTCTTTACGGGTAAATTTAAGCGACTTGTCATGCACGCTCACCGTTTTGGCTTGCAAATCGATGCTGATTTCGTTAAAAGTAAGCAGGTTGCTGCCGTTATACATTTTACGCCTGATAATGGCCGATACCCTTGCCTTAAGCTCCGACAGGTGAAAGGGCTTTACCAGGTAATCATCGGCGCCCAGATCCAGGCCCTGCAAGCGGTCGTCAAGGGAGTTTTTTGCCGATATAATGAGCACGCCATCCTGATGATTATTGTCTTTTAACCGTTTAAGTATATTGATACCATTGCCGCCGGGCAGGGTAATATCAAGCAAAATGCAGTCGTAACTATACATTTCTATTTTGGAAATGGCTGCGGAGTAGGTAGCGGCGGTTTCGCAAATATTCCCCGCCTCGGTAAAGTACTCTTCAATACTCTCGCGCAGGCCTTCTTCGTCTTCAATGATTAGTAGCTTCATTAGGTTGTACGTTGTGCTTTATGTTATACGTTGTACGTTTTAAGTTGTACGTTGCGCATTCATTATAATATATAATGCAATTATGTAAAGTTAGTAGCCCAATTTGTATACATTTTGGATTTGAACAAATTTACTACAGGTTTGTGAAGCAAATTAGCCTATTAATTGTTGATAATTTACAAAAACGTACAACGTATAACTTTCAATCTACAACTTAATTGTTGATAATTTAAAAACGTACAACGTATAACTTAAAACCCAAAAAACTATGTGGTGGATTTACGCTCTATTATCGGCATTGTTTGCCGCGTTAACTGCAATATTTGCCAAAATAGGCATTAAAGGAGTAGATACCGACCTGGCAACCGCCATCCGTACCGTGGTTATTCTGATACTTGCCTGGGCCATTGTGTTGTTTAAGGGTAGTAACCAGGGTATAAGTGGTTTAACCAAAACCAACTGGACATTTCTGATTCTGTCCGGCTGTGCTACCGGCCTGTCGTGGATTTGCTATTTCAGGGCCTTACAGTTGGGCAAAGTATCGCAGGTAGCCCCGGTTGATAAGTTAAGCGTTGCGCTGGCCATTGTATTGGCTGTAGTATTTTTAGGCGAGCCGCTGACGTTGAAGAACGGGATAGGGGCCTTATTGATTATAGCGGGAACTTTGGTGCTGATATTTTAAAAGAGAATCAAAAGTTAAGAGTCAAGAATCAAGGTTGAAGCAGCAAGTTAACCAATGTCAACCCGCGCTTAAGACAGAAGCGGAAAACTTAGCGAATGTCGCCAGTTCTTTTCGTCTTAACGCTTAATTCTAACCTCTTGATTCATATTCATTGTAACAAATTTGAAAGAATTAACCTTAATGTAACAATAACACAACAAATCAGAATTTATCCAATGTTTGTCTTCAAATTCGCACCCAAATGAGCGATTTTAAGATAATGAAGACCCGATATATACTACTACTTTTATTTGTACTGGTTACCATAAACGCCTGGGCACAGGCGCCTGCCCCCAAAGGCAAAATAAGCGGCAAGGTTACCGATGCCGCTACAAAACAACCCGTTGACTATGCTACCATATCTGTTTATAAACAAGGTGTGGCAGCTCCGTTTAATGGCATTAGCACGGACCCGAAAGGTAATTTTACTGTAGATCAGATTCCGCCGGGCGAATACCGCATTACCGCCGACTTTTTGGGTTACCAGCGTACTACAGTTGACCATGTAATAGTTAAAGCCGGCGGTACTACCAACCTGGGCGAGGTGTTGCTGTCGCCAAACACCCACCAGTTAAAAGATGTAACGGTTACAGCTACTACCCCTACGGTTCAAAACAAAATTGATAAAATGGTATACAACCCTCAAAACGACCTGAGTGCGCAGGGTGGTGTTGCTATAGATATCCTTAAAAAGGTACCGCAAATTACCGTTGATATTGATGGTAATGTGGAGTTACAGGGTAATGCCAATATCCGGTTTTTAATAAATGGCAAACCATCCAGCATATTTGGCGCCAGCCTTGCCGATGCCCTGGCCAGCATCCCCGCCAGCCAGATCAAAAGTATTGAGGTGGTTACCAGTCCCGGTGCTAAGTACGATGCCGCAGGTACAGGTGGTATCATTAATATTATTTTAAAAGATAGCCGGGTTGAGGGTGTAAACGGCAGCGTTAACTTATCGGCCGGAACGCGCCGCGAAAACGGATCATTTAACCTGAACATGCGTAAAGGTAATTTTGGAGTTAACGCGTTTTTTAGCGGTAATGCGCAGATAAACAGCAACGCACCCAATACAAGCAACCGTACATCCACAGACGGACTTGGAAACACTACCACTCTTTTTCAGCAGGGCAGTAATAATTTTAAACGTAACGGTTACCAATCGGGGTTAAACTTTACCTGGAACATTAGCAAACACGATGATCTTACCGCGTCGGTGGGCTTTAACCACTTTGGTAACCATGGCAGCGGCTTAACCAACCAGGACGAAAATAAAGTGGACCCGAACGGAATAGAACTTTCTGATATCAAAACCCTGCGCACATCAAGCAGTAAGTTTAGCGGTACATCAACAGATGTGAGCCTGGCCTACAAAAAAACGTTTGAGAAAGAAGGGCAGGAGCTTGATATATTATATTCATCGAGCTTTGGCAATAATAGTTTTAGTTCGTCGCAACTGTTACAGAACTTACAGGCCGGAACTATACCTACCGGTATTACCAATAATAATCCGGGTAAGGATAAGGAAACCAACATCTCGGTTGATTACACGCATCCTGTAAGCAAAAATTTTACAATTGAAACGGGTGGTAAGCTTGATTTTAACCACATTAACAACAATGTAGTTACCGATACCTTGTTAAACGGTGCCAACGTGCCCAACTATAACCAAACCTATGGTTTTACTTATGACCGAAAAATTTATGCTTACTATTTATCGTTAACTACTTCGGTATTCAATAACTTTTTAGATATCAAGGCTGGGTTAAGAGATGAATATACAGTAACCACTGCCGACTTTAAAAATACCAATATCCCCAATTACAACATATTAGTACCATCATTGGTGTTCTCGCATAAAATAAGCGAATCGCAATCGGTTAAATTAAGTTATACCCGCAGGATTGAGCGCCCGGATTATGGCGACCTGAACCCTTTTCTTAACATCAGCGACACGCACAACATAAGCACCGGCGATCCTAACCTGAAACCGGAACGTGGCGATAATTTTGAATTGGGTTACAATAAATCGTTTGATGGTGGTGCCAACATTAATATAGCCGCGTTTTACCGTAAAAACACTGATGACTTGCAGCGCTTTACCACTTTTTATGATACTTTAACAATTGATGGCAGCACCTATACCAATGTATCGTTAACAAAGCGGTATAATCTCGGTTCTGAGGAGCGTGAGGGTGTTAACATTTACGCGTCGGTACCTATCACTAAAGCATTTAACCTGCGCACCAACATGATTTTTTCGAACCGTACCAGCAACAACCCGGGCAGCCCAAGTGTTAGTGGTTTTACTTATCGCTTAAATTTAAATGCCCAGTACAACTTTGGTCATGATTTAAGCGCCGAGTTTTTTGGTAACTATAATTCATCACAAAGAAGCATCCAGGGAACGCAGCCTAAATTTGTGTTTTACAACATTGCCATGCGTAAAATGTTCATGAACAAAAAGGCAAGTATTGGCCTTACTGCATCAAATCCGTTTGCCAAATATGTAAGCCAAAGTTCCACCACATATGGTACCGGCTTTAATCAAACCAATATCCGGTATGTACCCATACAATCTTTCGGCATAAGCCTGAGCTATAAATTTGGCAAGCTTGAATTTAAAAAAGACAGAGAGAAAGATGATAATGGCGGCAAGCAAGATGATATGCCTGCTGATAAAGGGAAGTAAAAGCCTCACCTAAATCCTCTCCAAAGGAGAGGACTTTTGATTTGCATATCAAATAAAAGAGCGATGAATTATAAACTCATCGCTCTTTTTGCAAATCTTTTTTATCTCCCTCTCCTTTGGAGAGGGCCGGGGTGAGGCCTATCCGTTCTTTATCAAAATGCTTTCAATAATCAGAGTGGCATCTTCGCAGCTATCAGTTGCCGTTTCCATCGCCATAAAAACATCTGTGTATTTTATAAGTTGTATGGCATCGGTTTCGTTGGCCAGTAAATCGGCAAATGCTTCATTGTAAACAGTATCGGCCTGGTATTCCAGTTGTTTGATGCTGTTACAAATTTCGAAAATATGTGCCGAATTACCCAGGTTATTCATGGCCTTAACGGCACTTTCAAGCGCTTGTGTAGTTTGCAGGATAAGATTAGCAAGATTGATAATAGGAGGGGTTATTTTAGGTACATCATACAGGTTTATCCTACGCGATGCCATAGCTATGCTATCTGCCACGTCATCAATGGCTGCCGCAAGTTCGCACATATCTTTACGCTGAAAGGGAGATATAAGCGTACGTCCCGATTCGGTAAACACCTGGTGTGTAATTTCGTAACTTTTTGTTTTTAGCTTATCAATGTGTGTAAACTGAAATTTTTGCTCGTAGGTATCAGTGGAGTTCACCGCGGTATTAAGCAGGGTTGCCATTTGAGTGGCATTGTCAACCGCCCGGTTAAATAAATCATAAAAAACCTGGTTTGAGTTGGGGAATATCGACATCTATTGAAATTTTTTATGATACTTTTTAAGTAAAAATCAATTTAACAGTGTGTATACTAACTGTTTAGTATATGCTGGCTGTTTTTATTTTCGTGGCTAAATGTAACCATTAATTTGCAGCAATAGGTCACGGAATTGTTAATCCAATGTTAATTAAATGTTATCAAATTATTGGCACTGTACCTGGCCGTTAAATAAATTTCACCGGCAAAAAAAGCTATGTAACATTTACTGTTTTTTAAAACAATAACACCATAATATATATTACATTAATATTAAGTAAACCGTTATGAAACCCGCTGATAAACATTATAAATTCATAAACAGTAAAACTGGTTATGCAATTTATTACCACTCCCTAAGCAGCGACCTCAACGCCACAGAGATCAAAAATCAACTGCAGGACATTAAAGCCCGTGTGGCCATACAAAATGGCATTTACCTGGAAACTGTATATTGGGAAGAGATAAAGGAAAATGCCGAAATACAGTAGTAGAGTCAAGAAGCAAGAATCAAGAAAAGAATTGGCACGTAGATTATCCGATTTCAATAAAACATTGGCCCACGAACAAAATATTTAGGTTTGAGCATTTTGCGCTTGTCTTGATTCTTGGCTCTTGACTCTTATTTTATTTGTTTTGTGCGGTTAATTGAGGTATATTTAATCACCAATTTAAATCACCTCTTTTTAAACACTTCCCGCATGAAAAAGATAGTACCTGCACTTTTTTGCGCCTTATGTTTTTGTGCACCCGCGTTTTCGCAGGATGCCAAAGCGCCGCTTTCGTTAGACGGAATAGTATCACGCCTGCAAACCTTATCAACCACAAAAGCCATCGAAAAAGTTTATCTGCACTTTGACAGAACAACATACAGTGCCGGCGATACCGCCTTTTTTAAGGCCTACCTTACACTTGGCGAGCAACACCAGCTATCAAAGTTGAGTGGTGTATTGCACGCCGACCTGGTGAACCCCAACGATTCGTTGGTAAAATATATCACCCTACAGGTTAACAACGGCCTGGCCTGGGGCGATTTTCCTTTGCCAAACAGCCTGCCAAAAGGTATTTATCATATTAAGGCTTATACCAAATGGATGCTTAATAGCGCCGACCCTAATGTTTTTGACCAGCCTATTATAATTACCAGCCCGGTATTGCCAACGCGCGTACTATCAGCTCAGCAAACTAAAATTGCCAATAAATACGATATTCAATTTTTTCCGGAGGGCGGCACCTTTGTAAATGATATTCCGGCTAAACTGGCTTTTAAGGCTATTGATCATAATGGCATGGGGGCCAGTGTTAAGGGCGTGGTTGTAGATAACCTGAATGCCGAAATAACCAAATTTGAAACCCGACACCTGGGGATGGGTATTATTAACATAACCCCCGTTGAAGGCAGAACCTATAAAGCCAAACTTACCTATGCCGATGGAACCAACGCCACGGTTGATTTGCCAAAGGCCGACGAAAAGGGAATGGCACTGCTTGTAAATAATACCAACCCCGATAAGCTATTAATTGAAATTAATGCCAACCGGGCCTATTACCTGGCCAATAAAAACAAAGAAATTGGCATCGCTATTTATTCGGGTGGCGGGGCTGTGCGGTCGGTAAAAACAACTCTAGATGGACAGGTACTTGATCTTAACCTGGGTAAAAAAGACTTTCAGACGGGCATCGTACGGGTAACACTGTTTTCGCAAACCGGCGAGCCGATGAACGAGCGGCTTTCATTTATTCAGAACGATGACCTCATGAATTTGCAAACGGCGGTAAATAAATCATCATATACAACCCGGGAAAAGGTACATCTTACGCTTAATGCCAAAAAGGACGATAAACCGGTTGTTGGTTATTTTTCTGCATCGGTAATTGATGCTACGAAAATACCTGTGGATGAAAGTGCCGAAACTACTATTTTAACCCACCTGCTGCTCACATCTGATTTGAAAGGTTTTGTTGAGCAGCCCAATTATTATTTTAACCGTGTTACTAATGATACCCGCGCCGATTTGGATGTGCTGATGCTTACCCAGGGTTATCGGCGGTTTGAGTGGAAACAATTGCTTGGCAACGATGAGACTACGGCGTTGGCGTATCCTGTTGAAAGAGGACTGGATATATCAGGCACGGTTAAGGCTAATAGCGGCACGCCGGTTGCCAATGGCAATGTAACATTGCTTGCAAAAAATGGAGGCAGTATGTTAACGCAGGTTACCGATGCCAATGGCAGGTTCAACTTCCCAAACCTGGCTTACTCAGATAACACCCCCTTTGTAATCCAGGCGAAAACCGCTGATGGAAAAAATAACATACAGATAATTATGGATCAACCTAAGGAATTGACGCTGACGCTTGATAATAACAAATTGGCGGGTGGCAACAATATGGAAAAAAGTGATGGCAAAACCGCCCCGGCATCTGTTTACATGGCCGATGCAAGCGGTAAACTATTAAAGGAGGTAATTGTAAAAGACAAATACTTAGAGTCGCATACCAATACCATTACCGATTTTGCCGATCAATCCGGATTGGGACGTAGCCTGGAGGGGCGCCTGCCGGGAGTTTCATTAACCAACGGCGTGCCTTATTTGCGCGAAAGGGTAGGGATTTCAGAAGCAGGCCCCATGCTGGTAATTATAGATGGCGTGCAGGGCGGATCCATTACCGATTTAAATGTATCGGATGTGGAGAGTGTTAAAATGTTAAAAAATGTTGATGCCGCCATTTACGGCTTCCAGGGATCAAATGGCGTTTTAGTAATCACAACAAAAAAGAATAAGGGCCAGGCTGTAAATAAAAAACTATCGCCCGGGCTTATTACTTATGCGCCCAAAGGTTTTTACAAAGCCCGTACGTTTTACTCGCCTGCTTATGGTGGGTCGGTTAAGCAGGCCAATAAAGCAGATGATCGTGTCACCATTTATTGGAACCCCGACGTTGTTACTGATAAAGATGGGAGCGCATCATTTGATTTTTACAATGCCGATGGCAAAGGCAATTATCGCGTAATTATTGAAGGTATAGATGATAACGGCAATGTGGGCCGCAGCGTTTATACTTATAAAGTTGAATAAATAAAAACCCTTGCCTTGCGGCAAGGGTCAAAAAAACCACAACAATTGTTTAACCTTCTGGCTATGTAAACCTTAAGGTCAATTCCTAACTGCAATGTGATTATTCTGAATGTATAACAATGCAGATTATCAATAGTTTTTATTTGATAGCATGTTTTTATAAATGCCGAACACTTTTATTTAATTTATCAATTGCTGCCCCACAAAATTTCGCCCTATATTTATGCCAAATAAATCATGAGAAATATTATGAACAAACCTTTTCAATTTAAAGCAGCATTTGTTTTTGCATTTGCCTTATTTTTAAGCAGCCTGGCCTTTGCACAGGAAAAACCAGCCAGTCCGCACGATAGTACAAGCGCTACAGTTGCAGGCTCATTAATTAAAATCAAATACGGAAGTCCGTATGTAAAAGGCCGTAAAATATTAGGCGAATTGGTGCCGTTTGATAAAGTATGGCGTGCCGGTGCCGATTCGGCAACCAGTTTTACAACCAGCAAAGCAATAAAGGTTCAAGGTAAAGCTCTTCCGGCCGGCAGGTATGCCTTTTTTGTAATTCCATCTGCAAGCGGTACATGGACTATCATTTTTGATAAAAACCCTAAACAATGGGGAGCTTACACTTATAAGCCAGAAAACGACCAGCTGCGGGTAACAGTTAAAGGCAAAACCGCGCCCAAAGCCGAAAGCCTTACCTATACCATTACACCAAAAGGTTTCAACCTGAAATGGGATACCTTTGTTGTACCGGTGGCCATTAAATAAGTATTTAATTTAGCCCGAATACCAAAAGAGCCCCTTTAAGGGGCTCTTTTGGTATTCCACAATTAGGAAAAACTGCTTAAAAGCTATTTGAAATTAAAAAACTGCCGTCATCGCGAGGTACGAAGCGATCCCCGATATGCTAAGTCCCACATAGTTCGGGATTGCTTCGTGCCTCAAAACAACATGCTTGTAAGTTGCTGACAGTCAGTGTTAAGTATCCGTCATTGCGAGGTACGAAGCAATCCCCTACGTGCTAAGCCCCACATAGTTCGGGATTGCTTCGTACCTCGCAATGACGGTAGTTTATTGCATTCGTTTACCTATATCCGTCGAGCGTCATAATATTTTTTTTCAGGTTTCACCTGATAGATACTTGCAATGACGGTTGTTTAGAACACTTGTTTAACTATTATCGCTCACTTCATAGCGATTTTTTTAAGGTTTTAGCTGCTGGATACTTGCAATTATTTGTGGATATGAGCTTCCTAAGAAATATAAAAACAGCCATAATTAAATTTAGACAGCCTCTTAAAGGTAAAGCTTTGCTATATTGGCTTGGTTAACATCTATAGTGTACAATGCGTAGCTATTTCAACAAAAATCCATTCCTTAAAAGAATAACAGCCATATTGCTTTTAGCTTTGGCCATTTTTTTGTTGATGCTGCTGGCCGGTTATCCTGCATTGGTGGAGCGTTATTATTCTCAGGGGTTTTATAAGCTCATTTGCTGGGTTTTTCATCCGGTTTTTAACTTATTTCCCTTTAGCGTAGGCGATTTGCTTTATACCGCAATTATTTTGGCAATAGTTTTAGCTATCATCAGAATGGTGAAGCTGCTGGTTAAAAAGCAGTTTAAAAAAATTGGATTGCAATTGCTGGGTTGGATAATAAGCATCCAGGTAGCGGTTGTAGCTTTTTATTTGTTTTGGGGGATGAATTATTTCAGGCCATCAGCCGCTGTACGCCTTAATTTAAGGGATACTACATTTACTACTGCCGATTTAAAAGCCGTAACCAAATTACTGATAGATAGCGCTAATGCCTGCCGCGCCAGGGTAACCGCTGCCGACCTGGCCCAAAGCAACAGCACAATTTATCAAACAGCTGTAAACGCGGTAAAAGCGCTCTCGGTCGACTCAGCCAATTTCCGTGCTTTTCAGCCTGCAATAAAGCCATCTATGATCACTTTCCTGCTGAATTATATAGGTACGTCTGGCTATTATAATCCATTTACCTCCGAAGCGCAGATTAACTATGCCATGCCGGTATTTAACAGGCCATTTGTGGCTTGTCATGAAATGTCGCACCAGATAGGGTATGGGGCCGAGGATGAGGCTGATTTTGCCGGCTTTATCATCGCTATAAAATCAAAAGACCGCTTGCTGCGTTACTCGGGCTATCACCTGGCGGTTGACGAGTTTATGCATACCCTGCGCCGGCGCGATACCCTGGCCCATAAGGAATTAAAAGCAATGGTATCAAAACAGGTGCACCAGGATTTTGTAACCGAACGTGCATACTGGATGGCCTATGAAAACCAGCTTAGCTGGATAAGCAGTATTTTTTACGATAATTTCCTGAAAGCAAACAACCAACCCCGCGGTTTGGCAACTTACAACCGCATGGTGTTACTGGTAATGGCCAAGTATAATGTTCATTAGTTCACTGGTTCATTAGTTCATTGGTCTTTGCAGGTGGTATTATGGCAGTTTAGTTTATTGGTTCACTTGTTCATTAGTTCATCGGTCTTTGCGGGTGGTATTATGGCAGGTTAGTTTATTAGTTCACTTGTTCATTAGTTCATTGGTCTTTGCGGGTGGTATTATAGCTTGTAATTATCAAGATAAACTGCTTTCACAAGTGAACAGATAAGCGTTGGAATATGTCATGGGATTTTGAAGGAGGCTGCTTTGAAAGCTAACTATTGGTTTTATCCGCCATCCACCAATGAACTAATAAACCAGTGAACCAATGAACTAAGTAAACCGCCATCCACCAATGAACTAATGAACCAGTGAACTAAATAAAAAATGCGTTCCGTATCTCACCCCGGAACGCACTGCAATATCATTTCTCACGTGATATTGTATCAACTAAACCTCAGATCTCATGTAAGATGATAAATCCAAGCTCTTATATTTACCGATGTAATAACCGATAAACAATTTTTTTATTATATTGTGTCAGCAGCTTTTAAAGCAGCTTTATTTTAATCTCACTGTAATAAATTACGAATAATTTAAAGCAAACGAAGATACGATATAAATATTACGTTTAAACGTTCAAATTTACCGCATATTATTAATAAGTGTCTATTTAACGTTACTTTATTTACTTAGATGTTTAGGTAAAATATTTGTTACCATGAAATTGAATTTAATTTTTATTTTATTATTTTCTTCGCTGTTTGTATCTGCTCAAAAAATTAACCCACAAGAAATTAAACGTGCGGGAGATTTAGCTAAAAGGGTAACTATCATCCGCGATAATTACGGCGTGCCACATATTTACGGAGAAACCGATGCCAGCGTAGTTTTTGGCTTGATGTACGCGCAGTGCGAAGATAATTTTAAAGGAATTGAACGTAATTACCTTTACCAGTTTGGTAAACAAACCGAAGTGGATGGCGAAAATAGCCTGGCTACGGATATCCAGTTACAATTAATTGCCGATAGTGCAGATGCTATAAACGATTATAAAACAAGCGCCCCTGCTTTCAGGAAACTATTGGATGCTTTTGCCGATGGTATAAATTATTACCTATACAAACATCCCGAAGTAAAACCCAAAGTATTTAAGCATTTTGAGCCCTGGTATGCGCTGATGTTTACCGACGGAAGCGTAGCCGCCACCGAAACAGGGGGCATTAAGCTGGATGAAACAAAAGAGTTTTATATAAATGGCGGCGATAAACTGGGTTATGTTCCAAATAGCCGGGCCAGAGCTTATGAATTTGTGAATGAACGTGAAACGGGGTCGAATGGGTTTGCTATTTCTCCATCGCGGTCGGCTTCCGGTCATGCTTTATTATATATCAACCCACATGTGCCTTTTTATTTCCGCAGCGAGGTTGAGCTGGTGAGCGAAGAAGGTTTGCACGCCTACGGTGCCGTAACCTGGGGACAATTTTTTATATACCAGGGTTTTAACAAACACTGCGGGTGGATGCACACCAGTAGCTATGCCGATGTAGCCGACTTGTATGCCGAAAAAATGGCAAAAAAAGACGGTAGGTGGTTTTACGAATACAACGGCACCCTTAAACCCGTTACCGAACGTAAATTGGTTATCAATATAAAAAAAGGCGATAAGCTTGAACAAAAAACAATAACCGGCTACTATACCCATCATGGCCCCGTAGTGGGGAGTCGCGATGGCAAATGGCTGGCGCTAAAGGCCAACAATCGCTCATATAATGCCCTGGTAGAATCATGGCAGATAACTAAGGCCAATAACCTGGCCGAATACAAAAAAGCCATGGACCTGGTATCTAACGCCACCAACGCTACTGTTTATGCCGATGACAAGGGCAATACCATTTTTTGGTATGGCAATTATATCCCCAAACGCGACCCCAAATATGACTGGAGTTTACCCGTTGACGGCAGCACAACGGCTACCGAATGGCAAGGTGTACACCGTTTAAGCGAAATTGTAACCACCACAAACCCTGCTACCGGCTGGATTCAAAATTGCAATTCTACGCCTTATACTGATGCGGGTGCAAGCAGTCCGGATAAAAGTAAGTACCCGGCTTATATGGCACCCGATGGCGAAAATTACCGCGCCATTACTGCTATTAACATATTAAAGAACGCTGAGGGCCTTACACTGGATGGCCTGATAGCAAAAGGGTATGACCACTACCTGGCTGCTTTTGACGATTTACTGCCTGCGCTATTTAAAGCATATGATGAAGCTCCTGACTCAGTAAAGTATTCAATATCAGATGTTATGAAAATATTGAAGCAGTGGGACAGGCGTACGGCCGCCAATTCGGTAGCAAGCTCATTGGCTATTGAATGGGGTACGGCTATGCTTAAATTACTCCCTCCGCCTAAAACCGACCAGGAAAGCACTTTCATTACCCGGCGTATTAAAACTCTTGCTGATAAAACCCCGGGCAACCAGCAACTTGAGCTTTTAAGCGCCGTTATGAAAAACCTGCAAAGCCGTTTTGGTACCTGGCAGGTGCAATGGGGCGATATGAACCGCTACCAGCGACCAGCCGATGGCATAACCTTTGATGATAAGCTGCCGAGTATCCCGGTGGGCTTAACGGGCTCTGGGTTTGGGCAATTGCCGTCGTTCCAGAGCCGTACGGTAAATACTTTGAAAAGGTATGGCTACTCGGGCAATAGTTTTGTTGCCGCGGTTGAATTTGGCCCCAGGATAAAGGCTAAAAGTATCATGACCGGCGGGCAGTCATTTGATGCCACATCAAAAAACTTTACCGACCAGGCGCAGGGTATTATTGAAGGTAAGTTTAAGGATGTTTTATTTTACCGCGAAGATGTGCTGAAACATGTAAGTAAAAGCTATCATCCGGGCAGTTAATTTAGTTGCAGAAAAAAGTATATTTGGATACAATAACAAAAATGAAAAAGTTCCTGTTTGTGGCTTTATTATGTTTTTGCGGCGCCAACCTGTTTGGCCAAAGCATAACAGTTAATGACCTTACCAATTTAACCAACCTAACAAACGCCGATGCGCACAAATACCTGGTTTTGGCGAAAGGCTTTAAAAAGGCCTATACCCAGGAACTTGATGGTAATACTATTGAGCATTTGAGTAAAACGGATGCGGAAAAAAAACAAGAATCAGTAGATATTGGGGTAGCCTTGAAGTTAAGCAGCGGAGCAATATTGCGTACCGTAACCTATAAAACAGCACGCACCGAACAAATTTTCCATCTAATTTCACAGGCGAAAAGCCAGGGCCTGCCCATGAAATTCCAGGGGGCCGATACAATAAATAACATTTACCAGTTTGATAACGACTTTTTTCACATCGTAATGTATATCAGCCGTGATAATACTTCGGGCTATGTAGAGGTTAAGCAAAAAGAATATGTTGGCTTTGATTGATAGGAGCATTTTAGTTATCTTGAGTAGCAAAGTTTTGTATATCGAATATCGGCGAGTCGACTCACCCCGACGAGGCTCCGCCCGTCTGCCCCTCTCTCCGACTGCGTCGCATAGAGGGGCTGTAAAGAAATAAAAAATGGGGTTCACCCTCTTTGCGGCGTAAGCCGGAGAGAGGGTCGGCCAGCGCAGCGTAGCCGGGGTGAGTCTTAGCCAGCGTTCAACCGAAATATTTGTGTAAATCCCAACACGTTATGGTGGGTACCAAAGAAAAATGGTAAAATATAAACCTTTTTTACTTAAAACTCCCGGCTTGATACTCCCGCAACTCTTCTGAAATTCCATCCGGCTTTTGGTATATTGCAATACCAATTTATAAAGCTTATGGAAAATATCAGCCGCAAAAAGTTTATTGCTGCAGCTACAATGGCAACTGCCGGTATGGCATTAGGTTTAAACGCCAAAGGATTAACCTTACCCAAAGACTCAAATATTAGCGATACAGGTCAATTTTCCCCCGCAAAAATTAAAGTAAGCATTTTCTCCAAGCATTTGCATTGGCTCAATTACGCTGATATGGCCTCATTGGCGGCAGACATGGGCTTTGATGGGGTAGACCTGACGGTAAGGCCCGACGGGCACGTATTGCCGGAGCATGTGGCTACTGATCTGCCAAAAGCAGTTGCGGCGGTTGAACGCGCGGGTTTAAAAGTACATACCATTGTAACCAACATCAAATCGCCCGATGAAAAATACACCCATGATATTTTGAAGGCCGCATCGGCATTAGGAATTAAGTACTACAGGATGGCCTGGCTGGATTATGATAAAAACATCAGCATTCCCGATAACCTGAAGGCGATAAACAAGCAGTTTAAGGCGCTTGAGGCCATTAACAGGCAATATAATATGCATGGTGCTTATCAAAACCATTCGGGCGAATTATTTGGCGCCTCGGTTTGGGACCTTTGGCTGGGGATGGATGGCACCAATCCCGATTTTATAGGCTGCCAGTACGATGTAAGGCACGCCACAACCGAAGGAGCCGACACATGGCCAACATCTATCCAAACGCTTATGCCGCGGATTAAAACCACCAACGTAAAAGATTTTTACTGGGACAAAAAAGATGGCAAATGGCAGGTTAAAAGTGTGCCTTTGGGCGAAGGAATGGTGGATTTTCCAAAATATTTTCGTATATTAAAGGAACAGAAAATAAACAGCCCCATGAGCTTGCACTGCGAATATGAGCTCGGCGGCGCGCAGGATGGCGCCAAACAATTAACAATAAGCAGGGACGCATTTACAACTGCTGTGAAAAAAGACCTGGCCACCTTAAGAGGATGGCTAAAGGAATATGATCTGTAAAAGATCAAAATATCAATATATAATACATTAATGAATACGAATTTAATAAAAAACAATCCACTACATATCATCACCGAATTATACCAGGATAGTATCCAAAGATTGCCCAAAACCGGCCAGCATTTGTTAGGCCACCAAACCGAAGACCTTATTATTGTTTACCAGGCCTACAATCATAATATAGCCGATTTTGCGGTAGAAAATCAATTCCTTGGCGGTAACCATTATAGCTATAGCCGTATGTCGTGGATAAAGCCCAACTTTTTATGGATGATGTACCGCTGCGGTTGGGCCGAAAAGGAAAACCAGGAAAGGGTACTTGCCCTGTGGATTCAAAAGACAGATTTAGAGAAAATCCTGGGTGAAGCAGCCATATCTTCATTTAATCCTAAATATTATGAAAGCCACGCACAATGGAGAGCCGGCCTGGATCAAAAGGAAGTGCGCCTGCAATGGGATCCTGATCATGACCCTTATGGCAATAAACTGCAACGCCGCGCCATTCAGTTAGGTTTAAAAGGAAAAATGCTGGAAGCATTTGGCAAACGGCAGATCAGGAAAATTGAAGATGTAACCAATTTCGTAAAGCTGCAGAAACAATTGTTAGATGCCGGCCGCCTGGATGAACTATTAGTGCCATTTGAAACTGCATTTAAAACTACCGATGCTGCTTTGAATGACAGGGTAGGCATAGAGGGATAGATTTTGTTGGAAATTGTAAATGTAAACAACGGAGTAAGCTTATAATGCCAAAAAGATATGAGCATCAAACGATGGCCTGTGTTTATGCCTGATCCTGGTTAAAAAATCCAGGTCGCTTCAGTACCTGTTAACCAACAGCAGGCACAAAAATTCGATGCGTTTACATTGCGTAAAACATCATTTTTAGTGTTAACCATGGATAAAATATAAAATGTTGATTATTAATACTTTATATCGTTTTTCGCCTGAAATGTGTTAAGTTATGTTAACCCAATTTTGGTACGTTTGCCTGGAATTCCGAATAAAAACAATTTGTAATTATAACAAGTTTGTTACTATATTTATATAGCGTAACCAAGGCGCATTATTCTCCCTGCAAGCCAGCTGGTTACCAAAACCAATTATACCTTTAAAAATAAGGAGGCTGTCATGAACGTAGTTCATAAAATTGAACATTGGGGCGATACACATCACCCTAAATTCCTTGATCTTGTACGTATTGCGCTCGGCGTATTTTTATTGCTAAAAGGAGTAGCCTTTATGGAAAACACTGCCTATCTGCGCGATCTGATCGAAAGCCAGGATGTTGTTGATCTTTCGCCCGGCGTATTAATGGTTTTGGTTTATTACGTAACTTTCGCCCATATGATTGGCGGCATCCTGATAACACTTGGGATATTTACCCGGCTTGCATCCATTTTTCAGATCCCTATTGTATTGGGTGCAGTGTTTTTAACAGGCATTTTCAAGGAACCCATAAATACATTGGAATGGCCGTCTGTAACCGCATTAATCCTCCTGGTAATGTTCACCATTTTAGGTTCCGGCCCAATTTCGTTGGATAGGTACCTGGAAGGATAAGCTTGTTGATGTGCAGATATGCAGATTTTAGATGTGCAGATGAAGAGCTTGATATGCAGATAGGCAAATTTTCAAACGTGCAAATCAAAATCATCTGAAATTTGCAAATTTGAAATCACTGTTGTCCGGGGAAATAAAAAAGGAGGCATAACCTCCTTTTAAAAGAGTAGCTTTAGTTACCACACCAAACTATTCTTTATGCCCAAAGATAATTTTTTTAGCGGACAGCCGGTATTCGCACAATTGCTTAGTTTGATCCCCCGCCATATTGTTTCAAAGCAAAGCCAAAAGTATTCTGCCGATAGGTATTGTAAGTCATTCATGAGTTACGACCACTTGGTCACGATGCTCTACCAAGGCTTTTTCCAATGCCTTTCCCTGCGTGAATTGGTTACGGGGTTACAGGCGAACCGAAGCAGGCTTCTCCATCTGGGGTTGACCAATACCCCACGCAGGAGCACGCTGTCGGATGCCAATAGCAGGCGCCCGGCTGATTTCTTCGCGGCGGCCTATCATCAACTGTACAGATATTTCTACGGAAGTTTACCGGACAGCCGCCCTTCGCTTAAGAAGCTTTTCATTATCGATTCGACCACGATCTCCCTTTTCTCGAATATTATGGGCGGTGCAGGTATGTCGAAAAGCAATGGCAAAAGGAAAGGCGGGATAAAAGCCCACGTAATGATCGATGCGGAACATAATTTGCCCTGTTTTACCTTACTTACGGAAGCCAGGCACCACGACCTTGTATTCCTGCAGGAAGTACAGGTACCGCCAGGCTCTATAGTCGTCTTTGACCGGGCTTATACCAATTATAAACAATTCGAGGCGTGGGGCGCACAGGGCATTGCCTGGGTTACCCGGCAGAAGAATGATGCAAACTACCAGTTGTTGTCCGAATCCCCTGTTTCTACCTATTCATCCGAACAGGGGGTAATAGCTGACCAGTCCCTGCTGTTGGACGGCATAGCAACAGGCGCAAAGTATCCCTTATCCGGGCCCGCAGGGTCGTTTTTAAGGACCCTGCCACCCAGAAAGAGCTCGCGTTCATTACCAACGAGCCCACTCTTGCGCCCGAACAGATCGCTGCTTTGTATAAAAAACGGTGGCAGATAGAATTACTGTTCAAACGCATCAAGCAGCGATACCCGTTGAGGTACTTTTTGGGGGATAATGTCAATGCTATCCAAATACAGGTCTGGTCTATGCTGATATGCGACCTCCTTGTCCAGATCGTCCTTTCCCAAGTCAACAAAGCCGGCAAACGGAAATGGTCTTACGCTAACTTAGCAGCTATGGTCAAGCATCACCTGATGACCTATATCAACCTGATGGCTTTCCTTTTTGACCCAGAGAAAGCCTTGTTGAACTACAAGCCGCCTGAACCAACTGCGGCTACGCTTTTCTAAAGGGCCTTGATTTTTGAATTACCACCTAAAACTGCCTTGATTTAATTGGGAGCCGGTTTTTTCTGTGTTTATAAATTTCCCCGGACAACAGTGATTTGAAATCTGCACATCTAATACCCCTTCACTGCGTCATCCACATAGCACCATAGCCATCTTTCGCCAGGCTCGGCCGATATTACTACCGGGTGGCCGGTGGCTTCAAAATGTTTGGTCATGTGGGTATTGGGCGAACTATCGCAGCATAGTGTTACGCCGCAGGTTTGGCAGGTGCGCAGGTGCATCCATGATGAATGTGTTTTAATGCACTCTTCGCACAGGTAATCCTTGGGTTGTTTAATATCGGTAATTGCCGCCAGGTGCTGGCATATTTCGTCGTCGTTTTGCATATGGTGTTGTTAAACTTCAGCTAAATATTTGTGAACAAAACTAATGGCCATTGAGCCTTCGCCCACGGCAGATGCTACCCGGTTCATGGCCCCGGCGCGTACATCGCCGGCAGCAAAAATGCCCGAGCAGCTGGTTTCCAGTAAAAATGGATCGCGCTTAAGTTTCCACACTTTGTTAAAGCTTTCGTAGCTGCGCAGCTCGCGGCCGGTTTCTATAAAATCCTTATTGTTTTTTATAATGTCAAGCTTAATCCAGTCGGTATACGGTTTGGCGCCTATAAAAATGTACAAGGCAGCAGCCTTATTAGTAAAAGTTTCTTGCGTTATGCAGTTTTTTAAGGTTAATTTTTCCAGGCAGTTACCACCGTGTGCTTCTACAATTTCTGTATTGCCCAGCACTTCAATGTTGGGCGTTTCGCTGATTTGTGTAATCAAATAGGCCGACATGGTTGCCACCAAATCTTCGCGCCTGATCACGATATGCACTTTGGTGGCATATTTTGAAAGGTGCATGGCCGCCTGCCCGGCAGAGTTGCCGCCGCCAATTACGTACACATCTTTACCTGTACAGGCCGAAGCCTCAGTAGTGGCAGCGCCATAGTAAATGCCTGCGCCTGTAAAGTTTTCAACGCCTTTAACTTCCAGTTTACGGTAATCAACGCCGGTAGTTATCACTACGGTACGGCTTATAATTTCGGGCCCGTCATCTAAAATAATGGTTTTGTAGCCGTCTTTTTGTTTGATATCACTAACCGATTGCGGCGATAAAAACTCGGCTCCCAAACGCATGGCTTGTGTAATGGCGCGGCGGGTAAGGTCGGCGCCGCTTAAGCCGGCCGGAAAACCCAGGTAGTTTTCAATCCTTGAGCTGGTGCCTGCCTGCCCGCCCGGAGCTTTACGCTCAATCAGCAAGGTTTTTAAACCTTCGGATGCGCCATAAACTGCGGCTGCAAGGCCGGCGGGGCCAGCGCCTATAATCACCACATCATAAACATCGGTTAATGTTTGGGTGTTTTTTTCAAGCTTGGCGGCTATGCCTTGTATCGATGGTTTTTGCAGATAGCTGCCGTCCTCAAAAAATACCATCGGCAGGCAATCGGTAGATAGGTTGTTTAAAGCCAGCAGCGTTCCTGCATCTACATTTTTTTCGATATCAAGCCAGCGATAGGGGATAAGGTTACCGGCAAGGTAATCTTTTATCACGTGCGATTGCGGCGAAAACTGGTATCCAACCAGTTTAATGCCCACAAACTCAGGAATGTAACTGTTATGCCAGTCTGCCAGCAAATCATTTATTACCGGGTAAAGTTTTTCCTCCGGCGGGTCCCATGGTTTCATGAGGTAATAATCCAGCTGGACGTCGTTAATGGCTTTAATAGCGGCCTCGGTATCGCTGTATGCAGTAAGTAACACCCGTTTGGCGTCAGGAAATACTTTTTTTGCTTTTTCTAAAAATTTAACGCCTTCCATTTCGGGCATGCGCTGGTCGCAAAGAAACAAGGCTACCACATCCGATCCATTTTTGAGTTCGGTAAGCGTTTCCAATGCTTCCTGGGCCGATGTTGTACTTAGTATTTTGTACTCTTTACTGTACTGAGATCGCAGGTCGCGGCTAATAGACCGTAGTACCTGCTGATCATCATCAATTGAAAATATAATAGGTCGATTCATAGGGTTTGCTACAGGTAAATGATAAATGAGCGTCAAGATATTAGATTCAAGAATCAAGAGAGAAAACAATGATAACCTAATCTAAACTTTTTTCAATAAAGAAACGGCCGACAGAATATTAACTCTTATGTTTTTGCTTGTCTTGATTACTATATCTTAACTTGATGTTTAATACTTCAAATAAAAAAATGTTTTACTACCCGTCAATCAGGAAGCAAACACTAAATACGGTACAACCGGGTGTCGATTTTACTTTGATCGATCCACGGTGTTGTTTTACAATCCGTTGTACTACTTCCAGTCCCATCCCGGTGCCTTTGCCCATCTCTTTGGTTGTAAAAAACGGATCGAAGATCTGACTTTGGATATCTTCCGGAATACCGGGGCCATCGTCGATAATAAAAACTTCCACAAACTCGCGGTCGCGCCGGGTTTTAATGGTTAGGATGCCTTTGCCCGCCGGTTGCATGGCATCAAGGGCATTATCAATAAGGTTGGTCCAAACCTGGTTAAGTTCGCCAATCAGTGCTTTTACTTCGGGCAAAGTTCGGTCAAAATCTTCAACAACGGTAATATTTCCTTTACGAATTTTATACCCCAGCATGGTAAGCGTGTTGGTAATACCAATATGGATATCGGCATACTGCTTATCCTGCCCGCGGTCCATGTGTGTAAAAGTTTTAACAGAACTTACCAGTTCGGCTATCCGTTTGGATGATTCCTGTATATCCTGGATCATTTTCTCGGCTACCAGCTTATTGCTCATCCAGTTGAAAATGGTTGATAAAAACTGCTTCGGGATATAGCTTTTCAACGCGTCGAGGTTTTCAACCTTAAAGTTAAAATCAACAAAGCTTTCGGCAATTTCGTAGCTGTTTTCTATTTCGTTTTCATCCAGCCATTCGCCAATTTCGTCTTCCCGGTGTGTACGTTGCTTCAGGCTCAGGCGGCCTTCATCTTTGGCGGTAAGCACTTTAAACATTTCATTGGTTACGCCATCAACCTGGTCCGAGTCCATTTTTATGGCAAACATACCTTTTATGGCTTCGGGAACCAGTTGCAGATGCTTGCTTAGGGACGTAGAATCGCGTACAATGGCCGATGCCGGGTTATTCAATTCGTGAGCCAGGCCTGCCGATAGTTTGCCCAGCGCCATCATTTTTTCGTTTTGCTGCTGCAAGGCTGTAAAATCGCGAACGCGGTTGGTCATGATGTGTACCAGTGCCTGGGTAAGCTCAAAATGATTTTTTATCATTTCGGTGATCCGTTCGGTGGGGAAGCTTAGTACCCGCAATTCGCCAATAGCTTCGGCAAAGCCCTTAGAAACCAGTCCGCGTGAAAACGGAAGGTATCCTGTTATATTTCCCGGCCCAACGGCAACAAAATCGCGGCGGCCACGGCTTTGCAGCATATAAAAACGCATGCTACCTTCAACAATAATATGTGGGCCGGTCATTGGCTTACCGGGCTCATTGAGCATGGTGCCATCTTCAAATGTATTGTATTCGCTATGATCTATCAGCCATTGCAGCTGATCATCCGGGACGTGCTCTAAAGCTTCGAGCGATTTAAGCCAGGATACGGTTACCTCTTGCATAAAATAAAATTAGGGATTATTATTTAATGCGCGGGAATGGGAGAGAAAAAATTGCAAAACGATGTTATCTGGATCAGGATTTACAGAATTTGAAAATTAACAGAATCCTATATGTTGAAATAAATTCTGGAAATTCTGATTCAGACAAAGGCCCTACACCCACTTACTCAAAAATACCCCGAAAGCATCTTTATACTGATCGCCAACGGTGATGTTTATTTTGCCAATTTGCAGGGCGTTGCGGGTAATGGAGTTTATTTTATCTAAAGATACAATGAACGAGCGGTGCACCCGCATAAAACGTTTTGACGGCAGTTTTTCTTCCAGCGACTTTAAACTGGTGAGCGATAACAGGGCTTTCTCGGTGCCTTGCAGGTATATTTTAACATAATCTTTCAGGCCTTCTATATACAGAATATCCTTAAGCGCTATGCGTACCAGTTGATACTCTATTTTTAAAAACAGGTAGTCGTCTTCAATTCGATGTTCTTCGGGAGCCGCAGTTGCGGCGGGTGCAGGGTTGGTTGAGCGTTGTAACAGTTCGGCATAGCTTAATGCTTTGTTGGCGGCGTGCAAAAACTCTTCGTAATTAAAAGGCTTCAGCAGGTAATCCAATGCGTCAACTTTATAACCTTCAAGGGCAAACTGGTTGTAGGCCGTGGTAAAAATAATGCGTGGCTTGTTGGCGCCCCGGCTATCCAGCACACGGGCCAGTTCGATGCCGTTAAGGTTAGGCATCTGTATATCCAAAAAAATAAGGTCAACCTTTTGGTCCTGTAAACCAACCAGCGCTTCAACCGCGCTGCTGTAGCGGCCTGTAAGTTTTAAAAATGGTGTTTGCTCAATAAATGCGCAAACCAGGCCAAGGGCCAGGGGTTCATCATCAACGGCAATACAGTTTAATATCATGACAGGTTGAGTGTTAAGTGAACTTTATAAGTATTGGCATCAGTGTCTTCGTTTATATCTAATGTGTATTTTTGGGCATACAACAAATCTAAACGCCGCAGGGTGTTGGTAAGGCCAATCCCTTTGTTTTCTTCCAGGTTGGGGTTGGCGTCTTTATAAATCGAGTTTTCTACCCGTAATTCCAGTAAATCTGCGTTTTGTTCAACACTAATCAGGATGTCGCTGGGCAGCGTTGCGCTTATGCCATGTTTAAAAGCATTCTCCACAAAAGGTAAAAATATCATGGGGGCAACGGTCATATCGTTAACCGTGGCGGGCGAATTGAATGTAACCTTCACTTTATCGGTAAGCCGCAGTTCCATCAGGCTGATGTAGTCTTTTATAAAGGCTATTTCCTGGCTTAGCAGTGCGGTACCATGTTGGGTATCATACAACACGTACCGCATCATCCGCGATAGCTGGTGAATTGCTTTGCGCGATGTTTCGGCATTGATATGTGTAAGCGCGTAAATGTTATTCAGCGTATTGAAAAAGAAATGCGGGTTGATCTGTGCTTTCAGGAAGGATAACTCCGAGCTGATCTTGTCCTGTTCTAAAGTTTCGCGCAGCCTGATATCGGCCTGCCACTTTTGGATGGCGGTGATGCTGGTGCTTATGCCTAATACCAATGCCATAATAAATATTACCGCATAGTCGAAGATCTTGTTCCGTTCGCCGTGTCTTGGCGGCCCGTGTTTATGGATAGCATTATCCATTAACAGGTGCATGTTCAATGAACGGTCGATGAAAATATTTAATAAGTAAATGACCGCTACCAGGGTAATTATAAATATGAAATACATGCCTGTCCGGTTTTTTAACAGATATACCGGCACAAACACAATAGCGTTGATATAAAATGCAGTTACCAGCATAATGATAAACAATGCCTGTTTTATCCAGAACTGGTAGGGCAATACAATATCCCACGTAAGGGGTTGATATAAAAATAACGCGAAGCCCAGCACTACCCATGTTAACACATGAATAAGGATAGTAATGGTACTGCTTTTTGATTTAAGGCTCATTTTTGATTTGAATCAGGAGTCAAGATACGAGAATCAGGACTATTAATGTTTTTTATTTTTTCGACAGAAAATCTTGACCTGAGATTTTCGATTACGGTTTAATAATCGTTCAATATTACTAAACCATTTGGTTATCAGGCAACCATAATCGCCTAACAGGCACAACTTGCCGACAAATGGCTAAAATTAACCGTTGAATACTGTAATTGGATATTAAGGCTGCTAAATACACGCTTCTATAGGTAAAAAACATGCCTTCGTCTACATTTACTATGCCCCTGTCTATTGCGTTTTTTGGGCTGATGCCGATGTTATTGCTTTGTGTTGCAAATAAGCCACAACACAATGAAACTTAAATTTACATACCTGATAATTGCAGCTTTGCTGTTTAGCCTTACAACCTTTGCTCAAACGGGCAGGCGGGTTAAGGGCACCGTAACAGACTCAACAGGGGTAACCCTACCGGGCACAACCGTTAAACTGTTAACCGGCACCGATAGCACCAAAGTAATTACCGATAGTAAAGGAGCTTTTACTTTTGATGATGTAAAAGTGAACCAGTTTAGCCTGGTTTTAAACTCGATAGGTTACCAGGGACTGCGCCGGCGTTTTGTGTTGGATAATGCCAATACCCCCGTGTTTTTAAAGCCCATCATTCTTAAAAACGACACCTATATGCTTAACACCGTAACCATATCGGATGTTAACCCGGTAAAACTTAAGGAAGATACGATTGAGTTTAACGCCGCAGCATATCCTGTACGTGATAATGCGCCTGTAGAGGATGTTATCAAAAAACTACCGGGCGTTGATGTTGATAAAGATGGTAATATTACCGCGCAGGGTAAAAGCGTAACAAAAGTAAGGGTAAACGGGAAGGATTTTTTTGGCGGTGATGTAAAATCGGCCACCAAAAACCTGCCTGCCGATATTGTACAAAACATCCAGATTATTGATGATTATGGCGACCAGGCCAATCTTACCGGTGTAAAAAGCGGTGAGCCCGAGAAAATTCTGAACATTACCATAAAACAAAGCAAAAACTACGGCTACTTTGGCCAGGCCAGCCTGGGCGGGGGCAGGGATGCCATACCCGGTATAGCAAACAGCCAGGAAAGTAACAGGTATGTAGCATCGGCGAATTTTTTCAAATTCAACGGCGATCAGCAACTGGCGTTTTTGGGTAATCTGAATAATACCAATACCAACTTGTTTACATTTAACGGCGGCGGCCCAAGGGGCGGTGGTCCTGGCGGCCCTCCAGGAGGCAACAGCAGCAATACCAATGGTATAACCACAGCCAGATCGTTTGGGCTTAACTACCGCGATAGCTGGGGCAAAAAAGTTACGGCTTATGGCAGCTATAGCTTTGCCGATAATTCGGTATATACGCTTAACAAAACCATTCAAAACAACTTATCTACATTAAACCCAAGTACCAATACCAATAACAATACTCAAAACGACGAGAAGCTGAACCATCGTTTCAACTTCAATATCGAAATTAAGCCCGATACGGTTAACTATATCAAAATTACACCATCATTTGCATATGCACGGGTAACTACCACACAGGTAGGCAGCAGTTTGCTGGTTAATAACTCGCAAACCATAACTAATTATAATTTTGATACCTACAGTAACCAAACCGAACCAAATTATGGTGCCAACGTTTTATTTAACCACCGCTTTGCGCGTAAGGGCCGCAACTTCAGCGTTAACGTCGGGGCTGGATCATACAAGATCAATAAATACCAAAACCCGGTTTATACCTATTTAGACGGGGCCGCAAACGCGCCGCTAAACCAATTTATTAATACCAACAGCCGCACCGATAGTGTGGGCACAAGTGTATCGTTTTTGGAGCCGGTAAGCAAAAAAGGCTATCTTGAACTAACCTACGCCTATCATTACGCCTATACCACAGCCGATAAACTAACAGACACGCTAAATATTGATGGCGTAACCAAAGATTATTATGGCTTGCTGAGCAATAATTATAACTCCACGTTTATTACCAATCGTTTTGGCTTAAACTATCGTTTTATCGATAAAAAGTATAATTACACATTGGGTTTGGTAGCACAGCCAACCATACTGCGCGGGCAATCATTAACCAACGGTGCTTCACCAACAGATAGCCATACATTTAACTTGGCCCCTAATGCAAGGTTCATTTACAACTTTTCTCGCAATCAGTCGTTGAGCTTAAATTATAACGGTGCCAGCAATCAGCCAACTTATACCGAGCTGCAGCCTGTTACCGATTTTAGCAATGCATCGTACCCCGTACAAGGTAACCCCGATTTAAAGCCCGAGTTTAATAACAACCTGTCAATCCGGTACAACAAGTTTAATTTCGAGACTGGTAACGTATTTTTTAGTAATTTATCATTCACCACCACCGATAATAAGATTGTAGCCAATACCGTCAATTATCCTAAAACGTACACGCCAAACAGCAAATTGGCCGGGAGTATTTTAACACAGTATTTAAATGCCGATGGGTTTTACTCGGCACAAGGTTTTTATGTATTTGCTAAACCATGGGATAAAAGAAAATATAATTTATTCTTTATAGGCAACGTTGCATACAATAATAACATCTCTTACATAACTAATGTCGATTCGACAAGTTATGCCATGACAACGGAGAAAAATATAGCTAAAAACCTGGTGCTATCGCAAGGCGTAAAATTCAGACTGAGTATTACTGATGTTGTAGATGCCGAGGCCAGCACAACTTATGCTGTTAATAAATCGAATAATTCGATCACGACGGCTAATATCAACAATAATTTCAGTTCGCTTAACCTGGGCATCAACGGTAAAAATTATTTATGGAAGGATTGGACCGTTAGCTACGATTACTCCAAGATGTTTTACTATGGTTACAAAGGTGCAACCAACCCCAATATATTAAACACCTATGTTGAGCGTAGGTTTTTAAAAGGAAACGCGGGTACCATCCGCTTATCGGCAATGGATGTGTTTAACCAAAACACGGGCTACACCAGTACACAAAGCGGTAGCTATGTAACCCAAACCAGCAGCAACAGGCTGGGCAGGTATTATTTGTTAAGCTTTACCCTTAAGCTTCAGAAATTTGCAGGTAAAAAACCAACAATGGGCCCCGGTGGTCCCGGCGGACCTGGCCCTGGTGGCCCCCCTCCGGGTGGCGGCCCTGGCGGTGGCCCGTTTTAATGAGGGATAAAGCCTGAAAAGATATTTAAAATCTGGCCATCCCTGAGAAAGATGGCAAGCAATGATCATACGCGAGGTTGATCTGGATTTAGTTGATGTTATTGGTTTAAGCAATAACGGAGCGTCCCGGGGGTGAGATACCGGGGCGCTTTTTATTGTTAAAACTCGTAATTGATGCCTGCTTTTATGCTGGTTGCGTCTATGCTATAGTCCCTGCTATTGGTGATGGCGGCAGGGGTGGAGTATGAAATGTATATATCAACCTTTTTAGCTACAGTTATGCCCAGCTTAACAGGGAAGCTTATTAACCCCGATGAAAGGGACAGGTAATTAGGGATAGTAGTTTGAAGATGGCTATTATAGATGGAGTTACCCGTGGTTTTTACAAACGCGTAGGACATACCCGCGTCGATAAAGAATTTAAAATTGGCGGTATTATAAATATTGTATATAACCTGGGGGTTAATAATTACCAAAAATTCCTTTACGTTGAAATCGGATTTTGGTATGTCCGGCTGGTTAAAATAAAGATCTACCGAATTCTTATACGCCGCTCCGGTAACCATTACCTCGCCCCTTACAATAAGTTTACCAACGCTTGGGTTGGGATATAAATTTACGCCCGCCGCCACAGCCGGGTACACAGATGTAGTATTTTTAGCATTGTAAAATTTGTAGCCCTGACTGGTGCCCGAATTACTGGTTGTAAACAGTGTAGCATTAATTCCCAAGCCTGCAAAGAACTTCCATGCTGATTTACCACCATAAGTTTTCTTATCAACAAACATATTGTTGAGTTTTTGCGAAATGCTTTTCAAATCCGGAAGATTATAGGCAGAGTTCTCAATCTCGGTTTTTAATTTCTCAGATGTTGGGTTGTATTTAATGGCCAGGTCATACAATTGTGGTATAAAAATATTTTCGATGCGCGTTTGTACGCCATGATCTGGCAAATAATAAATCCGGTAAACAAGTTCCTTAATCTGGCCGGTTTTGTTATCGCCAATAAAAAACCTCGTCTTTTTGGCATCAATGTATGAATACAAGGTTACGTTAGGGCCATTTTGCTCTACCCTTAAAAATACCACATCCTGCTTTTGGGTCGAATCAACTCCTGTTTGTAATTTTGAAGTGTTGGTTTCATCCATGCTGATCTCCCCGGAATACCTTTGATAAATTGATGAATTAAGCAATTCAAAATAGCCTATATCATCTACTGTATAAGTTTTAACACCCGCCGCGCTTTTAAATTCTACGCTTTTGGGGTTGCCAAACCATTCTTTCTGGTTTATTTCGCCACGTAAAGTATCGCCTTTAAGGGTAACAACATAACCGGGCTTAAAATTGCTTTGCGCAAACGTTAAAGCAGGTAGCAACGTTAATGCCGCTGCCAATAAAAATAGAGGTTTCATTGCGATATAGGTTTGTTTTTTATTTAAAATAGTAGTTTAAGGCTATTTGAACAGCGCTTACCTGCAAGTAATTTGTGTTATCCTTTGTAAAGATGGCATTCGGTATATAGCCCGCTGTGATATCGAATTTTTTATCGATCACTACACCGATATTGAAGGGGTACGATATCCAATTTGATTGTAACAGGTAGCCATCGGTAACAGTTGTTTTGCCTGCACCGGTATAGGTATACTTGTTCCCACTGTAAGTTGATAAATTGAATGCGGCACCGGCTGCGGCATATAATTTAAAGGCATCTATATTGTAAAAATTATACAGTATTTGTGGTATCAGCGATATGTTATTTTGAGTGAGCGAATAAGTAGAGCCGCCGGTTTGACTGCCTTTAAACTTATTACCGGTATAAGCAAGCTGCGCCCTGAATATCAGTTTTCCGGTACTGGGATTAGCCAATACATTTATTCCCAATGCAATGCGTGGGAATACTGATGAGGCTGATTTACTGTCAAATTCTTTAAATGCGCCGATACCTGATGTAATGTTGCCAAAGTTTACACCTGCCGATGCGAAAAATTGGGTGCCTTTACTGGCACCGGATACCGTCGCGTCCTGTTTTGAATTAGTTTTATTAATTAATTGCGCTATTTCCGTTAGGTCATTCGCATTGTAGTCGGCCTTTTCGATGGTGGTTTTTAGGTTTTTGGATTCGCCGTACTTTTCCGATAACAGGAATAGTTGTTGTTTGTACGCATCTTCGTTTATGGTTTTCCCGTCGTTCTTATAAACCCTGTAAACCAGTTCCGTTGGCTGAGCATCGCCACTTCCGCTAACAAAGTAATGGTTCTTTAAATCGTCGGCATATTCAAATAAAGTAATATTGGCTCCTTTTTGGATGGTTTTTAAAAAGATAGAATCGGTTTTGGTATCCGTGTTTCGGCCGTTTGAAAGGCTGGAGATTTGGGTGGGATCGACGTTTAGCAAGCCAATATACCTTTGATATGCCTCTGAATTTGTAGCTGCAAAGGATGTGATATCGCTCACCCCAAGTTCGCGGGGATTTTTATCATTTGTTGATGTTTTGAAGCTGATTTTTCGAGGGTTAACAGCCCATTCTTTAATGTTGATGAAGCCACGTAAAGTATCGCCTTTAAGGGTAACAACATAACCTGGTTTGTAATTGCTTTGCGCTGCAGAAAATAAAGGCAACAATAATGCCGGAAGCAGTAGTTTGTAATAAGGTTTCATTAGGGTATAATTGGATTTAATCTGCCAGCAAGATATAAAAATATATCACTTAAAAGAAAATGTGACGTGTCGTTTTTTTAGTGGCGTAAAAAAAATGCGACAATCAGTTATTTTTACAATTATTGGCTATATTTATCGCATCAATTGTAAAATAAGCTGAATGAAACCGCAGTTACTAAAAGTTTCTTCGGGCCCTGCACACTCATTTAGTGTGCGGCACGATGTATTGCCCGATATTAACAACCGCTGGCATTGCCACCCCGAACTGGAACTCATTTACCTGAAAAAAGGAAGCGGTACACAGTTTATCGGCGATAGTATAAAGCAATTTAAATCGGGCGATATGGTATTGGTTGGCCCAAACCTGCCGCATTACTGGCGTTTTGACGATTTGTATTTTAATCCCGGTGAAAACAACGGGGTAGAGGTTTTTGTAGTTCACTTTTGTGAAAACTTTTGGGGCGATCAGTTTTTACAACTGCCCGAAAATAAATTAATAAAAGTGCTGCTCGAGAAATCAAAACGCGGGTTGCAGGTTACCGGTGGCACAAAAGAAAAAGTGGCCGTACAGATGGCCGCGATGTTAAGTACAGACGGTGCCGAGCGGATTATTATGCTGTTGAAGGCGTTAAATGCTATTGCCACCAGCGCGCCTTCAAGTTACATGGCTTCAATTGGTTTTAAATACGATCATAATGATTCGGAAAACGACCGGTTGAATGGTATTTATGAATACTCGATGCAAAATTTCAGGAAAAAGATTTACCTGGACGAGATTGCCGAGATAGCGGGCGTGAGCTCCAACTCCTTTTGCCGGTATTTTAAATCAAAAACCCGCAAAACCTTCTCGCAGTTTATTATCGAAATAAAAGTTGGCCACGCGTGTAAATTACTGATAGAAGATAAGCTGAACATTAAACAGTTGTGTTACGATAGCGGGTTTAATAACTTTTCAACGTTTCATAAACATTTTAAGCTGGTAACCGGCAAAAGCCCGCTAATGTACCAGAAAGAGTTTATTAAAAATTCGTGAGCTGCCGGCCCCCTCTAAATCTCCCCCGGTAGGGGAGACTTTTTGACCTTCGCTTTTTTAATCTTTCTTAATCGCTTAAAAATCAACGCATACCCCATTAAGCCTGATAAATAAATTCTTGCTGTTAAGCACAACTAAAAAAGGGGTAAGTTAAAGTCTCCCCTACCGGGGGAGATTTAGAGGGGGCTATATGCCAAAAAAGCTGAATGTTTTAACCATTTTATGCCAACTATTTACCTGTAAACTTTATTTCTTTGTATACCGATATACTACTTTGTAAATCTATTTATGGCCCACCGATATTGTTTAACGCTTGATTTGGTTGACGACGCCAGGCTGATTGCCGAATACGAAAAATACCACCAGGCTATCTGGCCCGAGATTCACAAAAGTATTACCGATTACGGTATCACCAACATGGAAATTTACCGTTTTGATGTGCGCCTGTTTATGATCATGGAAACCGACGATACTTTCAGTTTCGAAAAAAAGTCGGCTGCGGATGCTGCAAATCCAAAAGTGCAGGAGTGGGAAAAGCTGATGTGGAAATATCAGCACGCTGTTAAAGGCGCCCAAAAAGGAGAGAAATGGGTTTTAATGGATAAAATATTTCAGTTATAAATAACCTGTCAACTAAATTATAAACCTCATGTTCAAAAAACTACAACTATCTATGCTGGTGATGCTGGTAGCCGTTTTATCGGTATCGGCACAACAAAAAACAATTGGCACCGAAACCGATGCCCAAAAAGAAAAACGTATGGAATGGTGGAAAGACAGCCGCTTTGGCATGTTTATTCACTGGGGATTATACTCGGGTGCGGCAAGGCACGAGTGGGTAAAGCATAACGAGCAGATTGACAACGCCGGTTACCAGAAATATTTCGACCAGTTTAACCCCGATTATTTTGATCCGCAGAAATGGGCTAAACAGGCCAAAGCAGCCGGTATGAAATACGCGGTGCTCACCACTAAACACCATGAAGGGTTTTGCCTGTTCGATTCAAAATATACCGATTATAAAGCGCCTAACACCAAAGCTAAACGCGATTTGGTACGCGAGTATGTAAACGCTTTCCGCGGGCAGGGACTAAAAGTGGGTTTCTACTATTCATTGTTAGATTGGCACCACCCGGATTATACTATTGATGAAATTCACCCGCAATCGCCAAAAGATAAAAGTGATGCCAGCTATGCCAAGCTGAACAAAAACCGCGATATGGCCAAATACCGCCAATATATGCGCAACCAGATAACAGAGTTGTTAACCAACTATGGCAAAATTGATATCCTCTGGCTCGATTTTTCTTTCCCGCGCGGTGATGGGCATGGTAAAGGTAAAGACGAGTGGGGATCTGTTGAGCTGTTAAAACTGATCAGGAAATTGCAACCCGGTATTATTGTAGATAACCGCCTTAACCTGGAAGAATATAAAGATGGCGCCGATTTTGAAACACCGGAACAAGTAAGCACCGCCGAACTGGCCAAATACCGTGGTAAGACATGGGAAACCTGCCAAACATTTTCGGGTTCATGGGGATACTATCGCGATGAAAATACATGGAAAACCCACCGCCAGTTATTGGATTTGCTGATAACTTCGGTAAGTAATGGTGGTAACCTTATCCTTAACGTAGGCCCAACTGCCCGCGGCGAATTTGATTACCGTGCCACAAACGCGCTGGATAGTTTGGCACACTGGATGCATGCTAATGATAAATCAATTTACAACTGTACTTATGCTCCCGATACTTATAAGATACCCGAGGGATCAAAACTTACATACAATAAGGCTACTAAAAAACTATATGTGCAATTGTTTGATTATCCGAAGGGTAAGCTGATACTGCCTGGCTATGCCGGAAAGATTAAATACGCGCAGTTTTTAAACGATCACTCGGAGTTGTTATACAAACCATCGGGGTCTGATGATCTGGAGGTTACCATGCCGGCCAAACCGCCGTACGAGATACCGGTTATTGAGTTGTCGCTTAACTAAAAGTTCATGGTTGATAGTTCATGGTTCATGGTGAAAAAAAGCTGCCGGGAACTATGAACTATGATCCATGATCCATGAACAAAAAATATGTCGCAAAAAGAAACATTTTTAAGAATCCACCCGCATGATAATGTGCTGGTTGCACTGCAAAACCTGGAGCTGGGTACCGTAATTAATTTTGAGGGCGAAAGCTTCCCGCTGGTTGACCGTGTGGCCGCTAAACACAAATTTGCGATTAATGAATTGGCACAGGGCGCCGAAATATATATGTATGGTGTATTGGTAGGCAAGGCTACCGTAACTATACCAAAAGGTGGCTTGCTTACTACGGCCAATGTGCACCACGCATCAGAGGGCTTTCACTTAGGCGAGCGTAAGCTGAGCTGGCACCAGCCGGATACCTCAAATTTTGCAGGCAAAACATTTAACGGTTATCACCGTGCCGATGGATCTGTAGGTACTGCTAATTACTGGATTGTGGTGCCCCTGGTGTTTTGCGAAAATCGCAACATCCAGGTTTTAAAAGAGGCTTTGGTTGATAAGCTTGGTTATAAAAAAGCCAAAAGCTACGAGGGTGATGTGGAGCAGCTCATGGAGCTTTACCAGGCAGGTAAATCTGTTGAAGAGATTTTAAATGCCGATATCCAGCTAAGCGCCGATAAACCCAATTCAAAACGTTTGTTTAAAAATATTGATGGCATCAAGTTCCTTAATCATAGCATGGGTTGCGGTGGTACCAAAGATGATTCGGACGCTTTGTGCGGATTGATTGCAGGTTACATTACCCATCCAAACGTTGCCGGTGCCACGGTGTTGAGCCTGGGCTGCCAGCATGCACAGGTAAGCATTTTGCAGGCCGAGATTGCCAAACGCGATCCGGCTTTTAATAAACCAATGGTAGTATTGGAGCAGCAAAAAGTAGGCACCGAAAGCGAATTGCTAAAACAAGCCCTTAAACAAACTTTTGCCGGCTTGGTACAGGCCAACCAAACCCAACGCCAGCCGGCGCCGCTATCAAAGCTGTGCATCGGTATGGAGTGTGGTGGTTCTGATGGTTTCTCGGGCATTTCGGCAAACCCTGCTTTGGGTTATGTATCAGATTTGCTGGTTACCATGGGGGGCTCGGTAATCCTGGCCGAATTTCCCGAGCTTTGCGGGGTAGAACAGGAATTGAGCGACCGCTGTGCCGATGAGGAAACTGCCAACCGCTTTATGCAGTTAATGACCACGTACAACGCTCGTGCAGAGGCCGATGGCTCGGGCTTTTACGCCAATCCATCGCCAGGCAATATTCGCGACGGTTTAATTACCGATGCTATTAAATCGGCAGGCGCAGCCAAAAAAGGCGGCACATCGCCGGTTACCGCAGTGCTGGATTATCCCGAAAAAGTAACCAAACCAGGATTAAACCTGTTATGTACTCCCGGCAGCGATGTGGAAAGTACTACGGCCGAAGTAGGATCGGGCGCAAATATTGTATTGTTTACAACAGGTTTGGGCACGCCTACTGGTAACCCCATTACCCCGGTAATTAAATTATCAACCAATACGGTAATGTTTGAGCGCATGCCCGATATTATCGATATTAACTGCGGTACCATCATCGAGGGCGACGAAACCATTCAGCAAGCCGGCGAGCGCATTCTGAACTATGTGATACATGTAGCCAATGGCGAAGTTGAACCAAAATCGGTAAAACTTGGTCAAGACGATTTTATACCATGGAAAAGGGGAGTGTCGTTATAAGCCCCTCCCAAACCCTCCCCGGTAGGGAGGGCTTTAAAAGAATATAAATAATTGTTAATTTAATCAAACAAAAAGTCTCCCCTACCGGGGGAGATTTAGAGGGGGCCATTGGCAATATGTTCAAACTAACCAATAAATCAGCAGTAATTACCGGCGGTGGCAGCGGGATAGGCAGGGCAATGTCGATACTTTTTGCGCAGCAGAGCGCTACTGTGCACATCATCGAATTAAATGATAAGGCGGCGGCCGATACCGTTGCCGAAATAGAAGCGGCCGGCGGCAAAGCCAAAGGCTATGCCTGCGATGTAAGTAATCAGCAACAAGTGGTTGATACTTTTACAAGCATTGGCGTTATTGATATTTTAATAAATAATGCAGGCATTGCCCACATTGGCCGCGCCGATACTACCAGCACAGCCGATTTTGAAAAAGTATTTAACGTAAATGTAAAGGGTGCTTACAATTGCCTGTACGCCGTTATCCCTATGCTAAAGGCAAATGGGGGCGGGGTTATCCTCAATACAGCCTCTATAGCGGCCAGCGTTGGTATTACCGATAGGTTTGCTTACTCCATGAGTAAAGGTGCTATACATGCCATGACACTATCGGTAGCGCGCGATTTTCTGCACGATAACATCCGCTGTAACTGCATTTCGCCGGCACGCATCCATACCCCTTTTGTGGATGGCTTTATCGCCAAAAACTATGCGGGGCAGGAAGCCGAGATTTTTGAAAAGCTCTCTAAAAGTCAGCCAATTGGCCGGATGGGCAAATCGGAAGAGGTGGCGGCATTGGCGCTCTATTTATGTTCAGACGAGGCCGGGTTTATCACCGGTACCGATTATCCTATCGATGGTGGCTTTATCACCCTTAATAATTAAACAAAACCTTAACAACAAGATACAATGAAGCTTATTAGATTTGGCGAACCCGGCAAAGAAAAAACAGGTATTATCCTTAACAATAAAAAATACGATACTTCGGCTTTTGGCGAGGATTATACTGAACAGTTTTTTGAAACGGATGGACTTACACGTTTAGCCGCCTTTGTAAAAGAGGCCGAACTGCCCGAGGTTGCCGCTGATGTACGTTTGGGCAGCCCCTTCGCACGCCCGTCAAAAATCATCTGCATCGGTTTGAATTATGCCGACCATGCGCATGAAACCAATGCACCGCTGCCCCCCGAGCCGGTAATTTTTATGAAAGCTACTTCGGCTATAGTTGGTCCTAATGATAATGTTGTGGTTCCCAAAAATTCGGTAAAAACTGATTGGGAGGTTGAGCTTGCCGTAGTTATCGGCAAGAAGGCTTCTTATGTTGATGAAGCCGACGCAATGGATTATGTTGCCGGTTATGTTTTGCACAACGATGTATCCGAACGCGAGTTTCAGTTGGAGCGTAACGGCACCTGGGATAAAGGTAAGGGCTGTGATACCTTTGCACCGCTTGGTCCATTTTTGGCAACTGCTGATGAGATTGAAGATCCGCACAACCTGCATCTTTGGTTAAAAGTGAATGGCGAAATTATGCAATACGGTACCACATCAAACTTTATATTTAACCTGGCGCAGGTTATATCATACACCAGTCAGTTCATGACCCTGTTGCCCGGCGATATTATATCTACAGGTACCCCGGCGGGTGTTGGCCTGGGTATGAAACCGCCTGTTTACCTTAAACCTGGCGATGTTATTGAATTGGGTATTGATGGCCTTGGCGAACAAAAACAAAATGTGGTAGCATATGCTTAAGATAGATTCGCACCAGCATTTCTGGATCTTCGACCCCGTAAGGGATAGTTGGATTGATGATCAGATGCTGGCTATAAAACGTGATTTTTCGCCGGTTGATCTGTTGCCTGTTTTACAACAGCACGGCATAGATGGTTGTGTATCTGTACAGGCAAGCCAAACCAATGACGAGACTATGTTTTTGCTGGATCATGCTGCTGCAAACCCTTTTGTTAAGGGCGTAGTGGGCTGGGTAAACCTGCAAGCTGATGACCTTGAAGATCAATTGCTGCAATATAAAAGCTACGATAAGCTCAAAGGTTTCCGGCATGTTTTGCAATCGGAGCCTGATGACGAATATATGCTGCAGCCTGCATTTCAAAAAGGCATAGCCACGCTCGGGAAGCATGGATATACCTATGATATCCTGATATTTCCACAGCACCTGCCTTTTGCTAACCAACTGGTTGGCAATTTCCCTAACCAGAGGTTTGTGGTCGATCATCTGGCAAAACCACATATCAAGGATAAAAAACTCAATGACTGGCAAAAGGATATCGAAGTGTTGGCCAAACATGAAAATGTATCCTGTAAAATTTCGGGAATGCTAACCGAAGCAGATTGGGCTAACTGGAAGGTTGATGATTTTACCCCATATCTCGATATAATATTCAATGCATTTGGCGCGGGCCGCGTCATGTTCGGTTCCGATTGGCCGGTTTGCCTGCTGGCAGACGGCTATGAGGGTACTATGCGTGTAACACAAAGCTATACCTCAAAATTATCGGTTACCGAACAGGAACAATTTTGGGGAGGCAACGCTATTTCGTTTTACAACTTATAAAAATCAGCTCAAATTATCGGGCTGATTTTCCTCCTTTTTTGTTAATAAACTTACGAAGTTTCCAAAACTTCGTAAGTTTTATCTGCGGGTTCGATACTCCCACTTTTTTGCTCTCAAATCGTAACATTCTCCAGCCATAAACGTTAATAATATATTGGCACATATTTAGCTATGTATTGACAACGATTACAGCTAAAACTATAAACCGTTAAGTTTTATCACAGTTTTAGATGTGCGTATTAAACAATTTATTTTCAACGTTATGCCTTTTATATTTTTCCAAATCGCTGCACTGCTTGCCGTAATCTGTTTCACAGTTGTTATGTTCATTTTGCGCTCTAAAACACGCAAAAAATCAAATTCTGTTACAAAATATAAAATTGATACCGATACAACCTATGCCCGGTACGCAATTAACGAGAATGGTTTCCTTGAAGAAATAAACGAAGGGAAATTATCAAAGTATAGAAATTAGTATCTACACAGCAAGACATGTAAAAGACGATTGTTCTAAATAAAGGACAATCGTCTTTTTAGTTAGTAGTAAGTATCAAGTAGTAAGTATCAAGATTTTTGCTTTCGGGCTAACCAATTTTTGTAGCTGTCTTGCTACTCACCACTCACCACTTATAACTCGATACTCGCTGCTTCGCGTTGATATTCTCCGCTCAGTTCGTCGGCGCTGGGGCCGTAGCTGCCGGGTATCGGGATGTTTAGCAGGCGCAGGTAAACACCTAACTGGGCGCGATGATGTACAAGCTGGCAAAAGGCTACCCTGATTACTTCGGCTTTGTTATAGTTCTGTAATATCACGTCGCCATTGCTTAGCGTCCAGGGTTTTAGCAGCTCTTCTTCGCTGATGTGTTGCAGGGCTTCTTTGCCTTTGGCAACTGATTGTTCCAGCAAATCCAATAAGCCCTGGGTGTTTTCGGCTGTTGGGGGATTATAAGGTTCGGTGGCAAAATTTAATCCATCGGTGTACACGGCCAGCGCAAGCCAGTTTGGCAAATCAACAATGTGCACGGTAAGGTCTTCAATGGTCATGCTTTTTGGGTGCGGCTGCCATTTAAATTTGTCGGTTGGCACAATCTCGAGCATTTTGCGGGTGGTTTGGGCTTCCTGCTCCAACTCCTTTAAAAACATTGGGATAATATTCATAGCGTTTTTGTTTTTGATTTATAATTCAAAGTAACAACCCGCTTGTGACAGCCCTATGTCAACAGCATTTAATAAAGTTTAATTTATTTTATTCGTTTGTCATCGCCAAAAAAATCCGGCGTTAGTCTATATTAGTACGGGTTTTAAGCCTGCGTTTATGAAAAAACTAACCTTACTCTTATTACTTATTAATCTTGTCACTTTTGCCCAGCCGCGCAAAAAAGCTATCATCGTGCTTACCTATGATGATGCCTTGCCATCGCAACTGGATATAGCGCTGCCACAACTGGATTCGTTGGGATTTAAGGGCACCTTTTTCCTGACGGGGTATATAGGCCAGGTAACCATCCCGCGCTGGCGGCAGGTTGCTTTAAAGGGACACGAATTAGCTAATCATACACTTTACCACCCATGCTTAATTACTACGGTAAAAGCCAATCCCGCAAATAACTCTGCCAATTATTCGGTATTCATGATCAAGCGCGAAATTGCTGAAATGAATAACCTGCTGTATGCCGTCGATGGAAAAACCGGCCCGCGTACTTACGCTTATCCTTGCACCGAGATAGCTGTTGGTGGCGTAAAATACGCCGATTCGCTGGGCGCAGCCGGCATTATCAAGTATGCGCGAATTGGCGGCGGTGCCGATGCTGTTATAACCGATTTTAAAAAGATTGACCCCATGCAGGTACCGGCCTGGGGTGTACACGCCGGTGTTACCGGCGATGAATTGATTGCTTTTGTAAAAAAGACGCAGCAAAGCGGCGGGCTGGGCGTGTTGATGTTTCATGGCATAGGTGGCGATTATATTACTACACCAGCTGCAGCGCACAAACAATTATTGCTGTACCTAAAGCAACACCAGGACGAAATAGAAGTGCTTACCTTTCAGGACGCGCTTGATGCTGTTAAGCAGATAAATTAACAGGCTTGTTTAGCTGATATGGTTTATAGGCAAAAGACAGATAGGGTTGCCGCTGTAGCCGGCAATCAATAACATTGGTATCCAATAGTAAACCATGAAACATATTTTACTTTTTTTATTCGCTGTTTTGCCGGCAGTTTGCCTGGCGCAAAAACCAGTCGCCGAAAGCCTGACGGCCGAGTATTTAACCAATCCGGTTGGCATTGATATGAGCCATCCCCGCCTGAGCTGGAAAATTAATACCACGCAACGAAATACTTTACAGCAGGCGTATACTATTGTTGTTGCTACTGATGCTTCCTTTTCGTCCTCCAAAACCGTTTGGAATACGGGCAAGGTTGCGTCCGATTCATCCGTGTTTGTTACTTATAGTGGCGTTGCGCTAAAATCGGCAACACGCTACTATTGGCGGGTAAAACTATTGGATAACCACGGCAATACATCTGCCTGGAGCAAACCTGCTTACTTTGAAACAGGTTTGTTTAACACCACCGACTGGACGGCCAGTTGGGTGCAACCCAAACAGGACAGCTCGCGCAAAATGCCTGCGGTAATGTTACGCAAGCAATTTTCGGCAACTAAAAAAGTGGTATCGGCCCGGGTTTATGCTACCGCCCACGGTGTGTATGAGCTATACCTCAACGGCGGCAAAATAGGTAACCAGGTGCTTACACCCGGCTGGACGGAGTATAAAAAACGCCTGCAATACCAGGTTTATGATGTTACCACTATGCTGCAGCCCGGCGATAACGTGATTGGCGCCATGATTGGCGACGGCTGGTTTAAAGGCACGCTGGCTTATATGAACAACTGGGGTTTCTGGGGTAAAAACCTTGCCCTGTTATGCCAGTTACAAATTACCTATGCCGACGGCACTACAGAAAACATAAACTCAGATGGCTCATGGAAAGGTACCCAAAACGGGCCGGTAACACTTAACGGCATTTACGATGGTGAAAATTATGATGCCCGTAAAGAGATGACAGGCTGGAATAAGAAAGGGTTTAACGATGCAGCCTGGTTGCCGGTTGATGTAGCCAACAACATCACAAAAAACACATTGGTTGGGGTACAAAGTGTGCCGGTACACCAAATTGCCGAACTGAAGCCCATAGCGATTTTTAAAAGCCCGAAAGGAACCCAAATTATTGATTTTGGCCAGGATATGACGGGCTGGATAAGAATGAAGGTGAGTGGGCCGGCCGGAAAAACCGTTACCATAAGGCATGCCGAAGTGCTGGATAAATTTGGTGAGTTTTACACAGCCAACCTGCGGAATGCCACCGCAACCATTAATTATACCCTGAAGGGCGATGGCGTGGAAACATTTGAGCCGCACTTTACTTTTATGGGTTTCAGGTATATTGCTGTAGAGGGTTTTCCGGGCGAGATTAAGCCTGAGAATTTTACAGCTGTTGTAATACACTCGGATATGGCTGTTACCGGGCAGTTTACATGTTCAGATACCATGATTAACAAGCTACAACACAATATTCAATGGGGGCAAAAAGGTAATTTTTTAGATATCCCTACAGATTGCCCGCAGCGCGATGAACGATTGGGCTGGACAGGCGACGCACAGGTTTTTTCGCGCACGGCGGCATTTAATATGAACGTAGGTCCTTTTTTTGCCAAATGGATGAAGGATGTAGCAGCCGACCAGTTTCCGGATGGTGGAGTACCTTTTGTGGTGCCCGATGTTTTACAAACCAACCGCGCCACATCGGCGGGCTGGGGCGATGTGGCTGTTATTGTTCCGTGGACGATGTACCAGGTTTATGCCGATAAACGCATTTTGCAAACCCAATATCCCAGCATGAAGGCTTACGTTGATAAGATCATCAACAAAGCAGGGGATAGCTACATTTGGCGCGGGGGCAGTGTTTTTGGCGATTGGTTGTTTTACCGCCCGGGCATCTATGATTTTTCGGAGCCAAATGGTTATACCAACCCCGATATGATTGCTACGGCTTTTTATGCGTATTCGGCAAAACTGCTTAGCCAGGCCGCGGGTGCTATAGGCAACACTGCCGACGAGAAAAAATACAATGATGTGTTTGAAGGTGTGAAAAAGGCATTCATCCATAATTATATGACCCCCACAGGGCGTATTTTTGCCGATTCGCAAACCGGTTACGTACTTGCGTTGAAGTTTAACCTGGTGCCCGATAGTTTAAAAAGCAGGGCCGCAGCTTACCTGGTTGAGGATGTACGCAGCCGGAACAATCATCTTTCAACCGGTTTTTTAGGTACACCTTACCTGTGTCAGGTATTATCGCAAAATGGCTATACCAATGTGGCTTATGACCTGTTATTGCAAAAAACTTATCCATCGTGGCTATATCCTGTAAAAATGGGTGCAACAACCATTTGGGAACGTTGGGACGGTATTAAAACCGACAGTACTTTCCAGGATAAAGGCATGAACTCTTTTAATCACTACTCATACGGCGCCGTTGGCGATTGGATGTACCAGCATGTTACCGGCCTGCAAATTGGTAAACCAGGCTACAAATATATTCTGCTGAAACCCGAACCCAGTTCCAAATTTACCTTTGCCAAAGCAACGTTTGAAACCATGTATGGTCAGCTACTTTCTGAGTGGGAAGTTAAAGACGGTACCATGCGCATCCATGTTAAAATCCCCGCCAATACCACAGCCGGGCTAACACTGCCACAGGCACATGCCGAAGACGTAAAACAGGATGGTAAGCCGCTGGCAGGTGCCAGTAACGATGCAAACGGCACAACAATACAGCTGGGATCAGGCGATTACACGTTTAGCTATCCATGGGTTGTGGTAAAAGATAAGGTTACCGCTAAATAATGAGCGATCCGCAGGTAAAAGGTAAAACTTTACTGCCCGATTTTGTCGGATAGCCGTGGCTATATCCATAACAGATAGCTCGTGGTTTCTAAAGTTTTTATTGAAAATGGTTTGTTAATATAATGATTTTTGTTGCCGGGTAAACGTCCCGGTCGGTCGTTTTCTTGGTTTTATGACGCTTTGCATGGGTAACATCGACGTGGTTGTCAATCAGTTTCTAAAGACATATTTTGTTGACACATCGTATCTTGTTCAACACGACTTAGAGGCGTAGCCTCGGCCAATCTTGTAGCCACGGGTTTTAACCCGTGGAAAAAAACGAAGAAAACGATTGAGAGCCGTAGGTTCGACCCATATTATTAACGGGTATATATCGTTTGAACAAATTGAAAATACCTGGATTTACACCCCAATATGTGCCGTGCCGATGGCACTTTTGTTGTGCTTTGGCCAATCATCCACCGGTTGAAACCCGTGGCTATAATATGTGCCGGGCCTATGGCCCTTAGCAAGAGTTATGTATAAGCTAATTGAAATCGAACAACCCATACAACGAGTATAGAGCCGGTTTATTCAATACACACGCAAAAAGCGCGTAAAGAATATACGGGTGCACCGGTGGGTATCGGGAGGTGTTTTAAAGGTGTTGGCAAGGTGCTCAAAAGGTATTCAAAGGTGCATCAATGGTACACCAAAAGATATGTAAAATTTAATTAACTAACTGATAATCAGTTTGTTTTATTTTGTTTTTGCTTAATTCGATATTTAAAACACTAAAAAGCCTGCCGGGTTTTACCAATTAAAATTAGTGGAGCCCATCCTTTTTTACATATTTGTTTCAGTAGGTATTCGCCACTGATTTTTGACTGTATTTAGGCAATTTTAACCAACCAACTGAATAAATAACCGCCTTAAAGTCAATTCTGCATCTTTGCACAAACCCGGATGCACCTTTGATGATTGCACCACGGTGCTACGTGTGGCAGTAAGCCATCTAAAACGCGAAGCTATATCCAGCTTGGCAATTGGGCCGGCATCGGGAGCGCCATGGGCTATTTTTTCAAACGATTTAACGTTATCTTTAAGGCAATCTATATCCAGACCGGGTGCAAAAGCCGCTATCCGGGCTTCATCTATTGATACTATTGCTTTTAAAAACTTCTGTTTGGGGCAATAAAGTATCACGCCAATATTTACAAATTCCTCGCGCTCTACCCTGGGTACAACGCGTACTACGGCGTACTCAAATAGCTGATCGGGCATTTTTAGCTTCGGTTACAAATATTGCTGATGATGCAATACGGGTTAATAAAAATTGAGCGTAAACCTCCCTGCGCTCGGCTGGTGTTCCGTTTCCTGATTCATCGGTAAGCCAGTCATCAGGGATTAAATTGACAATGTTGTAAATGCGTTCGGGTGTTAAAATAGATTTAAATTCGGCATCCACCTCATCCAATTCAGATGCTTGCGGAAGCAGCACATGGTCTTTTACCTGCACAAAGGGCCGTTTTGCCGATTCCTGCCAGTTATGCCACGAGTGGTGAAAATAGAGGGCTGCGCCATGGTCAATAAGCCAAAGTTCCTTGTGCCACATCAGCATGTTGGTGTTGCGCGGGGTACGGTCGACATTTGTTAGCAGGCAATCAAGCCAAACTATTTTGGATGCCAGTTTAGCATCCAAAGTGTTAACAACCGGGTCGTACGTGATAGCGCCCGATAAGTAGTGCAAAGCAAGATTAAGACCGACGCTGAATTTGAGCAGGTCCTGTATCTCTTCGTCGGCCTCAGAACGGCCGAAGGCTTCATCAAGATTGGCAAACACCAGTTCGGGCACTTTAAGGCCCAGCAGGCGGGCTATCTCGCCGCCAATAAGCTCGGCTATCAGCGCCTTTACACCCTGGCCGGCCCCGCGGAATTTAAGTACATATAAAAACTCGTCGTCGCCTTCGGCAATAGCCGGCAGCGATCCGCCCTCACGTAATGGCGTAACGTAGCGGATCACCTTAATGGTGCGGAGTTGGGGTGGATTATAATTCATTAATTTTTTGCGCTATCTGCTTTTTGTCCGACTGACGTACTCAGTATAATCGGTAGGATTATATATCGAAACGCGAAGTCTTATGCTATCGCCAACCTCTAAACTGTCATTTATTGAAGATTCGCAAGTAGACGATATTTTTTTTCCATTAAATGGTAATTCAACTTTCAATATTTCGCCACCCTTGGTGCGGTGTAAATCTGTTATTTTTCCATCAACAACAATCGAATTTCTCATTACATCATTATAATGATTGCTTTGAATAACCTTCGTAATTATAAACACCAATCCGAGTATGATGAAGAAGCCGAATGTCTTTAAAATTCCGGTCCAGTTATTCACAATAGAAGAATTGTATGCCATAAATTGAAAAATTAGGACAAATTTATGATATTTAAGCAATGCTATCTTTTATTTCCGCCATCCCAAAGATAAATCCTATTTTGGCTGATACATGATGCAGGAATATATATTAGGTATTGATATTGGTACCGGCAGCACAAAGGCAGTAGCTGTTGGTTTAACCGGCAAGGCTTTGGGTGTAACCCAGCAGCATTACGGTATTGATATTCCCGAACCCGGTTATAGCGAACAGAACCCGTTGATTATCTGGGATGCTTTTGTAAAATGCGTGCAGCAAATAGTTGTTGAAATAGGTCGCGCACCGCAGGCGCTTAGTTTTAGCAGCGCCATGCATAGTATTATCCCTGTTGATAAAACAGGTACGCCATTAGCACCCATGATTACCTGGGCTGATGCGCGTGCCGAAAATATAGCCCAGGATTTAAGGAATTCACCAACGGGGGAGGAGATATACCGCATAACAGGTACACCAATTCATGCCATGTCGCCCTTATGCAAGCTTATTTGGCTGAAAGCAAATAAGCCCGGCCTGTTTGTACAGGCAGATCTTTTTATATCGATAAAAGAGTTTATCTGGTTTAAACTGTTTAATGCTTTCCAGGTTGATTATTCTATCGCCTCGGCAACAGGGCTTTTTGATATTTTAAAATTACAATGGAGCAATGAGGTCTGCCAGCTGGCCGGTATAACTGCCGATAGATTATCGGAGCCGGTAAATACCACCTATTACAGGGATAACCTTGACGCCGTAACTGCAAACTTGCTGGGCGTACCAAATGATACCAAATTTATTATAGGTGCAAGCGATGGCTGCTGCGCAAACCTGGGCAGCCATACTACGGGGCCAGGTGTAGCGGCCCTCACTATTGGTACAAGTGGGGCGGTACGCATTACCAGTCCGGTACCGGTTTATAATTTTCAGGGCATGACATTTAACTACCTGCTTAACCAAAATACTTATGTATGCGGCGGAGCTGTAAATAACGGCGGGATTGCCATAAACTGGCTGCTGAAAAATTTTTTACAAAAAGAGAACCTAACCGGTGCCGATTATGATGCTTTATTTAACACTATTGAAACAGTACCGGCCGGCAGCGACGGCCTTTTGTTTTTACCCTATTTATACGGTGAGCGGGCACCGCTTTGGGATACCAAAACCAGCGGTGCTTACTTAAATATTAAACCGGCCCATAACCAGGCCCATTTTTTAAGGGCTGCGCTTGAAGGGGTTTGTTTTGCTTTGTATGATGTGCTTAAAACCGTGGAGGATGCCTCGGTTGCTATTATACAGGTTAATATAAGTGGTGGTTTTGTAAGTTCGGGCACCTGGACACAGGTACTGGCCGATATTACCGGTAAAAAACTGGTAGTGCTGCAGCCCGAAGACGCATCTGCTGTAGGCGCTGTTTATCTTGCCATGCAGGTAATGCATCCCCAAAGTTATGACGAGCTAATCCATGTGAACAATGAAACCACTATAATTCCTAACCAGCAAAATCATGAATTGTATAACAGGTCCTTCGTGATTTTCAAAAAACTTTACCACGATTTGAAGGATACTATGCACCTGGTTAATGACCGCGGTATCTGAAATAAATAAAAGATAATGCATTAAAGTTGCATTGGCGGTTTTCTGAAAGTTAGCCTGCTTTTTTGAACTTTGCTAAAAAAACTTCATTTTATTTTGTGTGAATAAATATGCTTTTTGTATCAATAAATAGCGCATTTGTTGCCAAAAAGTTCAAATTAATTACCCTTTTTTAGCCTGTTTGTGTATGAATAAATAGCGGTTTTGAAGTATAAAAAGAAGCAGGTAAATTTGTACTGTTTACCAACAAATAAAGATAATTTCTATTCTGTTTTGCACAGCATTAGATTTGTGAAATTCGCTTTAATTTGTGTGAATTAGTGTCTATCAAATTTTTACTACCCACACCAGCCGTCATAGATCCGAAAAAATAAAGCTGTGATGATTCTCCGGTTATTTAAAACCTAATGCTTTGGTAAAACGATGACAGCAATAAACAATAACCGGGGCGGCCAATACATCCATGGTATAGTGAATATGCTGAATGAGCAGCAGGAACATTAAAATGATAGTGGCGGCGAGTGCAATGCGTTTATCGTTTTTACGTTCGAGATTTAAGTAAATTAAAAACAGGGTTGATGTGTGGCCCGAAAAGAAAAGGTCTTTAGTGATTGAAGCATGCCCGTAAAAGTAGCCGGTAAGCGGATCAATCAACGGTACAAGCCCTGCCGGCGGGTCGAGTTTTACCAGGGTTAATGTTATAAAACGGGCTATACATACAAAAATGATAGTCCAAAGGTAAGTGATGCCCAAATCCGGTTTGTAAAGCGTCCTGACTATCATGAGGATACCCATACCCCATATTATTGCAAAAATTGGTATCGATACATCAAGTGCCGGCAAATTTGCCAGTACCCAGTCCTGCAGCACTACGCCATGCCTTTGTTCAATAGCCTTAAAAAACGAAGGCATTGTATTAATTATCGCCACAATAAGCATGGTGCCAATAATAAGCCTTACCCGTTTTAAGCTTGTGTTAAACGCGGTTTGCCAGTTAAGTTTTATTCTATATAGCGTAATCTGGGTCAAAATTTTATCAGGGAAATGATTTGCAAAGGTAATTATTGACGCGGTTATTAATAATATGTTACATAAATGTTAAAATTATTGCCAAATATAATGTAAATTTAAATGCAATGTTGTTGCATTAGTTTTATATTTGTGGCATGGCTCATTATAAAACTACGGCACGGATAGATAGGATTGGTATAACAGCATCTACCTTATGCGCGATTCATTGCGCGGCGGTGCCGCTTATATTTACAAGCCTGCCGCTTATTGGCCTGGGCTTTTTGGCGTTGCCACTGGTAGAGTGGGGGATGATTGTTTTTGCGCTGATGATTGGCTTATACTCGATAGGTTTATCTTACCTGCGCATCCACAGGCGACCACTGCCGGTAATTTTATTGGTAACAGGCTTTGCAATTATTATACTGGGGCATGTTTTTTTGAGCGGACGAATGGAAGGTATCATTGTACCGACCGGCGGGCTATTGATAGCGGTAGCTCATTTTATTAATTACAGATGTGCAGGGCCGCATCCGGGTATCTCCAACGCTATTAAGTTAAGAGAAACAGAAAGTGAGAAATAATATCGAACACTGAATTTCGAATATCCAACACCCAAGTTTTTCCTTCATCATTCGAAATTGGGCATTGGGTGTTCGATATTAAATTGGTCTTAATTCCTTAAGTTATAACTTAATAGCATCCGGGTATCTCCAAACGGGCGGTTGCTGATTGAAAGCCCGCATTTTTTTGCTTCGTGCGCTTTGCACAGGATAGTAAAACCTAAAATGCTAACTCTCCATGCTCAATAACTGCAGAATCGCAAACGTAAGTAGGAACAATACCGGTTGCATTTATACGGTTTTCGGCATCAACTGCCTGGGTGTTGCCTGATAATACCAGTACGGTATCGAGGCCAAACTTATTGCCACCCAAAATGTCGGTTTGCAGGGTATCGCCAACCATTACAATGTCTTTTTTGCTGATTGGCCCCTGGTCGCGCAGCAAATCGTAAGCAAACATAAACATCTGTGAATCGGGTTTGCCAAAACGAATAAACTCCTTGCCCACAATTTTTTCAATCATGTGGGCAATCCCGCCAATGGCTATCGATACATCGTGTTTGCTAAGCGGATAAGCATGGTCGGTGTTGGCAACAATTGCGGGGATGGTGCGTTTGCGAAGTATATTTACGGCTTTGTTTAAATCTTCAAACCAATCAAAACCTTCATCATCTAAAAATACCAGGGCATTTACTTTATCAATATTCGAGGCATTTATCTGGCTTACGGGCAGGGTGTGCAGCCCGGAGCTATCTATATAATGCGCCGAATCCGGCGTGCCCAGGTATGCCACAATACCATCATTCACTTTCAGGTCAAGATACTCTTTAGTAAGCATGCCCGACGAGATGATCTTATCCGGAGTTATGGCAAGCAGGCCTTTGTTGTTATATGATTCTGCCAGTTGTGCAGGGCTGCGCGATGCATCGTTGGTAACAATGTAGTAATCCTTCTTTTGCTGATCAAGGTAGGCAAACGTGTTTTCGATGCCCGGCAGCAGCCCTTTATAGTTTTTTAGTACCCCAAAAGCGTCAAAAAAAACAACTTTGTACCTGTCTATTATAGATTTAAAGTTGTCTATCCTGTTCATACCTGCTATTTGCTTTAATAAGCTGCAATATGCTCAAATATTAACTGAAAGCCTATTTTAATTTGAGCGCCTCTATGATTTTTTCGGCATCAAAATCCCTGTCTACCGATGGTAAATAAACATTAAATGCTTCAGTTTGCAGTTTTTGGGCATATTGCTCGCTAAAAAAGTGTTTACCATCCTTAATTACATAGTTCAGGATAAAAAAACGGTATGCTTCTTTCATAAATCTTATTTCGTCGGCAGTAAGCGGGTTAACTTTATGGTATTCTTTCAGGAATAAGATAAACCTGTCTTCCATCATGGTGTTAATCACATAACTGAATACCGTACGGTCGCCAATATCCGATACCACCCGGCTAAAAAAGTAAAAATCAAGCACGCGATAACTCATCCTGAACCAGTCATAATCCCAGCGGGAATATAATTCAAGACTTGGTGTTACCGAGAAGTTACCGATATTCCAGTCGATAAATACCGGGATGATCTCGAAAGAGCTCATATTGTATTTCGACCGGTTTTTCATGAAGGTTTCGCAATGGTACTTCAAAAAATCGGCCTGCATGGCGGTGCCGAACTGTTTTTCGTTGGTTTCCAGCTGATGCATCAACGACGAAATATCAGTACGCAACGTTTTTGACGATTTTGGCAGTACATTTTTAACCCTTGAACAAGCTTTATGAAACTTACCCACTTGCTGGCCAAGCTTTTTAATATGGCTGTCTTCCAGGCGCCGGGGCAGGCGGTTTAATATGCGGGTTGGGTTATAAAACACAACCCATGCATCTGTTTTGGCATGTTTATAATGATAGATATATACCCTGTTATTTTTAAGTAACGATCGGGCAAGCAAATTTTCAAAAGGGTAAAGCAGGTTATTGGCTAAGGTTTGGATGATACGGTGATCCTCTTTAAAATGCTCAAACTTACCAAAATAGGATAGTTTGGCTATAATGATATCGTCGTCATCAAAAGTAATACGGTACACATGGTTGGTAGATACCATGGCGCTAATGTCCTCGATAAGTTTAATCGTTTTGGACGCGTCATACCCTTCCCATGCTTTTTTAACAATTAAAGAAAAGTCCATTTACATAATTTAGGCTACAAAGATTAGATAATTAAATGGAATAAGAATATGATTTGTGTAATGTTTTGTCGGTGATGGGATAAATGGGTTCTTTGTCTGAACCCGGAATTTGTGGAATTGAAGAATTAGCAGAATTCTGAAAAGTACCCCGGCATTCTGTTAATTCTATAAATTCGTTTAATTTCGGTTCAGACAACCACCTATATCACCTCAAAATACCTTTTTAGCTCCCAATCGGTAACATGTTTGGCGTATTGACGATGCTCCCACAGGCGGGTTTGGGTAAAATGCTCAACAAAGCCTTCGCCAAAAAGCTCTTTGGCCAGTGGCGAGTTTTGCATATCCGTTGCAGCGTCAAACAAGTTTTTGGCCAGTATGCCGTTGCGTTTATCTTCGTAACCGTTACCAACTGTGGGTGCTATAGTTAAGGGCAATTTGTGTTTAATACCGTATAAGCCCGAAGCCAATGCCGCTGCAATGGCCAAATATGGGTTAGTATCTGAACCTGGTATACGGGTCTCTAACCGGGTGTAGCCCGGTGTGGTATTAATAACACGCAGGGCGGTGGTCCGGTTGTCAAGCCCCCAGGTTATGGTAGTTGGCGCCCAGGCCCCTTCAACAAGGCGTTTATAGCTGTTAATAGTGGGGGCATACATTGGTAACAGGTGCGGCATGCAATATAGCTGACCTGCAAGGTAATGCTTATGCAAATCGCTCATCTTGTTAACATCGTCGCCGTTGTAAAACAAGTTATCACTTTTATCTTTGTTCCATAAGCTTTGGTGGATATGGCCGCTGCAACCAGGCAGGTCTTCGTTCCATTTGGCCATAAATGAAGCCATGATGCCGTGTTTGTAAGCAATCTCTTTAACGGCGGTTTTAAATAATACCGCTTTATCGGCGGCAGCCAAAACTTCGTCATGAGCTATGGCGGCTTCGTAAACGCCGGGACCGGTTTCGGTATGTAAGCCTTCTATGGGTATGTTAAATTGAGTAAGCAAGTTAAACAGGTCGTAATAAAAATCGCTGTTTTGCGATGTACGGAGTATGGAGTACCCAAACATCCCTGGTGTAAGGGTATTGATATTGGTAAAGCCTTTATCATTAATAGATTGCGGTGTTTCCCTGAAATTGAACCATTCAAATTCCTGGGCAAACTCGGCGTGATAGCCCATGTCCTGGCATTCTTTAACTACTTTTTTTAACAGGCTGCGGGGACATGCGGGCAGGGCTGTGCCGTTTGGGTTGCTGTAATCGGCCAAAAAGAAGGGGATGTTATCCTGCCAGGGTACGTTACGCAACGTATTCAAATCAATACGGCAAAGCTTATCGGGGTAACCGGTATGCCAGCCTGTAATTTTCACATTATCATAACAAACGTCATTACTATCCCATCCAAAAACTACATCGCAAAAACCATAACCGCTTTGCAAGCCTTCAATGAATTTTTTGGGGTGAATTACCTTCCCGCGCAAAACGCCATCAATATCGGCAAAGGCAAATTTTATTTTCTGGATGTTATTTTCTTCTATGTAAGTTTTTATCTGTTCGGTATTCATGGTGTAAGTATAAGGCTGGTTTCAAATTAAGCAAGATAGCCATTACGATGTAAACATAAAAAAATGCCCCTGGTGTTTACAAGTATTCATACGTTTTTGCTGTTACCTTTGTTTACGGTAGTTTATATAATGATTACAATTAACCAATACCTTTTTGTTTATGGTACGTTGCTTGAGCAGGGTAATACATACGCGCAATACCTGCAGCAGCATTGCACATTAATAGGAGGGGGCAAATTTGGCGGCATACTTTACGATGTTGGCCATTATCCGGGTGCTACCATTGATGCCATAACGGGCAGGTATGTTTATGGCAGCATTTACCTGATGGATGATGCCGAAAAAATACTACCGGTAATTGATGAGTACGAGGGTATTGGTGCCCAGGAGGCAAAACCACATGAATATACCCGCCAATTGATTGAAATTGATACTGAACAAGGTCCGGTTGTTTGTTGGGTGTATATTTATAACTGGCCAACCGATAATTTACCAGAAGTGCCTGGCGGAGATTATATTCGCTACATCGGCCCCAAAAAACAATAAACACGCAAAAAAAAGTCCCCTGATCTTTTCAAACCAGGGGACTTTAATATAATATGCGGGGAATTAAACTTTCGCTGTTTTTACAGTTTTGATAATTACAGCAGCTACTTTGTAAGGATCTGCAGCCGAGTTAGGGCGACGATCTTCTAAGTAACCACTCCAGTTGTGCTCAACTGCATAAAGTGGGATACGGATAGAAGCACCGCGATCTGATACACCATAGCTAAAGTCGGTGATTGAAGCAGTTTCGTGTTTACCGGTTAAGCGTTGATCGTTATCGGCACCGTATACAGCAATACACTCAGAAACAGCCGGACGGAATGACTCGCAGATAGCTTCGAAAGTAGCTTTGCTGTTTGCAGTACGTAAAGTTGTGTTTGAGAAGTTAGCGTGCATACCAGAACCGTTCCAGTCTAATTGACCAAGCGGTTTGCAATGCCAGTTGATAGATACGCCATAGCTTTCGCCAATTCTTTCTAATAAATAACGGGCAACCCAGATTTGGTCACCAGCTTCTTTAGCGCCTTTAGCGAAGATCTGGAATTCCCACTGACCTGCTGCTACTTCGGCATTGATACCTTCAACATTTAAGCCTGCTTCTAAACATACATCTAAGTGCTCTTCAACAATTTCGCGACCGTAAGCGTTGTTTGCACCTACAGAGCAATAATATGGGCCTTGCGGGCCTGGGTAGCCACCAGCCGGGAAACCAAGTGGTTTGTTGGTTTTAGGATCCCATAAAAAATATTCCTGCTCAAAACCAAACCAGAAATCATTATCATCATCCTGTATAAGTGCACGGCCGTTTGACTCATGAGGTTTACCTGTTGAATCTAAAACTTCGCACATAACAAGGTAAGCGCTTTTTCTTTGTGGATCCGGGCATACAAAAACTGGTTTTAAGATACAATCTGATGAACCACCTGGTGCTTGTTCAGTTGATGAGCCGTCAAAGCTCCAGTTATCCAGATCTTCTACTTTACCGCTGAAATCTTTAACGATTTTTGTTTTGCTACGCAGGCTTTGTGTTGGTTTGTACCCATCAAGCCAAATGTACTCGAGTTTAGTTGCCATTTTTTAATTAATTTGTAAAGTTGGGGTTCTATTTATAGTTTTTGTATTAATCTCGCCAATTAACAAGGCGAATTTAAATTATTTTTACAAAAATCACCATGATTTTGTGAAAATTTTATAATTTTTTTCAACAAATACCTTATTTTAACTGTAAATGCATAATAATTAACCTAATCGGTAGCGTTTTTGATAATTTTGCATTTTTTAACTCATAACCATAAGGTATTTTAAAAAAAATGCAAAATAGGGCACATTTGTAAACAGAAATAATTAAAAAACTTTAATTGTGTTGATCCATTCGGAAGATCAATCCATTTCGCTAAGCTTTTCTGAAACGTTTTTAACGTTTTTGTCCAATTCCTCGGCCGAGTAAAGTAAATGTTTGCGTATTTTAAGCAGTTCTTCTTTGGTTTCTATGTCCTTAACCAGGTCAAGCAGGCCCAATATATTCGATAGGTGCTTGCGTACTTCGTGCGAATTGATTGTGGCCAGTTCTTGCTTTTTGGCTGCAAACAATAGCTGTTCATAATGGCGTTTTTGCCTGCTGCTGCGGTAAAAAATAGCAACAACAATAACTGCTAAAACAGCAAGCGCAATGGCAAATATCATCCATAAACGCTCACGTTCATACCTAAGCAGGTTTACATAATAAAGGCTTTGTACTTCATTTATTTTTAATTGCGATGATTTATCACCCACCTGCAAAAGATTATCGATGTTTTGTTTTAACTCGCCCAGCGCCAGTTTGAAATTTTCGGCAGCGAGTTTTTCGTCATTGTTGCGTTCCGCAATTTTTCCAAGTACTTCGTACAGGTGATATCTTATTTCGGGGTGATTTTTTTGAGATGGCAGGTTAAGTTGTTTCTCAATCATATACCGGGCCGAATCTGTTTGGCCGTTGCTAAAATAGGCGTCGGCAAGCATTTGCCCCTCCAGGTCGCCTTTCACATAAAGGCTGTCTCTTAATAGGTCGTTAATTTGTTTTATAGCGCCCTTGTAGTCGCGTTTTAACAAAGTGAGATAATAGCCGGTGCGTTTTTGGTAAGTGTGTAATTTGTATGTCCGGTTTTTGGGGCCGAAGAGTTTCTCGTGGCACACCTTTAACGAATCGTAGTTTTGAGTTCTGAAATAATTTTCGGCTTTATTATAAGTGATCAAACTTAAAATGTTTAAACGGTTGATCTTATTATCGTCAATTAACCGTTGGGCCTGGTTAAGGTAGGACAGCGATTGGCTATATAAGCCACTTTTATAATATATATCAGATATATTAACATTTAACACTGCCTCTAAATAAGGATCGTTTAAATTTTTTACCTCGTTTTTGGCTAATCCATAACTGGATACTGCTCCAATCGCGTTTCCTTCGTCGGTTTGTACAAACGCAAGATGGGTGAAGTAATCAAAAAGAAGCAAATGATCGCTGCTTTTGTGAGCCTCGTCGATAGCCCTTACCAAGGCATTTTGTGATTCCTGGAGTTTCTCAAGCCTTCTTTGATATATACTTTCCATGAAATATAAAATGGACTCCCGCTGTTCCAAATTATATTTTACAAAGGTATCGGTGATGGCCTTTTTTTTGTCAACAAGTTGGCTTAATGGCGCATTTTGAAAGAATCCCTTGATATATCTGATTACTTTGTCTTCACGTTTCTGCTGATCTTTCAGCAAAACGTAATCAACCAGGCTATCCTTTTTTACGCTGGTTTGCGCAGAACTCGCTTTTAGTGAGCACGTCAATAAAATTAATATAGTAAAGCGGAGTGTTTTCAAAGTGCAGGTAATTTAGGATAAAAATACGCTTGCTAAAAATAAAATTAAACTTGTAATTCATTCAAAAGTGTTATTGTCATGAATTCATCGTAATGTTTAAACCTTTGTGTGTGGGGTAACGTATAATGATTTGTTTATGAGGAAATATATTATGATAAGTATTGTCGCGTATTTCGCTCAAAATCAGGAGGGAGGTGATTATTAGGTTAACTATGATGAAATATTGCAAATTAGTGAATTAGGATAGACCATATACAATGCGGTTTTGTAGAATTATTTGATTAACACATTTATTTTGACTATTATTGTCCAATTGTTTTAAAATTATGAAAAAAATTACGTTTTTATGTTTGGTAATTGTTGCCACAGGCTATTTCTCCTGTAAAAAAGAAAATGCGGCTCCTGTGCCTTCTAAAAGCACAACAAAAAAGGAATTGGCAATTAGCAGTAAAAGAGACACAACAACTCAACGATTTGTTGCTGCTAAAGATACTACTACTCAAAAGAAATAATTACCCCGTTTGCTGTTAAAATAGAAAAATTAACTATCAAATTTTTCTAACAATTTTAACAGCGTTTCAAAATCCTTGGGATAGGGGGCATGTATAGTGACTTCTGTCTCAAGGTTTATTTTGAAGGTAACCTCGTAAGCGTGCAATGCGAAGCGTTTCATGATTGGTAATTCCTCCTGGTCTTTTCCTAAATGATATTTCCTTTTTATTTTAGATAAAAATACCGGCTCACCTTTGTACATTTCATCGCCGGCTATTGAGGCCCGTTGGGTAGCCAGGTGAATCCTTATCTGGTGCATACGACCGGTAACGGGGCGGCACTCCACCAAAGTATAATGCTTAAAGTATCTTAACGATTGAAACCAGGTTTCGGCTCGTTTGCCTTCCTGTCTGCTAATGGTTACGTTTCCTTTGCCTACATTTAATATCGGCAGGTCAATAAGTAAATTGTCAAAAGTATGGGTACCATCAATAATGGCGTGGTACACCTTTTTTACCTGCCGTTTTTCAAACTGCATAGATACCATCCGGTAAGCTTCCGGGTTTTTGGCAATAATGAGCGCACCCGAAGTTTCTTTGTCCAGGCGATGACAAATTTGTGCATCCTCCCAATATCCTTTGGCCAATCTTAATAAATTTACCTCGCCACCTTCGCGCTCATCTAGCGAACTCAAAAAAGGAGGTTTGTTAACCACAATCACATCATCATTCTCAAATAGTATCAGGTCGGCGAATTTCGGAAACTTCATATTTTATATATAGCCGACAAAAATACGGTTTATAATAATGATAACACGCCTGTCGTCAATTTTTTAAATAACAACTACCTGAAAGAGGTGTTTAACAATAGTCAAATGATATTGTAATATGGCCTTAAAAAAGTACAATAAACTTAAAATAAGGCCACTTACTTAGATAGATTAACGATGGAATAGTATTTGTTTATTGTTAATCAACAATCTAACTGTAAAACAACATGAGCACTAACAAAACCGAACCTGAAGAAAAGGGATTTTTTGAGAAGGTTAAAGAAACAATTGAACATTTGTGGGAAGGTACCAAAGATACAGCCGAAGATGTAAAAGAAGCCGCAGCGGATAAGCTGGAAGATATTAAAGAAAAGGTAGCCACAAAAAAAGCAACCACCACCCGGAAAACCGTGGCTGCAAAAACTGTAGTGGCAAAAAAAGCCACTGAAGCTGCCGACAAGGCGAAAACTGCGGTAGCCAAAGTAAAAGAACAGGCAAGTGAGAAAGCAAAAAATATTACCGCCAAAGCAAAAACCGAAACCGCTGTTGCCAAAAAAGAAGCTGCCGATATAAAATCCAAGGCCGAAGCAAAAGCAAAAGACATCTCGGCCAAAGCTAAAGATTCCGTTGCCAGCGCTAAGAAAGCAGCCGCAACTAAAACAGCAAAGGCTGTTGCAACCGTAAAGAAAAAAGCTGTAGCAGCTAAATAATCGTTTTAATATTAGTTTGAAAGCGATGCGCCTTATAGGTCATCGCTTTTTTTGTGTAACACGTTTTAACAGAGGGTTTAAAAGCCTATCCTTCCGTTAGCCGGGCAGTAAGCAATTAATCTTTTTTATTTTAAATGTATGGTTTACATTTATTTTTCTACTTTTGAAAAATCAAAAGCAATTACCAATTGCCATAAGCCAATAAAACCTGTACAAATAACACAATGGAGACTAATAATTTCGATCTTAAAGAGCATCCGCACAGTCGTTTAAATATTTTAACCGGCGATTGGATCCTGGTATCGCCACACCGTACCAAACGGCCATGGCAAGGTAAAGTGGAAGCCACCCAAGCAAACGACCGCCCTGCTTACGACCCCCAATGTTACCTTTGCCCAACTAACAAACGGGCCGATGGCAGCGAAAATCCCGACTATAAAGGCAGCTTTGTATTTACCAATGATTACTCATCCCTGCTATTAAATACACCCGATGGCGGCCTTAACGATGATGAGCTACTGGTGGCCAACAGCCAGAAAGGCATTTGCCGCGTTATCAGCTTTTCGCCACGTCATGACCTTACGTTGCCGCAAATGGAGACCGCCGAAATTCGTAAAGTGGTAGATGTATGGCAATCTGAGTTTGAAAACCTTGCAACATATCCGTGGATAAAACACATACAGATATTTGAAAATAAAGGCGATATAATGGGGTGCAGCAACCCGCATCCTCATGGCCAGATATGGGCGCAAAATAGTATCCCTGTTGAGGTTGCCAAAGAAACGCAGCAGCAAAAAAAACACTTTGAGCAAAAAGGCCGCAGCCTGCTTGGCGATTACCTGGCGCTTGAGCTGAAGCGTGCTGAGCGTGTAATTTTCGAAAATGATCATTTTGCGGTACTTGTGCCGTTTTGGGCGGTTTGGCCTTATGAAACCATGATTATTAGCAAAAGGCACGTTACAAGCATTCTGTATTTTACTGATGATGAAAAAGATGCTCTTGCCGATGCTATTAAAAGGCTTACGGTGAGATATGATAATATGTTCGAAACCTCGTTCCCTTATTCCGCGGGGATGCACCAATCGCCGGTTAACATGGGCGAGCATCCTTACTGGCACTGGCACATGCACTTTTATCCGCCGCTGCTGCGTTCGGCAACGGTTAAAAAGTTTATGGTTGGGTACGAGATGCTGGCTAATCCTCAACGCGATATAACTGCCGAATATGCGGCCGAAAAACTGCGCGGATTGAGCGAAATTCACTATAAAGTGAAAGGGTAGGTAAAAAAAGCTATTTTTAAACCAACTAATATAAACCTATTTATGAATCATTTATTTAAAAATCTATCATCAATTATGATACCGGCCTGCCTATCTTTGGCGGCTTGTAATCAACCAACAACCCAACAGAAAAACAGTATGACAGATAGCACCAAAACGGATAGCACCAAATCATTCGCTGCTGCATTTGAATCAACCATCAATGGTAAACAAACTCACCTTTACACCCTTAAAAACAAAAACGGCGTTACCGCTACTTTTACCAATTACGGCGGTCGTATAGTAAGCCTGCTGGTGCCCAATAAGGATGGTAAGCTTACCGATGTGGTTTTAGGCTATGAAAGTGTAGAAGGTTTCGAGAAATCAACCGAGCCTTATTATGGCGCTACCATCGGCCGTTTTGGTAACCGTATTGCTAAAGGTCATTTTAAAATTGATGGCAAAGATTACCAATCGTCTATCAATAATCCGCCAAACACGCTGCATGGCGGTAAAAACGGTTACCAAAGCGTAGTTTGGGACGCCAAACAAATTGATTCGACAACGCTGGAACTTACCTACCTGTCAAAAGACATGGAAGAAGGTTTTCCCGGCAATCTTACCGTGAAGGTGGTTTACAGCCTTACCGACAATAACGAATTTAAATGCGTGTACGAAGCCCATACCGATAAAACAACTGTAGTAAATTTAACCAACCATGCATTTTTTAACCTTAACGGCGAAGGCAGCGGCACCATACTTAATCATTTAGTACAAATTGACGCTGATAATTATACCCCTGTTGATGCCGGTTTAATCCCTACAGGTAAAATTGAGCCCGTGAAAGGCACGCCGTTTGATTTTACCAAACCTGAAACCATCGGCAAACGCATTAATGACGATAATGTGCAACTAAAAAATGGTAAAGGTTATGACCATAATTTTGTGCTTAACAAACATGATTTAAGCACCCCGATTGCTACTGTAATTGGTGATAAAAGCGGGATTAAAATGGAAGTTTACACCGAAGAACCAGCCATGCAGTTTTACAGCGGCAACTTTATGCAAGCTAAAAACGCTATGAAACGCGGTATTAAAGATGAATTCCGTACCTCATTTGCTATGGAAACGCAACATTACCCCGATTCGCCAAATCAGCCGCAGTTTCCGTCAACTGAGCTTAAGCCCGGGCAAACGTATAAAACCCAGTCGCTGTATAAATTTACGGTAGTGAAATAAGTTTGCAACTTTTTAAATATTTTGAAAAGATCCGGTCATTTGGCTGGATCTTTTTTTTTCGCCAGGCAATACAGCCCCTGCAATCCGATCGGCATGTGTTTTTTGACGTACAAGAGCTCCTAACATACCTTTGTCTCAAATCTCATATCTCATATCTCACATCTCAAATCTATCCGTATCTTTCGGCCAGCCAACAATGAAACCTTTATTATCAACCGTATTATTAAAAAAATGGTTACGGGCAAAGCATCGCCTTTGGCTGGTTTTATTTTGTATATTCCAATTGGTGTTTGCTCAAAAAGCCAGTGCGCAACTGGTCACCATCGGCTCGCAGCCAACAAGTGGCTGCGTTGGGCAACCTATAGCCTTTACGGCAGTTGCCGCTAATCTGGGCGCGGCACCAGCCTACCAATGGCAGGTAAATGGGGTTAACGTGGGTGCCAACCAAAATAAATTTACCAGCAGTACGCTTGTTAACGGCGATGTGGTGCAATGTCGTGTAACTACGCCCGGCCCTAACGGCACGGTTAGTACTACCAATAGCAACGCGCTTACCATGACCATCCTGTCGCCGCCCACTATTGTGCAGCATGATACGGCCATTTGCCCGGGCAGTACCATGCTGCTCCAGGCCGACGTTTCCGGGGCGGCGTATGCCAAATTTAAACCGGTCGATTTTTCGAACCAATTCAATTTCAACATCTCAACCAATACTTTCGGGCATCAGTTTGTCAATTGCCCCACCGGCAATGTTACTTTCAACGGCGTTCCGTACATCCTGTACCCCTGGAGCGATAACTTTACCGGCTGGAATGCAAGCAACGCTACCGGCCCCGATCCGCGTAAACTTTTTATTCCTGTTAATGAGGATGGTGCCGTAGCCATTAACCTGCTGGCCAATACTTATTTTGGCGTGCCCGGCCCTGCGTCATATGTAAGCGTAAGCTTTTGGGCCAATGGTGCCGAAGTATACAAAAAAGACCTTATAGGCGATCAGGATATCCGCGATTTTAACGCCGCCCAGTTTACCAACCAAATCAATAACGTAACCACAACCAACGCCTGGCTATCGCCTAACGGCCAAAACCGGCTTGATAATGTGCGCATCCAAATGCCCTCACCAACACGGATAGATAGTATTGTAGTAAATGATCATGGCGGCAATGGTCAGCGCCTGTTCATCATTGGCGCCACCGTCGAGAAAACGCCTGTAGCGCTAAAATGGTCTACCGGCGAAACTTCGCCGTCTATTACCGTTGCGCCATCGCAGCCAACAACTTACACCGTAATGGCCACCAATGGGGTGGCCAGTTGCAGCGGCGGCAGCATCCACGTAAGCTTTATTACGCCGGTGGTACCCTCCATAAGTATAAGCCAGTTAACCGGCAACGTTTGCCCGGGCAACCCGGTAACCTTTACAGCAAGCGTGTTTAATGGGGGCAATGGGCCTACACTTCAATGGCAGGTAAATGGTGCCGATGCAGGTACAAACAGCTTCACATTTACTACCAATAGCCTTACAACCGGCGATATAGTTACCTGCCGCGTAACCCCACACAACCTGTGCCTTACTATACCCACAGCAACAAGCAATGCAATTACAGCAACGCTTTTACCACAACCCGTAGTTGATGCAGGCCCCAATGTAACCATTCACCAGGGCGATGCCACCCAGTTAAAAGCCACCGTAAGCGGCGATATATTGAACACGCAATGGAGCCCGGCCACCGGGCTTGATAATCCCGGCATACTTAACCCGATAGCCACTCCAACCCAAACCACCAAATACACCTTGCTGGTGCAAAACCAAAGCACCTGCACGGCTATCGATAGTGTTATTATAAAAGTGCTGCCGCTTGATGTGCTGATCCCCAACGCTATCAGCCCCAATCATGACGGTGTAAACGATGTATGGAATATTCAGCACCTGGATCAGTTTGCTGCCTGTACGGTAAACATATTTAACCGCTATGGCCAAAGGCTTTTCACATCCACCGGCTACGCCCGCCCATGGGATGGCACCTATAAAAACAAGCGCCTCCCTGCCGGTACCTATTATTACATTATTGACTTGAAAGATGGCAGCGCTGTACGATCGGGGTATGTGGTGTTGGTGTATTGAGGTTTAGTATCAGGTAGTTAGTAGCAAGTATCAAGACTGCTGCGAAGATTGGTCAGTCCATCCTTGATTTGAATGATAGCAACACGACTTGATACTATCCCTGATACTTTCTAAAAATATTTCCTCCGTTCACCGATGATTTCACTGCGTTCGCCGATAAAAACCGGGTGTACATCTAAATGAGCCAAAACCGCTGTAACGTTTTAAAAACGGGGGCGTCTTATTGGTGTATTTAAAAATGACACAATACAATTACTTGACAATCAAAATATTAATATTATGAAAACTACATTATTAACCATCGCCGCTTCATTAGTTTTAGTAGCTGGTTTATCAAACACAACTTTTGCATCTACCAAAAATACTCAAAATGTTGCTACCGTATTGACAGATGTAAGCAACATCAATAAAATTGAAGTTCGCGGTAATGTTGAGCTTTATGTTTCTGCCGGTACTGCCGATCAGGTTAAGGTTTACAACAAATACTATGCATCTGGTGCATTGGTACAAAGCTCAAAAGGTGTATTGAGAATAGCATCATATACAAAAGAAAAATTAGTGGTTTGGGTTACTGCAAATGACCTGCGGGCCATCAGTGCTTATGATAACGCCGAAGTAAAATCATTTGGAAAGTTATCTGCCATCGACCTGGATGTTAACCTGAGCAACAACGCTACCGCTAAATTGGATTTGGATACCTACAACACCAACGTAAATGTTAATAACAATGCTAAAATTGAACTTGCAGGCACAACAGAGGTTTATACCCTTAACCACAACCTGCAATCAAGCGTTAATAATAACAATTTTATCGCCGGCACTTATACCGATAAATTAAACGGTATCACATCTGCCAAAAACGAAAACGAGTTAGCAGGTTTGTAATTATATAAGCATCAGTAACTTTTGCAAAAGTCCATCATATATTCTGAAAAGCTATCATTTAAAATATGGTAGCTTTTTTTAATTTTGATGTAACATCTCAATCGAAACCAACGTCAAAAAAATCAAAACACTATGAAAAAATTTAACCTGAATATTGCCGCTTTAATTGCTATTGTATCTGTAGGTGTATTTTCATCATGCCGCTTTCATTGCGTGCGTGGTTCTGGTAACATGACAACCGAAAACCGCCAGGCCGAGGAGTTTACCAAAGTAGATATTGCGGGCGCGTTTAAAGTAATTTTAAAACAGGATAGTTCGCTAAAAATCAGTATCACCGGCGATGATAACCTGCTTAAATATGTATCAACCTCTGTCGAAAATGGCGAGTTGCACATCAAGTCGAGAAAGTCTTTTTGTGACGATCATATCGAGATCACCGTTGGTGTGCATAACCTGAAAGAAATAGGCGCATCCGGCGCGGTTGAAGTATCATCAGACGGGAAAATAAATGCAGGCGATTTTAAATTCGACTTATCGGGCGCTACAAAGGTTAACCTGGACCTGAACGCGGCCAACGTAAAAACCGAGGGAAGCGGCATGAGCGAATTAAACCTGAAGGGGCAGGCAGCATCGCATAACGTAGAATCGAGCGGAGCTACCAAGATAAACGGATTTGATTTTGTTGTCGGCGATTATGAAATTAATACTTCAGGTGTGAGCAACTGCAAAATCAATGTGTTAAAAACGTTGAATGTGCACTCCAGCGGCGCAGCCGAAATTGAATATAAAGGTTCGCCTGCAACGGTAAACAACGATAAATCCGGCGCATCAAGCATAAAAAAAGTTGATTGATGCCAATGTTAAGTTGAAATACCTACCACTATCTTATCATGAAAAAGTTTTTAAAATACACAGCCTACGTTGTAATAGTTGTTATCTTAATTGTTGTAGCAGGCGTATCATATATTACGCTTGCTTTACCTGATGTGGGCAAACCCGAAGACATTAAAGTAGAAGCCACGCCCCAACGTATTGAGCGTGGCAAATACCTGGCCAACCATGTAACCCTGTGCATGGATTGCCACTCCACCAGAGACTGGACGAAATTTGCCGGCCCCATGCTGGAGGGTACCGCGGGTAAAGGCGGCGAAAAGTTTACCGCCGCTGTAGGTTTCCCCGGCAATGTAGATGTGCCCAATATTACGCCATATAATTTGGGCGGATGGACAGATGGCGAGTTGTTTCGCGCTATTACCGCAGGGGTAAGAAAAGATGGTTCGGCCATCTTCCCGCTGATGCCCTGGCCGTATTACTCCAAAATGGATCGTGAAGATCTTTACAGTATCATAGCTTATATCCGCTCGCTTAAGCCAATAAAAGCAGATTACCCCAAAAGTAAACTCGATTTTCCGTTGAATATTTTGGTACATACCATGCCGCAAAAGGCAGGTTTAGGCACACGCCCTGATGAAAAGGATACGTTGAAGTATGGCGAATACCTGGTTACTTCGGCGGCCTGTATGGAATGCCACAGCCAGGTGGATAAAGGCAAAATAATACCAGGCCTTGAATATGCCGGGGGGCGCGAATTTGTGATACCGGGTTATGGTGCCGTAAAATCGTCAAATATCACATCCGATAAAGAAACCGGCTTGGGCAGCTGGACAAAAGAGCAATTTGTAAATCGCTTTAAGGTTTATGCCGATACCACCAAAGGGCCGGCTGGTGTTAAACCACATGAATACCAAAGCATTATGCCATGGTACAAATACGCCGGCTTAAAAACAAGCGACCTGGAAGCTATTTATGCCTTTGTTAAAACCATTAAACCGGTTAAAAACCAGTTTGTGAAATTTGTGGCGAAGTAAGAGGATATGAGAAGTAAAGTTGCGCAACGGATTCAGGCTGAAACTCCCGGTCATGTGCGTGTTTTTGTGCGGTTCTATACTTATATGGTAGTTGGGATAAATAAAATAGCGCAAATGAAAAATCGTCGGTGACGAACAAAAGCTTTATGTATGCAGGAGTTTTAATTAAAAATAAATTCATACTTTTGCGCCTCGAAATTTGTATAGTCCGCAAGTTATTTTCGGCCTACATTTCAATGGATCAATTAAAATACCCGGTAAAAAGATGAATATTACACAGGAAAAAGTAGATGCCCTGAATGCAGTTGTTAAGATCAATATCGATCCTGCCGATTATCAGCCACGTGTTGATAAAGCGATAAAAGAAAACGCGAAAAAAGCAAAATTACCAGGTTTTCGCCCGGGCATGGTGCCAGCATCACATATAAAAAAAATGTACGGTAAAAGTATTTTGGTTGATGAGATCAATAACTTGTTACAGGATACTTTAACCAAATATATTGAAGAGCAGGACCTGCGTGTATTAGGCCAGCCTTTGCCAAAAACTGATAACGAAAAAGAATATAACTGGGATTTTGCCGATAATTTTGAGTTTAATTATGAACTTGGTTTAGCTCCTGAATTTAACATTGATTTTTCATCAAAAGATAACGTTACCCAATACGTAATTAAAGTTGATGACGAAACATTAGCTTCACGTATCAAAAATATTCGCCGTAGCTATGGCAAAATGACAAATCCTGACGTATCGGCAGACGATGACGTTCTTTACAGCGAATTAGTCCAGCTTTCTCCGGATGGTAGTGTTTTTGAGGGTGGAATAAGCAATACAGCATCTGTACGTTTAGACCAAATTAAAGACGAAGCCATTAAAGCTTCATTAATAGGTTTAAAAAAGGGCGATGTATTGACGTTTGATATTCAAAAAGCTTATGATAACGACGCAGCCAAGGTAGCCGGTTTATTAAAGATAGAAGAAGACGAAGCGGCCGATTTAAAATCAAACTTCCAGCTAACTGTTAAAAACGTTAACCGGTTAGAAGAAGGCGATTTAAATCAGGAGTTCTTTGACAAATTATTTGGTGAAGGTGTAGTAACAACCGAAGCGGAATTTACGGCTAAGATTACCGAAGAACTTGAAACAATGATGGTGCAGGATAGCGAACGCAAATTGCAGGACGATATCTACAAAGCAAGCATTGCTAAAGTTGACTTTAATTTACCTGACGATTTCCTGAAGCGCTGGCTAAAAGCTACCAACGAAAAACTGACTACCGAAGAGCTGGAAGGCGGTTATAACGATTTTGCTCAAAACCTTAAATGGACTTTGATTGAAAACAAAATAATTACCGATAACAAAATCGAAATTAAATACGATGAGGTTTTCGCGCTTGCAAAAGTTAGGTTAGATCAGCAATTCAGAATGTACAGCCCACAGGCTATCCCTGAAGATCAGTTGGCGCAATACACCGTACAATACCTGCAAAATAAAGAGAATGCTAACAAAATATTCGAAGAAGTAAAAGCACTAAAGGTGTTTGATTATATTAAAAGTGTGATCACTTTAGATAAACAAGACATCCTGTTTACTGATTTTAATAAATTGGTTTCCGAAAAATAAGCCCCCTCTAAATCTCCCCCGGAAGGGGAGACTTTAAGAAAATATATTATCACCAAAAGCAACTCACAAGGTTGCTTTTGGTGTATAAGGAAGGTTGGAAGTTAGAAAGTCCGGAAGTTAGTAAAGTCCGGAAGACGGGGAAGTAATAAGGGTTTAAGTGAAGAAGTATTCAACAACTTTCGGACTTCCGGACTTTCCGACTTCTCGACTCCCTTCACCGCCCAAATAATTTTTACTTTATACAAACTATCTTCCTAAAATTGTATTCAACTAAAAACTATATTTATCCGCAGGTAAAATGCCTGCATCCTAAAAATAAAACATACACAAACACCATGAGTAATAATATCGATAAAAATGAATTCAGAAAATACGCTGTTAAACACCACCGTATTAACAGCCTCTTTGTAGATAAATATCTTGGAAATTTTGATAGCCGCCGCATGCCGCAGGGCATTGCTACCACGGTACCAACCGGCATGACGCCTTACATTATTGAAGAACGCCAGCTTAACGTTGCCCAAATGGACGTGTTCTCGCGTTTGATGATGGACCGCATCATTTTCCTTGGCGATGCGATTTATGAAAATATTGCAAACATTATTCAGGCTCAATTGCTATTCCTGCAATCGGCCGATGCTAAACGCGATATCCAGATTTATATCAATTCACCTGGTGGTTCGGTTTATGCCGGTTTAGGGATTTATGATACCATGCAGTTCATTTCAAATGATGTAGCAACTATTTGTACAGGTATGGCCGCTTCAATGGGCGCTGTATTATTAGTAGCTGGTACCGAAGGTAAAAGGGCAGCGTTACCACACGCAAGGGTAATGATTCACCAGCCATCGGGCGGTGCGCAAGGTCAGCAATCAGATATTGAGATCACCTACCATGAGATCACTAAACTGAAAAAAGAATTGTACCAGATAATTGCCGATCATAGCGGTGCGTCATTCGAAAAAGTATGGGATGCATCAGACCGTGATTACTGGATGATTGCCGAAGAAGCCAAAGAATTTGGAATGGTAGATGAAATTTTAAGAGGAAATAAAGGGAAATAAGTAATAAGTCCGCAGTCTTAAGTCTAAAGTCAGAAGTTATTGGTAACTGAAATTTAGACTTAAGGCTACTGACTTAAGACTTAAAACTTTGTTTTCTCGCTCTAAATAACTAATTTTGATTAAGTAAACGAATCAGATGAATAAAAACAGTAAGGAAATCAGGTGCTCATTTTGCGGTGCCGGTAAACAGGATTCCCTGATGTTGATTGCGGGGCTCGACGCTCATATCTGTGATAAGTGCGTTAACCAGGCTAATGAAATATTAGCTGAGGAGTTAAAGGTACGTAAAGTAAAGTCATCGCCGCTGGCGCCTGCCTTGCTTAAACCGTACGAAATCAAAACTCACCTCGATCAATATGTAATTGGTCAGGATGATGCCAAAAAGATATTATCAGTAGCCGTATATAATCATTACAAGCGCCTTAACCAGCGTATTGATAAGGATGAGGTTGAGATTGAAAAATCAAACATCATTATGGTTGGCGAAACAGGTACAGGTAAAACACTGCTTGCCAAAACCATGGCAAAAATATTAAACGTACCGTTTTGTATTTGCGATGCTACTGTACTGACTGAAGCAGGTTACGTAGGTGAAGATGTGGAAAGTATCCTGACCCGTTTATTACAGGCTGCCGATTATGATGTAACCCTTGCCGAAAAAGGTATTGTATACATTGACGAGGTTGATAAAATTGCCCGTAAAAGCGACAATGCTTCTATAACCCGCGATGTATCCGGAGAAGGTGTGCAACAGGCTTTGTTAAAGATATTGGAAGGTACTATGGTAAACGTACCGCCACAAGGCGGCCGTAAACACCCAGATCAAAAAATGATTACGGTGAATACCAGCAACATCCTGTTTATATGTGGTGGCGCGTTTGACGGCATAGACCGGAAAATAGCTAACCGCCTGCGTACCCAAACAGTTGGTTATAAATTAAAGCGCGACGATGGCGAGATAGATATGAAAAATCTGTACAAATACATCACCCCGCAGGATTTGAAATCATTTGGCCTGATACCCGAGTTAATTGGCCGTTTGCCTATATTAACTTACCTGAACCCGCTTGACAGAGCTGCCCTGCGCAACATACTAACTGAACCTAAAAACTCGTTACTAAAACAATACAAAAAACTGTTTGAATACGAAGGGGTGAAGCTGGACTTTGAAGATGAAGTGCTGGAATTTATTGTTGATAAGGCAATGGAATTTAAGTTGGGGGCAAGGGGCTTACGCTCAATTTGTGAAGCGATTATGATAGATGCGATGTTTGAGTTTCCGTCGAAAAAAGATGTGAAACGCCTGCACATCACGCTGGATTACGCTCATGAGAAATTTGAAAAATCGGATCTGAAAAAATTAAAAGTAGCTTAACCTGCAGGTAAATCTCCGAAGCTATCTTTACTAAAATAACGCAGACCCTGGTGAAACGCCGGGGTTTGTTGTATCTGGCGGTTTCAGTTCGCAGTTTTCAGTTGGCAGTTTGCAAGTAGCTGCCTGATAAATAAATTTAACTGTAAACTGCAAACAGGCAACTGCGCACTGCAAACAGATAACTGCAAACTAATAAGGCAGCCCCACCAGGCTGCCATTGCTGGTTAAAACAAAAAATTATTTAATATGAACGAAGAATTAAATGCAAAAAAGAACCCTACCGATGCACCGGTAGTTAAAGAAGTGCAGTCGCCCGTAAAATCGGGGCTGAAGACAAAAGAGGCAATTGTGGCCAACTGGCTGCCACGCTATACAGGCCGCCCGCTGGAGGCTTTTGGCGATTACATTATCCTTACCAATTTCTCAAAATATATTCAACTATTTAGCCAGTGGAATGATGACGCGCCGATAATGGGCCTCGAGAAACCCATGCAAAGTGTTACCGCCAATGGCATTACCATTATTAACTTTGGTATGGGTAGCTCTGTTGCGGCAACTGTAATGGATTTGCTTACCGCCATACACCCTAAAGCGGTGATATTTTTAGGAAAGTGCGGAGGTTTAAAAAAGAGGATCGCTGTAGGCGAGCTTATACTGCCCATTGCAGCAATCAGGGGCGAGGGTACATCTAACGACTATATGCCTGCCGAAGTGCCTGCATTGCCGTCATTTGCCCTGCAAAAAGCCATATCAACCACCATCCGTGATTTTAGCCGCGATTACTGGACAGGCACCTGCTACACCACCAACCGCCGCGTTTGGGAGCACGATAAAGTGTTTAAAAAATACCTGAAAGATTTACGCGCCATGGCAGTAGATATGGAAACCGCCACCATTTTCACCACAGGTTTTGCCAACAAGATTCCTACTGGAGCACTGCTGCTGGTATCAGATCAGCCGATGATACCCGAAGGAGTTAAAACAGCGGAGAGCGACTCTGTGGTAAGCGAACAATACGTAGAAACGCATCTGAAAATTGGTATCGAGTCGTTGAAGCAGTTGATCAACAATGGGCTAACGGTTAAGCATTTGAAATTTTAACCTGATCCATTAAAAGATCGTCATTGCGAGGTACGAAGCAATCCCCGATAAGACAAGTTGATTAGCTTGTAGGAGATTGCTTCGTGCCTCGCAATGACGGGTGGAAGCCGGGTGTGCTTATTTACCCACAACTACCTGTTTCATCCCTTCACGCCCGTAAAACACCGGGAAATACATCATCTCGGCCTTGGCCGGATTTAGCGTGTATTTACCATCATAACGGGGGATGAGGTTTACGGTGAAAGTATATTTGCCTTGTTTAAGCTTGCGGCAAAATATGCTTACCTTTTCCTTAAAGTATTCCCTGTGAACTTCATTGTTACTCCAGGGTTGCTCTTTACTTTCGTAAGAGCAACCTGCCGGGATGGGGATTTCAATCATTACAAAATCAGCATCGCCTTTGGCGGTTACTTCAGCCTTTAGTTGTATAACTTCGCCGCCTTTCAGGCTGACGAGTTTCTTTTCCTGGCGCTCAAACCAGGTATCTACAGTAAACTCCTTGTTTACCTTTTGGGGGCTGCTGTTCCAGAATTTTTGCGAGCCGGTGATGTATACAGGTAAGCTGCCGATTTTGCTAACGCTCATATCCTGTGGATTGAATTTGGCCGAGTAAGGAAATGCCGCAATTGTTTGCGTGGTTAATCCTTTTATAGTGATGGCCGATGGTTTAACCTGCTTATCGGTAACCAAAAGATCTGGAAGAATGGTTTCCAGTATCAAGGCAGATTCATAGGTGTTGCGCCATTCGCCGTGGCTGCGCTGTTCTAAAAAGTAGCCTTGTATCCTGCGCAGTAATTCGGGGTGTTTGCCCTCGGCTTTAATGATATGGTAGGCCAATATACTTAGCTGGATGGAATTATCGAAGAAACGGTAGCTGTCATCGCCCCAGTAAATATTGCCAAATAGAGTGCGGTGCTGGCGGGCATACAAACTATCCAGCTTAACAGGTAAGCCAGTTTCCTGCTTCACGAGCATCAGTCTTAATTTATCATAAGCAGATAGCGGGATGCCGGTTTTTAGTTTGAAAGCTTTGTTTTCCTTTTCAACAACATCCACATATTTTTGATAGTCTGCTTTTGCTTCCAGTTTGTGGAGCAGCTCCAGGCAGGTGAGCTTATCAGCCCCGCGATAGCTTTCTAATTGATAAATCAAGTAGTCGGTTAGTTTTTGTTTATCCAGCTGAATTATATAACCTTCTTTTTGGGCATCCAGCAAAGCTCCTACCGCATGCAGGCTTATCCAAAGTTCTTCGTCGGTATCTTTCCACCAGCCCCAGGTGCCGTTGGACCGGCGGTTTTCCTGCAGCTTTTTAATTACATCTTTAATGTTTTTCTCGTATTTAAAATCCTCGCCCAGGAATTTTTTGATCCGTTTTTCTGCTAACAAGCCTTTTAATTTTGAGGCCAGTTGTTCGTTGCACAGGTATTTGTATTCGCGTAGCTTGCGGGTTTCTTCGGCCAGGGTTGGCAGTACCGAGGCCTCGGCCCGGAAAGTAACCGGCCCCATTGCCGGGTCGAATTTTAGGTTAACCGTAGTATCGCCATTTAAAGCGTTAAATATCCCTTTGGTTTCTTCAATACCCTGTTTTATAACAGGCACCTTACGGCGTTCGCCATCAAAATAACCATTATCGCGTTTTATGGTATATTCAAAATTGAGGCTGTCGGTAGCCGAAGCAGTTATGCCCAGGGTATCTATTTTAGAGTTGTTAACTGTTATCGCGTCCTGTTTTACCTGTTTGCCGTTATAAGTGAATGTGCGGGTAAGGTTAACGGCATCGGTATTGTAGTTCATTACTTTGCCTATCAGTTTCATCTCATCGCCGGCTACTGCAAATTGCGGGGCAATGAAATTGGCACTGATGGGTTTGAATGATTTGATCTGCCCGTCGGCATAGCCGGATTGCTGCTGGTTATTTATCCCAACAACAAATGTGCGCCAGTTGGTAATATCATCGGGGAATGTAGCTGTAAAACTCGCTTGGCCTTGTGCATCGGTTGTTAATTTGGGCTGCCAGTACGCGTAATCAGAGAAGTTTTTACGCAGCGTTTGTTCTGTGCTTTGTTGGGTACCATCGCCGGTTGCATCACCGGTTTTCTTTTTGGTGGTAATTATAATAACCCCGTTTGCTGCGCGCTGGCCGTATACAGCCCTGGCAGCAGCATCTTTTAATGTATTTATACTACCTATCATATTTGCATCTATGCCATCCATGCTTTCTACAACAACACCGTCAACCACAATCAACGGTTTTCCATTATCCAAAGATGCGATACCCCTTATACTGATTTCCTTCATTGACAAAGCAGAAACAACAGAAACAGAACTCGTTACACTTTTCCTGCGTTGTACGCCATAGCCAACTACTACAACCTCATTAAGTTGCGAATTAGTTGACTGTAGCACGGCTTGTACAACTGTTGCCGGGTGTATAGTCATTTCCAAAGGTTGGTATCCGATGTAATTAAACAATAGTGTGCCGGTGTTGGGCACCTTAATAACAAACATGCCATTAATATCGGTTAATACGCCAGACGGCATCCCTTTTACTTTTACGGTACAGCCCATAAGCGGCAGTCCATCATCCTGGGCCACCACGCGGCCGTACATCATATTTTTAAAGTTGTTTTCGTCAATGTATTTACTGTTAAAGGCTTCCTTCAGCTTTAAGGCATCACTGTTGGTGCTATAATCCTGATAGCTGTAGGGGCCGGGCCTGTTATTGATAACATCATTGATCCTGATACTTACCGAATCCTGTTTTTGCGGAATAATAGCTACCTGGTAAAAATTGCGGCCATATGGTTTTACTTCGACGTTGTTTTTAATAAAGTAAGTATTTTTTTCGAGCAGGAAAAATATCCTGTAACTGCCTGCCGCCAATTTTCCAAAATCAGTTATGTTACCTTCGTAAATATTCATGAAATCCGGATCGCCATCTTTGTAAATAATTACATTTTTTATGAATGGTATTGTCCCGTTTTTTTTCGTAATGTTAATAGACAATGCGCCCAGCTTATCGCCAACAGGGGCGTTATTCTGGAAAAGATGCATGGTTTGGCTGCGCAGGTCGAGGTAGCGCAACCATATCCTTTCGGTTTCGGATTTGGTCAGCGCGTACTGTGTGTAATCTTCTACAGTTGCCCCCCTGAATGTTTGCCGGTCGAAAGGATATGGGCTGTTGATACTTTTTTGTTTTAAAAGGCCGGGCTCAAAAAGGTAGGAGTAACCAGGCTCGGCAACAAATGACCGGGCGGCTTCTCCGTTTATTTTAAAATTCGCTATATTGTTTGCCAAGGGACCTGCCAGTATTTCGCTACCCTCGCTGCTATTTACGCCAGGGTTTAGCAGCAGTACCTGGGAATCCTGTTCAAGGCTGGCCATTTTTGCGCCCCAATTATTTACTACCCTTATCATGTGTTTGTTTAGCACATCGGCCTCGTACCTGGATAGCGTATCTGTGGCTTTTTCAAACACAGCGGTTTTATTGATAAGGGTATCGGCGTTTATGCTCAATATCATTTTTTTGCCCTTATCAACAACCACATTATTAAGCCTGATGATATTATCAAACGTACGGAAGCGCAGGTTATGGTAGCCCGGCGTTACCGCAAAACTATAGCGCTGCAGTTGCTGCGCCTGGCTAAAATAAACGGGTATGCCATCAATATAAAGGATGTGCACCGGTACAACATCGCCGTTTTTTACTATAAAAGGCGCTATTTGCGTTAGGCTATCGGGTGCCGGTTCCTGTATTTTATAGGTAGTGACAGGATGCGTAAACTGAAAATATGCAATGCTGTCCAGGCCTATTTCCCTGCTCCAGCGCTGCCAGTTAAGCGGTAACCAGCCCTCTTTTTCAATATTGCTTAAATTGGCAAATGGCTTTGTTACCATGTTTTTATATGCCTTGCCCAGGTATGGCACAAACGGCGCATTGTAATTCGGAAACTTTCGGGTAAGCGCCCATGCAGTGATATCAACACCTGCTACAGGTTTGCCGGCTACGTCTTTAACTTCAATTTCGGTTTTAACCTGCTGTCCCGGATAAACGGTTACGGGCTGTTTTACTTTAATATCCAGTAATTTATCCTTAAAGGGAATGGCCAGCCCCGTATATCGGTTCTCTCCGCCCCAAACGTAGCTTATCACAAAAACAACCGGGTCTTTATCGGTATGTCTCTTTTTGTAATCAAGATTGTTGCCTTCGCCGGCATCAACCTGCTTGTTATTGTTATTAAGCAACCAGTACCAAAAATGGATATGGTGCGGGTTGTTCACCTTAATCAATAACGAATCGGCGGTTTGGAGACCGGAAAAATTAAGATCGGCAGGTAATTGCCATACCTTTATATCAAGCGCCGCACTATCGGCTTTAACAAAGTACGACCGGATATTTGGGTTAACAATAACGGTGGCAGGCAAAGTAACGTTTAGCCGGGAAACTGTATCGCCGGTAAAGCTTATTGCGTTTATGCAAGCGGGCAAACTGGCCACTTTACCTAAAAACAGCGACGTGATCTTCAATGAATCACCTGCGTGCTCGTACTTCAATTTGTAATTGTTGCATTTAAAATTAAAATATTCGGTTTGAGCGTGACGTTCATTATCCGAGCTTAGCAGTTCCGCCTGCATATGATAATTAATATCGGCCTTCGGAAATATAGAATCGGGTAGGGTTACTTTGGTTTCGCCAACAGCGTCAAGCTTTATTTGTTGTGTCCATAACGTATCGGGCACAAATATTTTTTCTGCTTTAAACCGCGGTACGCTTCCGGTTATCAGTTTTATCGCCACACGCCCATCGGGTATCGAAAGGTCGTTTTCATCAGTTGCCTTCATGTAAATAGAAACCGGGTTGCTTGGCTCATGCTCGTTTTTATCAGTACGTACGCTAAAAGTAGTCGATTTAAGTTCATACTCCTCGTAGCTAAATTTGCCCGCCATAAAAACTTTACGCATTGCCAAAATCTTGTCTTCATCCTTATCGTTATTTTTATCGGGATCGTATTTGGCACTTGCGGGGTCTTCCAGTGTTATAAAGTATTCTCTGTCAAGGTCCAGGTCCAGGCTGTCTGTTAAGGCAAAACTGTATTCAAAGCCACCCTTTCGGTAGGCGTCAACGTAGCCTAATATTTTGCCATTGTCGTCATAGTCTTTTTGTATGCGTACCAGCAGGCGTTTATCATTAATTGCATTTTTTGATTTCCTGTCGATAATAAATGCCTTTAATTTTACGGTATCCAGCGGCTTGTATAATGGCTTATTAAAGGCAATAAAGCCGGTGTATTTTTCATTTTCATATAGGCGCTGCCGGTATTTATCTTCATTGTTATCCTCGTCTTTTTTAAACCTCATTTTAAGCCTGTACCATTTGGACGAAAACCAACGGCGGCTTAAAAACGGAAGGCTATAGCTTTGGCCCTGTTTAAGCTCAAAGTAATTGCTTACCCCGGCGTAGTCAACTTTTATCAATGTTATTGCACGCGGTTTGGTATGATAAAGCCCGGTTAGCTGATCCGCGCTGATGGTACTGCCTCCTGAAGTAACAACCGCGTTTTTAATAGCATTCCCATTGTTATCGGTAAGGGTAAAGCTTAGGTCGTAATTATTACGCATCACTTTTAAATAAGCCGACCGATTTTCAATCAGTTTGTACTTCAACTTATTTTTTTCGGCATAAACCTTTAAATAGTTACCCGGCGGAAGGTTGTTTTTCCAGCTATCATCAGTTTTAAACGAATCGACCGGATGCTGTAATATCCTCTCATCCGGGTGTTTATCCGAATATTTATAAAACAGCAGCACATCGGCCGGTGTAATTTTATAGATGTAAGTATAATAACTGCTTTGCCTGCTGGGTGTAAGCAGTTTTTGTGCAAATAAATGGCCCCAAACGAAGCCCGAAATGACGATAAGCAGTAATGTTTTTTTATAGCGTGATAACATAGTGGTGAAATTAAAGTCTTAAGTTCTAAGTCGGAAGTCTTGGGGCCTAAGTTGGAAGGGAATAAGCTAACTTTTTTAACTCAATGCTCATAACTTATCACTCAAAACTCACTACTCCCACATGATGCACATCTATTTACTTTTCCATAAAGAAAGTTCAGTTTATAAAAACTATTTTTGAGGCGTAATCCCGCTTAGTACACCGGGTTAGTAGATATTGAATTTATGTGGCATAATAATATATTAGATACCATTGGCAATACGCCGCTGGTTAGGTTGAATAAAGTAACAAAGGACATCCCTGCGACGGTTTTGGCCAAAATTGAAACAACCAATCCTGGTAATTCCATCAAGGACCGCATGGCCCTTAAAATGATTGAGGATGCCGAAAAAAGCGGGAAGCTTAAACCCGGCGGTACCATTATTGAAGGTACATCGGGCAATACCGGTATGGGCCTGGCTATTGCGGCGGTGATAAAAGGCTACAAGTGCATTTTTACCAGTACCGATAAACAATCAAAAGAAAAGTTTGATGCCCTGCGTGCCTTTGGTGCCGAGGTTATTGTTTGCCCTACCAATGTAGAGCCCGAAGATCCGCGGTCATATTACTCGGTATCGTCGCGCCTGGAGCGCGAGGTGCCCAACTCATGGAAACCCAACCAGTACGATAACCTGAGCAACTCGCAGGCGCACTACGAGCAAACCGGCCCCGAAATTTGGGAGCAAACCGAGGGTAAGGTTACGCACCTGGTGGCTGGTGTAGGTACCGGAGGTACCATATCTGGTACAGCGCGTTACCTTAAAGAAATGAACCCCAACATCAAGGTGCTGGGCATTGATACCTACGGCTCGGTATTTAAAAAATACAAGGAGACCGGCGATTTTGACAAAAACGAAATTTATCCTTACATCACCGAGGGTATTGGCGAAGACTTTTTACCGCAAAACGTTGATTTTAGCCTGATAGACCATTTTGAAAAAGTAACAGATAAAGACGCCGCCCTGATGACCCGCGAGGTTGCCCGCAAGGAAGGCATCTTTGCCGGTAACTCCACCGGATCGGCCGTGGCCGGGGTGATTCAGATGAAGGATATGTTTAAAGAAGGCGATGTAGTGGTGATCATTTTTCCCGACCATGGCACCCGCTACCTGGGCAAAATGTATAACGATGACTGGCTGCGCGACCGTGGCTTCCTGAAAGACGGCAAACTTACCGCCCGCGATATCATCGGTAAAAAAGACGTGCAGGAAATTATCACCATCGACTGCGAAAAATCGGTACTGGAAGCTATCAACACCATCAAGTCGCTCAATATCTCGCAAATCCCGGTTACCCAAAAAGGTATGGTAATAGGCAAGATAACGGAAAGCGATATCCTGAATTCGCTGTTAGAGAACCCATCCATCAAATCGCAGCCGGTTAAAAATATTACCACCGCGCCGTTTCCGTTTGTTGATCTGAATACATCTATCGACCGTATCTCGGGTATGATCAATAAAGATAACATTGCCGTATTGGTTGAAAGCGAAGACGGCAAAATTGAGATAATTACGCAGTACGATATTATAAATGCGATATCGGCTTAGCCTATTGGAGGCGAAAGGTTAAAGGTGTTGTGCTTGGGCATGGCGCCTTTTTTTGGTTTATATTTGGGTATGAAATATGATATTTGGCATAAAGTTTCAATTTTGTTTTTTGGGATCGTGTTTTTGTCTTCGTGCGATTGTGTTCAGCAGGTTAAGGGTGTGGTTGTTGATAAAGTAACAGATAAACCCATCGCTGATGTTCTGGTAAGGAAAGAACACGGCAGCGAAAGGGAAATGAAAACAGATTCTACAGGAGAGTTTAAATTGTCGGCTATATCTGGCGGCGTGTTCGGGTGCCCGGCTATGGATATATCGGCTTTCAAACAAGGATATAAAATAGCAACAGCCACTGTGCCAGCCGGCGGCGAAATAAAAATTGAATTGGAAAAGTAACAAGGGTTGAAAAGGACTATAATCGTGTTCAATAATTTCTCTTCACACACATATTTGAACATGACTAACATATAATCGATGGTTATCTATGATCCTGAATATTTACAGCAAGCACACCGGGCTTCTATTTTTCATAAAACCCAAATAGAGCAGAGTGACATTTGCGGATGTTTTTATTGCCTGGGGATTTTTTATCCCGATGGAATACTGGAATGGACTGATCAAGAAAATTCAGCAGGAGAGACAGCATGGTGCCCTTTATGCGCAATGGATGCAGTGATAGGTTCAGCGTCGGGGTTTCCTGTAACCGACAGGGGCTTTTTGATACAAATGAACGCAAAGTGGTTCTCTTCGGATGATGACGACGAAACTGATGAATAGTAATATAATAATAGTAATAAAAAATTGCCGCTTGGTAACTTCGCTAACCCTATTTTAAAGTTTTTGCAACCTCTTGCGGCTTAAGCACAGTCAGTTTCATCCAAACGGGTGTGGCGGGGTTGCCGTTTTTGTCAACGGTTACTGCGGTTACCTGGTCTATCAGTTCAATGCCTTTTACTATTTCGCCAAAAACGGTATAGTGCCCATCAAGAAAAGGCGTTCCGCCAACGGAGCGGTATGTGTTGCGCTGTGCTTCGGTAAAGTGGGTGTTGTACTTTTTTTCGATGGCATCCAGTTCGTCGTTGGTCCAGGTACGGCCGTCTACAATGTAAAACTGGGTGGTGTATGATGATTCGGTTTTGTTGGCATCCCGGCCCATGGCTACCACTCCCCGGCGATGGTATAAACCGGCCACGAATTCGGGCGTTATCCATTTCATTTCGGGCTTTAAGGTGCGTCCTTTATCATATAACGAATCCGGGTCGCCGCCCTGTATCACAAAACCCTTCAGTATCCGGTTAAGGGTGGTGGCATCAAAATAATGGCTTTTAACCAGTTTAATAAAATTATCGCGGTGCACCGGCGTTTGGTTGTACAATTTTACAACACACCATCCCTGCGGCGTTTCTATTTTTACATAAGTGTTTTTTGATTGGGCAAATGCACCCAGGCAAAGGCATAATAAAGCGGCAAACAGGAGTAATGACTTTTTCAAGTTGGTAAAGTTTATAGAAATCATTAAGTATGGTTTCCTGCTTACTAATTTATATAAAACTGTGCTTAGCCGGCAATTTATTTTAACGCTTTATACTTATTAAATAACCCAGCCTTTCAATTGCGCCAAAGCGGCGGTATGGTGTTAAATGTAAATGGTATTTGGTTATATTTACGCATCGGGCAAAAAGGGCCGGTAAACCAATATGACCAGGAACAGGCGGGCGAGGCCTGTTTCAAATTATCAAAAAAATCAACCTTTAACAGGTTCATCTATGAAAAAATATGTGTTGTTTTCCATCATGTTTATTTGCGCAATGTTTTGCTGCTTTAACAGTTTTGCCGCGGTTGTAGATACCCTGGATGTTAAAAGCCAGGTAATGCAAAAAACGGTTAAAGCGGCTGTGGTGCTACCGCAATCATACAAAACCACACAACAAAACTACCCGGTGATTTACCTGCTGCATGGCGGCCAGGGCAATTATCGCGATTGGCTATCAAAAACCGACGATAAGCTGCTGCTGCACAAACTTGCCGACCAGTATAATTTTATTATTGTTACGCCCGATGCCGGGCTGATGAGCTACTATTTTGACAGCCCCCTTGATAAAGGCAGCCAGTACGAAACCTTTATCACCAAAGAACTAATAGCAAAAATAGACGGTACTTACCGCACTATAAAAAACAGGAAGGGGAGGGTGATAGCCGGCCTATCCATGGGTGGCCACGGCGCCATGTATTTATCGGCACGCCACCCCGAATTATATTGCGCCGCCGGCAGCATGAGCGGCGTAATGAACGTTAATACCGCCACCTGGACCGTGCCTGCCGAATTTGCCCAATTGCGCAATAAAAACTTTGAACATTTGCTTGGCCTGCCAAAAGATACCGCCAACCCGTACCGCGAATATTCTGCCGTGGGGCTGGCCGATAAAATGAAAGCCAACGATGTGAAGCTGATTTTTGATTGCGGGTTTGACGATATCATGATTAAGCCCAACCGCGAACTGCACCAGCTGTTATTAGCCAACGGAACGCCTCATGAATACACCGAACGCCCCGGCAAACACGAATGGCCCTACTGGAGCAACGCCGTATCCTACCAGTTCCTTTTCTTCCAAAAAGTATTAAGTAGTATCAAGTAGTTAGTATCAGGTATCAACATTTTTTTTGAGGTAGAATCAAGTAGCGGGTGTTTTGGGTCACCAAATAAATTGAAACCAGCAATGGGCAATGGTAGCAGATCACGATTATGCCTTATGTGCGGCAATGGTTATTGTCATCATCCGGATGAAATGTGTTACTTTTTCCTCGCCATCATAAATGCGTTATCTACAGTTTTGAAACCAACCTTAGGGTAGTATTCCATAGCATCGGGAACAGATAGCAGGAGTATCATCACTTCGTCGCCCAGGTGTTGTTGGGTTAATTCAATCAGTTTTTTACCAATGCCCGATTTTTTGAGCGTGGTGGTAACCGCCAGGTCGGCAAGGTAGCAGCTCCAGGCGCCATCGGTAATGCAGCGGGCAACGCCCGCAAGTTCATGGTTATGCCAGGCAGTAACAATAAGGTTTGATCCCTGGTAAATACGCTTTATCCTGTCCGGATCGTCGACAGGGCGGGGGAGGCCGCAGTTCTTATACAGTTCGATGACCTGTTCGCTGGTGGGGGTTACGTCAAACTTGTAAGTAATTTCCATGGGTTTGTAATTTGAGATTTGCGATACCAAGATAGGGTAAAACAGGCCGATGCGGATAGTCCGGCGGCGAAACAGAGGGTAGGCCAATTTGATGATACCAAACATCCAGGCAATCGTAGCTATCAAAAGACAGGGCTAAAGGGAACGCCTAATATAGGGTAGTTAACATTCAGGAGTCAGGATTTTAGAATTGGCCCCTCCCAAAAAAAGTGTCGCAGAATCTATTTTTGGTGCTTCCAAAATCTGCCCTTTCCATCGGCTATCCACTCTAAAGCTTCATGTATTCTTTTTTGTCGGGTTTCATCGGTCTTTGCATCTGTTATCCAGATAATATATTCTTTACGAAAAGAATTGGACTTGCTATCAAAAATTTCTTTTGCTTTGGCGTTACCGCTTAATGCGGTCTGAAGGTAATCTGGCGTATCTAATACTTTGGGTTTTTCCTCTGTTGGTTTTTCACGCTTTATTTTTATACCCTTTGCATTTAACAGCGCAGCCTCTTTAATCATGGCTATAAAATCATCATCGGCAGGCAAATCGCTCAATCGGGTAATCTTGCCCATGAATCGTTTAATCGGTTTAACGTCTTTGCCTTCCTTTAAACGCGGGTCGGTCATTAGTTCGCCCTTCAGGAAGGTAAAAGAGCAATGCGATTTGTATGCCGCCATTACGCACATATGGTCGCCCTTGTAATCAAAATGAGGGATACTCCATTTTATAGCTTCTTCCACATCCGGGCAATTTTGCCGGATAAGCCTACGCCAATGTTCAAGAATGGGCTTCGCAAAATCTTCTGCGTGGGCGATGTAAACGTCTATTGCTGAATTTTGACTCATAACGTTAATTAAAATTTGTTTTTCAATCAACCCGCAGGTTGACACTGTAGTTGGTATAAGAATTAATTGCTTGCAACAAAGAAACATAGCTCATCACAAACTGAATAGGTGAAAAAGTTGGATATACAGGTCAATTTGATTGCTTGTGGTGTTTCCTATATGCTGATGGGGATAGTCCTGCCTGTTTTTTAAAGAACTTGCCAAAATTGGTCGGGTCTGAAAAGTTGAGCTGATAGCCAATTTCGGCTATCTCGGCGCTGGTGTATAAAATGAGTGATTTCGCTTCCTTAGCCAAACGTTCTGCAATAAAAGTTAACGCGTTCCTGCCCGACTCTTTTTTAATTGATTGGGAAAGATAATTTGGAGTAACAGATAGCATATCAGCATATTCTTTTACAGTGCGTTTATTGATATAATGGTTATCGATCAGCCGGACAAACTTACTCAGCAACAGTTGTTGCGTGGTAGCCAACCTGGCATCTTTACCGCTTTTCACGGCAAAGTCTTCCAGGTGGTAAAGCAAACCAAGCAATTTTATCCGTGCTTCAATATACTGGCTCTTATCTGATCTTTCATATGCCGTGAAAACTGCTTCAAAATGCGGCACTAATTGGCTAAACGTAGCATAATCAAACTTAAAAAGATTTGTATGCAGCATATTAAACAGTGGAAACTGCAGGTGAAACTCCGGTTTAAAAAAGGAAAATGCTTCAGCCTTAAAGTAAATTACGTAACCTTCAAGTGCATTATTGTGCGCAAAGCTGTAAACAAGGTTGGGTGAATGGAACACAAGGTACGTTTCCGGATCCTGAACCGTTTCATCGCCGTAATTAACCTCAATTTTTCCGGAGTTAAACAACAACGCGAAAAAGTAAAACGAACGCCTGAACGGCGGTCTGTAAACCGACACCCCTTCCTGGTCGAGCGGTTTTAGCCGCAGGCAGTAAAAATCCGGGCAAGTTGTCCTGGCCGGCCAGGGTATCGATGCCAGGAAGTCATTAATCTCGGTATAATAGGGAAGGGTTGTTTTTTCCATGCGTCGAACGTAAAAGAACAGCCTAAAATAGCAAATGGAAAATGTTATCACGAACTGCCCACAGAACAATATTTGCTTTCAGTTTTGTTACGGGCATCATGATTGGCCAAAAGAGCAAGTGTAGTAAATGGGGTATTCTGGTTAAACGTGACCAGTCCCGATTTATCCGACGAACTCTGTTGCTATGTTCAGGTTTTGCTTAAGGCCGTGTAATTGCTAATTGTATATCTTTAAAAACTATAATCCCGTGTCAACAACGCAGGCCGGGCACCCCGCGTCGGGCTCTTCACAAGCCGCTTTGGGGGCCTCAAAACCTTTCGCCTTTTACCTTTCGCCTTTCCACCTTTTTTCCTAATTTTGCGCATCCTTTCAAATAAAACAATATTACATTGGAGCACCAGGAATTAACCACCGTTGAAACCGCCAAAGATTTAGGCTTACTACCCGAAGAATTTGAACGTATTAAAGAGATATTAGGGCGCGTGCCCAACTTTACCGAGCTATCTATTTTCGCGGTAATGTGGAGCGAACACTGCTCATACAAAAACTCCATTACCTGGCTAAAAACTTTACCAAAAGACAGCGACCGCATGCTGGCCAAAGCAGGTGAAGAAAATGCAGGCCTTGTTGATTTGGGCGATGGCATTGGCTGCGCCTTTAAAATTGAATCACATAACCACCCATCGGCCCTTGAACCATACCAGGGCGCGGCAACAGGTGTGGGCGGTATCAACCGCGATATTTTTACCATGGGCGCCAGGCCCATTGCCCAGTTAAACTCCCTGCGCTTTGGCGATCTTAAACTGGAGAAAACCCAGTGGCTGGTTAAGGGCGTGGTAAAAGGTATCAGCCATTACGGCAACGCCTTTGGCATCCCAACCGTTGGTGGCGAATTATTTTTTGACGACTGTTATAATGTAAATCCATTGGTAAATGCCATGTCGGCAGGTATTGTTAAAGCGGGCGAAACCGTTTCGGCAACATCATACGGCGTAGGCAACCCTGTTTACATTGTGGGGTCGGCCACCGGTAAGGATGGGATCCATGGTGCGGCTTTCGCGTCTAAAGATATCAGCAAAGATTCTGTGAACGATTTACCAGCCGTACAGGTAGGCGATCCGTTCCAGGAGAAACTGTTGTTGGAGGCCACTTTAGAAGTTATAAAAACCGGTGCCGTAGTAGGTATGCAGGATATGGGAGCTGCCGGTATCATTTGCTCCAATTCGGAAATGAGCGCCAAAGGCGAACACGGGATGCGTATCGACCTGGATTTGGTGCCAACCCGCCAGCCAAACATGAAGCCTTACGAGATCCTGCTGTCCGAATCTCAGGAGCGTATGCTGATTGTGGTACACAAAGGCCGCGAAAAAGAAGTAGAAGCTGTATTTGATAAATGGGACCTTAACTGCGCTATTATCGGCGAGGTTACAGATACCCAACGCCTGGAATATTACATGCATGGCGAAAAGGTAGCCGATGTACCTGCCGATGACCTGGTATTAGGCGGCGGCGCGCCGGTTTACCAGCGCGAATACCGCGAGCCTGCGTACTTTGCCGAAAATAAGAAATTTAATATTGATGACGTGCCGGAACCTGCCAACCTGGTTGAGGTTGCCGAGCATCTTTCTGCCCACCCTAACTTAGCATCAAAACGTTGGGTAACCGACCAGTACGATAGCATGGTAGGCGTACAAACCATGACCGCCAACCTGGCCTGCGATGCAGCCGTTGTAGCCGTTAAGGATACCAACAAAGCCATTGTTTTAACTACCGACTGTAACTCGCGCTACGTATATGCCGATCCTTACACAGGTACAGCCATAGCCGTTGCCGAAGCTGCCCGTAACATTACTTGTGCTGGCGGCGAGCCTGTGGCGATAACCAACTGCTTAAACTTTGGTAACCCTTACAACCCCGAAGTTTACTGGCAATTTGTAAGTGCCATTAAAGGCATGGGCGATGCCTGCCGCAAGTTTGAAACCCCGGTTACCGGTGGTAACGTAAGCTTCTATAACCAGTCGGCAGATGGTGGCTCTGTATTCCCAACGCCAACAATTGGTATGCTGGGTGTTATGGAAGATACCGAAAACATCATGACCGCCGATTTTAAACAACCCGGCGACTTGATTTATTTGATAGGCGAATCGGTTAACGATATCGCGTCATCGCAATACCTGGCCTCATGGCATAAAATTACCGCCTGCCCTGCGCCGTATTTCGATATCGAAAAGGAATACACTACGCAGCAAACCATTAAAGAATTGATTAAACATCGCGTGCTGGAAAGCTGCCATGATGTGGCCGACGGTGGTTTATATACCTGTTTGTTAGAAGCCGCCATGCCAAACGGCCTGGGCTTTGATATCGAAACAGACGCGGCTATCCGTAAAGATGCCTTCCTTTTTGGCGAGGCCCAAGGCCGTATAGTAGTGACCGTAGCACCCGAAGAGCAGGAACGCTTTGTAGAGTTTATGGCCACCAGCGAAACTGAGTTTAGCCTGTTGGGTACCGTTAACAACGGCTTCCTGAATGTAGATGGCGAATTGTTTGGCCATGTTACCGACGTGAAAATGGTACACAGTAACGTATTACATTCTATTTTAGGCGAATAATGTTAAAACTGAACCAGGTACACCACATCGCCATTATTTGCAGCGACTATGAAAAGTCGAAGCATTTTTATAGTGAAATACTTGGTTTAAAAATAGTGCGCGAGGTTTACCGCGAGGCACGCCAATCATACAAGCTTGATTTGGAAGTGGGCAACCGCTACCAGATCGAGCTTTTTTCATTTCCAGACCCCACACCGAGGCCATCTCGACCCGAAGCTGCCGGCCTGCGCCACTTAGCCTTCGAGGTGGATAACCTCGACGAAGCCGTATTTCACCTCAAAGAATGCGGGGTAGAAGCAGAGCCCGTCCGTGTGGATGAGTTCACCGGTAAACGCTTCACCTTCTTTACAGATCCCGATGGCTTGCCGCTGGAGTTGTATGAGGTGTAGTAGTTAGTATCAAGTATCAAGGTTTTTTTTGGTTTTTGGACCAGGAATCGCAATACAACTGTCTTGATTCCTGACTCTAGTTTCTTGATTCTTTTCCCAGGGCATTGCCTGCGGCCAGGCTCATACAGCACAGGCCATGAGCGTAACGCCTTGTGACGTATGAGCGAATGGCCCGGCCGCAGGCAACGCCCACATATCAAATTCCCCTACTTAATAATATGCGTAAATTTTCCGCATATTAATACCTTTGCATATGCCCACCACCCAGGATATTAAAGTAGCTGTAGATGCTGTTGTATTTGGATATACTTCAAAAGAAGGATTATCGGTGCTACTCATCAAACGCAATATCGACCCATTCAAAGATACCTGGGCATTACCTGGCGGATTGGTTGGTAATGACGAGTCATTGGAGGATGCCGTACAGCGCGAACTGAAGGAAGAAACCGGGGTAAGCATCAACTATCTGGAACAACTATATAGCTTTGGCCAGCCCGGCCGCGATCCACGTAACAGGGTAATTTCTATTACCTATTATGGCCTTGTAAAGCCGGATGCATTCCAGATTGAAGCCGCCACCGATGCTGCCGAAGTAGAATGGTTCAATATCAAAAGAATCCCCCAATTGGCTTTTGACCACGAGGACATCATCGCAGCAGCACATGATCGCCTTAAAAATAAAATCCTTTACCAGCCCATTGGGTTTGAGCTGCTGGAAGAGCGCTTTCCCTTCTCTGAACTGGAGAAACTATACATGGCCGTTTTGGATAGGAGTATAGATCGCAGGAATTTCAAAAAGAAGGTTGTCAAATTTGGTTTCCTTGAAGAAACTGACGAAAAGCAGGCGCTTGCAGGCGCAGGAAGGCCAGGTAACCTATTCTGTTTTAATCAGCAAAAATACTTCCAGCTTCAAAAAGAAGGCATTAATTTCGAGATCTGATTTTTTTTGTAGAGACGCATCACATGCGTCTCCCGCAGGCAAATCAACCATGCAAATCTCCTGTGCTGGTCATAAATGGAAATCTTGATACTTAATCAAACAGGTCATTTCAGGGCGTTTACCTAAACGCGGGAGACGCAATTATGCGTCTCTACGGAAAAAAAATAAAAAATAATTTGCGTATTTAAAACGCATATTTATATTTGCGTATAATTAACGCAAATAAGATGAAAATAGCCGTAATTATTGCCCGCTTCCAAACCCCCTACCTACACGAAGGGCATAAAAACCTCATAGATACCGTAAGTAAGGATCATGCCAGGCTGATTATCCTGTTGGGTGTTAGCCCGATAATGGGCAGCCGTAAAAATCCTTATGATTACCACACCCGCGAAAAAATGATCAAACGCGAATACCCCGATGTGATTGTATTGCCGGTGAGCGATCACCCGAGCGACAAGGTATGGTCTGATAACCTGGATGGCTTACTTAAAAACGTGTTCCCAAACGGTAACTTTACGTTGTTTGGCAGCCGGGATAGTTTTATTCCCTATTACAAAGGTCATTTTGAAACGGTTGAGCTGCCCGCCCATGGCGATTATAATGCCACCGAATTGCGCAAACAATATGCCGACAAGGTTTTTGATTCCAATGATTTTCGTGCCGGTATCTTGTATGCTTACTACAACCAATACACCAAAGTATACCCAACGGTTGATGTAGCCATGTTCAGGAACGATAAAACCGAACTACTGTTAGGCAAAAAAGCCAATAGCCCCAAATGGCGCTTTATCGGCGGCTTTGCCGATCCGGAAGATGAAAGCTACGAAGCCGCCGCCAAACGCGAGCTAAGTGAAGAATGCGGAAACGTAGAGGTAGGCAATATGACCTACGAAACCAGCCACCGTGTAAACGACTGGCGTTACCGCAACGAAGCCGATAAAATTATTACCTTGTTATTCAGCTGCGACCACTTAGCCGGCGAACCGGTGGCTAACGACGATATTGTTGATGTGGCTTGGTTTAAAATAGAAGAGCTTACCCAGATGATAAGCAATGACTTAATAAACGATGAGCATGTCAAAATGTTAAAGCTCATTATCGACAAGTACATTAAAAATTAAATTATGACTGTACAAATAACAGAATCAGAAATAGTTCCATATAAAGACTTTACTATGCCGCCCTTGGTTTACAAATACCGAGATTGGTCACATAATTCTCATAAAAGGATCGTTACACATCGAGAAGTTTATTTTTCGTCACCTGCAAATTTTGAAGATGAGTTTGATTGTAAAAATCCAACGCGATGGGATTTGCTTACACATGAAGAAATTCTTAATAAATATTATCAAGACTCTTGGAAATTAAATCCCAGCTTTACGATTGAGCAGCACCAGGATTTCGCTATTGATTGGGCCAATCACACAATGGTTACTGACAAAGACTATGTAGATCGTCAACAGAGCGAAACCTTTAATCAATTTAATGATCGCACAGGTGTTTTAAGCCTGACAGAATATCCGGCTGAAATTAGAATGTGGGAAAAATACTCGAATTCTCACACCGGATTTTGTATAGGATTTGATGCAAAAACAATGCTTTATAAAACGGGATCAGGTGCTGGAATTGTTTTATATCATGATGAATTACCTCAAATTCATCCAACACCGAAACATACAACTACTGAACAAATTTTATTGCAAGTCTTTTGTAAGCTTGATCATTGGAGTTTTGAGAAAGAATATAGAGTTTTCAAGTTTAAAAACACACCGCTAACTAAAGCTGATCGATGTGTTGTCATAAATCCTTATGCATTTAAAGAAATAATTATTGGGTCTTCAATGTCGGGAGATGATGCAAAGAAATTGATTGATTCAATACCGCCAGAGATAAGACAGATAAAAATTAAAAAAGCACACTTAATTAATAACGAAATAATTATTAGGGATTTTTAACAACTAACACAATGGAACGCGAAAATTTAGTACTGCTGGCCGATGCCTACAAGTACGCTCACCATAAATTATACTACCCTGGTACCACCCAAATTTACAGCTACCTGGAAAGCAGGGGAGGGATGTTTGATGAAACCATCTTTTTCGGTCTGCAATATTTTTTAAAAGAATACCTGCAGGGTCCGGCATTTATCCAACAGGATCTGGACGAAGCTGATGGCTTTTTACAACAGGTATTTGGTCGCACCGATGTGTTTGATAAAAGCAAATTTCAATACATACTGGATAAATACAACGGCAAACTACCGGTAAGGATAAAAGCCGTAGCCGAAGGTACAGCGGTACCAACCGGCAACGCCCTGATGACCATTGAAAATACCGCCCCGGAATGTTATTGGCTTACCAATTTTTTAGAAACCCTGCTGATGCAGGTTTGGTACCCATGCACTGTTGCCACCTTGAGCAACCAGATAAAAAAGGTAGTTACCCAATACTACAAGGAAACAGCCACACCCGGCGCAGAGGCCGGTATAGACTTTGTGCTGAATGATTTCGGTTTTCGCGGCGTAAGCAGTGTGGAGAGTGCAAAAATTGGCGGAGCGGCGCATTTGCTCAATTTTAGCGGCAGCGATAACCTGGCAGGTTCTGCAATGGCCATTAATTATTACAGCGCCCAAAAGGTGTATGGCATGAGCATCCCGGCTACGGAACATAGTATTTGTACTTTGCTGGGTAGGGAAGGAGAGCTGGAAGTTTTCAGGCATGTACTCAGAACTTTCCCCACCGGTATTATTGCTTGCGTATCTGACAGCTACAATATTTTTAAGGCCTGTAGCGAATATTGGGGTACCGAGTTGCGCGAAGAAATATTGAATCGCGACGGCACCCTCGTGATTCGCCCCGATAGTGGCGACCCGGTTATGACCTTGTTAGCGATATTCAATATCCTGTTTGATAAATTCGGCTTTACCACCAATGCCAAAGGTTTCAAAGTACTGCCGCCGCAAGTGAGGGTGATACAGGGCGATGGCGTAAACTACACCGAGATAGGCAATATTTACAAGGCCTTAAAAGATAGCGGCATCAGCGCCGAAAACCTGGTATTGGGCATGGGCGGTGCCTTACTGCAAAAGGTTGACCGCGATACCCAAAAGTTTGCCCTGAAATGCAGCAGCGCCATTGTAAACGGGCAGGAGGTAAAGGTTGAGAAAAGCCCGACTGAAATGGACGCTGATGGAAACATCACCCCAAGCTTTAAAAAGAGCAAGGGCGGCCGGTTAAAGCTGGTTAAAATTGATGGAAAGTTCAAAACTGTTAACCAGGATGACGAACCCGGAGCAGAAAACCTGCTGCAAACTGTTTTTGAGAACGGGGAATTGATAAATACTATTAGTTTTGAGCAGGTAAAGGCAAATGTAAATGCCAATTGATATCAGCATGAAAAAGTTACTGTTCGCGATAAAAGATTATGAATACCTGGCCCAAAAAGTAATGGCCTGTGGAACGTTTGAGAAAGGACAGATAGAGGTGAGCACATTTACCGACGGCGAGCGCTACCAGCGCATTCTGTCGCAAATTGAAAACCGCGACATCATCCTGATTGGTGGCACAGTAACCGACGAAGCGACACTGGAACTATACGACCTGGCATCCTCCTTGGTAAGCTACGGCGCCAATTCATTAACCCTGGTTATACCGTACTTCGGCTACTCGACAATGGAACGAGCTGTTCTAAGCGGCGAAATTGTAACCGCCAAAACTCGCGCGAGACTCATCTCGGCCATCCCCAAATCAAACCGCGGCAATAAGGTAGTTTTGTTCGATCTGCATTCCGAAGGTATACAATACTATTTTGAGCACGACCTGTACCCGGTGCATGTGTATTGTAAAGATCTGGTGATAAAAGCCGCCCTGAAATACGGCGGCGATAATTTTGTAATGGCCAGCACCGATGCAGGCAGGGCAAAATGGGTTGAGTCGCTGGCCAACGACATGGGCGTAAACGCAGCCTTTATCCTGAAACGCCGCCTGAAAGGCGACCACACCGAAGTAAGCGCTATAAATGCCGACGTAGCCGGCAAAACGGTAATTATTTATGACGACATGATCCGCTCTGGCGGTAGCATCATCAACGCCGCCCAAACCTACAAAAATGCAGGCGCGGGCGATATTTATGTAATAACCACCCATGGGCTGTTCATCAACAATGGCATCGAGCGGCTAAAAAGCAGTGGACTGATCAAAAAATTGATCAGCTCAGATTCGCACATGAATATGCAAGCCGTTAATGATGATTTTGTGGAGGTAAATAGTTTGGCGGAGCTGATTTGTTCGGTGATATAGGATTTATAAGTCAAGCCTATAATACCAGATACGAAGCAATCTCAGGTATGCAAGGTGAAAATGCACGATTGCTTCGTTCCCGGCAATTACATGGTGACAGGGTAAATATTAGTTCGCCAGATGATCTGCAACAACTTTAGCTGTTTTTTTTGAAAGTATTGTTTTTTGTTCCACTACATCCGCGGCAGCCTTTTTAAAGCTTTTTTTGATGGTGCGCTCCAGTTTTTTGCGGTTATCGGCGCCGTCATCGGTCAGGAACAAATAAGCTACAGCACCTGCGGCCAGTGCGCCAACGGCTATTGAAGCTATCAAAAATGTATGGTCTTGTTTTTTTACAAATGGATTTTTCATAGTCGTAATTTTTATTTTATAACAACGCCGGGCTGTTTTGGTTCTGATTCATTTTAATTGAAATTTAAAAGGCAACAAAAAGTATTGAAAATATAATATAGGGTATCATTAAACTGTAGCCTATATTATCAGTCAAACATTCGCCTATATTTCATCTACCTGTTACCACAATGAAAAAACTAACCTTATTCGCCTGTTTCATTCTTTTTATTTTTAATGCTTCGGCTCAGCGTATAATTAACAACCCAGCCTTTTTTGCCAACAACGCCAGGGGGCTAAGCATCAGCAGGGTAACTATCAGCGATACGGCAACGCTGATTAGTTTTAAAACAGATTATCAATCGGACACCTGGTTTAGGATGCCATCGGGCCTTTACCTTGTTAATGGCGATCAAAAATTAAAGATCAGAGCAGTCGATAGCATTCAGTTAGGTAAAAGCACCCTTATAAAAGGGGGCAAAATTGTATTTACCTGCAATTTTCCGCCTGTAAGTATCCATACAAAAAAAATAGACATTGCCGAACCGGATTGCCAGCAGCAGTGTTTCAATATTTGGGATATTGAACTACCGGAAATATCAGTTCCCGAAGCCCTGGCAGGCGATTGGTTTAAAACAGACGGCAGCAAACAATGGGAGTTGGGTGTTTACAACAGCAAGCTTGCTTACAATAGCAGGTTATGGAACTATACATTTTTAAAACGGCAGCGTAAAAATATATTGATTGGCTTAAAAGATGGCAATCAGAGGCTTACTTTAACGTTAGAAACAGGTGATAATAGCCGGCTGTATATTATTGAAAAAAAATCGACTGTTGCATTATTTAATAACGCGGCAGCCGGCAAAACCAAAGTAGCCGATAACAAAAACGCTTTTACCCTGGCAAACGTTTACAAAACCGGCATGGCCGAATACGTAGGTTATATAAAAGGCTATTCGCCGCGGATGGGATTTAACACCGGGCAGGTATTTGTCAATAACGCGGTTACAGGAGGACAGGAAAATTATCTTATAAAAATAGCGGACGATGGAAGTTTTAAAGCAAGTTTCCCGGTTAATTATACAAAGCAATGTTATGTGCATTTTCCTTTTTCTTACGCCGCTATATGCTTTGAAGCCGGTAAAAAGGTATTCCAAAAGTTTGATTTAACGGGCAGTGCGGTGACCGCTAATTTTATGGGCGATAATGCTGCGCTTAATAACGATTTATACCATACACAGTTTATTTTGTTGGGTATTGACTGGATTAAAGTTAGAAAGGATGTGCTTGACTTTACTCCCGCACAATACAAAGCTTATTATATTAACCTGCGCCAGGAGCGGCTGGATATTTTAAATAATTACCGCTTACAAAATGGAATGACGACACAGGCATATAACCTGGCGCGGCTGAGCATTAACTATACCTTAACCCAGTTTTTATTTAAATATAACGCCGAGAAATGGGAAGCTTACAGGCAAGCAAATAACATCGATCCGCAAAACAGGCGCAGCCAATTGCCACCGGTAAAACTTGAAAAAACTTATTATTCCTTTTTTAAGGATGTTGCTTTTAACGATCCATTGGCGATAGTTTCGGTCGATTATACTTTTTTTTGCGACAACTTAAAGAATAATGAAGAAGTATCAGCAGCTCAACGCCAATATATTTTCGACTATGTAGCGCGATCGAAAAAAAGTAAAATTCCTGAGGCCGATGCTGCATTCCTGGATGTAATGCTGGCAGATGCAAAACAAGACCGCATCATCCAGCTAAAAGGCGATGAGCAAAAAATGATTCGTACAAATGTGTTAAAGGGAATGATAGATGCCGAGATGAGTTTTGATCTTCAACTGATGGACGCTCAGGATACCACAAGTAAAATAGAAGCCAGTTTTGTACCGCTTTCGCCGGTACAGCTTGCAGCTATGCGCACGCACTTTACAAACCCGTATGTTTTTTCATTACTGAAGGGCTACAATACCAATATTGCTAACAAAATTGAGGCTAACAAAAAGCAAACAGGTTATGCAAAGCGCGAAATACCTCAATTGCCCGCCGATAGCATTTTTTCGTCCATCATCAGCAAATACAAGGGCAAAACCATCTATGTTGATTTTTGGGCAACCTGGTGTGGCCCGTGTTTGCAGGCAATTAAAGAAATTGCTCCCTTAAAAGACGAATTAAAGGACGATAAGAACATCGTTTTTGTTTACATCACCAATCAAACATCGCCGGTTGGCACGTACAACGGTATGATACCAAATATAAAAGGAGAGCATTACCGGGTGAGCGCTGATGAATGGAATCAATTAACAAGCCAGTTCCAAATCAACGGTATTCCACATTATGTATTGGTGAAAAATGGTGTGGTTAACAATCTTAAATACCAGCCTTTTGATTATAATACAATAAAAAACCGGTTGCTTGATACTACGGGCAATTAACAATTTTGCCTTACTTTCGCATCAATGTTCCATTTCAAACAATTCAGCGTTGACCAAAGCGGCTGCGCCATGAAGATAAATACCGATGGTGTTCTGCTTGGTGCACTGGCGACGGCGGATAATCCCCAATCGATATCAGATATCGGTACCGGAACAGGCGTTATCGCCCTGATGCTGGCCCAACGTTTTGCCAACGCGCAAATTGACGCAGTGGAGATTGATGAAAGTGCGGCGGAGACTGCCGAAAGGAATTTTAAAAACTCGCAATTCGCGGATAGGCTCAGGGTTTATCCTTCAGGGTTTAAAGAATTTTTTGAGGGTCATCCCGGCAGCAAATATGACCTGATTGTTTCCAATCCACCATTTTACATCAATTCACTGTTATCGCCGGGCGCAAAAAAGAACCAGGCTAAACATGCGGGGGAAGGATTTTTTAAGGAGTTGATCCAATCTGTTTCCGTCCACCTAACCGCAAATGGGGGTTGCTGGCTGGTATTGCCTCCGGATACGGCAGATATGGTAAAGGCCCTGGCCGCACAAAACGGATTACACTTACAAAAGGCCGTAAAAATCAGGTCTTTTGAAAAAGATGAGCCTCACCGTGAAATTGTGGTGCTTGGATTTCAGGAAATCGCGGCAGAAATAACTACCTTAACAATTTATAAAGAAGTAAATGTTTATTCTGAAGAATATAGACAGGTACTTAAACCTTATTTTTTAGCCTTTTAGATGAAAACTATATCAACCCTGGGAATATTGTTACTGTTTATACCGATTGTTGTAGCCCTATCCTCAATATTCAATAATTATTATTTTTACTCCAGAGATGCGTTTGTGACAAGATCTATATTAATAGGCAACATTTCGTCAATAATGTTTTATATAATCTTCATCGTTATTGCATTAATTTTAAATATAAAGGAAAAGTACATGGAAAATAGCGTGATGTGCGGCACCTTATTTTCGGCTTATATTATTTCTACTGTGTTTTCTTATATTATTATGTTCTTACAATCGTTAAAATTGGTCTGATATCCGATAGCTTCTACCGCGGGTTTAGCGCAGCGTACTCGCGGTTAACGATTGTGTAAGCTTCCAGCTTACGAAATTCAGCCGAAAGCAGAAATCATGATTTACACGGGCTGAAAGCCCTCGTGAGCTATTACTTTTTTTAATCTTAACTCTTGATTCTTGACTCTTGCATCTATCTTTACCCCATGACGCGCATTGGCCTGATATCCGATACCCACAGTTACCTTGATGAAGCTGTTTTTAAACATTTTGAGAACTGCGATGAGATTTGGCATGCCGGCGATTTTGGTACCATCGACCTGGCCGATCAACTGGCAGGCTTTAAACCGTTAAAAGGTGTGTATGGTAATATTGATGGGAAAGATATACGTATTGTTTACCCCGAAAATCTACGCTTTAACTGCGAGGGGGTAGATGTATGGATGACCCACATCGGCGGATATCCGGGGCGGTATAGCCAGCAAATCAAGACTGAAATTTATAGCAACCCACCCAAATTGTTCATTACCGGCCATTCGCACATTTTAAAAGTGATGCCCGATAAAAAACTGCAATTGCTGCATCTTAATCCTGGTGCGGCCGGCAAGCAAGGCTGGCACAAAGTACGTACCCTCATGCGCTTTAATATCGATGGCGATAAGATCCAGGATTTGCAGGTGATAGAACTGGCAGGGCGCTAAGATTATTCATAGTTAATGGATCATGGCTTTTTTATCTTAAAACAAACAATCATCCCGATCCGTCATTCCCCCTAACGACTAACGACTAACGACTAACGACTAACGACTAACGACTAACGACTAACGACTAACGACTAACGACTAACGACTAACGACTAACGACTAACGACTAACGACTAATGATTACTTCGCGTTTTCCACCTCAAAAACAGAGTCGATAAGCAATGGCGCGCGCTTGCCGGCGGCTACGGCCAACTGGTCGCAACGCTCATTCTCGGGATGGCCATTGTGGCCACGTACCCAGGTAAATTTGATTTGATGGAGTTTGCTTACATTTAAATAGCGCATCCAAAGGTCCTTGTTTTTTTTGCCGGCAAAACCTTTGGCAACCCAACCGTTAACCCAGCGCTTTTCGATAGAATCGATCACGTATTTAGAGTCGGAAAAGATCATAACCTGCTGGTTAGGCGTCTTTAACGCTTCGAGGCCCTTAATAACAGCCATCAGTTCCATGCGGTTATTAGTGGTTTTTCGAAAACCTTCGGATAGCTCCTTATAATGCTGCCCCGAACGCAATATCACGCCATATCCGCCTGGCCCGGGGTTACCGCTTGATGCACCGTCTGTAAATATCTCGATCATTTTGCAAATATAGTAATTGCCTACAAAGCCATAAGCCCCCTAACCCCCTAAAGGGGGAACAATGACAGAATGTATGATGGATATGCTAATCAAAAAACTCCCCTTCAGGGGGCTGGGGGGGTCAGCTTACCTTCTTTACCTTCAACCTCAACGAATTACCAATTACCACCACATCGGAAAAAGCCATGGCAAAGGCACCCACCATCGGGTTTAAAAAGCCGAAGGCAGCTACCGGGATAGCTATAATATTGTAGGCAAATGCCCAAAATAGGTTTTGTTTAATAGTAAGTAGCGTATGCTTGCTGATCTGTAAAAACTTAATAACCGAATGCAAATCAGTATTTAACAACACTACACTGGCCGATTGGATAGCCACCTGGCTTGCATCGTTCATGGATACACCTACGTCGGCCTTGGTAAGGGCAGGGGCATCGTTAATGCCATCGCCAATCATAATGGTTTTGCCTTTTTGTTTGTAAATATCAATTACTTTAAGTTTCTCATCTGGCAGCTTTTCGGAGTGAACTTCGGTAATTCCTATCTGGCTTGCAACTTTAAGGCAGCGGTTTTGTTTGTCGCCACTTAAAAGTACAGGGATAATGTTCATCTTTTTAAGTTTCGATATTAATAAAGCAGTTTCGGGCTTAATTTCATCGTCTATAGCAATCTGGGCCAGCAGGCTTTGATTTTTAAACAGCGAAAGGTTAAAGTGATCTTGCGTGTTTTGTTTTGCAGTACCCAAAAAGTAGTGGTTGCCATTTACATCTTCAGCACGCATCCCCAAGCCCTTTTCTTCCTGCACAGACTTTAAGATCACTTTTTGTTGAGACATGCTTTTTATCTCCTGTACCAATGATCTGGCTATAGGGTGGTTTGACCGTTCTTCAATAGCGGTAATTATCCCCCGAATTAGTTCCACGTCGGCGCCAACTTCTGCCTTAATCTCGTTTATGGTGAATTTTCCGGTGGTCAGGGTGCCCGTTTTATCAAAAACTACGTATTTGGTATTTGCAACAGCTTCGATAGTATCCCCGCCTTTAATCAGGATGCCATTTTTAGCGGCGCGGCCTAACCCCACCATAACTGCAGTAGGTGTGGCCAGCCCCATAGCGCAAGGGCACGATATTACCAGTACGGCAATGGCATTCATTAATGATTTTTGTATGCCCAGGCCGGCAGCAAAATAGGTGAGCACAAATGTGAGCAACGCTATCAATATCACCGCAGGCACAAATATAGATGCCACTTTATCGCCCAGCTTTTGTACCGGTGGTTTGGCTGCCTGGGCCTTTTTCATCAAATCGATAATTTGCGACAGGATGGTATTTGAGCCAACTTTGGTGGCCAGCATATGGAAGTTGCCATTTATTACTATAGTGCCGCCAATTACTTTATCGTATTTATCTTTTTCAACGGGAATGCTTTCGCCGGTAAGCATAGCTTCGTCAACAGAGACATTCCCTGAAAGGATCTCGCCGTCAACGGGTACCTTATCACCCTGGTTTACCACGAGCGTATCCCCCGGGCGAACATCTTTGGCGCTGATTACTTCTATAACGCCGTTAACTATCCTGTTGGCATTTACCTGCTGAATTTTAATCAGATCCTTTACAGCCGATGTAGTTTGCGTAACCGACCGTTTCTCAAACACGTTACCCAGCAGTACCAAGGTTATAATGGTAGCACAGGTTTCATAAAATTGGTATTGCGCTCCCAAACCCTGTATAGTACCAACAAGGCTGTATATAAATGCCGATGTAGAACCAATAAATATCAGTACATCCATATTTGGTACGCCGCCTTTTACCGAGCTCCAGGCGCTTTTACCAAAATGCAGGCAGCCCACTATAAAAACCGGAATACATAAAAGTAGCTGCACAATGGGTTGATGCAAAAAATGCCATGGCAGCAGCATATGCAGTAAAAGTGGCGCTGTAAAAGCGGCGCAGAAGATAAATTTGTTCTCCACCAGCTCATAAAATGCCGGCGAATGCAGGTTTATATCGTCAATTACTTTAAATCCTAAATTTTCTATCCCTTTTATTACTTCGGGTAGTTTGGACTCGTCGTCGGTTGAGAATTTTACTTCTTCGCCCGCAAAATCAACCAGTATATTATGTAACCCTTTTTTTTCGAGGAGTTTATGGATTGACATGGCGCAATTATTACAGTGCATTCCAGTCACGTTCAGTTCAATTAATTGCTCGGCCATAGCTACAAATTTAGCCATTAATAATAATCATTCTAAATAAATGAGGTAAGGTTAATGTAATTTTAAAAAAGAGTTTGCAAATAGGCCGAAGATTTCTATTTTTGCACTCTCCAAACGGTAGATGTAGCTCAGTTGGTTAGAGCATCGGTTTGTGGTACCGAGGGTCGTGGGTTCGAGCCCCATCATTTACCCCGAGTTTTAAAGGTTATCTGAAAAGATAACCTTTTTTTATGGTATTGATTAATTAGCAGGTGATTATCAATTCAATAAAGTAGTAGTCAGCTTCTTTTTTCGAGATCAAAATAATCCATGTTTGCGGGTATCATGGAAAAAGATATATTGTATATGCCCGTAGTACCTGGAATATTCGTGCGGGCCTAATTCTTTGGTAGCCCAAAGCTGATTTGCTACTTGGCATTACGAAACATCTTATTCAAATTTAATAGTATTTAAACAAGGTTGCTACAAAAAATGCCTGAATTTTCGTTAACTACGATATTTATTTATACTGTTAGCATTAATTATTCAGCAGTATTGGAGCAGTAGTGATTTAAAATTTAAAAAATTTAGAACTTACCAAGCATGGGATATCGCGCGGCTCCTCTTTAGTTTGTGATATCAAATTATGGTTTAGGTCTAACAGAACCTATTCCTGAAGAATAAAGTTGTAGCATCTGAAACTGCAGAAACAAATACTTACAGTTGTTTAAACATAAATACGTACTGGTCTGCTGCCAGCAGGTCGAGACTTTCATAAAAGTTAAATGCAGGGAGGTATCTGTTTGTCATTAATGCCAGTAGTTCAATTTGATTTTCCTTAGCATATTCCTCGCAATAGGACATTAGTTTTCTACCGTATCCATTTTTTTGAGCATTTTTGCTCACAAAAAGCTCGTCGACCATTAATTGGTCATTGGTCCACCATGTTTTTTTATGTCCTAAAATTGCAGCAACGGCAGCAGCATTATCATATATTATAAATCCTATAAATTTAATGTTATTTACAAGCTCTGAAAGGTATGCGTGCGCTTTTTCAGCAGTCCAATTACAGTTCCATGGTGGAGAATTATAAGCATCTACAAAAACTTTTGCGCAATCATCAACATGATTTTCTGTTATCGATATTATTTCCATAAAAACAAGTTAAATTAATTCCTCCTGGAATTTAGGGCTGCCCACATAGGCAGTCGTGAGCTGATGCTTTAATGCTGCCGGGTCATAAATTTGCTGGTAAAAGGCAAAAGCGTTGGCTTTTAAAGGTTCTATTGTAGAGGCGTCGAGATTGTTTATTCTTTCCATAATTGAGTATGGCTCACCGTTATTGAAACTAAGGCTTGTTACATTATCTATTATCAATTCCTTAAAAAATGGAATATCAGAAACAAGCGATGGCACCCTGAAGTAATACGGAATAGATAAAATACCCGATTGCGTGCCGGATATGTATGGAAAAGCTACACAAAAAGCGTTGGTAAACAAACTCTTTATTTCTTCGTCATCTATATAACGGTTAATGAATATTACATTTGATTCCTTTTGCAAATTCCGTTCAAAATAAATATGTCCTTTACCTGCTATTACCAAATGCCGGTTTGAGGCAACTTTATTATCGTTTATAAAAGCATTATATAAAATATCAACCCCTTTATATTGCTCAACCTGCCCAAAAAACAAAATGTAATTATTAATGCCCTTTAATTCCGGAGGGGTTACATTGCCTGTTTTAATTATTTCTGTAACCAGCGTAGGGAAACCGTGATAGTAAACATGCTTTTTTAAAAAATTCGCCAGCATCCAGTTGTACTGGTATTTACTACAGGTTACCAGGTTGTCTGTTTTTTTTATGAGATAGGTTACCCTCATTTTTACCAGCAAAGTACGTAAAAGCCAGCTTATCACATTTTTGTAAACCTTCTCGTGAAAAAAAAGGTCGTGAACGGTGTAATAAACTTTAGCCCGCTTTTTTAATCGCTTTAGATGAAGCGCCAGCGACGAATCCTCTGTTAATAGATGAATTACTTCAATTTTATTTTCCAGGCAAACCTTATCAATAGTTTTCAACAACTGCCTCGGAAATATGTTGTGGAGCAGGCCGCTAAACCTATTTTCAGGAAAATCTAAAAAGGTGTAATTATCACCGTTAGGTTTAAGCGCTCTCCGGTAATCGCATTTAGATGTGCATACAAATATACCATAGGTGTCTTCATCGCGCATTGTATTTACAATGGTGGCGGCAAATGGTAACAACCCGGCGTAAAATTCTGAACAGACGAATAATTTTTTCATTTAAAACCGATAGTACACGAGATAGTGGTTATTTAAGCACATCTCCTGTTTTGCTAATATTCGGGTTACATTATCCCGCTGCGGGAATTGCCTTATAATAAGAGTTATCATACTCATAACCGTAGCCAAATTTTTTCACATCCACACCGTTAAAAACAATTTGGATGTTAGGCAGCTTATTTTCTTTAACCAACGCCCGGATAAACTTCAGTTCGCTTTTCCGGGTAATTCCTTGTCTGACAACATACAGCGTAACGTCACTTATGCGCGCTATAATATGGGCATCAGCAACCAGGTGTACCGGAGGGCTATCGATAATAATATCGCTGTAAATATTTTTTAACTCTGCAATCAATTCGCCCAATCTGCCGTTTTCCAGCAATTCGGTTGGGTTTGAAATAAATGAGCCGCTACTGATGATATCAAGTGCCGGGTTAATGCCCGATGGTTGAATGATTTTTTTTAACGTAGTTTTCCCGTTAAGATAATCAGAAATCCCCTCATGTTTTTTCGATAACTTAAAAAGGTCTTTAATTGCCGATCGTCTTAAGTCCAACTCTAATATTATCGTTTTTTTGCCGGTATTGGCCAACGACAGCCCCAGGTTACCAGTGATAAAGCTTTTGCCTTCGTTTGAAACGCTTGATGTGATCAGGGTTACATGCGAGTGGTTATCGGGATTATAAAGCCCATACAATTTGGTTCTCAGGCTCCGGAATTGCTCTGTTACCAAACCACTTTTTGGCGTTATACCTGGTGTTTTTCTGTCTAAAGCTACCTCTGATAAAACAGGCACCTCAATTACGTTTTCAACATCCTTAGGATCCAATACTACGCCCCTGAATAAATGTATTATGTAAATAGCTATTGCCGGCAGCACAATGCCCAAAATTAAGGCAACAAGGTATATTAATTTTTTATTTGGCCATTTTGATGGTAAAGCATGAGCGGTATCAAGCACTTTATAATTTGATAACGTAGTTGCGTAGCTTAAAGAAACTTCTTCGCGTTTTTGCAGCAGGTATACATACAGATTTTCTTTGATAGATTGCTGCCGTTTAATGCTGATAAACTGGCGTTCCTGGGTAGGGAGGTTTGATATTGAAGATTCGGAACTTGAGCTTTGCGACTGGAGTTTACTTTGGGCATTAAGCAATGAAGCCTTAATATTTTTTACGTTTTCTTTAATTGCAGCTTTGGTTGTTTTAATTTGCGAATTGATCTCTTCAAAATCGGGATTAGTCTCTGGCGTGGTAGCCAGTAACTGGTCGTGCTGTAGCTGTAGCTGTGAAAGCTTTTCAACTGAGCTTATCAGCGAAGGATCATTTATACCTATTACAGCCGGAGCTTTATCTGCCGTATGAGGCGAATTTACAAACCGCTCGATACCTTCAATAACGCTTAACTGAACGTTAATTTCGCTAAGGCGGCTATCGTTAGTTTGTAGTTTCTCCAGTTCAAATTTTGCATCCGAGGTAATATCGGTGAGCCTGTTGGAGCTTTTAAAATTAGCAATATTTTTTTCAACGCCATTTAGCTCGCCGGTTAGTGAAGCCAGGCGCTGATCGATAAAACTAATTGTATTTTGCGTTTCCTTGTTTTTGTCGGCTATTTCGTCCTGGTTGTAAACCTGTATCAGGTGGTTAATAATATCCTTGCCTTTTTGCCTGTCGGTGGTGCTGAAGGTAAGGTCGACCGCGGTAGCCAGTTTATCTTCAAGGCTCGCATCAATGTTTTTTTGATAATAGTCCGTTAGCTTATCAGCATCAAGTAACGATACCTTAATAGTTTTATCTTTAAACGAAGCAATGTTAGCCGCCGGCACAAGTTTCCAGGTGCCAATTCCTGTGTGCATAACGTCATTAAACGAATATTGCTTGTAGTCCCCATCCGTTTTCATCAGGAAGGTTCTATCGTCTTTGACCTGTATCAGCGTTTTGATTTTATCGTCGGCATCTGCATTGGGCTTAATAAAAATCAGTTTAAAGGGCATCGAAGCGTAAAGATCTTTGTATAACAAGCCGTTTTTTTGCTGGTAACTTACATTTAGCTGAAGGTCATTAATAACCTGGTTAATCAGTTTAGCCGATTTCAACTTAGCAAGTTCATTTTCTACAACATCAGCGGTTTTAGGAAGGTCGATCTTATCTAAAACAGATTGATTGGCGTCGGGCTTATCTGCATCTTTCGGAATATTTACCAGCAAGGTGGCCTTTACCTGGTAAACCGGATCGGCAATTTGCATATATGCAAACGCTATAATAAGCATCAATATAGTAGTTGCTAAAATAACAGGCCAGTTAAAAATGTATTTAGCAAAAAGCGACTTTAAACTAACTGATGAGTTTTTTTCCTTTTCTGTGGCAAAAGTTAAAAACTGTGCGGGGTTGTTGCTCATAAAAATTTAATTACGCGTTAACACTATAGCCACAACAGATAAAGCTGAAATGATTACTCCCAAAACAGGCAGTCCGTTGGCAACAAGCTTCGAGCGTCCCGGGGTAACATATATTTCGTCGTTGTTTTTGAGGTAGAAATAGGGCGAATTGTAGATGTTTTTTGACGTAAGATCGAGCTGTATGTATTTACGTTCTCCGTCTTCGTTTCGTATTAATAAAACTTTTTTACGCATACCGGTTATATTTAAATCCCCGGCCAGGGTAAGCGCCTGAATTACGGTAGGGTGTTCGTCAATAACATTGTAGGCATTGGGGCGGGCCACATCGCCATATACATACACTTTAAAATTCACTATCCTGATGTTTACAACCGGATCTTTTAAATAAGTAAGCAAGGCTTTACCCAGGCTTTCGGTTAGCTGCGTTGTGGTTAAGCCTGAAGCTTTTATTTCGCCGGCCAAAGGCAGGTGAATATTTCCATTACCATCAACCATATAACCTATAACCGGATTATCGGGCGATGTGTTATAAGCATTGCCATTTACACGGGCCAGGTTATAATTAAAAACAGCCGCCGATTCGGGGTTTCGGCTTGTTATGTTAATACCCAGAATATCGCCGGTATGAATAAGATAATCGGAGTTATTGGTGATCTTTTCTGTCACAATTCCTTTTTTATCCAGATCCTTATAATAAGGAACATTTTTATAGGATTGGCATGATGACAGGGCATATGTGATAAGCGAGAGGGCTATAAAGAATCTTTTAACTTTAGAAATGTTCATTGATATTTTCTTTTTCAATTGTTTTAATACGTAATAATGCTTGATTGTTAGTTTTTAATGACGTTTAAATCAACATCCCCTTTGGATTTGATAAGCATCACACCACCTAAGTTCTTCCCCCGTAAAATGTTGTGCCTGAACGAAATACCCTGGTATCTGTAAAAAACAATACCGTTGCCTGGTATGGTTGATTTTATATAATTACTATCAACCTTAACGTTTGCCAGGCCGACGGTTGTACGGGCATCAGAAACGTTAATGGCCGGTGTACTAACATGAAGTACCCCCTTAAGGTTTTCAAAAGTGTTAATTATTATATTCCCGGTAATCTTAACATTTACATGGCCGAAGCAATCAATTTGGCCCTGGTAAATTTTGTTACCATAAACCTTATGATTACCGCTCAGCGAATCTACTGTGCCATTCTTATATCCATCATAAAAATAGCCTATGGTTACGGCACGCCGGTATTTTATTACCTTCCCCCTTTCAACAGGGCCAACGCCATCTCTGAAATTAAACAGGTTGTTGTATACCGATACATTAACCACACTTTCATTGGCGCTGTGCCTTTCTATATCAACACCGCCCACAAGGTATCCGTTACCATGCACCAGGTTATTATAAAACGAAGCTCCGTTTACGCAACAAAACATGGCACCTTCGCGATAGATATTAAAAAAAATACAATTATGAACTGCCACGTTTGTAACTATACGGGCGTTAAGCGTTTGTTCAAATGTATCCCCAAAAAGTAAACCATCGCCCCTGAAACTTTGAAATTTGCAGTTTTTTACCTCGATGTTTTTCCCGTTGTTTATGCTTAACGCATGGCAAAACTGGTATTCGGCGTCATATTTTTGTTTATCAAGGTTGCCATCAAAATCAATACCATCTATAACAATATTATCTATCGATGGCTCTTCCCACCAGGCCTGGTAAAATATAGAATTGGGATTGGTGCGGCCTCCTGATAAAATGATATGGCAATTTGCAATCCCTGAGCCAATTAAACTTATGCCGTTTAATAATTTGATGATTCCCGGTTTATCGCCATGCTGTTTTATTAAGTATGTTCCGGCAGGAAAATAAACTGAAGATATTCCACTTGATCTGGCCTGCCGCATGGCATCGCAAATTGCTTTGGTATCATCATGAATCCCATCACCCGCCGCACCGGCATCTTTTACATTTAAAATATCAGATATTATAACATGTTTAACAAGCGGCTTTTTTTCTGTAGAGTAACAGTTTGCCACTTTCAAAATAAAAAACGGGAATAATAAAATGAGCTTAAATAAAGTGTTATTGATCATGAAATAATAGGTGCCTGGCTTTATTTATTCTGCCCTATCCATATCATCTATAGTGGGGCATTTAACAATAGCGGGCAATCAGGGGCTATATATTAGTTTGGAACAGTATAACTAAAACTTCCGGTTGAGCCACCACCCGATGTTTTGATGGTAACAGGGTCAAGATAAATGCCCTTGTACATTACGCTGGAAGTGATTAACCCATTTGCACTTTGAATGGTCACAGCTATTTTATGACCTACTACCGGGGTAAAACCATAATCAAACGCGGTAGTTTGATCGGCATTTTCGGTATTATAAGGAGTAACTCCATCATTTCCGTATTCAATTATTGTTAATTTAAACTCGGCTGTTGAGCTTGCCTTTACCCTGAATATGCTGTTATGCGCATCATAGTTAGGGTCGTTATTGGCGGGCGCATTTTCTGATAGCCCACCCTTTTTGCACGCTCCTAGTGTTATTGTTAAAGCAAGGATAATAAGTGAAATTTTTTTCATAAATATAAATGTTGGTAAGTTTGAATTAATAACAATAACTAATAAAATAGTCATGGGTGGATTTTATCCGTTATTGTTATTAAAACTGCATGTGCAATATTTATGCCATGGGTAAATGAGGCAAGCGACACAACTACAGAGAATAAAAACAGTGTAACAATAAACAAAATGCATGTTTATTGCTACAAATGGTTTTTAGTAAGGCTAATTTATCGGTCACTTTGCTGTTGCAGTACCTGCTGTCACGTCGTCGATATTATTTTGCAACACATCACCAAGCATTGCTACATGGGGCGGCTGAAGCATAGAAAAATGATCGCCGGGGATTTCAAAAAGTTCGACACCTTTTTTGGCGTACTTTTCCCAGCCCAGGTATTTTCCGTACTCAACATAGTGCACACTAATCTTGGCGCGGTATAAATACAGTTTACCATCAAATGGCTCCAGTTGATAATTCCTGAAAGCTGTGATATGTTTGCTTTTTATTTTCTGAACCAGTTTATAAAACTCTTTAGTATCCTTTTTTTGTTCGGTGGGTAGGGGGGCATGCAGGGCTTTGCTCCTAAACATTTGGTTTATAGAAAACTTTAAAGCCTGTACCATACGCGGAAAATGCCTTTTAGCTTTTTTAGGCAACAAGGAGTACCAGTCTTTATACTCTGTTTTTTCGGAATCTGTATCAAAAATGATGAGCATTTTAACTTCCCTGCCCAAAGCAATTAACTGTTTTCTTATTTCCATCGCTACATATCCGCCCGATGAATAGCCTGCAAGCAGGTAAGGGCCTTGAGGGTTATGTTGCATAATTTCCTGCATATAATGGTAAGCAATTACCGGCAGGCTATCTATCGGCTCATCTACTCCATTAAGCCCCAGCGCCTGTAATCCGTAAACAGGTTGTTCCCTATGCACGTGTTTGGCAAGATGACTAAAATTAAGTACATTCAATCCATCGCCATGAATAATGTACAAGGGAGCTTTTGATCCGGATGGTTTAATAGCAACTAATGATTTAAAATTGTAGTCGCTGGTTTCGCGGTCAATAAATTGAGCCAATGACCTTACTGTCGGATATTTGTAAAGGATAGATATCTGAAAGTTTTTACCTGTTGTTTTTTTAAGTTTCGATAAAATTTGAACGGCCATCAAGGAATGCCCCCCAATTTCAAAAAAGCTGCTCATAACGCCAATGTTGTCTTTTTTGAAATAATCTTTCCAGATGTTAAGCAACATCCTTTCGGTTTCTGTTTCGGGCCCGATAATATCTGTATTAACAGGTGTAAAACCATCATCAACAGCAAGCGCATTTCTATCAATTTTGCCATTGGGAGTTAAAGGTAATCTGTCGAGTTTCACCCAAATAGCCGGCACCATATAATCTGGGAGTGTTTTTTTTAAATAAGCCTTTAACACCTCGTCCTCAACTTCATTGTTGCGATTATCGACTACGTAGGCAACCAACTGCCTTGTTCCGTGCCTATCGGTTTTGGCCAGCACTACCGCATTGCTTAGCAACCCGCTGTTATTAAGCGTACTTTCAATTTCGCCCAGCTCAACCCTGAAGCCCTGTATTTTTACCTGGTTGTCTTTTCTGCCAATAAACTCCATGTTGTAATCAGGCATCATGCGGCCTAAATCGCCGGTCCGGTACATCATACCGCCGTTATCAGGATGAAAAGGATCTGCAATGAAAGAGTATTGTGTTTTTTCAAGGTCGTTGGCATAACCGCGGGCTACTCCCACGCCGCCAATAAATAAATCGCCTACGGTGCCTACAGGCACCGGCTGTAAATGATCATTCAGGATGTAAAAAAAATTATTATCTATTGGCTTGCCATACGGAATGCTATTCCACAATGGGTTAACACTATCAACAACGTAAAAGTTAGACCATACAGTAGCTTCTGTAGCGCCGCCCAAACTTACCACTGTAGCTTTGGGAAAGAATGTCTTAATCTTATCAGGAAGATTTACGGGTATCCAATCGCCGCTCATAAAAACGGTTTTTAACCCGGCGTACTTATAAAAAGGTGTTTCTTTTTCAAGCGTACGTATCAGGTAATCCATTGTGGTTGGCACCGAATCCCAAAACGTAATAGAATGCCTCTGCAACATCTCTGAAAGCGTTTGCACATCCTGGATTTCGTCCTTTTGGGCTATCACTAATGTTCCGCCGGCAGTCAGCATGCCAAAAATATCATACACCGATAAGTCAAAACACATTGATGTAATAAATAGCAGGCTATCGTTTGCATCGATGTTGAATTTTTTGTTCACCCATGACACCAGGTTTACTGCCGAATGGTGCTCAATCATCACCCCTTTGGGTTTACCTGTTGAGCCGGAGGTATAAATAGTGTAGGCAAGTTGTTTACTGTCAATTAACAGGCCGGGATTAGCATCATCAAAATTCTCAGATTGCGCATTGTTAATTAGTATAAAATCCTCTGCCTTAATTAACGACTTTAAAGGATAGTTCTGATCGGCGACAACAACTTTGATTGACGACTTGTTAAAAATATACTCCTGTCTATCTAATGGATAATCGGGGTCAATAGGCACATATGCCCCCCCTGCCTTAAGTATGCCCAGCATACCGGTAATCATGTCAAAATCGCGCCCAACCAGCAAGCCAATATTATCGCCCGGGGTTATGCCTGCATTAATAAGTAAATGGGCAAGTTTATTGGCTTGCCTGTTCAAATCATCGTAAGTAATTTTATTTTCGCCCCTGACTATCGCTATATTTTTTGGTTGTTTTACAACTTGATCTTCGAAAGCTTTAAACAAAGTTTTTTCGTTTGAATAGGGGACCACTGTATTATTAAAATCGTTTAATAATGAATGTAATTCGCCCCGGCCAAGTATATTGTAAGCACCCAGTTTCAAACCAGGATTTTTAATGGTTTCATTTAACAGGTTAAGCAATCTGTCATTAAATAATTCAAAAAAGCCAATGTTAAACCTCTTTGTGTTAAAAAAAACAGATACGTCGAACTTATCACTGTTCTCTTTAAAATGTAAGCCAAAATATAGGTCGTCAATGTTGTCCAACAATTGTGTGATAATATTTTGATTATTTGTTAAGTGGCCGGGGCCATTATCAGCGTTTGTATCCGTGATAAAAAATATCTGAAAAAGACCTGTATTAAAAGATTTCGTTATACGCTGTATTTGGCTTCGGTCCACTTTTTTTAAAGCAGCCTCATTTAAAATACTATTATCTGTTTGCGTTGCCAGGTCAATAAAAGTCATATCGCTGTCGAACTCGCTCCAAATGTGCCCTAATTCAATTTCATCAATTTCATTGTTTTTTTTAACCAAGGCCTGCCCCAATAACAAGGCTGCCTGCCCCGCATACCGTTGAAGTACTATGTTAAACGCTGCGATAAAAACCGAAACACGACTTAAACCGTGACTTTTACTAAACTGTTGAAGGTTCTTGTTGATACTATTACCCGCAGGTAAATCAATTATACGATAACCTGCGGCGATATGGCCCTCAATATCCGGAATTATAGTGCTCTCTGATTTTATGCCGGAGCTGGCATTTTCGATTAAATTTAATTTTAGTGGTTCAGTTTGAGCAGTAGATGTTAGGGACATATTATAGATAGATAGTTGTTTTGCTGGGCCAGTTATCAAAAACTGATCGGGTCATTTATCAGCTCTTTCAAATGGTAAATAGTAAAAACCGTAAAAAGTTTTTTGAGATGCACGGTTTATTCAATTTGATAAGCATTTATAGTAAAATGTACTTTATTTATAACAAACTGTATTCATTTTAAGAAAAAGTGATGGTAAAATTTCTTTTTACAACAAGAATAAATAATTAACAAAAGTAAATTTATGTAATAAGAAAATTTTAATACTCCAATACGTTGTACAAATATTTCGTATGGCAATCTTTAATGCCCTAAAACATTAGAATTCAGGAGCTTTGTTAACTATAGGTAAAAAAAGACAATGTATAACGATTTATCAGGCCTAAACTTGGCTTCGCGTTTGAGTAAGGGGATTTAGATGTTAAAGACATTCAGTATAATTTACAAACGAATTGACACCCAACAACTCCCCTGACACCATGGATATCTATAATATTTTTACATCTAAAATACCCCAGACAATAGAAGACTTTGATCCAAGAAAAAAGAAGCTGATAACTTTTTTAAATCCTCATTCCTATACGTTGGCTTTTAAAAATGCAGCGTTATTTGAGGGTTTTGACTGGATAGCGCCAGATGGAATTTTACTGGTATTTGTACTGAATTTATTAAAAGCTGCTACTTTTAAAATAAAACGTTTTTCGTGCGACATGACCTCGGTAGTGCCGTATGTATTCGATATGGCAATAAAAAATAATTTGGGGGTGTTTTTTCTTGGAACAGACGCAGATAGTATTAAAGATACAGTAAGTGTATTCAAAAGCAATTTTCCGGACCTGGAAATTTCAGGTTTTCATGATGGTTACTTCGCTTCAGATATAAAACGCAAGGAGACCATTGCATCTGTGTTAGCTATAAACCCTGATATAGTATTTATAGGCATGGGCACTATTCTGCAAGAAAGCATGGCTTTGGAATTAAGAGTTGCAGGTTATACAGGTGCTATTTATACCTGCGGCGGATTTTTGCACCAAACAAAACGCGAGATTAATTTTTATCCGCAATTTATCAATAAATTAAACCTCCGTTTCTTTTACCGGATGTATAAAGAGCAGGGATTTTTCGGACGGTCGGTAAAAACATACCCTCAATTTTGCTATCTGATTTTGTGCAAAATATTTAATCGCCCCGAAAAAAAAGAAGGTGATACTACAGTAAATAAACATTTTAGATTTTACGCAGCGCGAAAAAAAATTAAAGTTGTTAGCAGAAATAGCGAAATTCAATTGGATGACAGGATATGCGCCAATTCTTAAGAAGTGGTTTGCATCGTAGGTGCTAATTGCTGCAAAAATAAAGGTCTTGGCAACAAGGCCTTTATTTATTTAAAGATTTATTTAGAACCTTAAGGTGTTGTTATTGATGGTACTATTTCCAGTTCAGGAATAACAGCTTCCTCTGCCACGATTTGTTCTGTACTTATGTGACTATTCTTTTTTTTTTTGAAAACGAATTTGATTCCGTTCTTCCAATATTTCTCCAACGTGATAATGCTAAGGAAGTTGATCACGCGAAGTAATATCCCAAACTTTTTATTATTCATATTTTATGTGGCATCAGATACCATTTTATACGGTGCAACAGCCAATAAGGTTTACGTTAAATTGAGTTTATATTTTCCTTTAGAATTGCAGTGTCAAAATGGAATATGACCAAAGGGAATTATACTAAACCAAGATATTTTATAATGGCCGCGATTCCGCTAAGCTGTATTTACCGAAGAAAAATGTAAAAAGAAGGAAAATTGGAAATGTAGAATGTGATACAGGGGCCCAATCTGTAAAACCATAAATAATATAAGTCATCAGTAAGGCAATTTCCGTCAGCGAGAATATGGTATTTACATTTTTAGCCATATTGGCTTTTGCCTTTGCAAAGGTTGTAATAATGAAAATTAGCCATAGCGCAAACCCAATGATACCTGTTTCGCAAAGAATAATAAGATGTGTATTGTGAATGGGGTTTGATGTCAGAAATTCGTTATGGATTACCTTGCTCATTTCGGGCGACCGGTTCACAAATTCAAGGTGGCTGTTAATGCCAACACCAATAATTGGCGACCGGTGAAAAATATCCAATCCCATGGTCCAGTGATCAAGCCGGGCCTGGTACATATCGTCGGCATCTGTTTTAAGAAACGTTGCGCTAAAAGGCGAAAGAAATACCAGCCAATAAAGCGATAATGCAACAGGCAGTATACCTAAAAAAAAGCTTTTTAACGATAGCAAAGGTTTATCGGCATTCTTAAAGATATAATATAGTGTAAACAGGATAACAACCAAGGTTATGTAGGAGGTACGGGAGTAGGTGAGTATGATAGTTATGCTAACCATAACAAGTGCCACTAAACTCAGCTTCTTTTTAAATCCGTTTAAATATGCCGAAAAGAAAAATCCCGAGGCAATAACCGAGAACAGGCCAAGGTTAGCAGGGGTTACAAAAATACCTATAGCGCCTGCACGGGTACCGTTCCTGGTGGCCCACATATCGCCCCCCGCCTGAAAAATGGTAGTTACAAAACTGACACCCAGTAGCGGATATAAAATTGCCAGGCAAAAATTAAGGATACATAAAAACAAAAAACTTGCAAAAATCCCGTTCATAATTTGTACCGGGTTTAGGCTGTTATAAATTAACCTGAAATAAAATATGTACGAAAACATGACAATAGCAAAAGCAATAGTGCCCCACCTGGCCACATTAAACGGGTTAACAAACGAAATAGCTATAAGCAGCGCTATCCATAGCACCCAACGTTCGTTTTTGTATAGATAAAATACATTTTTGTTTTTTTGAATTACCAGCAAAACAGCTGAAGCGATTAATGGCAACATCAAAAATATTTTCCCGGTGAACGATCCTATACCATCTGTAGATACATACGGAGGGGTATATAGTGGAAACGACATTTGGAAGGGTATGCAGGTAACTATAAAGCTAAAAAACAGGTGCGATGTGTCTTTTTTTTGGAGGAGTAATGTTATATACCAAGCCAGGTAGACTGCTATGATGGCAAAAAAAATCAGGATTTTTAAAAGCATAAATAAATAGCTGCTATGGTTTTGTTGTGATAGCAATATTTATCTATCAGCATTTACAAATACGTCGTTAATTCAACCAATCGTCTCCACTATAATCTTTATTTGGCAAAAAGGTTTTTTGTTTTTCAAATTCTTTACCGGCAATAAAGTACCATCTATAAAAAAAGGGATACAAGTTTGGCTTGTGTCCCCTTTTTTTAGCGTTGCTATTAGCGGTTAACTGGCAATGTTATTAAGCAATTGCGCAAGTGTTGCCTGGAGCCAGTATACAGATACGATACCGGTAAGCATATTATGCCCCTTGTTGTTTGTTATTTTGGGGGCAACCTTGCCGTTGTTAGCGCTTACAATTTTTACTACATAATCCATTGTACGTAATTTGCCCGCCGTTGTGTTAGCAGTCTGGTTGGTGGTAATTTCCAGGCCCGATGAATTTCCGCTAACCAGGATACCCGCTGCCGGTTTAAGTACCGAGCCTGCATCGGTAATGTTATTGCCGTAAAAATATCCGCTGGTATTCAAAATAGCTATGGCATCGGCAGGAGTGCCGCTAATTACATTGGTATTGGCCTGTGTTTGCGTATAATTATTAAACATTATACCATTGCCCATTGCCGATTTAATAACGTTGTTATCAACAGAAACCTTAATAAGCCCTTTTGTGTTTGATGGATCGGCAATGTTTATAGCAGGGGCTGTTAAAAATTGCGTGCCGGTAATGTTTTCATATGTGTTGGTAAAGCAATTGCCTGATATACTTATGTTAAGCATTCCCCAGCAATCAATTTGTCCCTGGTAAATTTTGTTATTGTAAATTTTATGATGGCCGCTTAATGAATCGGCAACACCGTTTGTATAGCCGGAATAAAAGAAACCCATAGTAACCGCGCGGCGATAACGCACCTTTAACCCTCCGCGTTCAACCGGTCCATACCCATCGGCAAAGTTAAAGATGTTGTTATAAACAGATACGTTTAGTACAGTTTCATTTACGCTGTGCCTTTCAATATCAACGCCACCAACCAGGTAGCCGTCGCCGTGTACATTGTTATTGTAAAAGAATGCACCGTTTACGGCACAAAACATGGTGCCTTCGCGGTAGATATTGAAAAATTCCGAATCGTGCACGCTTACATTTGACACCAAATGGAGGTTCAGTTTTGTTTCGAAACAATCTCCAAAAAGAAGTCCGTCGCCCCTGAAGCTTTGAAATTTACAGTTCTTTACTTCAATGTTTTTTCCATTATTAATGCTTAGCGCATGGCAAAATTGATAAGCAGCGTCAAATTTTTGAAGCGCCAGGTTGCCGTTAAAATCTATACCCTGTATGGTAATATTTGCTATCGATGGTGTGCCGGCGTAGTCCTGGTAAAAAATAGAGTTAGGGTTGTAACGGCTGCCCGTTAATTTGATGTGACAGGTTGCCGGCCCGTTACCTATCATACCAACACCATCAACCAGTTTAATAATTCCGCCGCCGTTTCCTGTTTCGCCAATCATATAACTGCCATCCGGCAAATAAATATTAGCCATCCCATGTGCCCTGGCATATAACAAAGCATTCCTGATTGCTTTAGTATCGTCGGTAATACCATCGCCTTTTGCCCCTTGGTCTTTAACATTGCAGGCGCCTGCCGGGGTTGCTGCGGTAGCTAATGATGTAGTAACTGTTTGGATTGTAGAAGGAGTTTCCGGTTGTGGGGCTAAAATGATATTGTCCTTTTTACATGCAGCGAAAAAAAATAGTGCCAGAATTAAAATAGTTTTTTTCATTAGGGGTATTTTTAAATAATACACCCGGTTTAACGACTTTTGTGACAAAATAGTTACAAACAATTAATAAAATTATCTGTTACGCAATTTTTTTTATTTTTATTGAGGAAATAGGAATGGTTGTTGACAGTGGCCTGTTTACGGGCAATTGGGTAAAATGTTGCCCATCTTGGTGATTACGGCAAAAAAAGGAGAGTTTCAGACAAACTCTCCTTTTTAAACTTAATTGTTGTGGCTTATAACGCAGTATTGTTTGAAGCCTGAACGTAGTTTAACTGATAGTAATATTCAGAAACTATGCCTTTTAAAGTATTCTTCCCTTTATTGTTAACAATTTTAGGAGCTACGGCGCCATTATTCGCACTTCCTATTTTTATTACATAGTCGGTTGTACGATTGGTGCCGGCTGTAGTATTGCCCGCAGTGTTTGATGCAATGTATAAACCTGATGCATTGCCGTTGATCAGGATACCCGAAGCCGGAGCGGTTAACGTACCTACATCTGTTATTTTGTTGCCATAAAAGGTGCCGCTGGTGCCCAAAATACTTATGCCGTCCAGGGGCGTATCCGTTATAGTATTGCCATTTGCGGTAACCTTAGTGTAGTTTTTAAAAGTAATTCCGCTACCAATCTCCGAGTGGATTACATTATTATCGGCGTTTACATTAATTAAACCTGTTGCTTCTGCATTATCAGACACGTTGATGGCGGGGGCTGTTAAATAGCTAACGCCCGCAATATTTTCGTAAGTATTGTTGAAGGTATTACCGGATAAACTTACATTGACAATGTTCCAGCAATCAATTTGCCCCTGGTAAATTTTGTTGTTGTAAATTTTATGATGACCACTTAATGAGTCCACTATACCGTTTTTATAACCATCGTAAAAGAATCCCATTGTTACGGCCCTGCGGTATCTTACCTTGGGGCCACCACGCTCAACGGGGCCGTAGCCATCGCCAAAGTTAAAGGTATTGTCGTAAACAGTTACGTTTAATACTGCTTCATTAATACTATGCCGCTCAATGTCTACCCCGCCAACCAGATAGCCATCGCCATGAACATTGTTATTGTAAAATGATGCACCGTTTACGCAGCAAAACATAGTTGCTTCGCGGTATATGTTATAAAATTCACAGTCATGCACTTTTACACCAGTAACTATCCTTGCGTTAAGGCTTGGCTCAAAAACATCGCCAAAAAGCAGGCCATCCCCGCGAAAGCTTTGGAATTTGCAGTTTTTTACTTCAATATTTTTGCCGTTATTAATACTTAAGGCTGTACAAAACTGGTAACTGGCATCAAAAGTTTGGCTGGCCAGGTTGCCGTTAAAATCTATACCTTGTATCACCACGTTACTGATAGACGGCGTGCCGACATAGTATTGATAAAATAAAGGGTTTGGATTTTTTCGGCCGCCGGTTAATTTAATGTGACAGGTTGAAGGCCCATCACCAGTCATGCCAACGCCGTCAACCAGCTGTATTATTCCACCGCCGTTACCCGTTTGGCCTACCATATAGGTGCCGTTGGGGAAATAAATATTTGAAATTCCATTGGCTTTTGCAAACAAAAGAGCGCTTTTAATTGCTTCTGTATCATCCGTGGCACCATCGCCTTTGGCTCCGTGATCTTTAACGTTTACAGATACCGAAGATGCGGCGGAAATGGATGAATTAATTGTTAGGGAATTGCTAAATGAAGCAGATTGAGACGAATTTAAAGGGGTATTTTCCTTTTTGCACGCGACTAAACATAAAGATGCAACTAAAACTAAAAGTTTCTTCATAATTAGGGGTATTAAATTATCTAAAAAGGTAAAAACATTAAATAACCAGAACAAAAATAATAAAAATAGAAAACATTTTAATCTTTAGTTTGTAACAACGTGAAAAAAAATAAAACATTGCATGGGATTATCTAAAACGACGCCATTTTTTAACTATTAAATTAAATATGGCTCTTGAAATATTATCAACTACCTCCGATCTTAACGAATATGGCGGAGCGCAAAAAGTACTGTTGGATTTACACAACGGCATTAAACATAAGTATAATTGCAAAATACTGGGATTTATTGAATTCGAAAAACTACATCCAAAATACGGCATCAGGCAAGCCGAATATGTAAAATTTGCCAACCCGTTTTACCTCAATAATAAAATACTGCTGGTGCATGCCCGCAATATTATGGCTTTGATCATGGTTATTAAACGGATGTTTTTTTTAAATACAAGGATAGTTTACATAGCACATAATGTATACAATACGCACAAACACTTTTCATTTTTCCCTTGTGATATTGTGTCTATTTCAAAAAAAGTAACCCACAACCTGCTTAACTACTTTAACCTTAAAAACAGGAAAATAACCTTAATATATAATGGAGTAAAGGACCAGGGAGACGCTAATCCGGTTGTTACATTTAAAAAACAACAAACCATCAGAATCCTATATTCGGCCAGGGTTATTGATGTTAAGCGTCAATTATTAATTGTCAATCAGTTAAAAGGGAAACTTCACCCTGATATTCAAATTGTTTTTGCCGGTAAAGGACCAGATTACGACCAGTTAGTTGAAAAATGTAGCGATGCAACAAACTTTAAAGCCTTAGGTTTTGTTGAGCACGTGGATGAGCTGGTAAAACAGGTAGATTTTTTAATGCTTTTTTCCACACAGGAGGGGTTGCCTATATCGCTTATTGAAGGAATTATGCATGGCAAGCCGCTGTTGGTTAATGATGTAGGCGGAAATTTAGAAATTGGGGTCCCCAATTTTAACGGTATCGAACTAACAGACGATTGGAATGAACTGGCCGATAAAATTAACAGTATAGTAGATTTATCGGTTGAAAATTACCAACTGATGAGCCAGAACAGCCGCAAGCATTATGAAGCCATGTTTACCTACAACGTAATGATTGACAATTATATAAAGCTCATTGATTCTTTATAACTGTAACCTTCATGACCAAACATATTTTACACACTAAAAAACAGTTACGGGGATAAAATGAAGATTACTTATAATACAATTACCAATAAAATTTCAGGGTTATTTCAAAGTTCTCTCTTTAAAAACAGCAGCTGGGGTATTATATCCCAGATGTCGCAAACGTTGTTCCTTAGCCTGTTTTTTGTAATCCTTGCGCGAAAATATCCAACAGGCATTTTTGCAAAATATATTGTGGCCAACGCCATTTATCAGTTAGTTACGGCCTTTTCAACCATGGGCTTAAGCCAATGGTTTATCAGGGAATTTATGCATACTGATGATAAAGAAACGCTGATAAGCAAGTTTATCAAAATGCAGATATATTTTGGCATCGGCTTTTATATCATCAATGTGGGCCTTGCTTTTTTGATTTATGGCGATAAGTTTACCCGGGTACTAATTATATTGATGGGTGTTAATGTTATTTTTGATAACCTTATTAATGGTATTAAATCCTTAAATATTGCCAATTTTGAACAAAAGAAAACTTTTATCATCCTTACTATCGAATCGGTACTAAAGTTTGTTGCCGGGTGCCTTTTATTTATTTACCCGTTTTCTATCATCACATTATCTGTTATTTTAATAGGTATCCGGTTTTTAACTCTCAACCTTTTCCTTACAATTGGTTCATCAAACCTGGTTACGGTTAAAACACTTTGGCGCTGTAAGGTTACGTACCATGATATGAAGGCCCTGGTTATCATGAACTGGGCTTTTGTCATCATCGGCGGGGTATCTATCATCAACTGGCGAATGTCGAATATTATCATATCAAAAGTTTTAACTGCGTTTGATGTTGCCAATTACGAAATATCGTTTAAAATATTTTCAATAGCACAAATACTACCTGTAGTTATATCAACCTCGGTTTTTCCTTTGCTTGTAAAACATTATTCGAAACCCGATAAAGTCGATTTTTTTGTTTTTTATAAAAAAATGCATGTGTACTATTTATTATTTGGCTGGCTGGCGTTTACGTTTATATATTCCTTCTCAGATAAACTGATTCCCATTGCTTTTGGCAATACTTATTTAAGCAATGCCGAATACACCAAACAGATGTTTCTAACGATCCTTGTTTTTCCAACAGCTTTGCTGCAGGCCAACGTTTTAATTGCCATGAAAATGGAAAAGCAAGATATGCTGTTTAATATTATAGCATTGGTGGTAAACTTGTCTATGTGCCTTTTTGGTGTGTTGTATATCAAATCATTAAGCATAGTAAACTACTCCATATTTGCCTCGTTCCTGGTATTTCACATTTCGCAGGATATTTTGCTGCTGGGACGAAAAATGGTGTCTTTAAAATCAGTCTTTGCGTTTTATATCATGACTGCTGTTTTTATTGGATGCTATATGCTATTGAGCAAAGTAGTAAATCCCTACCTGCTTTTTGTGTTTGCCTGGGTAATTACACTGATAATAACTTTTATGGGTAAAAAACTACAAGCGTTGGTTTTAAGGCCCAACGCCATTGCTTAAGCAAGCGGTATTAACTTAATTTGCCGGTATTTAATAGTATTTAAGGCGCTATTACATAAAACGCGGTAATAAAGTAACTTTTTATCAGATTGTTTCTGCTATCTTTTTACGTTTTGCAAAGCCGAAGATGTCGGCAGTTTTAACATATGCTATTTCCCTTTCGGGTTTTCTATAGCTAAACAGCCACCAAAAACCGTATCGGAGGCATAAATTATAAAAGAAAATAGGTAATACAATTCCGGCAGTCCAGATAATGAATATCAGTGCGGGCACATAGGTAATATGTAAAATACCCATACATAGGGTACGTGTTACCGTCATTACAATTATTTGTATACAATAAATATATAGCGAATGATAACCCACAATACGCAGGAATTTAAATGCCTGTAGTTTTTGTAAAAAGAAAGAGCAATTGATTGACAGTGCACAGCCAATTATTGCCTGGGCAAAAAACAGGTATGGTTTGTTAACTTCCACATACCTGATTCCAAAATCAGATGCCTGTAAATTAAAGGGGGTGCTGTAATATTGAATTGCCAAAAAAGCAACAACCAAGGGTACAAAAAATTTCCATGAAGTGTAAGCCTGCATTTTTTTATCATTCAACATTAATCCCGACAGTAAATCGCCAAGCGCAAAAAAGATATAATACTCAAAAATGTCTGTAAACAGGCCAGCTTTAATATGATACATCAGCGGGAACAGCACGTACAACACCGCACCTAAACAAAGCTGCACCAAACCGGTAACCTTTAGCTTAACGTGTAAAAAAGCATAAATTACACCAATGCAATACAATGCATTCAGGTACCAGAAAATTCCCGTTCGCCTTGGATTGATAATCAGGTTTAAATAATCAATTGCAGTGTATCCGTTGTGGGTAAAGCGGTTCATGATAATTTGCAGCGTAACCTGTATTATACCCCAAACAAACAAGGGGTGCAGTATATTATTGCTCCTGTTGCTAATGTAAGCCGGCAACCCTTTTTTGTTTAAGCTTTTTACAATGAGCAGCCCGGATATAATAAAGAACAAGGGCATGCGGAAGCCGTACAAAAAAACGCCTATATAATTAAAAAAAGGATATTGCTCTAATGCCAGCCCGTGATCTTTCAGCGTTTCATAGCAGTGGCCGTAAGCAACCAGTATAATGCTGATTCCTTTGTCATAATCTATCCAGGGCCATCGTTTTTCATTGCGTATAAATTGGGCATTAAATGGATCCATGAATAATTATTTTTGTTTTTAAGGCAATCATGATAATCTTCAGCCATTGGCAGCGCTTCCGGGAAGAGTTATTTTGAAATGTTAGTTAAATTAATTGGTTTTTATTTTCCAAAGCCAGGGGTATATGAAAGTTTTGGAATTGTTCATGAGAAAAGAATAGGTAATAAATTAATGGTTATGCGGTCAACATACACCCAGGTCATCCCTTAAGCTGTCGCGATAACCCCATTCTTGATTTTTATCCAATTCCGGATATTTCTGACGATTGTCCGTCAACACAATGAGTGCTGTGCCTAACAGTATTAAAGGTGACGCGAAAAATAATATTACAGCTATATCTGCATAACCAATTGCAACCAATGTGGCGTAAATGATTAAATATAGTGTTGCCATGGCTAATGCTCCCCTTGCGTTCATAACTGTTGACTTTAATCTAAAGTTAAAAAACATCAGCACACCCTAAAAGTTTTAAAGTGTCTGCAAATTTTCGATTAAGTTTTTCACAAAATAATCAATGTCACTTGTGGGCAATGCCGGCACAAAGCTAAGTTACCATAATAAAAAAGGGGAGGGGGGGGAACGCCCTCAGTTATTGGGATTTTTTAATAATCGTTTTTTAAGTGAAACTTCCTGATTGTCGGCAATATCTAATAACCTCAAAATAATGGCGCCATTTTTATATATTATGGTGACTCGACCGGTTTGATGTGATGGATTTTGCTTTTAATCATTTTGTCCGCTACAATGCTTAAACCTCTATCATCGCTTTAATTACGCCATTTGCCGGATCAAGCCAACTTTCAAAGTTATCTTTCACCTGAGCAAACTGTACCCGATGCGTAATATAATTTGCGGGTTGTACCAAGCCCTTTTTCATGGATGCAATAACATGCTCAAAATCTTCCCGTGTAGCGTTGCGGCTGCTCATCAAAGTGGCTTCACGCTTGTGAAATTCCGGGTGGCTTATACTAATATCTCCTTTTTGCAAACCAACCAGTACATATCGGGCTCCGTGCGCCATGTATTGAAATCCGTTGTTAATTGCCTTTAAACTACCGGTGGCATCTATCACTACGGTAGGCATATCTCCATTTGTTATTGCGGCCAGTTGTTCCAGTACATCTTCAGTAGCTACATTGATAACATATTCTACCTTTAACCTGTCCCTGCAAAATTCAAGCCTCCTGGCGTTTATATCCATGGCGATGACCTTTGCGCCTGCAATGCGGGCAAACTCCATTATTCCCAGGCCTATCGGGCCGGCTCCCATCACCAATACATATTCGCCAGGCTTAACATCTGCCCGCCTTACTCCATGGGCTCCTATGGCCAATGGCTCTACCAATGCCAGTTCGTCATAACTTAAACCCTCACCATGTACCAGCGAATACGTTGGTACATTCAGGTATTCGGTCATTCCCCCGTCTACATGAACTCCGCAAACATTAATTTTAGCACAGCAATTAGGCTTTCCCGATCTGCAGGCAATACATACGCCGCAATTAAAGTAGGGGATGAATGTTACAACGTCGCCTTTTTGAAAACCCTGCGCGCCGCCGGTGTCAACTAATTCTCCCGACAGTTCATGGCCGAGGACGCGTGGGTAACTAAAGTATGGTTGGGTTCCCTCAAAGGCATGCAGATCAGTTCCGCAAATTCCTATTCTCCTGATCCTGATCTGCGCATAGCCTTCTTTAATTTCTGGTTTTTCCTGTTCTTTAAAAGCTAAACGCCCTGGTTCCTCACAAACTATTACTTGCATATTATTTATCTTAAAGCTGAAAAATCTGTTCCATTATTACCCATTTCTCTCCTTCTTTGGCCCAGGGTAAGGGCTGCTGAAATTTCCACATGAGTTGTTCCCATTCCTGTACTTTGGAGTTAAGCGCATCCATCGCTTCTTTTTTTTCAGCCTCATAATGATCGCTGGTTTCCATAATCATAAACAACCGGTTTCCGGTACGATAGATTTGCATATCTGTAATCTCGGCATCAAGTATACTGGTTCGTATTTCCGGCCAGGCATTTTCTGTCCTGTGCCAATATTCATATTCGGCTATCAGTTGCGGGTCATCCTTGAGGTCAAGGGCTAAACAATATCTTTTCATAGTTTATCTCGTAGTTATAAATAAGTGGAAGCGAAGGCTTTGTCAATCAATCCCTGCTCCTTCATTTCATTCCAGAACCCGGCCGGAATTTTTAAGGAAGCAACGGCAACATTCAGTGCTACCCTGTCTGCATTTGTGGTATTAAGGGCAATGCTTTTAACACCGGGCGCTTTTAATCCAAAAGCAACACATGCATCTACCGGCTTAATGTTAAAATCTTTGCATAACTGATAAAACTGCGTCCGCCAGCGATACAAGCCATGGTCTTTTACCGGATCTTTCAACTGATAGTTATAGTACGCCGACCCGGTTAAAAAACCTCCGTTAAAGACCGCGGAGTTTATAATTTCAATTTTTTGCTTGTCAAGTTCCTCCATAAACTGCACTAATTCCTTTGGATGGCTGTGAATCGTCATACTGTTGGCTATCATTGCCCAATCCAGCTTTACATCATGGCTTATCTTTTTTATGATTCTCCAATCCTTTGATCCTATGCCTATTGCTTTTACTTTGCCTTGTTCTTTTAGTTGATGCAAAGCCCGGTAAGCTGCCAGTATATCCTGGTAACGCCGTGTTTGATCAGCCTCATTCTTTGCCGCTGCCAGGTATTCATCCGGGTCATGTACCGAAACCAGTTGGGCACGGTAATCACCAAGCAGTTCATTTCCTTGTTCATAACACTCAAGGATGCCTTCGTAGCTTATTTTTTGCACCGCATCATATTTCAGGTCACGCCAAACGCCCGGTTCAAAAGTAGGCTCGGGCGTTTTTAAAGCAGTACGTAGCCAGCCTAATTTATTGCTGATAAGTACATCTGTGGGTTTTACATTCAATTGCGCCAAAGCGTTTCCCAGCGATTCGAGCGCGAGCCCGGCTCCGTATTTACCCGCAGAGTCAAATACCGCTGGCTTAGGGGAATGTTTGATGCTTTCGGCTACTATTGCACGTTTAGCCTCATCAGATAGCACTACATATAAATTCCCTAACCCGCTGGTTCCAAAAATTACTTTAGGCAGATTGATCTCTTGCATGTTGAAAATAGATTATTGTTATAGGATAGCTGAAACCGGTAAACTTTCCGGCTTTACTTTTACACGATGGCCTTTTAATCCAAAAAATGCCACCACTATAAAACAAAGCAATGGTACCACATAGCCGTATTGAATATTGCCTGTTGTATCGCTGATATAACCAAACGCCCTTGGCAAAACAGCACCGCCTACAATTGACATAATGATGAGACTGCTGCCAAATTCGGTATCGGCCTTTAAATCTTTTATGCCCAGCGCAAAAATGGTTGGGAACATGATTGACATAAAAAAGCAGATACCGACAACCGTGTAAACCGTTACCATACCATGGGCTAAAATGGCGACAACGCAAAGTAACACATTGATGCCCGCATAAACTGCCAGCATCCGCGCTGAGTTGAAATATCGCATTAAAACCGTACCAATAAATCTGCCTACCAAAAATGCAAAACCGCATAAACCCAGATAGTAGGTAGCCTTTACTTCTGTAAGTCCGGCTGCTTTCGGCGCATACAGAATAAATAAACTGAATACACAAACCTGTGCGCCCACGTAAAAAAATTGCGCGGCCACACCCAATGCTAAATGGCGGTGTTTCAAGGCGTGAAAAATGTTTTTACTGGCTGTATGCCCTTCATGCTGCTGAATTTTGGGCAGGTGTGTAAATGCAAAAAGAATGGCAATGATAACCAGTACACTACCCAGTATAAAGTAGGGTAGTTTTACGGAAGAAGCTTCTGCGGCAAGCGCCAGCTTACGACTATGCTCTGTCATTACGCTTAATTGCGCCGGTGTATAACCTTTGGTAAGTATTATACGCCCCCCAATTATCGGTGCCAGCGTTGTGGCCAGCCCGTTAAACGACTGCGCAAAGTTAAGCCTTTGGGTAGAGGTTGCGGGATCGCCCAATGAAGATGCATAGGGATTGGCGGCTGTTTCTAAAATAGTTAGTCCGCAGGCAATGATAAACAAGGCTACCAGGAAAAACGTGTACTGCTGTGTATTGGCCGCGGGTATAAACAAATAGGAACCAAATGCAAAAATTAGCAAGCCGGTTATTATGCCTGTTTTATATCCATATTTTTTCATAATAAACCCCGCCGGCAAAGCCATCAAAAAATAGGCTATAAACACAGCCGAATCCACCAGGGTGGCCTGAACTGTCGTCAGGGTAAATGATTTTTTCAGGTGTGGAATTAATATGGGATCAAGGTTATGAGCAAAACCCCATAAAAAAAACAAACTGGTAATCAATATAAACGGGAAAAGGGTTTTATTCTTTGACATTATCTGATATAATATTTTCTTTTACTTCTTACTCGTTGACAGTAATCTTCGCTACCCATCCGCCGGAAGTATCCAAATGGATATTAATAGCGGAGCTTGCCGAAACAGCTGTTTTTGACCTGGTTAAACTTTGAGGAGAGGATAATACATCAGCCCATGACGACAATGTATATTTACCTGGTGATAAAAAATCCAGTTTCAATTGCAAGGTGCGTTCAGCGTCGTTAGTCATTGCGCCAACATACCAGTCTTTCCCACTTCTTTTGGCAATTATGATGTATTCGCCCGGATACCCGCCCAGCACCCGGGTATCATCCCAAACGGTAGGCATATCGTTTAAAAAATCGGCTCCCGGCTTGCCTAAAATATGTTCAGGCGCATCGCAGTAAACCATAAACGGACTTTCGTAAATCACAAACTTTGCCAGTTCGGCACAGCGGCTGTTCATTACCTGGGTAGGGCTGCCTTCCTTGAACTCACCCTTTTTCACGTTTAAAAATCCGCCGGGGGTGTAATCCATCTGTCCGGCCAGCATGCGGGTAAATGGTAAGGTGGTGTTATGCCCGGCAGTTATCCTGGTTGAAAATTTGGAATATTCTTCGCCCAAAACCCCTTCCCGTGTTATCATGTTAGGATAGGTGCGTATAATGCCATCCGGTTTAAAGGCGCCATGAAAATCAACCATTAAATGATATTTTGCGGCGGTTTCAATAATACGGCGGTACCAGTTTACCATTTGCTGGTCGTCACGATCCATAAAATCAATTTTAACCCCGGCAATACCCCATTGCTGGTAAATTGGAAAGGCTTTTTCAAAATTATCATTCCGGTTAACATCCGAGCTGTATAACCAAAGCCAGCATTTAACCTTTTTGGCTTTAGCATAGGCTAAAATCTCCGCCATATTCAACTGCGGTGCCGGTTTGGTAATATCAGCCTCGGGCTTGTTAAATGCGCCATACCATTGCCAGTCGATAAGCATATAAGGCCAATGCTGGGCCGAGGCCAGATCGATGTATTTTTTAATGGTAGGCATATCCATTTTTACATCGCCGCTCCACCAGTTATCCCAGGCGCTCATACCAGGCTTAATCCAGCTGGCATCTTTTATTGCACAGGGAGGGTTAAGGTTCTGGATCAGTTCCGATTCAATTAATTTTCCCGGCGAGCCGGCCAGCATCACTACACGCCAGGGCGTGAGCAAATTATTGGTGAACCGGGCCTTAACCCCGTTCTCACTTTCGCCGGGCAAAGGCGATAATTTGGTAACCAAATTCACCTTATCGGTTGCGCCGGTATCTGTTTTAAGCGATCCTATATAAAAACCGGGATAGTTGTCGATATTGGCTTCGGTGATAGCCGCATAGTGCTGCTTATCTAATTCAACCAGGAGGGGTAAGCCGGCAATTGTTTTTGCAGTAATGTGGTTAAGGGTTCGCGGCCAAAACTCGGTTTCCTGCGAGGAAGTATAGCTTCCATAATCGGCCACCCAGGCCTTTGCTCCCGCAGGTAAATTAAAGCCGGTAAGTTCCCTCACTATCTGCCGGTCGCCAATTTTATCAGCCCCGAATAACTGGTAACGGAATGCAACGCCATCATCATAAACCCTGAAAAATACATTCATCCGGCGCATCTGCCCCGATTTTTCAGCCAGCGACAGTACCAATTCATTATAATGGTCAGTTATACGCTGGTGCTTTGTTTTTACTACTGGCATCCATGTTTGGCTAATGGAATGCTCCACATGGCTTATTATGCTCATATCGGTGCCCATAGCCGGTTCATCTTTAAACTCGAAACCAAGCGATGAAGGATGCACTATTGTTAAGCCGTTACTGGTAACAGTGTATTGCAACCCGGTGTTGTTGTTTATCTCTACAACAGTTTTTTTATCCGGCGATACCAGCTTAAAGGTTTGCGAAAAAGAAGGGGCTGCCAGTGAAATAACAGCTCCCAAAACAAAATAAAATTTAAGATTCATAATATGGATTAAACAGCGCCCTCAATTTTTAAAACGAACGCATCTTTACCGGGAGCTTGCTCAGGCAATTTTACCTTGAGACCGGCTTCAGTTTGCTCAAAAGTCAAATTACCGTTTCCAAGTAAGCTTACTTTACTTACCTTACCCGCCTGGTTACCTGCTAACTTTTTAATCAAGGCTTCGTTGCCCGCAGGCCAACCCAACATGGTGGCATAAAGGCTTTTATCCTTTACAGTAAATCTGATATCTTCGGCCACAAAGGGTTTTCCCTTACCCTCGTTAAAGCCTTGTGCATTGATTGGTGCTGCCGATTCAATTGCGGGGCCTTCGCCAAATACTTTCCAGGGACGGGTGCCGTAAATCGCCTCGCCGTTAACCTGCATCCATGCTCCTATGTTTTCAACTATAGAGCGCTCTTCATTGTCAATGGTACCATCGCCACGTACAGGAATGTTCAGCAGCAGGTTGCCGTTTTTGCTTACGATATCAACCAGGGTATGTACTACTGTTTTGGCGCTTTTGTACCCTTTGTAATCAAATATGCGGCGGTCATAGTGCCATCCGCCTATACAGGTATCTGTTTGCCATGGCAACGGTTCTATCACGTTGCTTTGCCCGCGCTCTATATCCCAAATCATGCAGTTACGCTGTTGTTTGTCTAATACTTTACCAAATAGCGCTGCCTGCAGTTTACCATGTTTTTTAATACTGGTGTTGTACATGTGCGCGGCAATTTTTAAACCCACATCGCTTACCGGCCAAAGCGGTAAGGCCGTATCATCAAAATAAATCAGTTCGGGGCCATATTTATCTATAAGTTCAATGGTACGGTTTAAAAACTTATCGCAGTAGGCTTTATCAGGTACGCTTGTCCCATTACCCCAATCCCAGAATTTGCCCGGATCGTTATCCCAGCTATACTTGCTTAGCGGGTGGTTTTGTGCATATAATTCCTGCGGATCATAACCATTCCACCATTTACCAGCGCCATCCGCTTTGGTAAGCTTGCCATCGTAAGGAATACCTGCGTATGGGCCGCTTTTATCAGCGCGTTGTGCAACTTCGTACCAGGTCCATGGGTGCGATGCGTGTACTGTTACGCCAAAAGGGAGGTTATGTTCTTTGGCAGCTTTGGCCCAACCGCCAATCAGGTCTTTTTTAGGGCCAAGTTTGGTAGAGTTCCAGCTTTGGTATTTGCTGTCGTAAAGGTCAAAATTATCATGGTGATTGGCCAATGCCATAAAATATTTGGCGCCGGCACGTTTATATAACCCCACCAATTCGCTGGGATCCCAGTTCTCGGCTTTCCACTCATTAATTACGTCCTTAAATCCAAATTTTGAAGGATGACCGTACTTTTGAATATGATATTTGTATTGATCGCTGCCTTCCTGGTACATCCCGCGGGCGTACCAGTCGCCGCGTTCGGGCTGGCATTGTGGGCCCCAATGCGCCCACATGCCAAACTTGGCGTCGCGAAACCATTCCGGAACCTGGTATTGAGCTAATGAATCCCAATTGGGTTTAAAAGGGCCGGAGGCAATGCCGGCATTTGAATTTGATTGCAACAAACTGCTGCCAAAAACCCTTGACAGATACAAGGATGAGAATCCTGTGGCTATGCCTTTTATTAATGTTCTTCTTTTCATAATTATGTTTGGTGGTCGGAAAAAACAGTACACCGTTCAGCCTTACGGATGAATATCCGGGACTTTAAATAGGTTTCTGCAAGTGGTTATCTACAACTGGTTAGTCAACAAATCACGTTATTTTATCAATAATTGGTAATCACCCAAATTTCTTTGAAATAATGACTAAATAATTGACCTAATAGGACTTTTTTTTATACAAAACCGACTTTTTTGTATGAGGGGAAAAGTAAATTTGCGGAAATAATCGACGTTGTTACAACAAAAATCAAATTTTAATTTTTGTTGTAACTTATTTATTTAGTGTTTGTTACAATTGGAATGATGCTGCCGGATTATACATGCAATTGCATGTTGATAGTTTATGGGCTGGTACTTATAGACAAATAGGTAATGGTTATTTCAGACTTTAGTGCAGGTAATGTTTCCCCTGCAATAACGATATGTTACTGATCAATGATTGAAACCAACCTGGTACATTTGTTTTTTATATTCACTGGGCGACATACCGGTGATTTTTTTGAAGGTTTTAGAAAAATAAGAAAGGTTATCAAATCCTGTTCGGGTACAGATTTCGGAATAAGACATCCGGCTTGTTGCCATCAGGTATTGAGCGCGTTCAACGCGTTTTTCATTGATATAATTTAACGGCCTGGTTCCGGTGTGCTGTTTAAATTGCCTTGAAAAATAATCAACATTTTGATTTGCCCGGGATGCGAGCAGGTTAACCGATAAGTCCATGTGTAAATTAACAAGGATATAATTCAGGGTTTCTGCAATTTTTAGCGGGATAGGTTTATGTTCTGGATATTTGAACAATTGGGGGTCCAGGAATTTTGCGGTCAGCATCATCAGGATACCTTGGGTTTCCAGGTATGTTGAAGTGTTTTGTTGATTGTTAAGCTCCTGGTATTCCTTGTAATAAATGTCTTTTTCATAAACCCTGGGGTTGTCAGACCGGTTAATTCCTCTTCCCGGGTTAATTTTTAGCAACCGGTTAAAAAGGGCAATATCCATTTCGGTAGCTTTTGTTTTCAGTACGGCCCGGTTGTTGGCAAAAAGTGAACTTCCATCTATCGAATCCTCAAAAAACTGGACAAAAAACTGACCCAGGTAATCACTGCACGCTAAATTACATAAAGTGAAACTTGGAATAATGTACAGATAACCTGATTCAAGCTTCAATGAACTGCTTGCATCTGATATTTCACCTTCGCCGTCATCTATATAATAAATACGGTAATAAGGACTAATCACATTCCTGTAATTCCATTTACAGTTAAGCCTCACATAATCGATGTTGAGGAGCGAGAAAGTGTGTTTTAAATTTCTTTTGATCATCTGAACAACAAATATGCAAATTGCTTTAATATACAAGGGTGTTTATGAATACTTTAAGTATAATAAAGTCGGTTTTTTACAAAAATGTTTATTTTAATTAAATTTTCAGACGATGGTTTACTGTATCGGCCGCGAATAAATGGTTTATTTTATACCCCCCTAATATTTTAAGCTTAATAGGATATAAATATCCTTAAGCGTTATTATCATGTTATTCCTTGTCTTTTTGTATTGCGCGAAGCTTTGATGGCTACAGGTTTAAATGTTTTGCAAAGAATTTTTCCGGTAGGCATGATTTCTTTTGTTATACATGCAATGATTTCAGGTAGATGCTCAAACAAATGATGGCAAAATCCTTCCTAAACCAGCATTCTATGCAACATTATTGACAAAAGTTGACTTTTATTGCCGAATAGTGTGATGATGTCCTTTTCTGAAGGTATAGTTTTGAGCCAATAATTTATAAGCCATTTTTAAAAATTGTAGAAACATTTTAATGCTAACTCTAAGTATCATCTATGATACGTGAGGGTACCAGGCGGTACATGTTACATGCAAACAATTTGCATGTAATTCATCGACAGTCCGAAAGCTTATTTGTATTTCGACAATTTATTAATTACCAAAATTGATTTAAGCTAAAGCATATGTCATGAATATTAAACACAGTACATTATTGTTGGTTGCGGTTTTTGTAATTTTTGCCGGATTAAGGTTACAGGCACAGCGCCCCCCTGGTAAGATAGATAGTATAACCGAAAATGATACCGTACGAAGTATCGCGCCATTCTTTACCCCGGCTACCGCATCAAAAAAAGCCCCGAACGCCGAAGGATTTATTCAGCGCTGGTTACTATTAGAGCCCATTAACAAATCAATACGCAGTAATCTTGTTTTCACCGTTAACTACATGAAAACGCAATTTGAAACCGATTATTTCCCAAACCAGTTTACGGTTATTCCCCGGAATGGAGAAAAAGTTAAAGTCGGCGAACAGGAATTATTATGGCATGCATTGGAAAGCCCCAATTTCAACATTAAATTATTCCGGCTTGCCTATGGGTTAAGGAAACAGACCTATGCCGTACTGTTTTGGGCCGTAACTATAGTAAACAGCCCGCGGGAGATAAAGAATGTAAGATTGGCGGTTGGGTCAAACGGAGGATCAATGTGGTGGCTAAATGGAACAGAGGCGGTAATACTTGATGGGGACAGGCGCATGGTAATGGATGATTGCGTTTCGCTCCGGCTGACACTAAACAAAGGGAAAAATATCATACGCGGAGCAGTAATCAATGGTCCCGGACTCAGTGATTTTTGTGTGCGGCTGCTGGACGAAAAAGGTGCGCCGATAAAAGATGTATCTATCACGCTGCAATAAATTAACTGATCATCGCATTTAACACCGAATTTGTAAAGCAATTGAGTTATTATGAAATCACTAGTAAAGGTATTAAGTACTATAGCCCTGTTCTCATTATTATTAACCCCACAGGCCAATGCACAAGTTGGTAAACCATTTATACACGACCCTTCCACCATTGCAGAGTGTGATGGAAAGTACTACACATTCGGAACATTTGGAGGCGGATTAATATCCGAAGATGGCTGGACATGGAATGGCGGCGGGGTAAGGCCTGGCGGGGGGGCCGCTCCTGATGTATTAAAAATTGGTGACCGCTACCTTATTGTTTATGGCGCCACCGGCGGCGGCCTGGCGGGCGGTCATAACGGAACAATATTAACCATGTGGAATAAGTCGCTTGATCCAAAATCACCGGATTTTAAATACTCGGAACCTGTTAAAGTTGCCTCGTCTGATGGTATTGAAGATTGTGACGCTATAGATCCGGGGCTTCTGCTTGACCCAACCGATGGACGGTTATGGTTATCCTACGGCACCTATTTTGGATACATACGCCTTGTGGAGCTTGACCCTAAAACGGGTAAGCGTGTTGAAGGTAATAAAGCATTAAATATAGCTATTGATTGCGAGGCCACAGACCTGTTATACCGGGATGGGTGGTACTATTTGCTTGGAACACACGGCACATGCTGCGATGGCCCAAACTCAACTTATAATATTGTTGTTGGCCGCTCCAGGAAAGTAACAGGGCCATATCTTGATAATATGGGAAGGGATATGTTGAAAGGCGGTGGCAAAATGGTAGTGGCAGCCGGCGACAGGCTGATTGGGCCAGGACATTTTGGACGTATTATAGTTGGCGATGGCGTTGAAAAAATGTCTTGCCACTATGAGGCAGATCTGGATCAAAGTGGCCGTAGCGTATTAGGTATCCGTCCGTTACTATGGAAAAACGGATGGCCGGTGGGAGGTGATAACTTTAAAGAAGGAACTTACGAGATTGAATCTGAGCGCAGGGGATATGCCCTTGAATTAGGGGTTGATTTTACGAGAATGCCCGGAGGCATGCGATTTAACCGCAATAATGATGAACCTGTGAAACCGGTACCATCCCAGGAGTTGGCAGATGTAGTTAAAGGCTGGCCAGCCGGCAACATTGGTGTGCGGATAAGTGATTATATGTTTCGCCCACATCAAAAATGGGCAATTTCGCCAGTCGCTGGCGCTGGGGGATACCTGGGCGGACCATATTATAAAATAGTAATTGCCGGAACAGACCGTGCTTTGGCAGCAACAGCCGAAGCTGAGCTTGTGACCGTGCCGGCGTTTACCGGAGCGCCGGAGCAATTATGGCGAATTGACCAGCTGACGGATGGAACATATAGGATTATGCCAAAGGTGATTCCGAACTCGGGGGAAAAGCTGGCTTTAGTTTCATCTGGCGACAGCACGCCCACACTCGTCAAATTTGATATGAATAGTGATAATTCCAAGTGGAATTTCAGGACTCACTGATGTCATGTCAATGATAAAATGACGGGTAGTCTTTAGTCCAAAGTCTTAAGTTCTAAGCCAAAAAAGAAAAATTCAACTTTAGACTTAGTACTGTTGGCTAAATACTATTTTGTTGAAAGGCGATCTGGAAATACAACGAACTTGAAATGTAAATGATCAACGATATGAATTCAAAATGTTTAGTTATAATGTTAATGGCCACATTGGCCGGTAGCATTTGTAAAGCTCAAACCGGCACAGGCGAGATCAAAGAAGATTTCCGGTCTTCAAGCCTTAACCAGCCTGGCCAGGAATATCCCCAGGTTAATTCGCAAGGTTATGCACGTTTTCGTATAAAAGCAACAAAGTCCGACAGTATACGGGTTACCTTAGGCCTGGGCGGAAGAGGCGGGACTAAACTGGTGAAAGGTACCGACGGATATTTTTCGGGCACAACGGAAGGGTCAATGGATGAGGGTTTCCATTACTACCACTTAATAGTTGACGGAGGCATTTTTAATGACCCGGGCACATTAAATTATTACGGTTCTACCCGTTGGGAAAGCGGTATAGAAATACCTGCTCATGACCAGGACTTTTATGCCTTAAAGGATGTACCTCACGGTAATGTGCAGCAAATACTTTTTCCTTCAAAAAGTACAAATACGCAGCGAAGGGCCTTCGTTTATACGCCTCCGGGATACGACAAGGAAAGATCGAAGAAATACCCGGTGTTGTATTTGCAGCATGGCTGGGGCGAAGATGAGACTGCATGGAGCAACCAGGGCCATGCCAACCTGATCATGGATAACCTGATTGCCGAAGGCAAAATAAAACCTTTTATTATAGTGATGACCTATGGCATGACCAACGATATTAAAATGAAACCTGGTGGCTTAAGGGATTTTAAGATAGATGCTTTTGAAGCAGTGTTAACAGATGAATTGGTACCTTATGTGGATGCCAATTTCCGTACAGTTGCCGATAGGGCACACCGCGCCATGGCAGGGTTATCAATGGGCGGCATGGAAACGCATTTAATAACACTTGCCAAGCCCGATGAATTTGCCTATTACGGTCTTTTAAGCGGTGGGATTTATACACCTGCTGAATTAAAAGATAAACCTAAGGCTAAACTTATTTTTATAAGTTGCGGCAGCAAGGAAAATCCTGCTGGCGTAAATAATGCTGCGGCTGCATTAAAAGAAGCAGGCTACAATGCTGTATCTTTTATTTCAGAGAATACTGCCCATGAGTTTCTAACCTGGCGCCGCAGCCTGAAAGAACTTGCGCCGCTGCTGTTTAAAGACTGAGCTGCCTTGTTGTGTTAATATATTAAGTGCGCTTAATTGTGAATAAAGCAATTAAGCGTGTTTTTTTGCTATTTATGCATATTACACCATAAACCAACCATGAGCAAAATTTTCAATAACTATTTTCTGGGATTCGCTTTTTTTTTATTGGCTACCTCCGCGGCTTTGGCACAAACGGCTCATAATCCGATTATCTCCGCGGACGTACCTGATATTTCAATAATCAGGGTAGGTAATACTTATTACATGAGCAGTACTACTATGCATATGAGCCCCGGAGTGCCGATCATGAAATCTACAGATTTGGTTAACTGGAAACTTGTTAGCTATGCATATGATATTTTGGATGATACTGATGACCTAAATCTAAACAATGGCAAGAGTAGCTATGGGCGAGGTTCGTGGGCAAGCAGTCTGCGTTATCACAATGGCGTTTACTATGTATCTACTTTTGCGGGCAATACCGGCAAAACTTATATTTATACAACGCATAATATTGAAAAAGGCCCGTGGAAGGCTATATCCTTTAAACCAAGCCTGCATGACCACTCCTTGTTTTTTGACGATGATGGCAAAGCTTATATGATTTATGGAAGCGGGCGCATCATGTTGGCGCAATTGAAGGATGACCTGTCGGGCTTAAAACCCGACACAAAGCCACAGGTGTTAATAGAGAACGCCAGCCTGGCTGCCGGACCGAATTTAGGATTGCCGGCAGAAGGCTCGCAGATGTTCAAAATCAACGGGAAATATTACCTGTTCAATATTTCGTGGCCACGTGGCGGAATGCGAAGTGTTCTTATTCACCGGGCAGATAAAATTACCGGCCCATATGAAGGCCGCCTGGCATTACAGGACAAAGGCGTAGCCCAGGGTGGTTTGGTAAATACACCAAACGACCGGTGGTTTGCCTACCTTTTCCGCGATTTTGGTTCAGTAGGCCGGGTGCCTTACCTGGTGCCGGTAAAATGGGAAGATGGCTGGCCTGTATTGGGCATAAATCATCAGGCGCCCGATACTGTAGCGTTACCGGCAAACAAACCGTTAATGCCGGGAATCATCTCATCTGATGAGTTTAACCGCAGGCGCGGCGAACGCAATTTACCCCTGGTTTGGCAATGGAACCATAACCCAGATAATCAATTATGGTCGCTAAGTCAGCGTAAGGGATACCTCAGGTTAACTACAGGGAGGCTTGATACTACTTTAATTACGGCGAGAAATACGCTTACACAGCGCACATTTGGCCCTGAATGCTCGGCCATTACAGCTATTGATGTATCCGGCCTTAAAGATGGTGATTGCGCCGGGCTTGCGTTGTTACAGCAAAAATTTGGATGGGTGGGTGTAAAGGTTAAAAACGGGAATAAGTTTATCGTTATGGTAAATGCGCAGGGTGGTTCGCCGGCAGAGTTGGCAAGTATTCCGTTAGCCCAAAACAGGGTGTATTTAAAGGCCGCGTGTGATTTTAAGGATAAGGCCGACAAAGCCTATTTTTATTATAGCATCGACGGAAATAATTGGGTGTCAATTGGCAACACGCTTCAAATGGCGTATACTATTCCTCATTTTATGGGTTACCGGTTTGGCCTTTTTAACTACGCCACAAAAGTTACGGGCGGCTATGCCGACTTTGATTATTTTCGGTTAAGCGATAAAATCGCGGCTCTGCAATAACCTGGTGATTACCGGTATCGGATAATTTCTTTTGCTTTCACTTAAAGCAGGAATACACGTTAAATAAAGCAAACCATCATTGTAAGTCTCGGTATAAACAACAGTGTTACAATTACATTAATCAGTGTTATGCCGAAATTGGCAATCACTCTACATTGCAGCACTGTTCTATTAATGAAACAAACTTAAAGTCAGGATACAGTCAGGATACAGATGTTATGTCAAGTATGAATTTAAAATAGTATTGCAGCAGCAACCTTAAGTATTGTATCGTGAAAACTCAAAAAAATGCATAAAAAACATGGTTAACACATGTTAACCATGTTTTTTATATAATATATTGATTATGAGTTGTTTGTGTATAAATAAACTAAAATTATGTTAACCTTTGTTAACCATGTTTGCTTAATCACCAGCCACCTGAATAGTATGTTTCGCAATTAATTTATGAATAACATAACACTGATATCCTCTTAATAAGATAAGAATAAAAACGATGAAAAACCTGATAACCCTTTTTTTCCTTTTGTTACTTTCATGCCTAAAAGCCAACTCCCAGGACAACAAAGCGCCGGGTATAGGCTTTTCTGGAGGTGTACCTGCTACTACAAATATCAGAGGTGCACAGTACCCGCTTATTTTGCCCAACCATCATGTAATGTTTCGGTTAAAGGCCCCTGATGCCCAAAAGGTACAGATAGAGTTGGGGAAAAAATACGATCTCGTGAAGGGGGATGATGGCTTTTGGAGTATTACTACCGATTCAATAGGCGAAGGATTTCATTATTATTCGCTTTTGATAGATGGCATAGCGACAGCCGATCCTGCAAGCGAAAGTTTCTATGGCATGGGCCGAATGGCCAGCGGTATAGAAATTCCTTTTGCCAAAGGGGACTATTATGCAGAAAAAGATGTGCCGCACGGTGATATCAGGATAAAAAGATATTATTCAACAGTTACCAAATCCTGGCGACAGGTTTATATCTATACCCCGCCCGGTTATGACGCCAACATAAGCGAAAAATACCCGGTTCTTTACATTTTGCATGGTGGCGGCGAAGATGAACGCGGCTGGGCTACCCAGGGAAAAACGAATATGATTATGGATAATCTTATTGCAGAGCGGAGGGCCAGGCCAATGTTGGTTGTAATGCCCGATGCCAATTTGGGCGCAGCCGCATTTGGCGAAGATGGGTTGAAGACATTTGAGACAGAAATGAAGCAATGCATTATTCCCTTTATCGAAAAAAACTACCGGATTAAAAACTCCGGCGAATACCGTGCACTGGCAGGCTTATCAATGGGGGGGCTTAATACGCTCTATACGGGCATATATAATACCAATTCCTTTTCATACCTGGGCGTGTTCAGTTCCGGTTGGATTTCGCCTATGCAAAATAATATTGCCAACACACAATATGAATATATGAAGCAAAACACTTCAAAGATCAACAGTAACCTGAAGTTATTTTGGATATCAGAAGGTGGCAAAGAGGATATAGCCTATAAAAATGGTCAAATAATGCTGGCCAAACTGGATGAACTGAACATACATCATATTTATTACGAATATCCCGGAGGCCATACATGGCCGGTATGGAGGAATAACCTTTACAACTTTGCCCCGCTTTTATTTAAATAATAATGCTAATGTTTAATGGGCGATAAATGAAATCGATTAACAAAAAAGATAACAAACTATAAATAATGAAGGATTTTAAAAAATGCGCGGCGCTAATGGTATCTATCTTATGGTTCAATTGTTTAATGGCACAAAACCCCCTTATACAAAACCAGTTTACTGCCGATCCTTCGGTACGTGTTTTTAATAACATGATATACCTTTACCCTTCACATGACATTCCCGCTACGCCGGGGCATGGCCGGGCTGGCTGGTTTTGTATGCAGGATTATCATGTGTTCTCGTCATCTAACCTAACCGATTGGGTGGATCACGGCGTAATTGTAAGCCAAAATAAAGTGCCCTGGGCCGACTCGGCGGCATATAGTATGTGGGCTCCTGATTGTATTGAGCGGGCAGGAAAATATTATTTTTATTTCCCGGCCCCAGCCAAATCCGGTGGTCCTAAAGGGTTTTCGGTAGGTGTTGCAGTAGCCGATAAACCCTACGGTCCATTTGTTCCGCAACCGTTGCCCATAGCCGGAATTCATGGTATCGACCCCAATGTGCAAATTGACAAGGACGGGCAGGGGTATATTTACTGGGCGCAGGGAAACCTTTACGGCGCTAAACTTAAAGCTAATATGCTTGAACTGGCATCAGAGCCGGTAAAACTTGAAGGCTTCCCTGATAAGGGATTAAAGGAAGGGCCTTATTTATTTGAACGAAAAGGTATTTATTACATGACCTATCCGCATGTGGCCGATAAAACAGAACGGCTTGAATATGCCATGTCTGACAATCCCCTGGGGCCCTTTAAATATGCCGGGGTACTTATGGACGAATCAGCTTCGGGTTGCTGGACAAACCATCAATCTGTTATCGAATTTAAAAATCAATGGTACCTGTTTTATCACAATGACGACTTATCGCCAGCCTTTGATAAAAACCGGGCTGTACGGGCCGATAGCTTATTTTTTAATGAGGACGGCACTATCCGAAAGGTCATCCCTACATTACGTGGCATTGGCGTAACCGCGTCATCAAAAAAAATACAGATAGATAGGTATAGCGCCAAAAGCGAGGATGGAGTAGGGGTGGAGTTTATAGATACGCTAAACAAATTCAAAGGGTGGAAAACGATTTTCAATAAAACTAATTCATGGATAAAATATAACAGTGTGCTTTTTGGCAAACAAACAGCAGGGTACGTTAGCGTAAACGCCTGGTCGGCAACCGGCGGAACGTTATTAATTAGCACAGAAGATAATCTGCGCAAGGTTATAGCAAGAGTTGCCATACCAAAAGGTAACAATTGGAGCGTTGTTAAAAAAGCTTTAATATCGATGCCTACAGGCATGAAAAATATTATTGTGCAAACAGAAGGCAGCGGCCGTGTAGAAGTTGACTGGATAAGCTTCAATTGAATACTACTTACCGAAAGTTTCGTGATAAACCTACCAGCGTGTAAACATATTGAGATAAATATGTTTACACGCTGTGTTGTTAGAAATCAACCTATGTCCGAAAATCTGCAAGCTGTTCTCGCTTTTATGCAATTTCGTTCAAAAAGGAGCCGCGTGGATTTTACGGGCATAGGCTGATGATTTCAATAATAAACAGGATTCTGTTCTACACCAACACGCTGTTATTTTCTGCCTTCCTGTAATCGGATGGCAACATGTTAAACTTTTCCTTAAATGACCGGGAGAAATAATGCGGTGTCGCAAAACCTGCCTCGTAGGCTATTTGAGTAACTGTAAGATCGCTTTTTAGAAGCAATATAGCGGCACGGTCAAGCTTGTAAGAGCGGATAAATTCAACGGGCGGAAGGCCGGTGAGTTCAAATATCTTGGTGTAAAGTGCTCCCCGGCTCATTGCCAAATGTTCGCTAAGGTCCACAACAGAAAATTTCGGATTGTTTAAGTTGTTATCTATGTAATTGATCACCTTGTTTAAAAACTTCTCCCTGCCCGATTCAACCTCTATATCGGGGTGAATGACCGTCAATTGCTTTTTATAGGTGTTTTTCAGCATGGTATTGAGCTGCAACAGATTTTTAATTTTGATATTTAAAATCTCAAAATTAAAGGGTTTGGTCAGGTAATCATTTGCCCCCGATTCAAGCCCTCTCAATTGCTCGTCTTCGCGCGTGCAGGCAGTAAGCATTATAAACGGAATGTGGCTGGTACGCTTATCGGCTTTTATCTTCCTGCTCAGCGTAATACCATTCATAAATGGCATGGTAATATCGCTAATGATCAAATCAGGATGGCATGATAGCGCCTTATCCCAACCCTCTATACCATTTGAAGCTTCAACAATTTTATATTGCGCCATTAAATGGTCTTTAATGTAAAAGCGAAACTCATCGTTGTCTTCTACAATAAGCAGTAATGGCATGTCTGTAATTGCCTGGGCAATATTCCTTTTTGTACGGGGCTCCTTTTCCCTAATATCTGTTTTACCAGGAAGTTGAACCGGCATCGACCGGTCGGCAAAAACTTCAAGAGGGATCATCACGCTAAAGTCTGAACCTCTTCCTAATTCACTTTCAACAGTAATGGTGCCACCGTGCATTTCAACAAACTCTTTAGTAATTGACAAACCGATTCCGCTTCCCGGATTTACGTTCGTGGTGTTGATTTCTGCTGCCTGGTAAAACCGTTTAAATATCAAGTGTTTTCTTTCAGGGTCGATACCGATTCCTGTGTCACTTATTTTAAATTCCAAAGTAGTTTTATCAATGTGCGGCGTAGGGTGCTGAATAACATCAACAGAAACGGCCCCACCGGGTGGTGTAAATTTAAATGCGTTGGAGAGCAGGTTAAATAAAATGCGCTCTACCTTATCGTGATCAAATCGAACGAACAACTTTTGCGGGGGAGACTTGAAATTAAAAGTGATGCTTCGCGATTCTGACAGATCATGAAAAGAATCTACAACATCGCTTACAAATGAAAATATTTCACCTTCGGTCAGGTTAAGTTTTAATTCTTGTTCTTCTAACTTGCGGAAATCTAAAAGCTGGTTAACCAAATTCAACAGGCGTCGCGCGTTGCGCCGTATCACGGCCAGTTGACCTATGGTTTGTTCATCCTTATGTTCTGCCAATAACTTATCTGCCGGTGCCATGATAAGCGAAATTGGTGTGCGAAACTCGTGGCTCAGGTTAGTAAGAAATTTAATTTTAAGTGCATCAAGTTCATGTAATCGTTCTGCTTCTCTTCTTTCCTGTTCCAGCGCCAGTTTTCCTTTTAATTTCTTTATCCCCCTATGGCGGATGAGCAGTAACGAGCCCAAAGCCATCAGTGCATATAATAAATAAGCATACCAGGTCATCCATATTGGCGGATGAATTATAATACGTATTTGGGCACCCGTGTTATTCCATATCCCATCGTTATTACAGGCCCGCACAACAAACAGGTATTCACCAGGATCTAAATTGGTGTAATACGCTGTTGTAGCCGAACCTACATAGTTCCAGCTTTTATTGAACGATTTAAGTATGTAGGCATACCTGTTCTGCTGGGGAAGCGTGTAATTAATGGCAGAATAACTGATTGAAAAGTTTTGCTTATAATCCAGGTCAATTTGGCTTGCAACCGAAATGTCTTGTTTAAGCGGCGAGTGGCTGCCGGATAATACAACGTTATTATTAATTTTAAGGGTGGTTAAAAATACCGGCGGAGTATTGTCGTTAAGTTTTACGTCCTGCTGCGGATCAATATAATTAAAGCCCTTGGCCCCGCCAAAGAAAAGCAGGCCCTTAGTTGTACGCAGTCCCGACCCGTCGATAAATGCGTCATTTTGTAAGCCATTATAGGTGGAGTAATGAGTGAACTTTTTAGATGCCGCGTTAAGCCTGCATATTCCTTTATCAGTACTTAACCATATGTTGCCGCTATAGTCCTCCAGTAGTTTATGTACTACGCCATCTGGCAATTCGTTTGGGGCGGAGTAATTAACAAATTTTTTATGGTCGAGATTAAAGCAAAACAGCCCATCGCCGGCAGTGCCAATCCACATGTTGCCCTTATGGTCCTGCAACAGCGAAAATGTACGATCAATAGCCATGCCGGTAATCTTATTATTGTACACCCGGAACTTTTGAGTTGCTGGATTTAACACTGCTATTCCACTGCCATAGGTGCCAATCCAAATGTTGCCGTCGCGGTCCTCTTCAATAGCTCTGATATAACCATTTACAGGCAAATTACGTTCGCCGGAAGTGGCGGGAGTTGACGTGTATTTAAAAAAGGTTTTTGTACCAGGGTCAAATACATTAACGCCGCCGCCGTTGGTCCCTATCCATACCCGGCCCTTACTGTCTTCCTTTAAACAAAAAATTTCGTTGTGGTTTATGTGTATATTATCATTTCCTGCATTTAACTGTTGGTACGTCCCTGTTTTTGTATTATAAATAAACAAACCATCCTGAAACGTGCCTATCCAAAGTTGCTGATTGCGGTCAAGCATCATGGTTAATATAGGAAGCCCAGCCGAGTTGCTGCTTGTTTTTGATTTTATAGCAATATGGCTAAACAAGCCACTCTTGACATGAAAAAGATTTAAGCCCCCGCCATCTGTGCCAACAAATAGGTCCCCGTCCTTATTCTCGGCAAATGACGAAACAAATGGCGCGCTTAACCCGGCAGGATCATAGGCATTATTTTGCTTGGAATTAAATAAAGTTAGGTTTTTGTCATACTTATCCACACCACCCTGGTAAGTGCCAAGCCAGTAAATTCCATCGGGGTCCTTATAAATGCAACGGATGGATTTACTGCTTACACTGAATTTATCCCTATCATCATGGTTGTAGCGTTTTACCCTTCCGGTTACCGGATCTAAAATATCCAAACCGCCTTCGGTACCTACCCAAATTTTATTGCCATCAGCAGCCATGCTATATATAAGGTTGCCGCTAAGGGTACTATCGTCATTAGGGCTGTATTTGAAATTTGTAAAGGTTTTTAAATCTGCTGATAATGTACTTAATCCATCGTCGGTCCCTATCCATAATTTATGCTGAAATTCGGCTATGGTATTTATCGCATCACCCGGTATACCCGAGTGGTCGTTTTTTTTGTGCATAAAGGCAATGAAGCTGTTTGATGGTTCATTATAAAGATAGAGTCCTTTACCTGTCCCTATCCACATCCGGCGCTGGCTATCCCGGAAAATGGATAATATAACACCCGAATGTAACTGTCCGGGTTTTTGCTCATCGGTTTTATAAAATACCTCCTTTTTTGTTTTAGGGTCAAGTACGCACAGTCCTCCTAATATACCAATCCAAAGGCGGCCATGTGTATCACCGTAGATAGATTTGATGTAGCTGTTTGCAAGATGTCCGTGGGCAGTATTCTCGTCATAGTTTCGGAACTGATCTTGAGAACGGTCAAGGTAATATAGCCCGCCGCCCATGGTGCCTACCCAAAACTGCCCCGCCTCATCCTCGTACATACTTGTAACTTCCCTGGAGCGAAAGCCCGATTTGTCTGCCGGATCAAAACGATACGACTTATGCTCCAAGCCATCAAATCTGTCAAGCCCATCCGCTGTTGCAAACCACAAAAAACCATAGCGATCCTTAATGATTGCATTAATCGTATTTGACAGCAAGCCATCGTGAGATGTAAGTACTGTAAATCGTAAAGACTGTCCATGGGATTGAAAAGTGATATGGATTGACACTGTGAATACAATTAAGAATAATCGTGTAATCGCAGTTCGCTTAAATGGTAATAAGGAGTTTAACATTCCATTGCTGTTTAAAAAATTTGTACAGCATCGCGCTTTAAATGAGCATGATGTACAAATAATTTCATTTTTTAAATAGGTGGTTTATAAAGGTGCAACATCAAACAAGTGTTTGGTGAAAATCACACAACGTAAATATAAACTATAAATTAATAAAAAACAATCGATTGCATAAATAAAAAATAACCACTCTTAACCTGAATCGCCTGCGCAATATTTAACATGCATATTTCAAATTGTGTTGCAAAAAATAGCCGATTCCCGACGCTTAATTTATCGCAGATACAGGCGGCTGACTATTCTGATAATCTTTCAGTAGCAAAGTGTCTTTGGGTGCAAATACGGGTGTTAAGAAATTAAATGTTAAAATTTTGCTATTACGTACCTGATTAAAGTACCAATGTGGCAAAAGGCCACTTATTTCAACGAAAGTGTTGATTTATTCAACATTTGTGGCACATCAAGTTCTGTTTTCAAAATACTTTTGGACGGAGTTGATTGGACAATTGTTGGTTTTGCCAACGTTCCGTTTTTTTAATTCATAACACTAAATTATTGACGATCGCGGATAAAGTAATACCCGTTTGCCAGGTAAACCACTAATTTGTGAATTAACAATAATAGCATCACCGCTATAGCGCTATAGATAATTTGTTGCGGTTAAGTCGCCTTTTAAAGTTACGCTATAGATTAAAATACCAATTGTAATAAACAATATGAACCTGAAAAAACATTTACTTACTTCTGTACTTATGGTGTGCGCATTATATGTCTCTGCGCAAATACTGCCCTACCAAAACGCTAATTTACCGTCGGCGGCGAGAGCAAAGGACCTGGTATCAAGATTAACACTCAAAGAAAAGGTGACCCTGATGAAGGACGTTTCGGAACCTATTCCGAGATTGGGTATCAAAAAATTTAATTGGTGGAGCGAGGCCTTGCATGGCTACGCTAACCAGGGGCCGGTTTCGGTTTTTCCTGAACCTGTAGGTATGGCTGCTTCGTTTGATGATCAGCTTGTTTTTCATGTATTTGATGCTGTATCTGATGAAGCCCGGGCAAAAAATAATGAATATAAAAAGCAAGGAGAAAGCCAGCGTTTTCATGATCTGTCTGTCTGGACACCTAATGTGAATATTTTTCGCGACCCACGCTGGGGCCGCGGACAAGAAACATACGGCGAAGACCCGTATCTTACCTCTTGCATGGGTATCCAGGTTGTGCGTGGCTTGCAAGGCCCCGCAAATGCCAAGTATCGTAAATTGCTGGCTTGTGCCAAGCATTTTGCCGTGCACTCCGGACCAGAGTCGACCCGTCATCAGGCTAATATTACCGATGTTGAACCGCGCGATCTTTGGGAAACCTATCTTCCCGCTTTTAAAGCGTTAGTGCAACAATCAGATGTAAGGGAAGTTATGTGTGCATACCAGCGTTTGGATGATGAACCCTGCTGCGGCAATAGTCGTTTGTTAGGTCAAATTTTACGTAACGACTGGGGCTTTAAATACCTTGTAGTTTCTGACTGTGGCGCCATAACTGATTTTTACAACGGTCATCATTCGTCATCAGATGCAAGCCATGCTTCGGCGAAAGCGGTTCTTTCGGGTACCGATGTGGAATGTGTAGGGTATGCATTTGATAAAATACCGGATGCCGTAGCGCACGGCTTAATTAAAGAGAAAGATATAAACACAAGTGTCATTCGCTTAATGACCCAGCGCTTTGAGCTTGGGGAGATGGACAAAGACGAACTTGTACCCTGGACTAAAATTCCAATTTCGGTTGTTAACTCCCAGGCACACCACAAGCTTGCCCTACAAATGGGCCGCGAAACTATGACCCTTTTGCAAAACAAGAATGACATTTTGCCGCTAAGCAAAACCCTGCAAAAAATTGCGGTGGTAGGCCCCAATGCCGATAACACACAAATGCTTTGGGGTAACTATAATGGAACGCCTCTTAATACCATAAATATTTTAGACGGTATTAAGGGTAAATTAAATGCCGGGCAGGTTATTTACGATCAGGCCTGTGATTTGACTGAAGATAAAATTACCTTAAACGCCTTCAATCAATGCACAATTGACGGAAAGCAAGGTATACGTGCTACGTATTGGAATAACCGGAACTTTGAGGCCCCTGTGGTAATTACCGATCAAATAACCAGCCCAATTGCATTTACAACATTAGGCGCCCACCAGTTTGCACAAGGGGTTAATATCGAAGATTTTTCGGCCAGGTATGAAACGATATATAAACCGACAGTTAGCGACGACATTGTGTTCAAACTGGAAGGCACAGGTTCTGCCGAGCTCTTTATTGATGGAAAATCGGTTTTGCGGACTGGTAGCTGGAGGTCGATACCCAGACGTTACCAATTACATGTTAACGCCGATACCGAGTACAAAATAGAAGTGCGGTACAAACAATTAAATAACTGGGCGGCCAGTTTGGGTTTTACATTCGGCAAGGAAGTTCCGGCAACCTTTGATAAATTAGTTGACAAGGTAAAAGATGCAGATGTAGTTGTTTTTGTGGGTGGCATATCACCGCGTTTAGAGGGAGAGGAAATGCCTATCTCATTACCTGGGTTTAAAGGCGGCGACCGTACTGATATTGAATTGCCCGCCGTGCAACGCAATTGCATAAGCGCGTTGAAAAAAGCGGGTAAAAAAGTCGTGTTTGTAAATTGCTCGGGTTCAGCAATTGCCATGGTTCCTGAAACGGAAAACTGCGATGCTATTTTGCAGGCATGGTATAGCGGCGAGGCTGGCGGACAAGCTGTTGCTGATGTGCTTTTCGGCGACTATAATCCGGCAGGCCATTTACCGGTTACCTTTTATAAAAATATGCAGCAACTTCCCGATTTTAATGAGTATTCAATGAAGGGGCGCACCTATCGTTATATGACATCAGAGCCCTTGTTTCCATTTGGGTTTGGCTTAACCTACACTACTTTTAATGTAGGCACCGCTACAGCAAGTAAAACAAGGATAGTGAACACCGAAGGCATACAATTAACGGTTCCGGTTGCAAATACAGGAAAACGTGATGGCACAGAAGTACTGCAGGTATATGTTCGGAAATTGAATGATCCTGATTCACCGGTGAAAACGTTGCGGGCTTTTAAAAGAATACCACTATCATCCGGGGCGAAACAAGTTGTTAAGTTAGACCTTCCGGCAAAAACCTTTGAGTTTTTCGACCCCACAGATGCAGTTGTTAAGGTAACTCCCGGCGAGTATGAATTACTGTACGGTGAAAGTTCGGATAACAAAGACCTGAAAACCATTAAGATCAAAATCATATAAACGGATGCATAATTAAGGGCGCTGTCTGCTTGTCATAGATGTGCAAAGCAGCAGCAGCCTAATCAGAATATAACTTCACATGAAACAAATTTTATCATTGTCTTTTTTTACCTGCGTCTGTTTATTTACACTAAGCCAACGTCTTTTAGCCCAACAACAGGTTCTTTCTTCTCCTGATCATAATATTTCGGTTCAGCTAAGTTCTCCGGGCGATCCAAATGCTCTTTGGTCCTTCAAGGTTCAATATAAAGACAACACTACCGTTTTTCCGGCTATTGGTCTTGGGCTGCTAAGACAAGATGCAGATTTTGCGCATAACTTAAAGCTGAGGGGTGTCGGAAAAACTCAGCCGGTTCATGAGCAATATGTTGCCCTGCACGGAAAAAAATCAGTTTGTACCAATGACGGCAATGAGGTAACCGTACAGTTTATAACTGTTGATAAAAAGGAAATGGACGTTATTCTCCGGGTTTATAATAATGGTATTGCATTTCGTTACACCTTTCCCGAAAAAAAAGCCGGGCAATACAAAATGCTAAATGAATTAACTACCTACCATATAGCCGACAGCTCGAAACGCTGGATGCAGAGCTTTGTGCGAAGCTACGAAGGGTTTTATCCCGAGCAGGACAATGCTTTTAAAGCCGGCGAATGGGGGTACCCCGCACTATTTAACCCGCCAGGCGCAACGGAATGCTGGGCACTGATTACAGAAGCAAACCTTGACCGTAACTATTGCGCAACTAAACTTACTAATACAGCTGCAAACGCCTCCGAATATAAATTGACTTTCCCTTCTGCGGGAGATGGCAATAGTACCGGCGATGTCAATCCTGTTTTTTCATTGCCATGGCAGTCGCCATGGCGCGTGGTAATCATTGGTCAGCTTAAAGATGTTGTGCAGTCGACTTTGGTTGAGGATGTAAGCGAGCCCCAGATTGCCGGGAATTTTAACTGGGTGCAACCGGGTATCAGCTCATGGGTATATTGGGCTTATAACCACGGTACTAAAGACTACCAACGTTTATGTCAATACACAGACCTTGCGGCCCGTATGGGTTGGAAATATACTTTATTTGATTGGGAATGGGATCAGATGTCAAACGGTGGTGACGTTGAAAAGGCCGTTCAGTATGCCCTGGCAAAGGGCGTGAAACCTTTAATATGGTACAATTCGGGCGGCAACCATAACACCGTACCGGCAACACCAAAAGACCGGTTAATTACGAAGGAAAGCCGCGCTAAAGAATTTGAGTGGCTAAGCAAAATTGGCATATACGGCATCAAGGTAGACTTTTTTGAAAGCGACAAGCAAAACATCATCAACTATTACATCGATTTGATGGAGGACGCTGCTAAGTATAAATTGATGATCTACTTCCACGGAGCCACCGTACCGCGTGGCTGGTCTCGCACTTATCCAAATTTAATGACGATAGAGGGGGTAGCCGGTGCCGAGCAATATAATAACGGACCAGTAATGACAGCCGAAGGCGCCAGGCACAATGCAACATTACCATTTACCCGCAATATTATAGGGCCAATGGATTACACCCCGGTTGCATTTACTAATTCGCAACATGCCCACACTACCACATTTGCACACGAGCTGGCGCTTTCGGTGTTGTTCGAATCAGGAATACAGCATTTTGCCGATCGCCCGTCGGGTTTTGAGAACTTGCCGCCAACTGAAAAAATGTTTCTTTCCCGGGTGCCCGCATCTTGGGATGACACACGCTTTATTTCGGGATATCCAGGCAAATCAACAATAATTGCAAGACAGAAAGGTAAGCAATGGTTTATTGGCGGGATAAACGGACAAAACCGGGGCGGCCAGACGGCCATTGATTTTAGCTTTTTACCAACAGGTAAAAAATATAGGCTTACCTTAATAAATGACGGGGATAACGATATGGCTTTCCATGAACAATATATGGCTGTGGAAAGCACAGATAAAATACAGGTAAGCTGGCTTCCCCGCGGCGGTTTTGCCGGATATATAGAAGAATTTTAAACGAATAAGTGAAATTACTGAAAAGCTATCATCTAAATATTATGAATCAATTCACCCGGCTTACGGGCCTTATAATCATATTCACGCTCGGCGTTTTGTCTGCAAATGGCCAGGGAAAAATGCCGGATTCCTCCTTGTTTTACCAGGCAGTTAACACCTATGTGAACCCTGTGTTACCAGGCGACCACCCGGACCCCACCTTACTTAAAGTGGGAGATGATTTTTATCACTGCGGGTCTTCCTTTCATTTTAACCCTTACCTGCCCATTTATCACTCAAAAGATCTTATTCATTGGGAGGTAATAAGCAGGGTGCTGCCATCATCAAAAGCGGCCTGGGTTACCGACCGGCCTTCCGCTGGTATCTGGCAGGGTGCTATAACCTATTTTTACGGCTCTTACTGGATCTATTTTTCGGCAGGAGGGCAGTGGTTTTGCAAGGCAAGTTCGCCTAAAGGGCCATGGTCTGCTCCTGTACAAGTAAAGTCTAACCCCGAAACAGGTAACCTTGGTTACGACAATTCCATTTTTGTGGATGATGACGGAAAACCTTACATGGTAATAAAAAACGGTCAAAAAGTTAATCGTTTGCAAGCCTTGGGTAAGGATGGGCAATTGACAGACCATGTGATAAATCTCGACTGGGTAAACGCCAGGCTACAGTATAGCTGGGCAGAAGGCCCGGTAATGTGTAAACGTAATGGCTTTTATTATTACTTTCCTGCCGGTGATGTTACGGGCGGACAATATGTTTTAAGAGGAAAAACGTTGACCGGCGATTCGACAAAATGGGAAAGGCTGGGTGATTTTTTTAAACCGGTTACCGATGATAAGGTGGGTTTCCGTCGTCCTAACCACATTTCAGCTCCCATTCAATTAGCCGATGGAACCTGGTGGACTATCGGGCAAAGCTATGAGAAGTACGATGGTGACGACTGGTCTGGCACCGGGCGCCAAACCTCTCTTTACCCCGTAACCTGGGAGGGCGACAGGCCATGGGGTATGGCGCCGGCCACTACACCTATCCTGAAACCGAACCTGCCATGGTCGGGCATTTCATGGACAAGTGTAAAGACAGATTATTTTGACGGCGGCGAATTGAGTCTTAACTGGCATTTCCTCACCAAAAAAGCCTCAGCCACTTATTCACTTACAGCCCGTAGGGGATGGATAAGGCTTATGCCCGATTCTGCCCGTACCCATCTTGTTCAAAAAGAAACAGACCACTACTATTCCGTTGTTACAAAGGTTGACCTGCGTGCAACTAATGACGCTACCAAGGCTGGCATTTATCTTACTAACGGTAACCAGGCCGTAGTGGTGAGGCTATACAGCGGTTACAACAACGGTAGTAAAATTGTTTTCACCATGGATACCGCGAATAGGAGCGCGCCTAACACCTTCGGAAACGTGGTTTGGCTGAAACTGGAAAGAAACGGCCACGAACTAACCGGATATTATAGCGGCGACGGAAAAGCCTGGGTTTCCCTTGGCAGGCCAATTAACGCAGTTAAACTTGATAAAGCCCAGCCAAACTTTAATTCATGGGTAGGTACAAGTGTTGGGTTATTTGCCGAAGGAAAACCAGCGGATTTTGATTGTTTTATTTGTAAAGACGGATCCTCCTCATTGCCCGCAGCAAGCTATCGCAATTACTATGGAATAGCAACAGTTAACAATGGGACATCGGTAACCAATACATCTTTATATGGCGGATGGTTCATGATATCCGGTGTGGAAATGGGAAGGCAGCCAGCATCTTCCGTCGAGGTAGTTGCTTCGTCCAAAGGGAAGGGTACGCTTCAAATATGGCTTGATGATCTTAAGAATGGTAAATTGATAGCCACAATACCGCTAAGCGCTACAGCCGGCGGTAATTATAAAACATTCAGCAAACAACTTAAAAATGTTGCCGGGCAACATGACGTTTTTGTTCGGTACCCTGCAGGCGTTCCGCAAAGCATCTTTATTAAAAGCATAAGGTTTCCTGGCAAATAGGATAACTTTTTTATTAACCATATAAAAATAGTAAGACAAAATCTTTATTTAATTACCACACGTGAGTATGAAAAAAATAGTGTTATTGTATGTTATGATTGCTTTGCTGCCTGCATTGGCAAATAGCCAAAATCGCAAAGCTTCAAAAAAAATGCCAGGTAAAGGGGCCGTAGCTTCTGGCATTTATCCTGATCTTTTTCATGAAGCGGGATATAGTAAGGATGATATCAGCAGTAAAGTAGCCAAGGCTTATCATGATGTGTTTGAAGGCCCCAACAAGGTTTATTTTGAGGTAGGCGATTCCATGGCATACGTGTCTGATGTGAAAAACCACGATGCCAGAACGGAGGGCCTTTCGTATGGGATGATGATCGCTGTGCAGCTTAATAAAAAAGATGTCTTCGACCGTATATGGCGATGGTCAAAAAAATATCTTCAGCACCAGGACGGTCCAAGCGATGGGTATTTTGCCTGGAGCATTAATCCTCAAACGATGAAACGTAACTCAGAAGGTTCCGCATCCGACGGAGAATTGTACTACGTAACCGACTTGCTTTTTGCCTCTAACAGGTGGGGAAATAATACAGGCATTAATTATTATGGAGAGGCCAGGAGAATATTGGATGCCATGTGGAAAAAAGAGGGTGCCGCGAATGTTCATCCTTTTATAAATATTGCCGCGAAACAAATTTCTTTTGTGCCAGAAGGTGGCGGATATGAATGGACAGATCCATCTTACCATTTACCTGCATTTTACGAAGTATGGGCGCTTTATGCAAAAGACGGCCATGAACAATTTTACCGCGATTGCGCAGATACCGCAAGGGTGTTTTTACACAGGGCCTGTGACCCCGTTACTGCACTCAACCCCGATAATACCCATTTTAATGGCAAGGCACTCAGCTGGGGGCGAATGCAGCCGGCTTTTCGTTTCGACTCCTGGCGCGTACCAATGAATATCGCCATGGATTACGTGTGGTTCGGGAAAGACAAAAAGTGGCAGCAAGATTATGCCAGGCGTTTTCAAAACTTTTTAACATCGAAGGGGATTAATGATTTTGAGGATCAGTTTAATACAGATGGATCTACACCTGCTTTTATTCTTCCGGCAGGAGGAGTCAAAAAGTTACGGCATTCTTTGGGATTGGTAGCTACCTCGGCTGCAGCCTCGCTCATGATAGCCGATAACACAAAATACGATTTTGTGCGGCCTCTCTGGAAGGCCAAACTTGAACCTTATGCAGATGGATATTTCGATCCCTATTATGATGGCTTGTTGTATTTATTCAGCCTGATGCACCTCAGCGGCAAATACCAGCTTATACAACCGCAAACCAATTGATAAATTTATTTACCTATAACAATATTAACAATGAAGAGATTACAACATATTAAGCAACTGTTTTTGTTGGCATGTGCCATTCTGTTGCTTAACATACCGGTTTATTCGCAAGATATAATTCACCAGGCGCGGGTGGGTTTTGACTTGTTTCGTGCCGACATTCCGCATGGCAAAATTGATACCATTACTTATCAATCAAAAACCGTGGGCAATACCCGCCGTGCGCTTATTTACACCCCGCCAGGATACTCTAAAAGTAAAAAATATCCCGTGTTGTATCTTTTGCATGGCATAGGTGGCGATGAAAAAGAATGGTATAATGGTGGTAGCCCCCAGGTTATATTGGACAACCTATATGCCGAAGGCAAAATTGTACCCATGATAGTAGTGTTGCCCAACGGCAGGGCTATAAAGGATGACCGCGCAACGGGAAATATAATGGCACCTGATAAGGTACAAGCTTTTGCCGTTTTTGAAAAAGATTTATTGAACGATCTGATACCTTTTATTGATAGTAAATACCGTGTATATACAGATAAGGACCACCGGGCAGTGGCCGGACTTTCTATGGGAGGTGGGCAATCATTAAATTTTGGCTTAGGAAACCTCGATGTATTTTCATGGGTGGGTGGCTTTTCCTCAGCCCCGAATACAAAAAAGCCAGAAGAATTGGTTCCTAACCCCGACGAGGCAAAAAGAAAGCTGAAGTTGCTTTGGATATCATGCGGATCAAGCGATGGGCTAATTGCATTTAGCAAACGTACCCATGATTACCTGGCAGAGAAAAACGTGCCGCATGTCTATTATATCGAGCCCGGTGTGCACAACTTTAAGGTTTGGAAAAATGGCTTATATATGTTTTCACAAATGCTTTTTAAGCCGGTAGATGCCTCAACGTTTCCCCAATATACTTATACCGAATCAGGTATACCGGCGCCCACTAATATTCCGGGCGTGCAGTATCCGCAGATATTTCCGGATAATACCGTTTTTTTTCGCGTAAAGGCCCCGAAGGCACAAAGTGTTCAAATTGACTTATTGAAAAAGTATCCAATGACTAAAGATACCGGGGGGTATTGGACAGTTACGACCGATCCAATTGTATTAGGGTTTCACTACTATTCACTGATAATTGACGATGTTGCCGTTGTTGATCCGTCAAGTCAGACTTTTTATGGCATGGGAAGAATGGCCAGCGGGATTGATATTCCTGATCCGGAGGGTGATTTTTATACTACCAAAGATGTGCCTCATGGCGAGGTGCGTTCCGTAAACTACTACTCAAACATAACAAAGGCCTGGAGGCGGGCAAATGTATATACACCTCCCGGTTATGATACGCAAGCCGACAAAAGGTACCCGGTACTTTACTTACAACATGGCTCGGGCGAAGACGAAACCGGCTGGCCTACGCAGGGTAAAATGAATTTTATATTGGATAACCTTATTGCCGGGAAACAGGCAACGCCCATGATAGTTGTTATGGATAGGGGATATGCCACAGATCCAACGCAACCGGTAACTACAAACGCCCGTGGAATGATGGCAGGAAACGTTTTTCCGGATGTGCTTGTGAAAGAAATTATTCCGATGGTTGATACAAAATTCAGGACGCTTGCCGACCGCGATCACCGTGCTATGGCAGGGCTTTCAATGGGAGGGTTTCAAACCTTACAAACTACTATGACCAATCTCGACAAGTTTGCTTATGTAGGAGGTTTTAGCGGCGCGGCCTTTATGCAGCCAGGTACCGATATAACCAAAATGTATAATGGTGTATTTGCCGATGCAAATGCTTTTAACCAAAAGGTTAGAGTGCTTTATTTAAGCATTGGAACTACCGAGCCGGAAAGAATGCAAACCACAGTAAAAGGCTTTCACGAAGCACTTGAAAAAGCAGGCATTAAACATTTGTATTACCAATCGCCGGGTACGGCACATGAGTGGCAATCCTGGAGACGCTCTTTAAACCAGTTTGCAGGCCTGATATTTAAGAATTGAAATTATACATGAAAATAAAACTTACATTCATAGCAGCAACATGCCTTACCTTGCTGAGCCTTAAAAGTTTTTCGCAAGACAAGAATTTTTACATATTTATTTGCTTCGGCCAATCAAATATGGAAGGGAATGCAAGAGTTGAGGCCGGGGATACTGTAGCCGTTGATAGCAGGTTTCAGGTGTTGCAGGCTGTTGATTGCGGCGACAGAGGCCGGCTAAAAGATAACTGGTATACGGCAGTACCACCATTGGCCCGGTGCAAAACCGGCTTAACCCCGGCAGATTATTTCGGCCGGACGTTGGTGGCTAACCTTCCCAAAAAGATACGGATCGGTATTATAAATGTTTCTGTCGCCGGCGCCAAAATTGAAATTTTTGAAAAGGATAGTTATCAATCATACCTTGCAACCGCGCCCGGCTGGATGAAAGGTATTGCTGCTGAATATGGCGGAAATCCATACGCAAGGTTGATTGAATTGGCCAGGTTAGCTCAGAAGTCTGGTGTAATTAAAGGTATTTTGTTACACCAGGGAGAATCGAACATGAATGATACGCTGTGGACAAAAAAAGTAAAAGGAGTTTATGATAATTTGATAAGGGATTTAAACCTGAAGTCCAAAAAAGTGCCCTTACTTGCAGGCGAAGTGGTAAATGCCGATCAGGGTGGTATTTGCGCTGCTATGAATAAAATTATTGCAACTTTATCTGAGGTTGTTACTAATTCACATATAATTTCCTCTGCCGGTTGTCCCTGTTCCCCAGATCACCTGCATTTTACTGCCGAAGGGTACAGGGTATTAGGCAAACGATATGGCGAGACTATGCTTTCATTATTAGGTTATAAGTTTCCGGATGCTGACATTCATTAGCTTTTGTCTGTTTACGATAAATAATGTTTAGCAAAGTATAAACAGTTAACCACCACCAATTAAAACAACTAATGCCCAATGAATTTATATACTGTTAATAAAAAAACTGAACGGAGTTTCCTGCTCCCGACGATTGCCTTTATCATTATTTTGTCGTACGTTCAATGTACACCAAAACACCAGGTGGCTTCATCATTCCAGGCACACACTACCGCCGATGATCCAAATAAGGGTTTAAAAGATTATTATAAAAAGTATTTTCCAATTGGTGTAGCGGTTAGCATGGCTTCTTTGCATGGTCCTGATTCTGCATTAATTGTCAAAGAATTTAACAGCATAACGCCTGAGAACGATATGAAGATGGGCCCGATACATCCGTCGGAAGATATCTATAATTGGAAAAATGCCGACAAAATTGTTGATTTTGCAGTGAGCCATCATATTAAAATACGCGGACACAACTTATGCTGGCATAACCAGGAAGCCGCGTGGATGTTTAAAGGGGCTGACGGAAAGCCGGTTACCAAAGAGTTGCTGTTGCGGCGTTTAAAGGATCATATTTTTGCTGTTGCCGGAAGGTATAAGGGTAAAATTTACGCCTGGGATGTGGTTAACGAGGCAGTTGATGACAGCGATGATACAACGCAAATATACCGCAAAAGCAACTGGTACAACATATGCAACGGTACCGATTTTATAGAGGCTGCCTTTAGGTATGCGCATGAAGCTGACCCGCAGGCCAAGTTATATTATAATGATTATAATAGCGAACATCCGGTAAAAAGAGAAAAGATATATAAATTGTTAAAAAAGTTGATTGAGGACCACGTACCTATTGATGGAGTGGGTATGCAGGCTCATTGGAAGTTATATGAACCATCGGCCGACGAATTACGCAAAGCTTTGGATGAGGTAACTTCGTTAGGCTTAAAAGTGCAATTTACCGAACTGGATATTACTATTCGTATGCCACAACCAAAACCTGCACCCGGAGCAGCGCCTCCGGATGCCACGTCGCCACCAACCCCCGACCCGGGTTATACGCCAGAATTGGAAGCCAAACAAATAGCGCAATACAAAATGGCCTTCGACATATTCCGACAGTATAAGAAGTTTATAACAAATGTTACATTCTGGAATGTGTCTGACAGAAGTAGCTGGCTGGACGGGAGAGCCGGTGGATTAATGGGCGGAGCCGCCGCCGGCGGCAACACGCCACGCATAACTAAAAAAGCCTATCCCCTGTTGTTTGACGAAAACCGTCAACGCAAAAAAGCCTACTGGTCTGTAGTTAATTTTTAACAGGGGAGTTATTGAATGATACGATAAAGCGGGCTGCCCGCACTTGCGAAGATGATCAAAAAGTTTACTGCCAAATGCTATAAGCTTTAGCTACGCAGCATGGGGCGTAAAACGAAGATTTGCTGAAACAGGCAATACAACAGAAATATATGAATGCTGTCCAAATGGGGATTGCACATCGCAAACCAAAATATATGACAAGATTAGTTAATAAAAAAGTGTGCTTATTTGCTGGGGCATTATTGATGCTTTCATCCGTACAGGCTCAACAAAAAAATTATGCCGGTAAAAAAAATAATATGCCCGATAATTCCGGGCGATATAGATTGTGGTATAATCAACCTGCTAAAAACTGGAACGAAGCCCTGCCTCTTGGAAACGGTTTTATAGGGGGTATGGTGTTTGGCAATGTACAAAACGAACGTATTCAGCTCAATGAATCAACCATATGGGGCGGAGGTCCCAATAATACTATTGATTCAAGTGCGAGGCCATACATTGATCAGGTGAGGCGGCTGCTCGCTGAAAAAAAGTATGCAGAAGCGCAGGAATTAGCTAATAGTAAACTTGGACCAAAAGGTAATAGCGGCATGCCGTATCAACTTGCAGGTAATTTATACATCAGCTTTCCTGGATCAGATGCTGTTAGTAACTATTATCGCGACCTCGATATAGCGAATGCCACGGCTACAGTAAGGTATACTTTAAACGGTGTTAACTATAAACGGGAATTTTTTACCTCGTTCGGCTCAAATGTGCTTATGGTGAAACTTACGGCAAATAAGCCGGGCATGATTAACTGTAAGCTAAAGCTTAAAAGCCCGCTTAAATCTTCAGTCACCATAAATAACGAGAACGCACTGGTTTTAGCTGGGCAGGGCAGTGAGCACGAAGGACAAAAAGGGCAAATAGAATTTAATGTGCTCACCAGGGTCAAAAATTCCGGAGGCACAAACGTTGCAGATACTTCGGGCATTACTATTGCAAATGCAGATACGGCTGTGATATATCTTTCTATGGCCACCAATTTTGTTAACTATCACGATGTTTCGGCAAATTCAATGCTTCGGGCAAAAAACACTTTAAGCAAGGCCTATGAGCACAGTTTCGATGAATTGTTAACTAAAAATATCAAGTATTATCGCTCGTATTTTGACAGGGTTAAGCTTGATCTTGGTGCAGATAGCGCAGCAAAACGGCCAACAAATGTTCGTATTCAAAATTTCTCTACCAATAATGATACGCAATTAGCCGAGTTGTATTTTCAATATGGTCGCTATCTGTTAATTTGTTCATCTCAGCCGGGATCGCAGCCAGCCAATTTACAGGGTATCTGGAACGGCGAAGTTAAAGGCCCTTGGGACAGTAAGTATACGATTAACATCAATACCGAAATGAATTATTGGCCAGGCGAGGTAACCCGGTTACCAGAACTAAGCACCCCACTTTTTAATATGATCAAAGATTTGTCTGTTACAGGTAAGCCTACTGCCAGGATAATGTACGGAGCACGCGGATGGATGTTACATCATAATACTGATATCTGGCGCATAACCGGTGTTGTAGATGGTGCTTTCTGGGGTTTGTGGCCAACGTCAAATGCATGGCTTTGCCAACATCTGTGGGAGCATTACCTGTACTCGGGCGATAAAGAATTTTTAAAGGAATATTACCCGATAATTAAAGGAGCGGCCGAATATTACATTGATGCACTTCAAAAAGATCCTGAACATGGCTGGCTGGTAGTGTCGCCGTCGGTTTCGCCCGAACACGAATATATCGACGGGAAAAACCAGGTTTCTGTTACGGCTGGCGCCACCATGGATAATCAGTTAGTTTATGGCTTGTTTACCGATGCCATAAGAGCTGCAGCCGAACTAAATATTGACAAAGTATTTGCAGATAGCCTGGCCGCCTACCGTCGCCAATTACCTCCAATGCAAATTGGCAGGTACGGGCAGTTACAGGAGTGGCTGGAAGATCTTGATCGTACAGATGATCATCATCGCCATGTTTCTCATCTCTACGGCTTGTTTCCGGGAAACCAAATATCTCCTTTTGCACAGCCGCAACTTTTTGCCGCTGTAAAAAATTCCCTTATTTATCGCGGTGATGTATCAACCGGATGGTCTATGGCGTGGAAGATTAATCTTTGGGCACGTTTACTGGATGGCAACCACGCCTACAAGCTCATTAAAGATCAAATAAAACCCATAGGCGGAGGCTCTGGTGGCACTTATCCCAATTTATTTGATGCTCATCCGCCTTTCCAGATTGATGGTAATTTTGGCTGTACTTCGGGGATAGCAGAAATGCTTTTGCAAAGCCATGATGGTGCGATTTACCTATTACCTGCAGTGCCTGATGAATGGAAGGATGGCAGCATATCGGGGTTAATGGCCAGAGGCGGTTTTAAAGTAGATATAAAATGGGCTAACCATAAAATTATTAAACTGGTGATACATTCATCACTTGGCGGAAACTGCCGTCTGCGTGTCAATCAACAAATGAATGGTAAGTTGCTGACAGCAGTAAGCGGGATAAATAAAAACCGTTTTTACCAAACAATGGATTTGCAAACGCCGATCATAAAAAATAGTGACAAAAATCTTCACCCCGACCTACCTAAAACCTGGATGTACGACTTAGCTACGCGTCCCGGTAAAACATATACCATTATCAACAACGATTCTCGGTAATCTGACGATTTATAGGGGACAAAATAATTTCACTATTGAAAAACAGGTTATTGAAATTTATACAGATGTTATATGAATATAAACAAACGTTGTGTTTGGAGCCATCGTCGTTTTTTATCTTTACTAACCACCTCTTAACCAGAAGGTGGCCAAAAATATTATGTTAACTCTTGGTCCGCTTTTCGGTTAAAGGTTGCTATTATATCTGGTAGCCTTTAATTGATTACGGAACAGAAATCCGGATCGTTTTTTAACCAATTATCATGCTATCACGATTTGCCCGAATAACCATGTTTTTTGCTGCATGTACTTGTGGTTTAATATTATCATGTAAACCACATTCCCCGATGAAAATGGCAGATTTGCTGCAGCAGCTCAAAAAGCGAAACTATAATCCTCAAAATGTTTTTAGTTCCGACGCCCGCCTTGCCGCCTGCGATTCGGCGTTAAAGGCCGATTCGCCAAACTATGATGTGCAGCTTTTATCGAAAAAAGCATTGTTTGAGTTACAGGAGGGGCATGAGCAACAAGCTGTTGATATATATTCGAAAATTGCCAAGCTGCCACGTTACATGAATCCCATAAATACATTGCCCGATCAGGCGGTTGCTTTTATGCGTTTGGGCGAACGTGCAAATTGTATGCTCGGCCATAACGGGGCATCGTGCATATTTCCTATTAAAGGAGCCGGAATCCATCAGGCGCAAACAGGATCACAGCAAGCAATTGAAACATTACAGAGTATTTTGAAAAGTAATTCTCAGGATGCCCAGTCCCGGTGGCTGTTAAATATCGCTTATATGACATTAGGTCGTTATCCAGACCAGGTGCCTGCCCAGTATTTGATCCCTAATTTAAATGCTGACGACGGGCCGCACAAGGTGAAGCCATTTACTGATGTAGCCGCAAATGTGGGCATTAATCTGAATAGCAGGGCGGGTGGCTCCATAGCCGATGATTTTGACGGTGACGGTTACATAGACATTATAACATCAGGAATGGATCTGCAAGATCACATGCATTATTTTCACAACAATGGCGATGGTACTTTTAGCGACCGTACCGCTCAAAGTGGCTTACAGGATGAAGTTGGCGGCCTTAATATCCAACAAACAGATTACAACAATGATGGCCGCCCGGATATTTTTATCATGCGCGGAGGCTGGCTTCGGGACGGCTTTGGCAATCAGCCGGGGTCATTGCTTAAAAACAATGGCAACGGTAAGTTTACCGATGTTACTATTGCAGCCGGCCTGCAGTTTATGCATCCTACACAAACTGCCGTATGGGCCGATTTTAATAACGATGGCTGGCTTGATGTTTTTATCGGGATGGAAAGCCATGGCGGAACCGACCCTAACAATAACCATCCATCGGCACTTTATATGAATAATCACGATGGCACTTTTAAAGAAATGGCTCAAAAGGCCCATTGCCAGATAAACGATTTTGTGAAAGGGGTAACATCGGCCGATTACAATAACGATGGCTGGCCCGACATTTTTTTATCTACCATGAGTGGAAGAAAATATTTGCTGAAAAATAAATGTAAAGGAGGGAACAACGTAGATTTTGATGATGTGACCGAAAAGGCAGGCATCAATATTAAACAAAATACATTTACTACCTGGTTTTTTGATTACAATAATGATGGCTGGCCCGATATTTTGTTAGGCAGTTACAATTTTAGCACAACCCTGGGTTATTACGCTGCATTAGAGGCCTTGGGCACGCCTGTAGCAGATAATGGCAATATTTTTCTTTTTAAAAATAACCGCGATGGTACTTTTACCAATGTAACCCATGATGTTGGGCTGAATAAGGCAGTATTTAGCATGGGGGGCAATTTTGGTGATATTGATAATGACGGCTATCCCGATATTTATTTTGGTACCGGCAACCCCGATTTTGGATCACTGATACCAAACAAGCTTTTTAGGAATATAGCAGGCAAAAAATTTGCCGATGTAACCAGTTCATCGCGTACCGGCAATTTGCAAAAAGGACATGGCGTATCATTTGCCGATTTTAGGAATAACGGCCTGCAGGATATTTTCATCGAAATGGGTGGCGCTTATATAGGCGATGCCTACAAAAGCGCATTATATCTTAATCCCGGTCAAAATAATAATAGTTGGATAGGTTTAAAATTGGTGGGAACACGGTCAAATAAGTCGGCTATTGGCTCAAGGATAAAGGTAACCTTTACAGAAAATGGCATACAGCGAAGTGTTTTCAAGGATGTAAATTCCGGCGGTAGCTTCGGTTCATCTCCGCTAAGGCAGGAGATAGGGGTAGGGCAGGCCAAAATGATTGACGACATCGAGATCAGGTGGGCGGGGAGCGGTATTTTGCAGCATTTTTACGATGTAAAGCCCAATCAGTTCCTGGAAATAACAGAGGATGGCAAGTTAACCCCACTTAATTTAAAGGCACTTAAATTTAATACCGGCGAACCCGCGATGCAGATGCAAATGGCTGATATGTAAATACAGAAGTGTTTTAGCGGATGACATACGCCTGCCTGAAAATAAAAAGGACAACCCTGATCTTCATACAGCATATTGTGTACGATGAGCAGGGTTGCCCTGGTTGAATTGCTTTTGATAAAATGGTCAGTTAGTAATTAACATAACGATATTAGAACTTAAAAAGCCTGCTTGTTCCTGAGTTATTTTTTATGGATACCTGCGCTACCTTATTATTGATAAGGATAAACCTGGACGATTGCGAAAGAAACGAACTGCCATAGTAAAATTCCTGTTTAGTATGGCTGCCATTTTTATATGTTATAATAGCGCTTTGATCTGTATCATCTATTTTTAACATAGATACTTTAGCATTTAATTGAAAAATCCGGAGCGGCCCTAAATGTTCGCTTGCAGCCATCAGATAATTATTGTTTGCCCCCTTTAATTTTACAAGAGCTTTTCCATCTCCAGGTAAATATATTCCGCTGTGCGCAATTGACAGGGGCGCAAAACCACCTTTGCCATCACCCCTCAGCAGTAAGCCGTTTAAGGCATCATACCTGCCAATAGAAACATCGGTGCCAAAATCATTTCCATTGATCAATAAATCCAGGTTGCCGTCTGCGTCAAAGTCATCGGCCACCATTCCATTCAAAACAGAAACCTGTGCCTCAATTGGCAGCGGAATTACGGTGAATTTACCCCCGCCATCGTTCCTGAAATAGCAGGACTTCAACTCGGTGGCTTTAAGCCGTAAGGCATTTTTCATTTGATCGGCGCTGAGCACATCTTGCATCGTAGCCTCAGCATATGAATGATAATTGGTGAATTTGGCACGCAGGGTTATCATTTGCTTAACAGCATCTTCCCTTACATTTGCAGGGTATTCCCTTTTAACGTCGTCTTTACCCGGCAGGTACAACGATGGAAATGCATCAAACCGGTTTCTCTTGTCAAAGTCGCCTGCTGTAATAAAGGCCGGGAACTCGTCGCTGACCTGGTAAAGGGTATTTAAGCCTACATTTCCCACTATGTAATCCATTCTGCCTGTATGCCTGAAATCACCTGCAATTATTGAGTTCCACCATCCGGTTTTATTGCTAACGCCACTTTTGGCTGTAACGTTAACAAATTTACCGCCTATGTTTTTCAGAAAGGTTAGCGGCATCCATTCTCCGGCCAATATCAAGTCTGTTTTACCATCGTTGTCAAAGTCGCTAAAAATGGCGTCGCATATCAACCCTATCTTTTTTAGGCCTGGGGCAACTTCATTAGTTACATCTGTGAATTTTATCCTTCCGTCCTTTGTGTCATTTCTTAAAATATAGCTATTCACAGGTTCGGGGTATCTCCATGGTTCAACCCGCCCCGAAATAAACAGGTCTAATTTGCCGTCGTTGTTATAATCAAAAGCCCTTACACACAATTTACTTTTAAAACAAACCGGCAACGCATCCTTTGCAAGCGTAAAATGCCCTTTGCCGTCATTCATATATAAGCGATCCTGGTAAGCCGGATCGTTTGCCGCTGCCTTATAACCACTGCCGGTAATTAGTACATCAGGAAACTTATCGCCATTCGAATCGAAAATCAGAATTCCACCATCAAGATAAGGCTGCTCATATTTCTTCCCTTCTAAAAGGTCCCGTTGTATGAATGTGCCATTTTTTTGTTGAAAGAAAATCTGTGCCGGTTCTTTCAAATTTCCACCGACAACTATATCATCTAAGCCATCACTATTAATATCGCCGACTGACAGCGCCGGATTGTATTCTGAAAGTTTATGCGGCAAAAGCTTTTGAATATTAAAGTCGGCATAATCTGTGTCACGATGTACGTAGTTAATCGCACTCTTGCCCGTTATATTGGTAAATATCGGTGCTTTTAATTGTCCCGGATTTGCCCATGTATAGGTTTGGCCGGCGTTATTAATGTTTGCAGCCAAAGTTTGATCGGCAGCTACATTTAAAAAAGTTTGTCTGTATTTGTTCGGCCACCTAACTACTACCGAATCTATGGTTTTGCATTTGCCTAACCCAAAATGTGCTATCGGTTGGATGCTGGTAAGATAGCCGCGGTAAGGGTTGTTTTCATAAACCTGGTGTAAGCCGTGCTGGTAATATATATCAACGAAGGTTCCGATTCCTTCAAGATTTTGATTTGGACCTTTGAACGTTATGTTGAGGTAATGCTGCGGTTTTTCTGCATCCTCGCCGGCGGTATTTTTATAAATTAACGCTTCGTCATTAATATTATTGATTACCAGGTCCATTGCGCCATCATTATTAAGGTCGGCATATGCTGCACCATTAGAAAAGGAGGGGATACCCAGGCCCCAATCCAGGCTCACATCCTTAAATTGCAAACCATCCTGGTTACGGAAGGCGTAATTATGAATTTTAACTGATGGTATTTGTTTAAGAACTTCGCTCTTAGGGGTTATTAAAAATGCATTGGATCTGTAAGCGATAAAGTCATGATCCGTAACATCGCGCGGATAGCCGTTGGTAACAATAACATCCCGGTAACCATCATTATCAAAATCGGTTACCATTGGGGTCCAGCTCCAGTCTGTTTGGGCTACGCCGCTTAAAAAGCCAACCTCGCTAAATGCCGGGGGGCCAAGCTGGTTATTTTCTCCTATAGATGGACCCTGGTTCAGCTGTAATGTGTTTCGAACGTATTGATATTGATAACCATAATGGTCGAAATTTTGAATGGTGTTATAGCTGCTCGGTCCCGACATCATTTTTTTTCGGTAATTATCGGCAGGGCTCATGTCGAGTTCAAATATATCGGCCAGCCCATCATTGTTGATGTCTTCAATGTCCTGTCCCATAGCGTTGAACGAGGTATGTTTAAAATACGACTTCGACTTATCGGTAAAGGTGCCATCGTGGTTATTAATGTACAGGATATTATTAGACAGGAAGTCGTTGGTAACGTATATATCTTTCCAGCCATCAAGGTTAATATCAGCTATAGTTGCAGCATGCCCGTAACCTTCAATCTTGATGCCGGCCGCTAATGACACATCTGTAAACACAGGATGCTTAAGTTTCGGGTCCCAATCGTTCCGGTACAATCGCCCCATGCTTCTGCCCGTGCCGGCGATATTAATAGGTCTGAATTGGTTGGGGAATTCGGCTGGGTTCGGCTCATTAACAGTCAAATACATGTCAAGGTCGCCGTCATTATCATAGTCAAAAAAACTGGCCATTGTAGAAAATAGCTGAATATCAAGTCCGTATTCCTTTGCCTCATCTTTAAATACCGGAATACCATCTTTATTAAGCCCCTTATTTATATATAACAGGTTTTGCCTTTTTTTGGGGTCATTAGCAAACGAATTACAAACGTATATGTCGGGTAAGCCATCGTTATTAATATCGATAACAGAAGCCCCCTTTCCCCAACGTCCTTTGCCATCCACCCCTGCTATTGCAGTAGCGTCTTCAAACCTGAAGTTTCCCTTGTTAATATATAGCTTATTGGGCACCATATTGCCTACAAAGTAAATATCCTGTAATCCATCGTTATTAAAATCGCCTATACCCACTCCTCCGCCATTATATACAGTGGCGTTATCAATTGGGTTAATGGAGTCGTTTTCGGTGATCAGGTTATTAAACATGATACCCGAGCCGGAAGATGGCACTTGTACAAATAGCGTTTGCTTTTTACAAGACCAAAGTGATACAGCAATGGTAAAACCTATCAGGAGCCTCTTCATAAAATGTAATTTAAATATAAGAAAAAAGCAGGCGGCTTTTAGGCCGCCCGCTTTTAAATTAACTGCAAAATAAATTAATAGCCTGGGTTTTGATGACCGTTAACTAATGGGTTATTATCCAGTTCGGCTTGAGGTATAGGTAATAATTCGTCTCTGTTGGCATGGAAATTAGCAATAGGCTCGGTAGTGAAATATCCCTTTTTACGCCATCTTAAAATGTCGATGTTGCGTACTTCTTCATCGCCCAGCTCTACCATTTTTTCGTGCATTAGGGCTTTAAGCACGTCGCTTTTTGTAGTAACCGGAAATTGAGCCGTTGGATAAGGAGGCATAGCAACGTCCTGTCTTGCGCGCACCATATTAAGATAGGTTACAGCTCCGGGGATATCACCTAGCTCAATATTGCATTCGGCAAGATTAAGCAGAATTTCTGAATAACGTATAATACGCTGATTGTTTCCGGCAGGGTGAAAGCCAGCCGTAGCAGAACTTTCCTGGTAGATAATCATAAATTTACGCCAGCTGATTTTTTTGGTGACGCCGTTAACTACTGAAGAATTACCGTTTTGATCTCCATCAGTTAATATGCTTTGGCCATTGTTATAAGTATCGCCGCTTTGGTAAACGCTGTATGAAAAACGTGGGTCTGTTTTAGCAGCGCCTGTAGCTGTGTTTTCAAACTCATTCAAATATTTGTTTGAAGGAATGAGGTTTCTCCAGGCAACAGGGCAGTATTCCTGGTTTCTGACTGTAGATTGCGGTTCAGTCGCGCTTTCGCCGCCCCAGTTGTAATTATTATCGCCTTTGTCTACAAATACAACTTCGAAAATCGACTCTGAATTAAACTCGGTCGCCAACTCAAAATTATCCAGGTAACGTGCGGTTAAAGAATATCCATCTGCTCCTGAAGTTGGAATTTTAAGAAACGCCGCTTTGGCTCCGGCATAATCGCCTTGTTGCATCAACACCCTGCCCAGCATGGCATTGGCAGCGGAAGCGGTGGCCCGCCCCTTATCGGTAGCCGATTTTCCGGGCAATACTGCCGCGGCATCTTTTAAATCCTGAACAATTTGCGCGTAAACCTCACTAACAGATGCACGTGGCTTATAATCGTTTGGACTTTTTGGCACTGTAGTTACCAGTGGAACACCTCCCCACATGCTAACCAGGTCAAAGTAAGCCCAGGCGCGAAGAAACTTTGCCTCGCCAACTGATTCATTCTTATCTGCAACATTGTCAGTAACATTGGGCGCATTGTCGGTTACCACGTTGGCGCGGAATATTACTGTGTACCAGCCATTCCAAACCGAGTTCATAACCGAGTTGGTAGGGTCATCGGTATTTTCATACAGTTGTCTGCGCGGAATTTCCAGTTGGCCGCCGCCAGGGAACACTTCATCGCTCCTGGTGTCATGCAGATAATACCACTCGCGCGATACGAGGTTGTTTTGATGCATAACAGCATAGATGGCGTTAACGCCCGCCTTTAGTTGCGCTGCAGTTTTATAGTAATTACCTGTAGTAAGATTATTGGGGTCGGATGTATTTAGCGCTGTTTTTTTACAGGACAATACAATCACCGTTATCGTTAGTAAGATAATGGTTGACAATAAATAAATTTTTCTATGTTTCATAATATATCAATTTAATGATTGTTAAAATGTTGCCTGTAAGCCTGCCTGGAACGCTCTTGGCGAAGGATATTGGCCGTAGTCTATACCATTTGTAAGTGTTCCGTTTTTGGAGCCAACCTCAGGATCAAGCCCGGTGTATTTTGTAATCGTGAACAGGTTTGTGGATGATAAATAAAACCTCACTTTGCTTACGTGACCGTCAGTAGCCGATTTAAGCCAGGCTGTAGGGAAATTGTAGCCAAGTTGAAGATTTTTTAAACGAAGGTATGAGCCGTTTTCTACCCAGCGCGACGACGGCCGTACGTTGCCGTTGGGGTCGCCGGAAATAGCCCTCGGGATAGTAGTATTGGTATTGTTAGGTGTCCAGGCTTTAAGCACGTTAACTCCGGAGTTAAATAACCTTGGCATACCTTCAAGAATGATTTTTTCGGCATTAAATATTTTATTGCCGTAAACACCCTGGAAAAACAAAGCAAGGTCGAAATTTTTATAATTCGCCGAATAATTTAACGAGTAAGTAAATTTAGGGAGGTAACTGCCCAGGTTAACCCGGTCATTGGCATCTATTTTACCGTCGTTATTGATATCCTTAAATTTAATATCGCCTGGCGCTGCATTGGTTTGAGTTGCATGACCGCTTACATCAGCTGCATTTTGGAATATGCCTTCTACAACATAACCATAAAAATACTGGATAGATTGACCAACTACGGTGTTAGTAATCGGCCCGCCGCCACCAAAATCCGCATCACCGCCTGCTGTTATCGATCCGTTTGCGGTTCCTGTCAATGAGGTAACTTTATTTTTGTCTAAACCAAACACACCGGTTATATCAAATTTAAAGTCTCCGCTTGATTTATGGTAACCTGCGGTAAATTCAATACCTGTGTTTTGCATCGAGCCGACATTTGCAACCGGTGCACCAACGCCATCGCTTGGCGGTACCGGTACGGTTAAGATCAGGTTATTGGTTCTTCTCTTATAAACTTCCGCCGATAACGTAAACGTGTTTTGAAGTAAGCCGAGGTCAAGACCAATGTTTGTTGATTTGGTTATTTCCCAGTGAAGAAAATAATTACTTAATGCACTATAATAAGATCCGTTACCAGAGTTGGCACCCGTTGCCAAATTGCCAAAAGGATACGTTGTGCCACCCGCAGAAACATTTGACACGTAAGGATAATTACCCAACACGGTTCCATTTATCCCGGTAACGCCGTAACCGGCCCGTAGTTTTAATTCGCTGATTGTTTTAGAATTCTTCATGAAATCTTCCTGGTCAACCTTCCAGCCTACTGAAGCTGCAGGGAAGTTTTCATATTTGTGACCGGGGGCCCAAACTGATAATCCATCGCGGCGTATTGAACCTGAAATTAAATATTTCCCTTCAAAATCATAACCCACCCGGCCTACTAACGAATGCAGCACGTTGGTGCCATAAGTATAATTGGTGGTGATGTTGGTGGCGTTGTTAAGTGTGCGTATAACGTTGTTATTTTGGTTACCAAAAGAGTTTTGGCTGTCACTACGGTTGGTTTGCACTTCGTAAACTGCCACAGCCGAAACG